>NZ_JAUXXP010000085.1 GCF_030684895.1 Pseudomonas sp. | reverse complement strand
AAAGCTCGCCGCTAAAGCGCCTCCTACAACGCAGTAATTCACCTAAGCGCGCGCCCCATCGAAATAAACAACGAGGCAACGATGAACCTACCCAAACAAGTGCGCCTGGTCGAAGTCGGCCCGCGCGACGGTTTGCAGAATGAGAAACAGCCGATCAGCGTGGCCGACAAGGTGCGCCTGGTCGATGACCTGTCTGCCGCAGGCCTGGGCTATATCGAGGTGGGCAGCTTCGTTTCGCCCAAGTGGGTGCCGCAGATGGCGGGCAGCGCCGAGGTGTTTGCGCAGATTCAGCAGTTGCCAGGCATCGTCTACGCCGCGCTGGCACCCAACCTGAAAGGTTTTGAGGGCGCTCTAGAAGCAGGAGTCAAGGAAGTGGCGGTATTTGCTGCGGCTTCGGAAGCCTTCTCGCAGAAAAATATCAACTGCTCGATCAGCGAAAGCCTTGAGCGTTTTGTCCCGGTAATGGACGCCGCCAAGCAGCATGGCATTCGCGTGCGCGGTTATGTGTCCTGCGTGTTGGGCTGCCCGTATGACGGCAGCGTGCCACCCGAGCAAGTCGCCAGCGTGGCCCGTGAGCTATATGCCATGGGCTGCTATGAGGTTTCCCTAGGCGACACCATCGGGGCCGGCACCGCTGGGGCAACCCGTCACCTGTTCAACGTGGTCGGCCGCGAGGTGCCACGTAATCTGTTGGCCGGGCATTTCCACGATACCTACGGCCAAGCTTTGGCCAATATCTACGCCAGCCTCTTGGAAGGCATCAGCGTATTCGACAGTTCAGTCGCGGGGCTGGGTGGTTGCCCTTACGCCAAGGGCGCCACCGGCAATGTCGCCAGTGAAGATGTGCTGTACCTGCTTGAGGGTCTGGGCATCGAAACCGGTATTGATATGGGCCGCTTGATCGCCGCCGGCCAGCGGATTTGCACAGTACTGGATAAACCCAATGGCTCGCGGGTGGCGCGGGCCAAACTGGCCAACGCCTGATTGGTAGACGGCGTAGCCCGGATAAGCCGCGGCACGCGGCGCAATCCGGGAAGCATCTCCGGATAAGCCTCGGATTGCGCCAGGGCTTATCCGGGCCACGTCGGCTGTAAGGTTTTATTTACGTACTGTAAAGCGCCCCCATCAGGTTCGCTGCAGGTTGCCTGGGAGCGTTGCACAGTGGCTACAGGCGCGGCGGCTGCCGATCAGGATCAGCCCCGCGCAGCTCGACGCAAGCCATCCGCCAGCCAGTAGGCTTGCAGCAATAAGCCCGCATTGCGCAGGCATAACAAGAGTTCGAGGAACCAACATGCAACAGCCTTTGTGGACGCCTTCTGCCGAACGTATCGCGGCGACGCGGATGGACAGCTTCCGCCACTTCGTCAATCAGCGCCACAGCCTGCAACTGGCCGACTATCCATCCCTGCACAGCTGGAGCGTGACGCAGCGCGAAGCCTTCTGGCAGGCCGTTATCGAGTTCTTCGACATCCGTTTTAGCACCCAGCCCACGGCAGTGCTGCAGGAACGCAGCGCCATGCCCAGCGCTCACTGGTTTCCTGGCGCGACGCTGAACTTTGCCGAACACCTGCTGCGCCGCCGCGATAACCACCCGGCCCTGGTCGCCATTGGCGAGGACGGTTCGCGCGAACAGCTGAGTTACGCCGAGCTGGCCGCTCATGTCGCGGGTTTGCAACGCAGCCTGCGTGCTGCCGGCGTCGGTAGTGGCGACCGCGTTGCCGCCTTTATGCCCAACACCTGGCAAACCCTGGTCGGCATGCTGGCGGCCAGTAGTCTCGGTGCGACCTGGTCGAGCTGTTCGCCGGACTTCGGCACCCAGGGCGTGGTCGACCGCTTCGGCCAGATCGAGCCCAAGGTGCTGATCGCCGCCGCCGGTTACCGCTACGCAGGCAAGAACCTCGACCTGACCAGCAAGCTCAATGAAATCCTCGAACGCCTGCCCTCGCTTGCGCAGCTGATTGTGGTGCCCTACTCCAATACCCAGGCCAACGCCGCCGACTTCCACTCAGCGGCCAAGGTCGCGCTGTGGCAAGACTTCTACCAGGCTGGCGGCGAACCCGAGTTCACTCAGGTACCGTTCGATCACCCGCTGTATATCCTCTACTCCAGCGGCACCACCGGCGTGCCCAAGTGCATCGTCCACGGCACTGGCGGCACCCTGCTGCAGCATGTGAAGGAACTCGGCCTGCATACCGACCTGATGGCCTGCGACACGCTGTTCTACTACACCACCTGCGGTTGGATGATGTGGAACTGGCTGGTCTCCGGCCTGGCCCTGGGCGCGACCCTGGTGCTATTTGACGGTTCGCCCTTCCATCCCGGTGCCGAGCGCCTGATCGATCTGATCGATGCGGAAAACATCAGCATCTTCGGTACCAGCGCCAAATTCCTCGCGGCACTGGAAAAAGCCGGCGCCAAGCCGGGCAGCACGCACAAACTGCAACGGCTCAAGGCGATTCTGTCGACCGGCTCACCGCTGTCTCACGAGAGCTTCGAGTACGTCTACCGCGAGATCAAAGCCGATCTCTGCCTGTCATCCATCTCCGGCGGCACCGATATCGTTTCCTGCTTTGCCCTCGGTAACCCGGTGCTGCCAGTGTGGCGTGGCGAGCTGCAGTGCAAGGGTTTGGGCATGGACGTGCAGGTGTGGAATGACGCCGGCCAACCAGTGAGCGGCGAAAAAGGCGAACTGGTCTGCGCCCAGCATTTCCCCTCGATGCCGATTGGCTTCTGGAAGGATGCCGATGGCAGCAAGTTCCAGGCGGCCTACTTCGACACCTTCCCCGGTATCTGGGCCCACGGCGATTACGCGGAAATCACCGCCCACGGCGGCCTGGTGATTCATGGCCGCAGTGACGCGGTACTTAACCCCGGCGGCGTACGCATCGGCACCGCCGAAATCTATCGCCAGGTGGAAAAGGTCGAGGCCGTACTGGAGTCCATCGCCATCGGTCAGGAGTGGGACGACGATGTGCGTGTGGTGCTGTTTGTTCGCCTGCGCGAGGGCGTCGAACTGACCGACGCGCTGCAAACGCAAATTCGTCAGGTGATCCGCGCCAACACCACGCCGCGCCATGTGCCGGCGAAGATCATTGCCGTGGCGGATATCCCGCGCACCATTAGCGGCAAAATCGTCGAACTGGCGGTGCGCAACGTGGTGCACGGCAAACCAGTAAAAAACACCGATGCCCTGGCCAATCCGCAGGCGCTGGAGCTGTACCGCGACCTGGCAGAACTACGGGACTGAAGTACCAAAACTCCAGCCGAGCCCGGCGCGCAGTGCTTATACTCCAAGCCAGTCGTTGTTGGAGTGCTGCCGTGGCTGTGCGCTGGATCTGTCTCGCTGTACTGCTGACCTCGCTGAGCCTAAGCGCAACAGCACAGGAACCGCTGGAGCTGCATATGCCGGACGCGCCGCCGCTGACCTTTGTCAGCTTTCAGGGCGGCTACGGCATGGTCGGCGATGTGGCATTGGCCGCGATTGCCCGCGCGGGCTACCTCAGCCATATCCATGTAACCCCCTGGGCCCGCGCGCAGCAGCGGGTCAGTCGCGGGCAGAATCTGCTGATCATCCCGCTCTCGCGTACTCCAGAGCGCGAAGCGCTGTACACCTGGATTGCAGCCATTTCGCCACTTGAACGCGCCTTTTTCAGCCTCGATGCGCCGGTGGCTGACTTTGCCGAGGCGCGTCAGCGTTACCGGCGTATTGCCGTCGGTCATGGCACAGCACAGATGGAAATCCTCAAGCGCGAAGGCTTTAGCGAAACGCAGATTGTCAGCCTTAAGCTTGGCGATAACCCTGCGCGCATGCTCGAGCTGGGGCGCGTCGATGCCTGGTTTACCGGGGTGCCGGAAGGGTTGTATCTATGGCCGCAAAGCAACAACAAACTGCAGATGAGCCCCGTGCTGGCCAGTACCGATATGTACCTGGCCTGCTCGAAAGACTGCGATGCGCAGTTGCAGGAAGATCTGCGCAAGGCCGTTGAAGCGCTACGCGCCGAAGGCATGATCCAGCGTATTCAGGACGCCTACCGCCCCGAACAACGCTAGCGGTAAGCCGCTCTATTGGCGCCGGTGTTCAAATACCTTTGCGCCCAGGGTCCTCAGGCAGCTGTTCTTCTTCAATATCTTCCAGCTTCAACTCCAGCCCCCACTCTCCCGCCGAAGTAGCGGGCGCCGCAGGTGCAGCAGGTGTCGGTGCGGCGGCCGCTGGCGCGGGCGCAGCGGCAGGTGCTGAGGTGCCTGGGTTGTCGCGATAGAGTTTGAGCTTGAGGCGTACGTTGTTCGCCGAGTCAGCGTTTTTCACCGCTTCTTCTTCATCAATCGAGCCATCGTTGACCAGGTCGATCAGCGCCTGATCGAAGGTCTGCATACCAAGGTTTTTCGACTTTTCCATGATCTCCTTGATCTCGGAAAACTCATTACGCTTGATCAAATCACGAATGGTCGGCGTGCCCAGCAGCACCTCCACCGCCGCCCGGCGCTTGCCGTCGATGGTCTTGACCAGGCGCTGGGAGACGAACGCCTTGAGGTTGTTGCCCAGGTCATTGAGCAACTGCGGGCGGCGGTCTTCCGGGAAGAAGTTGATGATGCGGTCCAGCGCCTGGTTGGCGTTGTTGGCGTGCAGCGTAGAGATTGCCAGGTGGCCGGTGTCGGCAAAGGCCAAGGCATGCTCCATGGTTTCGCGGTCGCGGATTTCGCCGATCAGGATTACGTCCGGCGCCTGGCGCAGGGTGTTCTTCAGTGCGGCGTGGAAGCTGCGGGTATCCACCCCCACCTCACGCTGATTGATGATCGACTTTTTGTGCTTGTGCACGTACTCCACCGGGTCCTCGATGGTGATGATATGGCCGCCGCTGTTACGGTTGCGGTAGTCGATCAGCGCCGCCAGCGAGGTCGATTTGCCCGAACCGGTGCCGCCAACAAATAGCACCAGGCCGCGCTTCTCCATCACCGTTTTGAGCAGCACTTCCGGCAGCTTGAGGTCTTCGAATTTGGGAATTTCCATCTTGATATTGCGCGCGACAATCGACACCTCGTTGCGCTGCTTGAAGATATTGATGCGAAAACGGCCAACGCTGGGAATGGAAATCGCCAGGTTCATCTCCAGCTCACGCTCGAATTCCTCACGCTGCGCGCTATCCATCACCGAATCAGCAATGGCTGCCACCTCGCCGGCCTTGAGCGGCTCGGCGCTGAGCGCCTTGAGCACGCCATTGAACTTGGCGCAGGGCGGCGCACCAGTGGAAAGATAAAGGTCGGACCCGTCCTGGCTGGACAGGATTTTCAGCATGGCGTTGAGGTCCATAACGAGATTTCCCGCGAGTTGGATTTATTACGTTAGGCCAAGATTACGCATCGCTCCCGAGAAAATCGGCGCGTGCCCGGCTCAAGCGCTAAGCGGCTGAAAATACTGGCACAATATGCCAATTGAATTCCGAGGAGCCCGTCATGCCAAAGGCAATGGCCCGCCATATTCTGGTGAAAACCGAAGCAGAAGCCGCCGCACTGAAAAAGCGTATTGCCGCCGGCGAGGCGTTTGACGTGCTGGCGCGCAAATACTCCACCTGCCCCTCCGGCAAGAAAGGCGGCGACCTGGGTGAAGTGCGCCCAGGACAGATGGTGCGGGCGATTGATCAGGTGATATTCAAGAAGCCGGTACGTGAAGTCCACGGGCCGGTGAAAAGCCAGTTTGGCTATCATCTGGTGCAGGTTTTCTACCGCGAGTGATTCCGCTATGACGCCCGAACACGTTGCTGCTTTCTGCCTGAGCCTGCCGGGTGCCCGTGAGGACATCAAATGGGGCGGTGTGCGGGTGTTTTCGGTGGCCGAGAGCAAGATGTTCGCCCTATTCCACCTGGGTAGCCATGACGGCTTGGCCTTTAAGGTCGATGCCGACCTGTTTCTCGGCTATTGCGACCGCCCGGGTATCCGCCCTGCGCCTTATCTGGCCCGCGCACGCTGGATCAGCATGGCCGCGCCCTACCCACTGAACGATGGCGAGCTGCAAGCACTGCTGACCCGCTCCCATCAGCTGGTGGTAGGCAAATTACCCAAACGCCTAAAGCTGGCCCTGTTGCTCGACCCACCAGCAGCGGATTCGTAACAGCCGCGTCATGCCGATGTAACTCTCGCCAAGCAGACTGCGCTGGCGCTGGTCTAGCCCACCCACCTTTCGATCATTCTCGCGGTTAACGGTGACTGGAAGACTGGCCATTCCCCTACCCGGAGGCCACCCTATGCATCGCTGTCTGTTGCCACTGCTGTGTTTCAGTACGCTTGCCCTATCCGCCCCGACCTTTGCCCAGGCAAACCCGGATGAGCAGTTCAAACTGCTGGCACATAACGTGTTCCTGCTGCCCAGCAGCATCAAACCCGGCTGGGGCCAACAGCAGCGTGCGGCGTTGATCGCTGAGGCGGCGTATATCAAGGGCCAGGATGCGGTGATTCTCAACGAGCTGTTCGACAACCCAGCGTCGGCCATTCTGCTCAATGGTTTGCAAAGCCAATACCCGTTTCAGACGCCCGTGCTCGGCCGTAGCCGCACGGGCTGGGATGCCACGCTGGGCGCCTATTCGGATACCACGCCGGAAGACGGTGGCGTAGCCATCGTCAGCCGCTGGCCAATCGAACAACGCGTGCAATATGTCTACAGCCAGGGTTGCGGCGCGGACTACCTGTCCAACAAGGGCTTCGTCTACGTCAAACTCAATCGCAATGGCCAGGCCGTGCATATCATCGGCACCCATGCGCAGGCAGCGGACACCGGTTGCCCGGATGGCAAAGGCACGGCGGTACGGGCCAGCCAGTTCGATGAACTGCAGAACTTCATCAGCGCCCGCGGCATTGCCCTCGATCAGCTGGTGTTTATTGGCGGTGACTTCAACGTAATCAAAGGCAGCAGCGAGTACCACGACATGCTCACCCGCCTGCAGGTCAACGCACCCGACAGCTATGCCGGCAGCGACACCACCTTTGATACCCTGCGCAACGGCATCGCCAACTACCAATACCCCAACCATGCCCCGGAATACCTGGATTACATCTTCGTTTCGCGCAACCACCGACAACTGCCGTTCTGGCACAACCAGGCCCTGGATACCCCAGCGCCACGCTGGACGGTCAACCTGGCGGGCGCGACCTGGCAATTTCAGGACTACTCCGACCACTCGCCAGTGGCCGGCTTTACTCGCGCCGACAGCACGACGCCAACCCGCGCCAGCAAACCGCAACAAAACCTCTATGGCGAAGTGGTCTTGCAAAGCACCACCACCGGCAAAACCCTGCGCGCCGGCAGCAGCAAGGCCAACGACTGGGTGAAAATCAACGGCAGCGGGCTGGAGCCAGAAAGCCTGTTCAGCCTGCGCAACTGGTATCACCCGGAGAGTTTCTGCATCCGCAGTGGCGACTATATCGAGGTGGAATCACGTCGCCATCCCGGCCATTGGCTCAACTGGTGGCTGGGCGGTGGCGGCGGTAACTACGCCTATTACATGAAGGCAGGCGATTCATCCAACCAGCTACGCATCGAGCTGCCCAACAACAACGGCTGCCTCAAGGATGGCGACAGCATTCGCCTGCGCGACCGCGACACGGTGCGCGGCACTGACTACTACCTGCAGAACTGGGCGTCCGGCAGCTGGAAAGAGCACCTGTACCTGTGGAGCAGCTCACCCGCCAATGCCGAACAGTTCCGCGTGCACCTAAAACGCCCGGCGCATTACTCGGACTGGAGCAGCAAGCTGCACTACTGATAGGCCGAAGGCGGCGGTAAAAAGCCGCCGTTCGTGACGGGGCCTGTTTGGCAGCCAGGGCATACCCGAGCGACCCACTCCCCGTCATCTGCTCTGAACGTTTCAGCCAAAGCTCTGGCTAAACGGCTGAGCGCTTGCCCGGATGGCTGCGGCCACCTGAGGTGCTTGCTCGCAGAGTTCGGGAAAGCGCGCGAGCACCCTTTCATGAGCGGCTAACAAACGCAGAATGCGTGCCTTGGGCTGGTCGACATCACAGGTTTTGGCGAACTCCAACAGCCCTTGCCGTGAAGCGAACAGCGACTTGTTACCGAGCAGATCCAACGCCAGCACATCGTCCGGGATATAGGCGGTGGTATTGACGATGTCATAGGCCGGGGCCAAGCGCGCATCACGCTGCACTGGGTCGCAATAGAGCAAGCCGAAGTTCTTCAGGTGCGCATCACCATTGCCGACGATGCAGCTCAGCGCCACGCTGTCGAACAGCTGGTCAAGCGAACTGCGCAGGTGCTCAGTCGGGCAATACAGGCGGATGGCCTTGGCGATGGCGGCGTAGCTCTTGCTGTACTTCTGCTCGGCAGACAGCCCCATCAGCGCGGCCATATCTTCAAAACCGATAGGGTTGTGCTGCTCATCACGGTCAAAGCGGCGCATGACAAACAGCCTAGCGTTATCTGACAGGTAGAACTCCGGGGTGGGAATGCCGGCCTCTTGGGCAATCGACATACAGAGAAATTCATTGATCGCCAGGCCCGGAAATTCATCGCGGCCGCTCTTGATGATCAAGTCAGAGGTTTTTGCCGTGAATTTATGCGGCACAGACTCCGCCTGTTCCGGCACCAGAACCTTGGGCTGAACCCCAGAAATACCCGCACGCAGAATGTAGCGGTCGACCAGATCGACAAAAATATCCTCGGCGCCATCCCAGGTGAGGATTTCCTCGAGGCGTTCACCGGGAAACTGCTGGCGCATCAACAACGCATCTACGGCCTGAGAACTCACAAAGACCCGACCAATAGGTGAACTGCTGCCTGAGAGCGCCAGCAGCAGCATGGGGTCAACATTAACGGTCTTGGCCAGACGGTTACGCAGCTGTTCCAGCACGTAGCCTTCGGGAAGATTCATCTGGAAAATCGGGTGCAGCTCGCGCCGGCGATACTCATCCATGCGTACAGGCATCAGCAGGCTGATCGCGGCACCGGCACTCGCCTGGTCGGCATAGCGGAAAATATAATCCTCGGCACTGGTGAAGATTCGTCCGCTATCGCCTGCCGGCGTGCTGACCTGCAATAGCGCGCTCATTCAAACACCCCCTGCACTTCCTCCAGCGTCGGCATGCTGGCGGGCACAACCGACAGCTCACAGCCGAGGGCACCCAGCACGCGGGCATAGGCCGTCATGCCCACTGAAATACTGCCCTTTTCCACGGCAATGACTTTTTGCCGCGTAAGCCCGGCAATATCCGCCAGCCCGGCTTGAGTCAGCCCACGGTTAAGCCTCCGCGCGCGGATCTGCTGGCCTAAACGCTGTGTAAGAAGAAGATAGTCCATGTCACGAATACATAACCTTTATCATTAAATGTAACGTATACGAAACTAACGCCAAGATCAAATAGCCAGGTTACAACCGCATCTAGGCGGGATTACCGCAGCATTGCTCACAGCTAAACCCCTTGAATAGAAACCCCGCCTGTCCCATCTGCTGCCCTTTGTGGTCGTAAACCGCTACAATCGCGCCCCTTTCGCGCCCGTGCGCCCGTTTATCTGGACCAAGATTCGTGATCTCCACCGCTAACATCACCATGCAATTCGGGGCCAAGCCCCTGTTCGAGAACGTTTCCGTCAAGTTTGGCGGCGGCAACCGCTACGGCCTGATCGGGGCCAACGGCTGCGGCAAGTCGACCTTTATGAAGATTCTCGGCGGCGACCTGGAATCGAGCGGTGGCCAGGTAATGCTGGAGCCGAACGTGCGCCTGGGTAAGCTGCGTCAGGATCAGTTCGCCTACGAAGAATTCAGCGTGATCGATACCGTGATCATGGGTCACGAAGAGCTGTGGAAGGTCAAAGCCGAACGCGACCGCATCTACTCCCTGGCGGAAATGAGCGAAGAAGATGGCATGAAGGTCGGCGAGCTCGAAGGTGAGTTCGCTGAGATGGACGGCTACACCGCCGAATCCCGCGCTGGTGAGTTGCTGCTCGGCCTGGGCATTCCGTTGGAGCAGCACTTCGGCCCAATGAGCGAAGTCGCGCCGGGCTGGAAACTGCGCGTATTGCTGGCGCAGGCGCTGTTCTCCGACCCGGAAGTGTTGCTGCTGGACGAACCGACCAACCACCTGGACATCAACACCATCCGCTGGCTGGAAAACATCCTCACCCAGCGCAACAGCACCATGATCATCATTTCTCACGACCGTCACTTTCTGAACTCGGTCTGCACCCACATGGCTGACCTGGATTACGGCGAGCTGCGCCTGTTCCCGGGCAACTACGACGAGTACATGACCGCCGCGACCCAGTCGCGCGAGCAACTGCTGTCGGATAACGCCAAGAAGAAAGCGCAAATCAACGAGCTGCAAAGCTTTGTTAGCCGCTTCTCGGCCAACGCCTCGAAATCCAAGCAGGCATCGTCGCGCGCCAAGCAGATCGACAAGATCCAACTTGCCGAGGTCAAGCCATCCAGCCGAGTCAGCCCGTTTATTCGTTTTGAACAGAACAAAAAGCTGCACCGACAGGCCGTGATGATCGACAAAATGGCCAAGGGGTTCGACGGCAAGACGCTGTTCAAGAACTTCAGCTTCCAGGTTGAAGCCGGCGAGCGCGTGGCGATTATCGGCCCGAACGGGATCGGTAAAACCACCCTGCTGCGCACCCTGGTCGGCGAACTGACCCCGGATGCCGGCCATGTGAAATGGACCGACAGCGCCGAGCTCGGCTACTACGCCCAGGATCACGCCCACGACTTCGAAGATGACGTCAGCCTGTTCGACTGGATGGGCCAGTGGACCACCGGCGAGCAGATGATTCGCGGCACCCTGGGCCGCATGCTGTTCAGCAACGACGAGATCCTCAAGTCGGTCAAAGTCATCTCCGGTGGTGAGCAAGGCCGCATGCTGTTCGGCAAGCTGATTTTGCAAAAGCCGAACGTGCTGATCATGGACGAACCGACCAACCACTTGGACATGGAGTCCATCGAAGCGCTGAACCTGGCGCTGGAAAACTACCCGGGCACGCTGATCTTCGTCAGCCATGACCGTGAGTTCGTCGGTTCCCTGGCTACCCGCATCATCGAGCTGTCAGCCAACGGCATCACCGACTTCAGCGGTACCTACGACGACTACCTGCGCAGCCAGGGCGTGATCGTCTAAACCGGCAGGTACCACCGACCAACAAAAAGCCCGCTATAAAGCGGGCTTTTTGTTGCTGCGCGTTATCACGCAGTGGCGAACAACTCCGCAATCTTCGCCTGCGCCGCCGTGAGGGCATTGGCGCGAGGCTCTTCACCGTAGGCCAGGCCTTCAGCGCGGACGATTTCGATGTCAGTAATGCCGAGGAAGCGCAGCACCAGCTGCAGATACTCTTCATGCGCCTGGCCACTTGGCTGGCCAGCGTGAATACCACCTGCGGTGGAAACGATCACCACCTTCTTGCCGCCCGCCAGGCCCTTGGGGCCGTTCTCGTCGTAGGCAAACGTCTTGCCGGCGACAGCCACGCGGTCGATCCAGGCCTTGAGCTGGGTCGGCACGGTGAAGTTGTACATCGGCGCGCCAATTACGATGGCATCGGCGGCGAGAAACTCGTTAAGGGTGCTTTCAGCCAGCGCAACTTCATGCTGCTGCGCCGCATTGCGCAGTTCGGTTGGAGTACCGCCGGCCACCAGGCTGGCAGCGGACAGATGGCTCAGCGCGTCGCTGGCCAGATCGCGATAGCTCACCTGCGCTTCAGGCTCAGCAGCGAGCCAGGCGTCGACCACGGCGCGGCTGAGTTGGCGGGAAGCGGATGAGTCGCCGAGGATACTGGAATCGAGGTGCAGTAGTTTCATGACAATCTCCAAATTGAGATCGCCCCACGGCGATCAAGATGCTGGAGATACTATCGATGAAAGCAATAGCCGATTAGCCCACGCAAATGCGATAGTTCGTCCCACTGATAGGACGATAAACCATGCACGACCTCAATGACCTGTTCTACTTCGCCAAGGTGGTGGAAGCCGGTGGTTTTGCCGCAGCCGGGCGCACCCTTGGTATTCCCAAGTCACGGCTTTCGCGGCGCATTGCCGAGCTGGAAAACCGCCTCGGCGCACGCCTGCTGCAACGCACCACACGCAAACTGGCGCTGACCGATATTGGCGAGCGTTACCTGCGCCATTGCCAAGCCATGCTGCAGGAGGCCGAGCAAGCCGAGGAAACCGTGGCCAGCCTGACCAGCGAACCGCGCGGCCGCCTACGGGTCAGCGCGCCCGGCGGCATCGCCCTGCTGCCTGAACTGGTGGTGAGTTTTCTCGCGGCCTACCCCAAGGTGCAGCTGGAACTGATTCAAACCAACCGGCGCATCGACCTGCTCAACGAAGGCGTAGACGTCGCCTTGCGTGTGCGCAGCGCCGAGGATGAAGACCCATCGCTGATCACCCGCCGCTTGCGGCCGGCACAAGCCTTTATAGTCGCCGCACCGGCCTTACTGCAGCACGCCCAGGTCAGTACGCCCGGCGATCTTTCGGCGCTGCCGGCGTTAGGTGCCCTGGAGGCGGATCGCAGGATTCACCTGCGTTTGCAACATGACAACGGGCGCGTACAGGAAGTGGTGCTGGAAGCGCGCCTGGCCATCGAGGACTTCAACGTACGCAAACACGCCGCCATGGCCGGCCTGGGATTTACCATGCTCCCCGCACCCTTGTGCCTGGATGAACTGGCCGATGGCCGACTGATCCGCCTGCTACCGGACTGGGCGCTGCCCGCCGCTAATCTGCAAGCGGTGTACACCCACAGGCGCGGCATGTTGCCGGCCGTGCGGGCGTGGATCGAACACCTGAGTGATGCCTTTAGCCGTTGGGATCAGCCGATCTAGCCATGCGGCACGGGTGGTGCCTGTGGTTTAACGGGGAAAATGTCGAGCGAGAAAGGACAGCAGCAACTGATTAACCTGCTCGGCCTGCTCGTTCTGAATCCAGTGCCCGCAGTCCTGCAGCACATGCTGCTCCAGCTGGTGCACACGTTTGGGCATCTGCTTGAGGGTGTAAGCCTCAAGGGTGCCGACTGGGTCCTTATCACCGAGCAGAAACAGCGCCGGCTGTTCGATCTGCCGATCAGCCAGGGCCTCGGTGCGCTGCCAGTTACGCTCGAAATTGCGATACCAGTTCAGCGCGCCGTAGAAACCGCGGCCCTCGAAGGTTTTCAGGTAATGCTCGAAGGCTGCGCTGCCGCACCAGGCCGGCAGCGTGCCGGGGTCTTGCACGCCATCGAACAATCCAGCACCGGCGGGTTTCTCCTGCAGAAAGTGATCCTTAGGCACGGCGGCCGAGGTGTTGTGCATCATCATGCGCAGTGTGCGCGGGATGTCGGCATCCATCTCCGCCTCGGCCACGCCAGGCTGCTGGAAATGCAGGATGTAGTGAAAGCGTCCGGCATACAGCTGGCGCATGATCTCGATGGCCGGCTGCCTGGGTCGCCCGCCAAACGGCACCGCCATCCCCACCACCGCCCTCACCCGCTCAGGCTCAAGCAAACCCAAGTGCCAGGCAATCGGCGCCCCCCAATCGTGGCCGACCACACAGACCTGCTGCTGGCCGAGTTGATCCATCGCGGCCTGGATATCGGCGCAGACGGTCAGCAGGTCATAGGCAGCGGGATCACGCGGCGCGCTGCTCTGGCCATAGCCGCGCATTTCCGGGATCAGCACGCGATAACCGGCAGCGGTCAAAGGTGCGATCTGCTGGCGCCAGGAATGCCAGCATTCGGGAAAGCCGTGCAGCAACCAAACCGGCCGCCCCGTCGCAGGACCAGCGCTGTATAGGCTCAGGTCAATGCCGTTGACCTGAAGGATGTGCTGTTCAAGCTGATGCATAGGCGCCTCCATTTAACCGAGCGCACTATGACAAAGGCGCACCCTGGGGTGCGCCTTTAATCCATCTGCCGAATACAGCAATCACGGCTGCGCCGTGCTCCAGTCAATCCACTGCAGCTGCCAGGTCGCCAGAATCAGCAAGCCGAAACCGATGCGGTACCAGGCAAACGCCGCATAGCTGTGCTTGCCGATAAAGCTGAGCAGCGCCCGTACCGCGATCATGGCGAAGATAAACGAGGTGACAAAACCAATGGCAAACACCGGCAGATCATCCGGGCGGAACAGATCGCGGTACTTGTAGCCGGAGTACACCGCGGCACCGACCATGGTCGGCATCGCCAGAAAGAAGGAAAACTCGGTGGCGGCCTTGCGCGACAGGCCAAACAGCAGGCCGCCGATAATCGTCGCGCCGGAGCGCGAAGTACCTGGAATCATCGCCAAGCACTGGGCGAAACCGATTTTCAGCGCATCCTTCCAGGTCATGTCATCCACGCTCTCGGCATGTACCAGGTGGGTGCGCCGCTCGGCCCAGAGCATGATCACACCGCCCACCACCAGCGCCAGGGCCACGGTGATCGGGTTGAACAGGTAATGGTGGATAAGATCGGCAAACAGCACACCCAACGCCACGGCCGGCAGAAAGGCGATCAACAGATTGGCGGTAAAGCGTTGTGCTTGAGGCTCTTTGGCCAGGCCGACAAGGATGTCGCGAATCTTGCGCCGGTACTCCCAGACCACCGCGAGAATCGCCCCCAACTGGATGATGATATTGAAGGCCATCGCCCGCTCGCCGCCAAAACCAATCAGGTCGGCGACGATGATCTGGTGCCCAGTGCTGGAAATCGGCAGAAACTCGGTAACGCCCTCCACAATACCCAGAATCAGCGCCTGAACAGCAACCCAAAGATCCATCCCCACTCCTAAATACGTGCGTTATCCGGCACGAACCGCAAAAACATGATGATGAACTCGTGAGGGCGTCCGACCGATTTACTTACAAAGAGTTCCGGCCGAAAAAAATAAATAATCAAATCACACACTTAACCTCAACGGTGCAGATCCTAGCAGAGAACCTGGTCATTAAGCGCATGCCGCGCAGCACCTGCTCCCTATTCACCGCACAGAGAGCCCCACCGGATAGCCCTCTACACTTTGCTTATCTGCCAACTGGCCTAAGGTCTAACGTAGCCAATAAACGCTCTTGATCTATAAGAGGCGTAAAACAACAAGGGAGAACATCTTCATGAATAGCCTGCGCAGCCTGCCCATTAACCGTCGCCTCTGGCTGATCCTGGCAGTCGCCATTGTCATGCTGATTATTCAGGGCGCATTGCTGCTCAAGCAGATCCACGCCGATTTGTACGCCGCCAAAGCCGAGAAAACCCAGCACGTGGTACAGAGTGCAGCCGGCATTCTGCAGCACTATCACGCCCAGGAAGCCGCCGGCAGCATGCCCCGCGAGGATGCGCAGAAACAGGCGATGGAAACCATCCGTGGCCTGCGCTACGCCGGCCAGGAATATTTCTGGATCAATGACCAGACCCCGATGATGGTCATGCACCCGACCAACCCCAAACTGGAGGGCCAGAACCTCTCGGGCTTCAAGGACCCTGATGGCAAAGCGCTGTTCAATGAGATGGTCGCTATCAGCAAAAGCCAGGGCGCCGGCCAGGTCGATTACCGCTGGCCAAAACCAGGCGCCAGCGACCCCGTGCCCAAGGTGTCTTATGTGCAACTGTTCCAGCCCTGGGGTTGGATCATCGGTTCGGGCGTCTACGTCGATGATGTGCAGGCCGAATTTCGGGCCCAGGCGCTGAAAGCCATGGCGGTCGGTCTGGCGATTGCCGCACTGGTGGCCCTGCTGATTGTGTTGATCGTACGCAGTATCACCCAGCCCCTGCAGCACGCCGTCAGCGCCATGGCCAATATCGCCAGCGGCGATGGCGACCTGACACGCAACCTCGATACCCACGGCAACGATGAACTGTCCGCTCTGTCCCGCCACTTCAATGCCTTTACCGACAAGCTGCGCCTGGTGATCAAGCAGTCCCTCGACTCTGCTGGCCAGCTCGATGCCGCCGCGCGTAACCTCGGCCAAGTTTCCGGCCAGGCCCAGCAGCACAGCGAACAGCAGTCGCAGCAAATGGAGTTGGTCGCCACGGCAATCAATCAAGTGACGTACGGCGTGCAGGATGTGGCGAAAAACGCCGAGCATGCCTCATCCGAAGTCCACGCAGCCGAAGAACAAGCCCTGCAAGGCCAGCAGAGCATTGACGCGAGCCTGCGGCAGATCAACGAACTGTCCGGCACCATCGACCAGGCCGTGGCGGTGATTCAGGCCCTGGCCCAGGAAAGCACGCAGATCGGCAGCGTACTGGAGGTGATCCGCTCGATTGCCGAACAGACCAACCTGCTCGCGCTTAATGCCGCCATCGAAGCCGCCCGCGCCGGTGAGCAAGGCCGTGGCTTTGCCGTAGTGGCCGATGAGGTGCGCCTGCTGGCGCAGCGCACGCAAAAATCCACGGCGGAAATCCAGGTGATGATTGAGCGCCTGCAAGGCAACTCGGAAGCCGCGGTCAAGGTTATCAACGACAGCAGCAAGGCCTCGCAGCTGACCATCGAACAAGCCAGCCAGGCCGGCGCCAGCCTGACGCTGATCGCCAGCGGGCTGCGCAATCTCACCGGCTTGAACGCTTCCATCGCCAGCGCGACACTGCAACAATCGCACGTGGTCGAAGACATCAACCAGAACGTCACCCAGGCAGCCAGCCTGGCCCATAACAACGCCCTGGCGGCGCAACAATCCAGTGATGCCGGGCAACACCTAGGTCAGTTGGCCGAGCAGCTAAACCGGCTGCTTGGGCAGTTCAGGGTATGAGAACGCAATGAGCGATATGGAACACCAGGAAGTTGACCTGAGCAAACCGCAGAACCAGGACCTGATCTGGGATCTGGACAGCATCGCCCGCCGCGAGCTGGCGGAACGTTTTATCAAGCTGTTCGAGAACCGCCTGTGCGTCTACTCGGAGTCAACGCGCCAGTTGTACACCAACTACGACCTGCACTTCCCCAGCGATATGGGCCGCAAGATGGTGGTGCTGCCCAACCCCTACGCCTTCCACGACACCCTGCATGGCATCGAGTCGCATGCCGTACGCAAAACCGGATTGTGCGTGCTCCCCGGCGTAGTTCTGCGCAAGCCAGGCTTGCTGCTGACCACGATGATCAAGGAAGGCGGCCCGGCGCCGAAAACCATGCCGTTCAAGCCGGCGTTGGCGCAGATCATCAGCAACCAGAAGAAGGCCGGCGATATCTTTCTGCCGATCATGATGAAGGGCGACCTGCGCGAGTTCGATCAGCAGATGCCCTATATCCACCTGCATCGCCTACAGGTCAGTCGCCTGACGCGACTGTCGACCTTCGAGCGCGACGATATTCAACAGTCCATTACGCGCAAGCTGCTTATGCTCTATCGTCAGGCCGACAGCCTTAGCTGCCACTGACGATCAACCCTGGTCTGCAGACAATAAAAAGCGGGATCAGTTAACTGATCCCGCTTTGTGCTTTAGCCGCGGTCAGGTCTTATTGTTGGCTGACCCAGAACACCGCAGTGACGACGAAAATCACAATCAAGGCGAAAATAGCCTTGGCATCAACCACGCTGTCAGCATTATCCGGTTCACTGTGTTCACTCATGGGCTACCCCTCTTGTTGTGTTTATGGGTGAATCGTCTTGTGCAGTTAAGACCAGCATGCCCGCTTACTCAAGCCGTGAGGCTATGTTCAATGGCCGTCTTATCCCTTTAAGTTCTTTCCATATACTCAAACATCACTTTTGCGCATAACCCTGAACTGGTATCTTCCACCGGCTCCGCAAGGAGTGCGCGGCCGTGCGCGCTGATTAGCTGTAAAAGCCTGATAACAGGACACTCCATGTACGTATATGACCAGTACGATCAACAAATCGTCGAAGACCGCGTCAAGCAGTTCCGCGATCAAACCCGCCGTTACCTCGCTGGTGAACTGAGCGGTGAAGAATTCCGCCCACTGCGCCTGCAAAATGGCCTATATGTCCAGCGCTTTGCGCCGATGCTGCGTGTTGCCGTACCGTACGGTCTGATGTCGTCCGCGCAAGTGCGCATGATGGCCAAGATTGCCCGTGACTACGACAAGGGTTACGCCCATATCAGCACCCGCCAGAACGTTCAGTTCAACTGGCCAGATCTGGAAGATGTGCCCGATATTCTCGCCGAGCTGGCCACCGTGCAGATGCACGCGATCCAGACCAGCGGCAACTGCATCCGCAACACCACCACCGACCAGTTCGCCGGTGTGGCCAAGGATGAACTCATTGACCCGCGTCCGTGGTGCGAAATCATCCGCCAGTGGTCGACCTTCCACCCCGAGTTCACTCACCTGCCGCGCAAGTTCAAAATTGCCGTCAACGGTGCAGTGAGCGACCGTGCCGCGATTGAAGTGCACGACATCGGCCTGGAAGCGGTACAGAACGACGCCGGTGAGCTGGGCTTCCGCGTGTCTGTCGGTGGCGGCCTGGGCCGTACGCCGATCGTTGGCAGCTTTATCAACGAGTTCCTGCCGTGGCAGCACCTGATCAGCTACCTCGACGCCATCCTGCGTGTTTACAACCGCTATGGCCGTCGCGATAACAAGTACAAGGCGCGCATCAAAATCCTGGTCAAGGCGTTGACCCCTGAAGTCTTCGCCGAGCGCGTAAATGCTGAGTGGGTCCACCTGAAAGACGGTCCGAGCACCCTGACCGAAGCTGAAGTGGCCCGCGTTGCCGCGCACTTTATCGACCCAAGCTACAAAACCCTTGACGATCAGGACACCGCGCTTGCAGCCCTGGATGCCGAACACCCAGGCTTTGCCCGCTGGCGTCAGCGCAACACCTTCGCCCACAAGAAGCCGGGCTATGTCGCAGTGACTCTGTCGCTCAAGCCGACCGGCGTGGCACCAGGCGATGTGACCGACAAGCAGTTTGATGCGATTGCCGACCTGGCCGACCGCTACAGCTTTGGCGAAGTGCGCAACAGCCACAATCAGAACATCATTTTGGCTGACGTCGAGCAGGCGCAGCTGTTCGCCTTGTGGGGCGAGCTGCGTGAAAACGGCTTTGCTACGCCGAACGTCGGCCTGCTGACCGATATTATCTGCTGCCCAGGCGGTGACTTCTGCTCGCTGGCCAACGCCAAGTCGATCCCGATTGCCGAAGCCATCCAACGTCGTTTCGACGACCTGGATTACCTGTTCGACATCGGCAATATCGACCTGAATATTTCCGGTTGCATGAACGCCTGCGGTCACCACCACGTGGGCCATATCGGCATCCTCGGGGTGGACAAGAAAGGCCAGGAATTCTATCAGGTGTCCCTCGGCGGCAGCGCCGGTCGTGACGCCAGCCTGGCGCAGATCCTCGGCCCCTCCTTCGCCGAAGCGGACATGGCTGATGTGATCGACAAGATCGTCAAGGTCTATGTCGAGCGCCGCAGCGAAGAAGAGAGTTTCCTCGACACCTTCCGCCGTATCGGCGTCGACCCGTTCAAGGAGCGCGTATATGCAGCGAATCATTAAGAACGGTCAGCTGATCGACGAAAGCTGGCACCTGCTGCCCAAGGACGCCACGCTGGACGGCATTCCCAACTGCGACGACCTGATCGTGCCGCTGGGCTTGTGGGTCGAGCACAGCACCGCGCTCAAGGCCCGCGATGGCGGCCTGGGCGTGTGGCTGGACGCGGGTGAGGAAATCGAGGAAATCGCCGATCAGCTGGATAACTTCCAGGTCATCGCGCTGAACTTCCCTGCTTTTACCGATGGCCGCCACTGCTCCACCGCCTACCTGCTGCGCAATCGCTACGGCTACACAGGCGAAGTGCGCGCCATCGGCGATGTGCTGCGCGATCAGCTGTTCTCCTACCTGCGCGTGGGCTTCGATGCCTTCGCCCTGCGTGAGGACAAAGACCCGCTGGACGCCTTGAAAGCCTTCGAGGAGTTCAGCGAGGTTTATCAGGCCTCCACGGACCAGCCGCTGCCGCTGTTCCGTCGCCGCGCCTGATTCTGCCGGCAATGCAAAAGGCCACCCCTTGGGGTGGCCTTTTTGTTGCTCGCTACTCAACCCAGATTGACCAGCACCCGACCGACCTGCTTGCCCGCGAGGATCTGCGCAATCGCATCTGGCAGCTGCTCAAGCGTCACCTCGCTGACCAACGCATCCAGATTGACCTTCCACTGCAACGACAGCCTGTCCCACATCGACGCCTTGACCACCAACGGCAGCTCGACCGAGTCGACCCCAAGCAGATTCACCCCACGCAGGATAAACGGCAGCACACTGCCCTTGAAGCCGACGCCAGCGGTCAGGCCGCAGCAGGCAACGCTGGCGCCGTAGCGCAGCGACTTGACCACGTTGAACAGGATGTCCCCGCCCACGCAATCAACCGCGCCGGCCCACTGCTCCTTGAGCATCGGTTTGTCGGTGCCGTCCAGCAGCTCGGCACGCAGCACAACCTGCTGCGCCCCCAGCGCCTTGAGGTAATCCGCCTGCTCGGCCTTACCGGTCGACGCCACAACGCGGTAACCCAGAGAAGCGAGCAAGGCCAGCGCAACACTGCCGACACCGCCGGTTGCACCAGTTACCAATACGGGACCAGCATCCGCCGTGAGCCCTGCCTGCTCCAGTTTGTCGACACACAACGCGGCAGTCAGGCCAGCAGTGCCGAGCACCATCGCCTCGCGCAGTGACAAGCCCTCGGGACGTTTCAGCGCCCAGCTGGCGGGAATGCGAATGTACTGGGCAAAGCCGCCTGAGGTGTTCATACCCAGGTCGTAGCCGGTGACGATCACCTCATCGCCTGCACTGAACTCGGCCACGCTGGAGGCTTCCACTACGCCTGCGGCATCGATGCCAGGGGTGTGCGGAAAGCTTCTGGTCACGCCGCGGTTACCACTGGCCGACAGCGCATCCTTGTAGTTGAGCGAGGAATACTGGACCCTAATCAGCAACTCGCCGGCCGGCAAGTCGTCGATATCACGCTGCACAATCACCTGTTCGAAACCGCCCGCTGCGCTTTCACGGGCTTGCAATGCATTGAACTTGCTCATGTTCTTCCTCTATATGGCGAACCGATTACCAGAAGCGCTGCTGATTCAAGCGACTCAGCCAGCTCAGGACGAAGCGATCCAACGCCACGCTGCCCGCCAGCCCAACACGCTCCTGCAGGGTTTTCTTCTCGGCATAGTGCAAATGAAACAGCTCGGCGCTCTTGGCGCGTTCTGCCAGGTATTCGTCGCTGGTCTTGAGTTCATCGACCAGTTGTTTCTCCAGCGCCGCCAGGCCCAGCCAGACTTCACCCGTGGCAATCTGGTCGATGTCCAGCTGCGGCCGGTAGCGGGCAACAAAGCCCTTGAACAATTCATGGGTGGTTTCCAGATCTTCCTGGAACTTCTCCCGGCCCTTCTCGGTGTTCTCGCCGAACACGGTCAGGGTGCGCTTGTACTCACCGGCGGTCAGTACTTCAAAATCGATGTCATGCTTCTTCAGCAGGCGGTGCACGTTAGGCAGCTGGGCTACCACGCCAATCGAGCCAAGAATGGCGAACGGCGCGGAAATGATCTTCTCGCCGATGCAGGCCATCATATAGCCGCCGCTGGCCGCGACCTTGTCGATACAAATGGTCAGCGGCACGCCCGCCTGACGAATGCGCGCCAGTTGCGATGAGGCCAAACCATAGCTGTGCACCATGCCTCCGCCGCTTTCCAACCGCAGTACCACTTCATCCTGCGGCGTTGCCATAGTCAGTAAAGCAGTGATTTCGTGGCGCAGGCTGTCGGTGGCCGAGGCTTTGATATCGCCATCGAAATCCAGCACATAAACGCGCGGTTTATGAATGCCGGCCTTCTTCTCCTGCTTGGCGGCTTTGGCTTCGGCTTTGCTCGCAGCTTTCAGTTGATCTTTGTCGAGTACCGCGTGCTCCATGCGCTGATGCAGTTGTTTGAAGAAATCATTGAGCTTGTTCACCTGCAGCTGGCCCGTGCTCTGCCGGCCTTTGCTGCGCAGTGCGGCAATCGTCACCAGCACCACCAGAATGGCCACAACCAGGGTCACTGTCTTGGCCAGAAAGCCGATGTACTCTGCAAAAAACTCCACGAATTCCCCCTTGTCCCAATGGCAGCGCGCGCTCATCGACCGCGCGTAATAGTGCCCAAGCATACCGAGGCCATGGGCTGGCGGCCAGCAAGCAAGGTCTAGACATTCAGCGCATCCATACAATTCAAACAAGCGTATGTTTTTACGTTGACAGCTCTTGAGCTTCCTCATACCCTCGCGAAACTTTCAACGTACCGGAATCGAGCGGACGTGGGCAGCATCTACCTGATTCGACATGGCCAAGCCTCCTTCGGTGCAGACGATTACGATGTGCTATCGCCCATTGGAATTCGCCAGGCCGAAGTGCTGGGCGCGCACCTCGCGCAACTCGGCACGCGCATTGATCGCAGCGTCAGTGGTGATCTGCGTCGCCAGCAGCACACGGCCAACAGCGCCTTGCAGCAATTGCACGATGCAGGCATAGCCATACCACCATTGGACATTGACTCTGCCTTTAATGAGTTCGATGCCGACGCGGTGATCCGCAGCCTGCTGCCGGGCATGCTTGGCGAAGAACCTGAAGCCCTGCATATCCTGCGCAATGGCGCGCAGAACCGCGCCGAATTTCAGCGCCTGTTTGCCAAGCTGGTTGATCGCTGGATTAGCGGCGAACACGACACGCCGGATCTGCAAAGCTGGCAAGGCTTCGTCGAGCAGGTTCAGGGCGGCCTCAGCCGTATTCTGGAACAGGCCAACAGCAAACAGAACATTGCCGTATTCACCTCCGGCGGCACTATTACCGCCCTGCTGCATCTGATTACCAGTATCGCGCCTGCGCAGGCGTTCGAGCTGAACTGGCAAATTGTTAACACCTCACTAAGCTGCCTGAAGTTTCGTGGCAGCCAAGTGAGCCTGGCTTCCTTCAACAGCCATGTGCATTTGCAGCTGTTGAAGGCGCCGGAGCTCATCACTTATCGCTGAGCTGCGGCCCACTGCACCCATCACGGGCGCTAGAAAAAACCTGAGAAAAAGGAAGAAACCATGAGCGTTGCAGACATCGTCAATACCATGCAGTCCAAATTCAACGCCGGTGCCGCTGCAGGCCTGGACCTGGTGTTCCAATTCAATATCGAAGACGGCGAGAACTACGCGCTGATCGTCAAGGACGGCACCTGCGCCGTTGAGAAAGGCGACAACGCCAACGCCAACGTGACTCTGATCATGGACACCGACACCCTGAAAGGCATCACCAGCGGCGAAACCGACGGTATGCAAGCATTCATGTCCGGCAAACTGCGCGCCGAAGGCGACATGATGCTGGCCATGAAACTGGGCGAACTGTTCCCGGTTTAAGCGTCAAGGCAACGAAGATACAAAACAAACCGGAGTCCTCGACTCCGGTTTTTTTATGTTCAGCACATCCATGTGCTTCTCCCCTTTGGGGCTTACGCGCAAAAATGCTCCTGGCGTTTTTGTGGCCTGCCATCCATGGCGGCCACCCTGCGGGCCGTCGCTACGCGACGTTAACACTGGCTCCCGGCCATTGTTTTATGTCTTGCAACACGTACCAGAACCGCCAATCAGGCAGCTTGATTGGGTAGCAACACGCCCGCCTATAACGGCGGGTAATCCTTGTGAGGCGACCCTAGCAGCATTAGATTAGCTAATTATCTTAGGCACCCATCATAAGCAGAAGGGATAAACATGGCGCTTACTGACCAGTCCACCCGAATCCGCGAAGGCGAAGAGCTCGACACCGCGGTCATCGACCAGTACCTCAAGGCGCATATCCCCGGTCTGACGGGCGCGCCACGCATCAGCCAGTTCCCTGGCGGCGCCTCGAACCTGACCTACCTGCTGGAATACCCGGACAAAGAATTCGTCCTACGCCGCCCGCCCTTTGGCCACAAGGCCAAATCCGCCCACGACATGGGCCGCGAGTACCGCATCCTCAATCAGCTCAACGCCGGCTTCCCTTACTGCCCGAAAGCCTACGTGCACTGCATCGACGAGTCGGTGATCGGCGCCGAGTTCTATGTCATGGAGCGGGTCAACGGCATCATCCTGCGTTCGGACATGCCAGCCGAGCTGAACTTCAGCGCCGAGCAGACCCGCGAGCTGTGCAAGAGCTTTATCGACAAGATGGTTGAGCTGCACAACGTCGACTATCAGGCCTGCGGCCTGGGTGACCTGGGCAAGCCAGAAGGTTATGTGCAACGGCAGATCGGCGGCTGGAGTGATCGCTACGACAAGGCCCTGACCCCCGACGCGCCGCTGTGGGAGCCGGTCAAGGCCTGGCTCAAGGACAAGATGCCTGCTGATCACCACAAGCCCGGCATCGTGCACAACGACTACCGCTTCGATAACGTGATTCTCAACCCACAGAACCCGAGCCAGATTATCGGCGTGCTGGACTGGGAACTGACCACTATCGGCGACCCGTTGATGGACCTGGGCAACACCCTCGCCTACTGGATTGAAGCCGGCGACTCGGCACCGATCCAGCTGATGCGCCGCCAGCCAAGCAATGCACCGGGCATGCTGACGCGCCAGCAGTTCGCCGACTATTACGCCGAACGCTCCGGCATCGAAATCAAGAGCATCGACTTCTATTACACCTACGGCCTGTTCCGCCTGGCCGGCATCGTGCAGCAGATCTACTACCGCTACTTCCATGGCCAAACCCAGGACAAACGCTTCGCGCAGTTCATTCACATGAACAAGCTGCTGGAGCAGATGAGCCTGCAGGTCATTAACAAGTCGCAGCTGTAAACGGCCGAACAGGCCTCCCATAAGAAAGGAAAAAGCCATGTCAAAGACTCATCTGTTCGACCTCGACGGCAAAATTGCTTTTGTCTCCGGCGCCAGCCGCGGCATCGGTGAAGCCATCGCCAAACTGCTGGCCCAGCAAGGCGCTCATCTGATCGTCTCAAGCCGCAAGATCGACGACTGCCAGAAAGTTGCCGACGCGATCATCGCCGACGGCGGTAAAGCCACTGCAGTGGCATGCCATATCGGCGAGATGGAGCAGATCAGCAACGTTTTCGCGCAGATCAAAGAGCAGTTCGGCCGCCTCGACATCCTGGTCAACAACGCCGCCACCAACCCGCAGTTCTGCAACGTACTGGACACCGACCTGGGCGCATTCCAAAAAACCGTCGATGTGAACATTCGCGGCTACTACTTTATGTCCATCGAAGGCGGCAAGCTGATGAAGGCCAATGGCGGTGGCAGCATCATCAACGTGGCCTCGATCAACGGCGTCTCGCCAGGCGAGTTCCAGGGTATCTACTCGGTGACCAAGGCTGCGGTTATCAGCATGACCAAAGTCTTCGCCAAGGAGTGCGCGCAGTTCGGTATTCGCTGCAATGCCCTGCTGCCTGGGCTGACCGACACCAAGTTCGCCTCGGCGCTGGTGAAGAACGATGCCATCCTCAACCTCGCTCTGCAGCGTATTCCGCTCAAGCGCGTAGCAGCCCCAAGCGAAATGGCCGGTACTGTGCTGTACCTGGCCAGCGATGCCTCCAGCTACACCACGGGCGTGGCGCTGAATGTGGATGGCGGCTTTCTCTCCTGAGAAAAACCGCCCACTAAAAAAGGCGACCCAAGGGTCGCCTTTTTTACATCCACTGGCAGTTACTGCCAGTCTTTCAGCGCCTGCTTGGCCGCCGGGTTCATCGGTTCGGCAAGCAAACCAGCGGGCGTCAGGTTGATGCTGTACACCGCCTCATCAGCCAGCGGCAGGTAAGTCACCCGGCGCGCCTGCGGATCAAAGATAAACAGGTCATGCTGGCCCAGCCGCAGCCAGCGCCAAAGATCGATGCCGTAAGGGCTGCGCGCCAGTTCGACCCGGGTGTGCTGCGCCAGGCTCTGCTGCTCGATGGAGAGAAAACGCCCCGAGAGTTTTTCCAGGCGATAACCCGGCTGCAGGCCGATCAACGCCGCCAGGCCCTTCCACTGCAGGAAACGCGCATCCAGCTGCCAGAGATCGCCTTCCATGGTCAGCGTGCGCTCACGGCCGCCCTCCAACACACTGACCCGATACAACGGGCCGTCCGCTTTGAAGCTCAGCGTGGCCAGCGGTTTGCCTTCAGGAATTGCGACATAGCTGCGCAAATCGTTGGCCAGCAGGCCAATCAGCGCCGCCAGGGCGAGAAATGCCAGGCCACAGGTGCCACGCAACCAACCGAGAAACCACTGCCGATTGAACAGGATGCGCGCCGCAACAAAGGCCGCCAGTAACCCCAGCAATGCCGTTGCCCATGCCAGTCCGCCGTATTGCATCGCCGTGCATTCCTTATGCTTGAAATTGCCGGCATTATGCGCAGCTACCTGGCTGTAGAACAGCAAGAGAACATCACAATTAGACACAGGACGTGTTTTTAAATGGCTTTCCCGTTTGAACTCAGTATTGACCTGACCACCCTGGCGATTCTCGCCCTGGTCGCGTTTATTGCCGGCTTTATCGATGCAATTGCCGGCGGTGGCGGCTTGCTGACCATTCCCGCGTTGCTGACTGCCGGCCTGCCGCCGCACCTGGCCCTGGGCACCAATAAACTCAGCTCGACCTTTGGTGCGGCCGCTGCCAGCTACACCTTCTACCGGCGCAAACTGTTTAACCCCAGCCAATGGCGCAATGCATTGATCGGTACGGCGGTCGGCGCCCTGCTTGGCGCCGCGATGGCGCAATGGCTGCCGTCTGAATGGTTGAACCAGCTGCTACCTGCAGTGGTGTTTGGCTGCGGTCTCTACCTGCTGTTTGGCAAAACCCCGGCTGCGCCGCTGCTCGCCGAGGCGCCGATCGCCAAGGGCCGGCAGTGGCCACAAAGCCTCAGCCTGGGTTTCTATGATGGGGTGGCGGGCCCTGGTACCGGCGCCTTCTGGACGGTCAGTAGCCTGCTGCTCTACCCGCTCGACCTGGTCAAGGCCAGTGGCGTAGCGCGCAGCATGAACTTTGTCAGTAATATCTGCGCGCTGACGGTGTTTATCATCAGCGGGCAAGTGGCCTGGCTGCTGGGCATCTGCATGGGCTTGGCGTTGATGGTCGGCGCGTTTCTCGGCGCACGTACGGCGATCAAGGGCGGCTCGAAGTTTATCCGCCCGGTATTTATCCTGGTGGTACTGGCGTTGACCGTGCGCCTAGCCTGGCAGCACTGGCTCGGGCTGGCCTAAACGGCGCGCCACATAGACGTCGATCAGGTAGCGAGCAATCGAGCGGGCCGCCGGCAATGGCGGCAGGTCATGCACGCTGAACCACTGGGCATCCTCGATTTCATCGACCTGCATAACGATATCGCCACCGGCGTATTCGGCATGAAAGCCCAGCATCAATGAATGTGGGAACGGCCAGCCCTGGCTGCCGAGGTACTGCAGGTTGCTGATCTCGATCCCGACCTCTTCGCGCACTTCACGGGCTACGCAGTGCTCGACTGATTCGCCCGCTTCAACGAAGCCGGCCAAGGTGCTGTAGACCCCAGCGACAAAGCGCGGCGAGCGCGCCAGCAGAATCTCATCGCCACGAGTGACCAGCACAATCATGCTCGGTGAAAGCCGCGGGTAATGCTGCAGCTCGCAGCGCACGCAGTGCATCGCGCGTTCGCCCGGCACATGCTGCATCGCCCCACCGCAGCTACCACAGAAACGGTGCTGGCTGGCCCAGGTGCCAATCTGCGTGGCGTAGCTGAGTAACTTGAAGGTGTCAGCATCGCCCTGCAGCATAAATTGGCGCAGGCTCTGCCAGGCGCAGCCTGGCATATCGAAGGGCTGGCTCAGCTCCAGCAGGTAGACCGCATCACCATCAAAATGGCCGAGGCCATGCTCGGCGATAATCGGCAAATCCTGCTTTTTCAGCCATTCACGGGGAAATAGCACACCGTTGCTGTCCGCCAGAAAGTGCTGCTTGCAGTGCGCGACCACCCAACCACCCGGTTGCTGGCTGTCGAGCAGAGCGGCTTGCCAGCGCTGCATGCTCAGGCCCCCAGCGGCATGCCCAGGGCCCGCACGCTTTCTGCGGCGAGATCGAGCACGCTTGGCTGGGTTTCCGGACGCATTACCGCGCCGGCTTCGAGGTAGTACTCAAGGCTGCTCAAGGCATCGGCGAGGGTTTCCAGCATCTGCTCGGACGGCATTTGCGGCGCATCGAACATGTGCTGCTGGATGTAATCGGCGCAGGCACCGACCAACAACGCAGCGCGCTCCTGACCGAGGAACCACAACCCGCCCCGTACGGCTTGCAGGCTGAACGGCACGTTGGACAGCTGCATGCGCTCGCCACCTGACTCCAGGTACGCGGTAATCGCTCGCTTGGCCAGGGCCAGGCCAGCCTGGGCCTCATCGACGACGACGATGCGTGCCTCGTTAAGCTGATGCAGGGCGAAGGAGTCAGCCTCTTCGCCTGGCTGCGCTTGGGCAGGACGCGTTTCACGGCGCTCGCCGCGTTCCAGGCTGGCAACCATACCTTCAACGTACAGCACGGCATCGGCTAGTTTGTGCAGCTCCTGAGGCGCTGGTGCACTCTCCTCACTCCAGCTGGCAACGATTTGCAGCTGAGCGTTGAGGGAGTTGCCAGCCGAACTCAGGCCGACCATGCCGAGGGTCTTGCTCAGCTTGCCGAGCAGGGCGTGCAAGCTATTGAGGCTGTCGCTTTGCAGGGTGCCACGCTCGATCAAGTCGAGCATGTCCTTGACGCTGTTGAGCTCTTCACGGATCGCCGAGCTCAGCGAACGCATAACCGCCTGCCCAGGCCCTGCCAGACGCTGGTATTCCTCTTCCAGCAGGTGATCGGTAAAGGGCAGCGGCGTCAGGCCGAATACTTCACTGAGGGCTGTTGCCAGCGGCCCACGGCTATCCGCCAGGGCCACCAGATAGAGCAATTCCTTGAGCAAGCCACGCGGCGCTTCGTACTGGCCATTGACCAGCATCTGCTTGAGCTCGCGATCAATCCGCGAGAACAGCTGTTTACGCGACTTGCGCGCCAATAGCTGACCCTCAACCTGCGCTTCAACTGCGGCCGCACCAACCCAGCACAAGCGACCGCGCGGCTCGTTGGCAAACAGGCTGTCGAGGCGGGTCAACGCCCGGCCCATCAGCTTGAGACTGGCCTGCGGGTTCTGCTCACGGATAAAGCCGAGCAGACCCACCTGATACATGTGGCGCAGACGGCGCCCTTCACTTTCACGCGCCGCGCCGTCAACCGATGGCGGCGAGGTTCGTGGGCGAGCATGGTCGAGGCGCACGCTAAAGAAGAAGCTTTCCGGCAAGGCGGGCTGACCGCCGGCCAGACGCAGGTCGTTGATCGCCGGCAGCAGCAGTTCCGGCATTTCCTGGCGATGCGCTTCAACGTTCTCTAGGTAACGACGCAGTACGTGCAGTGCGTTGCTCAGCGCAGAGAGCTGTACATCACGCTCTTCACCGGCACCGGCGGGAATGTCGGTGGCCTGATCCAGCACTTCCTGAGCCAGCAACTCGGCACCGGCCAGTTCGATCAGGTTCAGTGTGCCGCGAACCTGATGCAGGTTTTCCACGGCCTGTTGCAGCAGGCTGCCGTTGTGACGGTCGGCGATAAAGTGTTCGAGGCTCGACTCTGCCTCTTCCATGGTGGTGAACAATTCATCGCGCACCAGATTAAGCGACGTGGCTCCAGAAACCATGAGCTATTGCGCCTCCCGCGTCGGTGATAAAAACAGGTGGAAGGACAACATCAGTCAGCGAACTCCGGTTTCTGCTTGCTCATATGAGCCGTCATGGCCACGCGCAGATCGACCGATTGCAGCATAGCGGCGTTCCAGGTGGCGATATATTCCAGGCCGTCATCGACCCGGTGATCACGCATGTAGCGAATCATTTCCTTGGTGCCACGAATGGCCACCGGCGACTTGCTGGCGATCTCGCGGGCAATGCCCATCACGCCATCAAGCAGTGCATCGGCATCGGCGTAAGTACGGTTGACCAGGCCAATGCTGCGCGCCTCTTCACCATTAATGGTGCGGCCGGTAAAGGCCAGTTCACGCATCATGCCGTCACCGATAATGCGCGGTAGACGCTGCAGGGTGCCAACGTCGGCGGCCATACCGATGTCGATTTCCTTGATCGAGAACTGCGCATCGATCGTCGAATAACGCATATCACAGGCCGAGACCAGATCAATCGCGCCGCCCAGGCAATAGCCTTGGATAGCTGCCAATACCGGCTTACGGCAGTTGTCCACGGCATTGAACGAGGCTTGCAGTTCGAGAATCTTGCGTCGCAGTTTTTCGGCATTACGACCAACATCCGGGCCCAGCTGGCTGCCGACCGAGGCCAGCATCATCAGGTCGATACCTGAGGAGAAATGTTTGCCCGCACCGGAAATCACCACTGCGCGCACTTCATCGGTGGCGTCGATCCAGCGGAAAATCTCGATGATCTCGCTCCAGAAGTCCGCGTTCATCGCGTTAACTTTTTCCGGGCGATTGATCACCACATGGGCGACCTTATCTGCCAACACGACATTAAAGGCTTTGTAGTCGGACACGGCAGTCATCCTCAGCTGGGGCGCAAGCGCACAATGAAAATCTTCTTATGCTAAAAATCGAGCAACTATAACAACCAACCGACAAATGTCGATGCTGGCCACTGTGACGCAGACCACGTCATCAAAGTTAAGCTCAATTTTTACTTATCGGCGATAAGCGCTTGATCTACTGAGAAAGACTGGCGACAACCGACGAATAACGCCGGTGCCGCCTAGCAACGCTGCAAGCCAGAGCAGGGTCAGGCCTTGATGCAGTCCACGGTGTAGAGCCCTTCCTCACGCTGCAGGCCATGCACATCGGCATCGAAACCGGGGAAGCTGCGGTCAAAAGTGCGGGCAAAGGCCAGGTAATCAATGATCGAGCGGGTCTGCGCAGTAAAGCGCTCGCCCGGCATGATCAACGGAATACCTGGCGGATAGGGCACCAGCATCACCGCAGCAATGCGGCCTTCCAGCTGCTCAATCGGTACCGCCTCAACTTCGCCGCGTACCAACTGGTTGTAGGCATCGGCAGGTTTTATCGCCACTTCCGGCAGCACCGTGTACATGCGTTTGAGCGCCTTGGCCGTGGCGTTTTCGCGGTAGCAGGTATGCAAGGCATCGCATAGATCGCGCAAGCCCATGCCCTGATAAAAGGTCTTGCCGGCCTGCGCAATCGAAGGCAGTACATCACTTAACGGCAGGTTGGCATCGTAGCTGCGCTTGAACTCCAGCAGCTCGGTCAACAGCGTGCTCCACTTGCCCTTGGTAATGCCCATGGAGAACAGCACCAGGAAGGAATACAACCCGGTCTTTTCTACTACCAGGCCACGCTCCCAGAGGAACTTGCTGACCACTGCGGCCGGAATGCCGCGCGCGTCCAGCTTGCCATCGGCGGTTAGCCCCGGCGTCACCAGGGTCACTTTGATCGGGTCGAGCAGCACGTAATCTTCGGCAACATCGCCAAAGCCGTGCCAATCGGCTTGCGGCTGTAGCAGCCAATCCTGGGTCACCACATCATCGGTGCCTTCGGCTTTGGCTGGCTGCCAGATGCTGAACCACCAATCATCGACGCTGAGGTTCTGCCGCAGGTTGGCCAGGGCGCGGCGAAAGCTCAGCGCTTCATCGAAGGTTTCCTGAATCAGCGAGCGCCCTGCCGGCCCTTCCATCATCGCCGAAGCTACATCCAGCGAAGCGATGATGCCGTACTGCGGCGAGGTGGAGATGTGCATCATAAAAGCTTCGTTGAAGCGATCCCGATCCAGTTGACGCACACCGCCATCCTGTACATGGATCATCGAGGCCTGACTAAAGGCCGCCAGCAACTTATGCGTCGAGTGAGTAGTGAACACCAGCGGCGCCTTCTCTGTGCGCGCGGTGCCCATGCCGTAACGGCCGGCATAGAACTCGTGAAACGCCGCATAGGCGTACCAGGCCTCGTCAAAATGCAGCACTTCGACGCTATTGCCCAGGGTCTGCTTGATCAGTTCGGCGTTGTAGCACAGGCCGTCGTAGGTCGAATTGGTCACCACCACCAGCTTGACCATCGCCCCGCTGCTGCTCGGCACACGGCCTCGAGCAAGCGGGCTGGCATCGATCTTGGCTTGGATCGACTCACGGCTGAATTCGCTCAGCGGAATCGGCCCGATAATCCCCAGCTCGTTACGTTCGGGGCACAGATACAGCGGAATCGCGCCGGTCATGATGATCGAATGCAGGATCGACTTGTGGCAGTTGCGATCCACCAGCACCAGATCATCGCGGCCGACCATGCTGTGCCAGACGATCTTGTTCGCCGTCGAAGTGCCGTTGATCACGAAGTAGGTGTGATCGGCGCCGAAGTTGCGCGCCGCGCGGGCTTCGGCTTCGGCCAGTGGGCCGGTGTGATCGAGCAGCGAACCCAGCTCCGGCACCGATACAGAGAGGTCAGAGCGCAGCGTGTTTTCCCCGAAGAACTGGTGAAACGCCTGCCCCACCGGGCTTTTGCGATAGGCCACGCCGCCACCATGGCCGGGGGTGTGCCAGGAGTAGTTGGACTGCGCGGTGTGCTGCACCAGCGCCTTGAAGAACGGCGGCAGCAGGCAATCTAGATAATTGCGCGCGGCGCGTGCCACCTGGCGGGCGAGGAACGGCACGGTGTCTTCGAACAAGTAGAGAATGCCGCGCAACTGGTTGAGATCGATCATGGCCTCGGCCGGCGCGTTTTCGATGGTCACCTGCTCGCCGAGGGCGAAAATCGGCAACTGCGGCGCACGACGGCGAGCGATACGGATCAGCTCGACCATGTCCTGCAGCAGGTTCTTGTTTTCACCCGCACCTTCGGCGGCGACCAGAATGCAGGCCAGGCCATGGTGCGTTGAGGCAACGATGCGCCCCTCGGCGGAGCTGGCGGTGGAAAGAATGCTGAAGCCGTCCTGCTCCAGTTCTTGGGCGATGGCGCGTACCCGGTCACCGGCCACGGTATCGGCCTTGATGTCACGGTGCACGATCAGGACGGGAAACTTGAGGTCTTTATACATTGTGGCGTCCCTGAAGAGTGGCAAGTACTGGCCTGCCTATCGCCTCAGGGTAGAGGCTGGCTCCGCCAGGCGGAACCCCCTCTGCGTGACGCTGTACGAAAAGGTCGCGAGTGGATAACTCGCGACGTTCCTACACCTCAGCCTTGGGCTGCTCCATCTGCACCCAGAGCGGCGGCGCGCCTGCAGATTTTTCGATAATCGCCAGGCGCGCGGCATGCTCGACAAGCTCGGCAGCGCTGGCCTGGATCACCCGCGTACGTGCGCGCTCGACTGGCAGACGACGGATCGCACTGGGTTGCTGACGGCCATTGCTGTCGCCTTCCGAACCATCGCCAGCCAGGGACAGATTGGTCTGCCCGCCGGTCATGGTCAGGTAGACGTCAGCGAGAATCTCGGCATCGAGTAAGGCGCCGTGCAGGTCACGGCCGGAGTTGTCGACGCCATAGCGTTTGCACAGGGCATCGAGGTTGTTGCGCTGCCCTGGGTGGCGCTCGCGGGCCATCATCAGGGTGTCGAGGATCGAGCAGTGCTCGCTGATATCAGCGCGCTCGTCCTGCTTGATCAGGGCAAATTCGTTGTTGATAAAGCCAACGTCGAACGCCGCGTTGTGGATGATCAGCTGCGCGCCCTTGATGAATTCGAAGAACTCATCGGCAACTTCCTTAAAGCGCGGTTTGTCCTTCAACGCATCATTGGTGATGCCGTGGACGGCGATTGCGCCTTCATCAATCTCGCGATCAGGCTGCAAATAAACGTGGAAATGCCGCCCGGTCAGGCGCCGGCCAATCAGCTCAACGCAACCGATTTCGATGATCCGATGGCCATCGGCCACCGGCATACCCGTGGTTTCTGTATCGAGCACCACACTACGCATGCTTCAACCCTCTTACTTCATCAACACCGCGATTGGCCAACTGGTCGGCGCGCTCATTGCCCGGATGACCGGTATGGCCGCGCACCCACTGCCAGGTGACGTTATGCCGGTTTACCTGCTCATCCAGCTGCTGCCACAGGTCGGCATTTTTCACCGGCTGCTTGGCGGCGGTTTTCCAGCCGCGCTTCTTCCAGTTCGGCATCCAGTCCTGAATGCCCTGCATCACATACTGCGAGTCGGTAACCAGGCGCACATCGCAGGAGCGCTTCAATTCGGCCAGAGCGCGGATCGCGGCGGTCATTTCCATACGGTTGTTGGTGGTATCGGCCTCGCCGCCCCACAACTCTTTCTCCACACCCTTGAAAATCATCAACGCGCCCCAGCCACCAACGCCAGGATTACCCTTGCAGGCACCGTCGGTGTAGATCTCGACCTGTTCACTCATGTATCTGCAATCTCTCGCTCAATTAATCCGGCCGGTTGTACTTGCGCCAGCTACTTCTGTGGCGTTTCACGGCGGCTGACCTTGGCCACGGGCATCGGTAGTAGCTTGCCCACTGGCTGCCGACTGGGTTGGCGCAATGGCCGCAGCCCCACCACCAGCTTGCGGGCTACCAGCACATAAAAACCGCCACCGGGTGGCTGCCAAGCCGCACCCAATCGCTCCAGCCCAGCCAGCCGCGCCTGCCAGGCCGGCGAAGAAAGCGGCGGACGATAGCACCCGAAGCGGCGTTTCTCCAGCGCGAAGCCCAGCAGGTGCAACCAGTCGCAGACCCGATTGGGCGCAATACAACGGGCCTGGCGCAGCGCGTCGCGGGTAAACAGATGACGCAGGCCCCAGCTGCTCATCGGATTGATCCCGACGATCAGCAGATGACCACCCGGGCGCACGCTGCGCGCCGCCTCACGCAGCAGACCATGGGGC
>NZ_JAUXXP010000079.1 GCF_030684895.1 Pseudomonas sp. | reverse complement strand
TATGCCGACCACGCGCAGCCATGTCCGCCACGCCGGGCTCTTGAGCAACCTACTCGCTCTGGCCCTCCTCACCCTTCCCTTACCCACCCAGGCTGCAAGTACAGCCGCCGACGCCAGACTAAGTGACTCACGCTGCAGCGCGCTAACGCGTATCAGCTGACGCTCTCGACTCAAGGCCTATCCGGGCCTGCCTTATACCGCCTGGTTTGCCAGAACCGGGAACACTCTCTGCGCCCTATTCAAGGGCAAGCCATTCGCTAACGCCTCCTTTTGCAGCACGGCCGCAGCTATCCAACAGCTGAAAGCCCTTTAATCCAGGGCGTTGCCTGGTTGGCGCAGCTCTTGCTTTAGCCCTGTTACAGGTAGCCAATGGCGGCTGCTCAACAAACGACAAAGACGTCGCATAAACCACGCCCCAAGGCGTTCGGCTTATGCGGCGTTTTGCGTTTTACGCCCCAGCGTTTGGGGCTGGCACCTGCCCTGCGATCCAGGGCTTGCGCTAGTAACTCTCTCAACCCAGCTGTGGCGGAGGGTCTGTTGATGTTTCGCTGCAATCGCGTCGAAGCGTCAACAGACCCTGCTCCTCAGGGTGGCGTACCACAAGTACACCACCTCCCCGATGGGTTGCGGCCGCCGTGTCCACGACCATGGCGTACCGCACCCCACCGGGACCCTTTTTTGCTGAATGAGGTTTTCGATGAATACAAGTTTCTGGAAATCCGGCCACACCCCAACCTTGTTCGCCGCGTTTCTGTATTTCGACCTGAGCTTTATGGTCTGGTACGTGCTCGGCCCACTGGCTGTGCAGATCGCCACCGCTCTCGACCTGACCGCGCAACAGCGCGGTCTGATGGTCGCTACGCCAATTCTTGCCGGCGCCGTGCTGCGCTTGCTGATGGGCTTCCTGGCTGATCGCCTGTCGCCCAAAAGTGCCGGCCTGATTGGCCAGGTGATCGTCATCGTGGCGCTGTTCTGTGCTTGGCAGATCGGCATCAACAGCTACGAACATGCCTTGTTACTCGGTCTGTTCCTCGGCTTTGCCGGCGCGGCCTTCGCCGTCGCCCTGCCGCTGGCCTCGCAATGGTATCCACCGCAGCACCAGGGCAAGGCCATGGGCATTGCCGGTGCAGGCAACTCCGGCACTGTACTGGCTGCGCTGTTCGCCCCTGGTTTGGCGGCGCTGTTTGGCTGGCAGAACGTCTTCGGCTGGGCATTGATCCCACTGCTGGCAACCCTGCTGATCTTTGCTCTGGTAGCCAAGAACGCCCCCGAGCGGCCCAAGCCTAAAGCCCTGGCTGACTACCTGAAAGCCCTGGGTGACCGCGACAGCTGGTGGTTTATGTTTTTCTACAGCGTGACCTTCGGCGGCTTTATCGGTCTGGCCAGCGCCCTGCCCGGTTATTTCAACGACCAGTACGGCCTGAACCCGGTGACCGCCGGTTACTACACTGCCGCCTGCGTCTGCGCCGGCAGTCTGATGCGTCCCCTCGGCGGCGCACTGGCTGACCGTATCGGCGGCATCCGCTCGCTGCTGATGATGTACACCCTGGCCTCCTTGAGCATTGCCGCTGTGGGTTTCAACCTGCAAAGCTCGACTGCAGCACTGGCCCTGTTCGTCGCTGCCATGCTCGGCCTGGGCGCGGGTAACGGCGCGGTGTTCCAACTGGTGCCGCAGCGCTTTCGCAAAGAAATCGGCGTAATGACCGGACTGATCGGCATGGCCGGCGGCATCGGCGGCTTCCTCCTGGCCGCAGGTCTGGGCACCATCAAGCAGCAGACCGGTGATTACCAACTCGGCTTGTGGCTGTTCGCCAGCCTCGGTGTGCTGGCCTGGTTCGGTCTCTACGGAGTCAAGCTGCGCTGGCGCACCACCTGGGGCAGCGCAGCAGTCACCGCCGCCCGCGTATAACTGCTGAATGTAGGGTGGATGACGCTTTATTCATCCACCATGGAGCAACGGTGGATCGCCAAAGCGCGATCCACCCTACCCAAAACCCTTGGAGCACTGAGGCAAAGGCGGGGCTGACTGGCAGCGCTTATTGCACTGGTCAGGAAAACCGGGAGAAGTCGGCAGCGGCTCTCCTTGGCTGCCTCACCAGCCTCGCCTTTGCCTCAGCGCTTCTTCAGCAACAGACCCAGGAACTTCAGCATGGCCTTGCAACTGACCTTCGGCGAAGCCAGTGCCACAGGCCCGCGCAGCGAAAATCAGGATGCCATTCGCGTGGTCACCCCGGTACCGGCGCTGGCGGCCAGTAAGGGCTACCTGTTCGCCCTCGCCGATGGCGTCAGCCAATGCGCCGACGGCGGCCTGGCAGCGCGCGCCACCCTGCAGGCCCTGGCCCTGGATTACTACTCCACCCCGGAAACCTGGGCGGTCACCCAATCGCTGGACCGCGTACTGGTCGCACATAACCGCTGGCTGCAAGCCAATGGCGGTGGCCAGCCGCTGCTCACCACCCTAAGTGCGCTAATCCTGCGCGGCCGGCGTTTTACCCTGGCACATGTCGGTGATTGCCGGGCCTATCGCTGGCTGGACGGTACGCTCGAGCGCCTCAGCGAAGACCATGTGTGGGAACAACCCGGCATGCAGCATGTGCTCAAACGCGCCATGGGCCTGGATCAGCACCTGGTGATGGATTACCTGGATGGCGAGCTGCGCGAAGGCGAATGTTTTGTGCTGGTCAGCGACGGTATCTGGGCCACCCTGGGCGACGCGGGCATTCAACGCATCCTCCACGATGAACAGGATCTGCCCGCCGCCAGCCGTGCACTGGTCAATGCCGCGCACCTGGCCGGCAGCCAGGACAACGCCAGCGCTCTGCTGCTGCGCGTCGAGGTCTTGCCGCAAAGCGATCTGGCCGACACCCTGGCGCAACTGCAGCACTGGCCGCTGCCGGCCAAACTGCGCGAAGGTCAGAACTTCGAAGGCTGGCAGGTCGAGCGACTGCTGGCCGAATCGCGCCAATCGCTGGTGTATCGGGTGCGTGATGCGCAGGCGCGGCGCTGGCTGCTGAAAACCCTGCCGCCCAATCGCAGCGATGAGCCGCACGCCTGCCCCGCGCTGTTACTCGAAGAATGGTTTCTGCGTCGCGTGGCCGGGCGCTTCTTCGCCGAAGTGCATCCGCTGCCGCAGCGTCAACACCTGTATTACGTGCAGCGTGAATACGCCGGGCAAACCCTGGCCGAACACCTGCGCCTGAGCGGCCCACTGGGCCTGCCAGAATGGCTGGACATTGCTCCACGGCTGATCAAGGCCCTGGGCATGCTGCACCGGCGCAATATCCTGCACCGTGATATCAAGCCGGAAAACCTGCTGTGGGGCGATGACGGCGAGCTGCGCGTGCTGGATTTTGGCCTGGCCTACTGCCCCGGCCTGACCCGTGACGAAGCCTGCGAACTGCCCGGCACCCCCAGTTATATCGCCCCGGAAGCCTTTACCGGTGTTGCCCCCAGCCCGCAGCAGGACCTCTACAGCGCAGGCGTTACGCTGTATTTTCTGCTCACTGGGCATTACCCCTACGGCGAAATTGAAGCCTTCCAGCATCCGCGTTTCGGTCAACCGACCCCAGCCAGCCGCTATCGTCCGGACTTGCCCAGCTGGGTCGACGACAGCCTCAACCGCGCCCTCAGCGCCGAGCCGAAACAACGCTATGAAACCGCCGAAGAATGGCTGCTAACTTTAGAGCAGGCGGAACGCAAATCCCTTAACAGCCGACCGCGCCCACTGCTGGAGCGCGAGCCACTGCTGGTCTGGCGCAGCGTGGCGTTGTTTTCCCTGCTGCTGAATCTGGCCCTGTTGATCGGGCTGCTGCGCTAAAGCCGCCGCTTGCGCACCAATACTGCGCAGGGCGCCTTTAAACGGTGCGTAAAAAACCTCGCGAAACAACTGTAACTTGCTGATAAGTCTTGAAAATACGCCTCACGCAAGTTGGCACAGGCTCTGCATTGGTAATCGCACAATTTAATAAAGCGCGGCCTCAACGAAGATGGCTGTACTTCCCGATAGAACGGGACTTGGACAAAGGCGTCCTCGCTAGGTGACTAGCGGGACGCCTTTTTTGTTGGCAGCCATTTATGGCCGCTACCCGAGATACACAAGGCTTGAGGAGATCAAAATGAGCGCAAAAGTCTGGCTGGTAGGCGCAGGCCCCGGTGACCCGGAGCTGCTGACCCTCAAGGCGGTCAAAGCCCTGAACCAGGCCGAGATCGTGATGATCGATGACCTAGTCAATCCCGCAGTACTGGAGCACTGCCGCAACGCGCGGATCATGCCGGTAGGCAAGCGTGGCGGTTGCCGCTCCACGCCGCAGGCGTTTATCCATCGCCTGATGCTGCGCTATGCGCGCCAGGGCAAATGCGTGGTGCGCCTTAAAGGCGGAGACCCCTGCATATTCGGCCGTGGCAGCGAAGAGGCCGACTGGCTGGGCGAGCACGGTATCGAGGTGGAAATGGTCAACGGCATCACCGCAGGTCTAGCTGGAGCGACCAACTGCGGCATCCCCCTGACCCTGCGCGGCGTAGCCCGCGGGGTAACCCTGGTCACCGCGCATACCCAGGATGACAGCAGCCTGAACTGGTCCGCCCTAGCCCAGAGCGGCACCACCCTGGTGGTGTATATGGGCGTGGCCAAACTGCCGGAAATCCGTGAAAGCCTGCTTGCGGGCGGCATGCGCGCCGACATGCCGGTGGCCATGATTGAAAACGCTTCGCTGCCACACCAGCGCGAGTGCCGCAGCAGCCTCGCAGCCATGCAGCAAGCCGCTCACGACTTCCAATTGAAAAGCCCGGCCATTCTGGTGATTGGCGAGGTTGCCGCGCAACCCAACATGCAGCTCGCTGCTATCAGCGCCTAACCGCTTCGCGCTCCGCGAAGTTCCCCTTGCCCGCCACCAGCGGGCTTTTTTTTGCGCGGATTTTTCTTTATGGCTGTCCAGGATGACATGCCATAAAGAAAAACCCGGCCGAAGCCGGGTTTTCTATACAGCCAGATCGATTACTGCTTGATCTGAGCTTCTACTTCAGCTTCTACGCGGCGGTTAACAGCGCGACCAGCGTCGGTAGCGTTGTCAGCAACCGGACGAGCTTCGCCGTAGCCAGCAGCGTTAACGCGAGCAGCGTCTACACCATACTGGTTGACCAGCACGTCACGAACAGCGCTAGCACGACGCTCGGACAGTTTCTGGTTATAGGTGTCGCTGCCTTTAGAGTCAGTATGACCTTCAACCACGGTGGTGGTCTGTGGGTACTGCTTCATGAAGTCAGCCAGGTTCTTGATGTCGCCGTAGCTTTCTGGCTTGACCTGGGCCTTGTCGAAGTCGAACTTCACGTCCAGCTCAACACGTACCAACTCCAGCGGCTCTTCAGCAGCAGCAACTGGCTCAGGAGTCGGCTCAACAGCAGCGACAACAACCGGAGCCGGCTTGCTGCCGCCACCGAAGTTCATGCCGATACCGACGCTTGGAGCCCACTCGGTGTCGCCCTGGTCGATGTTGTACTGAGCTTCAACGCCAGCACGGGCGTAGAAGTTGTCAGTGAAGTAGTACTTGGCGCCGCCGCCGATGTTGGCGAAGGTAGAGCCATTACGACCACCGCGACCGGACTGGCCGATGCTCTGATCCGAGAAACCAGCGGAAACGTATGGACGCAGTGCGTCGCCAGCGTTGTTGAAGTGGTACAGAGCATCCAGAGCGGTGTTCGAGCCCTTGATGTTGCGGCCGTCTTCGCCACGAGCGTTGTGCACTTCGTCGTAGGCCAGACGCAGTTCAACGTCGTCAGTCAGGTAGTAGCCGATGCTACCGCCGAACAGGTTGCCGTTGTTTTTGAAGTCACGGGCGCTATCGAACATTTCTTTCTTAGCAAAACCCTCCACTTCGACAGCGCCTTGACCCTGAGCCAGAACGCTGAGGGAGGAAGTGGCCAACAGCGAGCCAATGACAACGCCTAAAGTGTTTTTCAATTTCATTACTAATGTTCCCTATCTTGGTGGTCAGTAAGTTGTCTGACAAACACAAGACAACTCAGCCGGCAATTCTAACAGAATTAACCGTTAGCTAGGATGGCTTTATTCAAGATAAGTTTCAGTGCTATCGGAAAATTTCTCGCGCAGACGGTCGAGTGCGCGTTTATAGCGCATTTTCGTGGCACTCAGGCCCATGTGCATAATGTCGGCAATCTCTTGAAACTCCAGTTCTGCGACAAAACGTAGCACCAGAATTTCCCGATCAATCGGATTGACGTGCACCAGCCAACGATCAAGACCTGCTTTATCTTCAGGCTTTGGCGCCTTTTCTTCGGACGCTTCTTCAAGCGGGTCCAAACTTAAGGCGTCAATAAGACGGCGTTTACGCCGTTCTTTGCGATATTGAGTAATACATTCGTTGTAAGTAATGCTGTACAACCAGGTTTTGAACTTTGATTTGCCCTCAAAGTTCTTCAGGCCATATAAGACCTTGAGCATGACCTCCTGACAAACATCGTCAGCATCACGGTCGTTACCCAGATAACGCGCACAGACGTTGAATAGCGTGCGCTGGTAGCGACGCATCAACTCTTCATAAGCGCGGGTTATGTGGAACAACTCGTCATGGGCACGCGCCACCAACTCTTCGTCCGAGAGTTCGCGGGGGTCATAACGCAGAGACGCAGAGTGGGCTTTATTCAAAACGAGTCGGGCCGACAGTCAGGACATAAGCCAGCGCAGCCTGCAAATCAGGCTGCGGATTGGCCGCATACAATAACAGGGATTGGCCTTAGCGGCTGCTTACCTGCTGCTCGAGCAAGGTACGGTTGGCCACTGAAACCAGCTCACCGGCTTCCGTCAGCAGCGTGGTTTTGACCGTGCCGATTTCCTCGATCTGCCCTTCGACCGCACCAACCTGTACTTGTTGCCCAACCTCATACAACTCGCGCACATATATGCCGGCCAGAATCTGGCTGGCAATATCCCGGCTGCCCAGCCCCAGCGCCAAAGCGACCGCCAAACCCACCGAGATCAGCACAATGGCAATCACGTTGTTGAGCAGGTCGGTTTTCACCTCAAGCTGACCGATCGCCACCGAGATACTGATGATGATCACCAGGCCCTGGGCAACGCGAGCCAGCCCGCTCGCATAATCCAGCCCGACACCTTCTGCGGCGCCGCGCACCAGGCCGCTGACCAGCTGCGCCAGCAGAACGCCCGCGAGCAGCACCAAGGCTGCACCGAAGACTTTCGGCAGGTACAAGGCCAGCACATCAAGCGTCGCGGAAACCCGCTCCAGGCCCAGGGACTCGGCGGCCGTCACCAGGAAGATCAGCAGCACGAACCAGTAGACGATCTTGCCGATCAGGGTCGATACCGGCACCTGAATGCCGGCACGGCTCAGCAGCTTGGTCAGACCCGTACCTGCCATCAGGCGATCCAGGCCGATCTTGCCGAGCAATTTCGACAGCAGCGTGTCGAGGAACTTGGCCACCACAAAACCCAGCAGTACCACCACCATGGCGCCAAACAGACGCGGGATAAAGGCAGCAATCGGGGTCCAAACGCTGGCCATCGCGTCAACTAGAACTTGAGTAAATTCCATGCTCAGTCAGCCTTATTAACAGTTGATTCGGTGGTTTTACGGCGCGAGACCGGCGCCACATGCGCCGAGCCGTTATTCAGTGCCAGCATCAGTGCGCCAGCCCAGTGCCCCATCAGGGCAAATAGATCACCGGCACCGACCTGGCGATTGGCGGTTTTCAGCACGCGATGCAGGCAAGCGTCATCGTCGTGACTCGAGGCGGGCGACTTAAGCAAATCGCGCAGTGATTCTTCAAAGGGATCGTGCATGACGCACCTCACAGGATGTGTCGGCTAGACGAGACGAATACCAGGCAAGTCACATCAGATCCAACGCAAGCGACGAAACAGCAGCCACTGCACCAGCGCCACGGCGGCCATCAGCGAACACGCCAGGAGAAAGCCATGGGGGCTTTCCGAGCCAGGGATACCGCCGACATTGATGCCGAGCAGGCCGGTGAGAAAACTCATTGGCAGGAAGATACCGGTGATGATGCCGAAGCGGTACATGGTGTGGTTCATCCGCTCATCCATGCGCCGATTCTCCGCCTCCAGCAACAGGTTGACCCGCTCACGGCTCAACTCCAGCTCTTCGAGGTAGCGCGTCAGGCGGTTATTCAGCTCGTTCCAGTAGCTGCTATCGGCGCCCACCAGCCAGGCCTGGGCACTGGCCGTGAGCTGTCCGTAGATATCGCGCTGCGGCGATAGAAAACGCCGCAAGCTGGCGGCGCGCCGGCGTATTTGCAGCAGCACGGCATGCTCAGGCGGCTGGCTTTCCACAGCATCGGCGCGTTCTTCCTGATCGTCGACCTGCTCGGACAACTCGCCGACCAGCAGCTCGATCTTGTCCGTCAGGTAGTGCGCCAGGCGCAGGATCAGCTCAGCCGAGGTTTTCGGCCCCCTGCCCGCCAGCAAGTCCTCGATCAAAACTTCGGTGGCGTGCAAGGGCCGCAAGCGCAGGGAGATCGCGCGCTGCGCGTCGGCAAAGATGCGCACCGAGACCATGTCCTCAGGCTCCGCCCCTGGATTGAGATTCAGACCACGCAGAAACAGCAGCAACTGCTGCTCAGGCAACGCCAGCAAACGCGGACGGGTGTTCTCTTCCAGCAGCAGGTCGCAGGCAAAAGCGCTCAGGCCACTGTCGGTACGCAGCCAGGTGTGCGTTTGCGAGTGACTGCGATCCCAATGCAGCCAGAGGCTTTCCTGCTCGCCCAGCACCAGGTCGTGCAGCTCCTGCCGGGCAATACTGCGGGCGCCGCCCTGTCCATTAAGGACAAAGGCGTGCACCAGACCCCATTGCGCGTTGTCACCTTCGTGCATGACGGTTTCCTGCAAGCGCCCTACTCCGGCATCTGCAGCACAGACGGCGAGATGATCACGCCGTTGTTGTCGGCATAGATAAACTCGCCTGGGCGGAAGGTCACGCCACCAAAGGTCACCGCGACGTTAAGGTCACCGATGCCGCGCTTGTCGGTTTTCATCGGATGGCTGGCCAGGGCCTGGATGCCCAGATCGGTTTGCGCCAGCACGTCGACATCACGCACGCAGCCATACACCACAATGCCTTCCCAGCCATTCTTCGCGGCTTTCTCGGCCAGCATGTCGCCCAGCAGCGCACGGCGCATGGAGGCACCACCGTCGACCACCAACACCTTGCCTTTGCCCGGCAGGTCGACCTGCTCCTTGACCAGCGAGTTGTCCTCGAAGCACTTGACGGTGACGATCTCGCCACCGAAGGAATCGCGACCGCCGAAGTTGCTGAACATCGGCTCAACCACCTGGACCAGCTCCGGGTAGGCGTCGCACAGATCGGGCGTGATGTAGTGCATGGCAAAGCTCCTTGGATAGTGTGAGGGTGCTTACAGGTCGATCCCGACCCGGTCCGCATCATAAGCCACAGGCAAATACACAAGACTGGCGCAGGGCGCATTCAGCGCGCGACCGCTGGCCAGGTCAAACTCAATTCCGTGCCGCGGGTAACGCGGCACACATGAACCGCGATACTAGCCGCAAGCTTACTCAGCGGAAACGGCTTTATTGCCTTCTAGCTCGCGGCTTTCCAGCTCGGCAGCCACCTGTGGGCTCTTGCGCAGCCACTGCTCGACCAGCGGCCAAACCTCACGCTGCGCTTCTTTGCTGACGAGCATTTCGACATGGCCGAAATCACCGCTAAAGCCATGCTTTTTGCCTAGACAGAGAAACTCACTCAAGGGCGAGCCAAATTGCTTGAGCAGTTTCTCGCAGGCCCAGGCCGGGTCCTGATGATCGCCCAGCGCGGCCACGGCCATGACCGGCACGCGCACGTCGGCCAGGCCTGCCCACCAATCACGCTCAGCATCGCCAAAACGGCCGAACAAGCCATGCCAACGCAAGCTTTCGACCGCCAGACCAATCGGTTCATCCTCAGGGCCGCGCTTGAGCCGCGAGCCGGAAATCACCGAGAAACGCTTGAGCAGCAAGCGGCTGCCCCACTCCAGTGGCGGCAACTTCAGTGGCCAGTAGACCCGACTGACCTGGCTGCCAAACAGCACGCCAGAGGCAACTTTGCTTTCACTCAGGTAATGCCCACCGAGCGCCCCGGCGAGGGTAATCCCGCCGAGCGAATGGCCCAGCCAGTGGGCCTTCTGCGGATTCTGCTCATACACAAAATCGGCAATCGCCGGCAAGTCGTAGCGTACGTAGTCACTGACCGTGTTGCGTGAATAGTCGCGGTTACGCGGCGATAAACCGTGGCCGCGCATTTCGGCGATCCATACATCAAAACCGGCGCGCGCCAGGTAAGGCCCCAGGCCAATACACTTGGGGGAATACCAGAAGCGCCGATTGGAAAAGCTGCCGGGAAGCAAAATCACCGGTATGCCGCGCACCTGCTCATGCCCGGCACGGCCGAGACGGGTCAGTGCCAATTCAACACTGCTATCCGGACTGTTGCCGGGCTTGAGGCGATAGACATCCTCGCTCAAATCACCACGCAACTCCGCGCTGATCAAGGCGACGGGGAAAAGCTCACTGCTGCTTTGCATTTTTGCTCTGGCGTAAAAAAGGGCAGGATCAACCCGCCCTTGAATAGAGATTTTAAAGCGCTATCAGGCTGGCGCTTGACCTTCGGCCAGGAAGAACCAGGTATCAAGCACCGAATCCGGGTTCAGCGACACGCTTTCGATGCCCTGCTCCATCAGCCAGCGCGCCAGATCAGGGTGGTCGGACGGGCCCTGACCGCAGATGCCGATGTACTTGCCGGCCTTGTTACAGGCCTGGATGGCGTTGCTCAGCAGCTTTTTAACCGCAGGGTTACGCTCATCGAACAGGTGCGCGACGATGCCGGAGTCACGGTCCAGGCCTAGGGTCAGCTGGGTCAGGTCGTTGGAACCGATGGAGAAACCGTCGAAGAACTCGAGGAACTCCTCAGCCAGAATCGCATTGGACGGCAGCTCGCACATCATGATGACCTTTAGGCCATCCTGACCACGGGCCAGACCGTTGGCGGCCAACAGATCGACCACCTGGCTGGCTTCGCCCAGGGTGCGCACGAACGGCACCATGATCTCAACGTTGGTCAGACCCATCTCGTTACGCACTTTCTTCAGCGCGCGGCACTCCAGCTCGAAGCAGTCGCGGAACGATTCGCTGATGTAACGCGACGCACCACGGAAGCCGAGCATCGGGTTTTCTTCTTCCGGCTCGTAGAGCTTGCCGCCGATCAGGTTGGCGTATTCGTTGGACTTGAAGTCCGACAGACGCACGATGACCTTCTTCGGCCAGAACGCCGCAGCCAGGGTGCTGATGCCCTCGACCAGTTTCTCGACGTAGAAATTGACTGGATCGTCGTAACCAGCGATGCGTTTCTCAACGCTGTCCTTGATCTCCGGCGGCAGGCCAGCGAAGTTCAGCAGCGCTTTGGGGTGCACGCCAATCATGCGGTTGATGATGAACTCCAAACGCGCCAGGCCCACACCTTCGTTGGGCAGCTGAGCGAAGTCGAAGGCGCGATCCGGGTTACCGACGTTCATCATGATCTTGAACGGCAGATCCGGCATGGCATCGACCGAGTTCTTGCGAATGTCGAAGCCCAGTTCACCCTCGAAGATAAAGCCGGTGTCGCCCTCGGCGCAGGAAACGGTCACGCCCATGCCGTCTTTCAGCACCTGGGTGGCGTTGCCGCAGCCGACTACCGCTGGAATACCCAGCTCACGAGCGATGATCGCAGCGTGACAGGTACGCCCACCACGGTTGGTGACGATGGCGCTGGCGCGCTTCATTACCGGCTCCCAATCCGGGTCGGTCATGTCGGAGACCAGCACATCGCCGGGCTGGACTTTGTCCATCTCGGACACGTCATGGATAACCCGCACGCGGCCTGCACCGATCTTCTGGCCAATGGCGCGACCTTCAACCAGCACGGTGCCGGTTTCCTTGAGCAGGTAGCGCTCCATCACATTGACATTGGTGCGGCTTTTCACTGTTTCAGGACGCGCCTGAACGATATACAGCTTGCCATCGTCGCCGTCTTTGGCCCACTCGATGTCCATCGGGCGACCGTAGTGCTTCTCGATAATCATCGCCTGCTTGGCCAGCTCACTGACCTCAGCATCGCTCAGGCAGAAGCGCGCACGTTCGGCGCGGTCCACATCGACGACCTTGACCGATTTACCGGCCTTGGCTTCATCGCCGTAGATCATCTTGATGGCTTTGCTGCCCAGATTGCGGCGCAGAATGGCCGGGCGGCCGGCTTCCAGCGTCTGCTTGTGCACATAGAATTCGTCAGGGTTAACCGCACCCTGCACCACGGTTTCACCGAGGCCGTAGGCGCCGGTGATAAACACCACGTCACGGAAGCCCGACTCGGTGTCCAGGGTGAACATCACGCCGGCGGTGCCGGTTTCCGAACGCACCATGCGTTGCACGCCGGCAGACAGGGCGACCAGTTTGTGGTCGAAGCCCTGGTGCACGCGGTAAGCAATGGCGCGGTCGTTGAACAGCGAGGCGAATACTTCCTTGGCCGCGCGGATTACGTTTTCCACGCCACGAATGTTCAGGAAGGTTTCCTGCTGGCCGGCAAAGGATGCATCCGGCAGGTCTTCGGCGGTGGCCGAGGAGCGCACGGCAACGGCCATATTGTCGTTACCAGCGGCCATTTCGGCGAAGGCGGTGCGGATCTGCGCGTTCAACTCTTCAGGGAAGGCCGCATCCATCACCCACTGACGGATCTGCGCGCCGGTTTTGGCCAGGGCGTTGACGTCATCAACATCGAGGGCATCGAGCGCGGCGTGGATTTGCTCGTTCAGGCCACTCAGTTCGAGAAAGTCTCGGTAGGCCTGGGCCGTAGTGGCGAAACCGCCAGGCACCGAAACGCCGGCACCGGCAAGGTTGCTGATCATCTCGCCCAGGGAGGCGTTCTTGCCCCCTACGTGCTCAACATCGTGATTGCCGAGCTTATCGAGGGAAACTACGTACTCTACCAAGGTGATCTCTCCACTGAATGTTGGAAAAGCTCAGAACCCGTTCAAGGCTCTCTAGGGGCTGGGAAGCTCGGCGGCAGACATGCCCGCACGATTGTGGCCTGGCCCTGGAAAATAAGTAACAATGCCGGCCAGATCGGCCCTGCAAAGGCGGGCCTATCATAGCCAAGATTCGTCCTCAGCTTAAGGCCCATGGCGCAAATGAAACGAACCGCTTTTTTCATCTCAGATGGCACCGGCATTACTGCCGAAACCCTGGGCCAGAGTCTGCTGGCACAGTTTGAAACCATCGACTTCACCAAACTCACACGCCCCTACATCGACAGCGTGGAAAAAGCGCGCGCAATGGTACAACAAATCAACACCGCAGCAGAGAAAGACGGCGCGCGGCCGATCATCTTCGACACCATCGTCAATCAGGACATTCGCGACATCCTGGCCGAATCCGATGGTTTTATGATCGATATCTTCTCGACCTTCCTCGCCCCACTGGAGCAGGAGTTGACCTCGCACTCCTCCTACTCGGTCGGCAAGTCCCACTCCATCGGCCACAACTCCAACTACATGGAGCGTATCGAGGCGGTCAACTTCGCCCTGGACAACGACGACGGTGCGCGCACCCATTACTACGACAAGGCCGATCTGATCCTGGTTGGCGTCTCGCGCTGCGGTAAAACCCCGACCTGTCTGTATATGGCCATGCAATACGGCATTCGTGCCGCAAATTATCCGCTGACCGAAGATGACATGGAGCGCCTACAACTGCCGGCCGTGCTGAAAAAGCACAAGGACAAGCTGTTTGGCCTGACCATCGACCCGGACCGACTCACCGCCATTCGCCACGAACGCAAGCCCAACAGCCGCTACGCCAGCTTCGCCCAGTGCGAGTTTGAAGTACGCGAGGTGGAAAACCTGTTCCGCCGCGAGAACATCAACTTTATCAACTCCACTTATTTTTCCGTGGAAGAGATTTCCGCGAAGATCCTGGTGGAAAAAGGCGTTGAACGGCGCCTGAAGTAGCATGGGTTAGACGCAACGCGGCGTAACCCATCCTTCATGCCGATGGGTATCGCTGCCGCAGCCTTTAGAAACAGTCGCCCGGCACCCGCACCCAGCCTTCCATCAAGATTCGCGCACTGCGACTCATGATCGCCTTGGTTACCGTCCACTGGCCATCAACCAGCGCCGCTTGAGCCCCCACACGCAAGGTGCCGGATGGATGGCCAAAACGCACTGCTTCGCGCGCACTGCCACCGGCCGCCAGATTGACCAAGGTGCCCGGAATCGCCGCCGCCGTGCCGATGGCCACCGCGCAGGTGCCCATCATCGCGTGGTGCAGCTTGCCCATGGACAGTGCGCGCACCAGCAGATCGATCTCGCCCGCAGGCACCGTCTTGCCGCTGGATGACAGGTAGTCCTTGGGTTTGGCGACAAAGGCAATCTTCGGCGTGTGCTGGCGGGTGGCCGCTTCTTCCGCCGTCTTGATCAAGCCCATACGCAACGCCCCCGCCACGCGAATTTTCTCGAAACGCGCCAACTGCTCAGGGGCACCGTTGATCTGCTCGCGCAGCTCAGTGCCGCTGTAGCCAATGTCTTCGGCATTGACGAATACGGTCGGGATACCGGCAGTGATCATGGTCGCCTTGAAAGTACCGACACCTGGCACCTCCAAGTCATCAACCAGATTGCCGGTGGGAAACATCGAACCACCCTCCTCGCCGTCATCGGACGGATCGAGAAACTCCAGCACGATCTCCGCGGCCGGAAAGGTCACCCCGTCCAGCTCGAAGTCGCCGGTTTCCTGCACCTGACCATTGCTGACCGGCACATGGGCGATGATGGTTTTGTGGATATTCGCCTGCCAGATCCGCACCACGCAGATGCCGTTTTCCGGGATACGCGCCGGATCAAGCAAGCCTGCATGAATGGCAAAAGCACCGGCACCAGTAGACAGGTTGCCGCAGTTACCGCTCCAGTCGACAAAGGCTTTGTCGATGGAGACTTGGCCGTATAGATAGTCGACGTCATGATCCGGCTGGGTGCTTTTGCACAGGATCACGCACTTGCTGGTGCTGGAGGTCGCGCCGCCCATGCCATCGATTTGCGCGGCATAAGCATCGGGGCTGCCGATCACCCGCATAAATAGTGCATCGCGCGCAGCGCCCGGCACCTGACAACTTGGCGGCAGGTCCTGCAGGCGAAAGAACACGCCCTTACTGGTGCCGCCACGCATATAGGTGGCGGGAATTCTAATCTGGGATAGATGAGCCATGGCTTGGTCCTGGCTGAAGAGTGAAATTGCCGTAGGGTGGATCACGCGTCACCGACCCACCGTCTGTGCGCGAAAACGGTGGATGGAAAAGCGCCGTCCACCCCACGGAATCAGGCGACGGCGCCTTCGAGGAAGTCCTGGGCGAAACGCTGCAGCACGCCACCCGCCTTATACACATGCACCTCGGCCGCAGTGTCCAGACGGCAGATCACCGGCACCTTAACCACGTCACCATTGCGACGACTGACCACCAGGGTCAGATCGCAGCGCGGCGAAACATCGCCTTCGATGTCGTAGGTTTCGGTACCGTCGAGGCCCAGAGTCAGGCGATTGGTACCCGACTTGAACTCGACCGGCAGCACGCCCATGCCGACTAGGTTGGTACGGTGGATGCGCTCGAAGCCTTCGGCGACGATCACTTCCACGCCAGCCAGACGTACGCCCTTGGCCGCCCAGTCACGCGAGCTGCCCTGACCGTAGTCAGCACCGGCGACGATGATCAGGTTTTGCTTGCGGCTCATGTAGGTTTCGATCGCTTCCCACATACGCATGACCTTGCCTTCCGGCTCGACGCGCGCCAGCGAACCTTTCTTCACTACACCGTCAACCACGACCATCTCATTGACCAGTTCTTTGTTGGCGAAAGTAGCGCGCTGCGCCGTCAGGTGGTCGCCACGGTGGGTGGCGTAGGAGTTGAAGTCCTCCTCCGGCAGGCCCATCTTGTGCAGGTATTCACCGGCGGCCGAGTTCATCTGGATCGCGTTGGACGGCGACAGGTGATCGGTGGTGATGTTGTCCGGCAGGATTGCCAGCGGCAGCATGCCCTTGAGCGTGCGCTCACCGGCCAACGCGCCTTCCCAGTACGGCGGACGGCGGATGTAGGTGGACATTGGGCGCCAGTCGTACAGCGGGCTTTCCGCTTCCTCGATAGTGCCCAGATCGAACATTGGGATGTAGATCTGCTTGAACTGCTCCGGCTTCACCGAGGCGGCAACGATAGCGTCGATTTCCTCGTCGCTCGGCCACAGGTCCTTCAGGGTGATCGGATTGCCCGCTTTATCGGTACCCAACACGTCCTGCTCGATATCAAAGCGCACGGTACCGGCGATGGCGTAGGCCACCACCAGCGGCGGCGAGGCCAGGAAGGCCTGCTTGGCGTAGGGGTGGATACGCCCGTCGAAGTTGCGGTTACCGGACAGAACAGCAGTGGCGTACAGGTCGCGGTCGATGATTTCCTGCTGGATCAGCGGGTCCAGCGCACCGGACATGCCGTTACAGGTAGTGCAGGCATAGCCGACAATGCCGAAGCCCAGCTGCTCCAGTTCGGTCAGCAGACCCGCGTCTTCCAGATACAGCTTGGCGACTTTCGACCCAGGAGCGAAAGAGGTCTTGACCCACGGCTTGCGCAGCAGACCCAGTTCGTTAGCCTTCTTCGCCAGCAGACCGGCGGCCACCACGTTGCGTGGGTTGGAGGTGTTGGTGCAGCTGGTGATGGCGGCGATGACCACGGCACCGTCGGGCAGGGTGCCTTCCTGCTGGGCGGGCATGGACCAGGGGCCTGCGATGCCTTTGGCAGCCAGTTCGCTG
>NZ_JAUXXP010000073.1 GCF_030684895.1 Pseudomonas sp. | reverse complement strand
GGGTGCAGGGGTTGGTGTGTTTGGCGACTGCCAATTTACCTGCATCCCTGACTGTCAATCCTCTCTTTCCCACGATCCCGCGAAGAACCTTTTTTATGCCCTGCACTTTTTTCTGCACCACCTTGCTTGGCATAAAAGCGGCTAGCGTTTAACCGGAATACAGGGCTTTTCGCGCTCATAACTGAATCGTATGACAATCGCCTGACCAAAGAGTCAAATATTTGTTGACCCTAAAGTCAGAAAACTCTAGATTCGCCTCATGCCAAGCCGTGTGGAAACGCTGCGCCGTTGTGTGCAGCGTTTCAGCAGAGCCTGATACGAGAACAATAAAGTGCCTGGAGGTCGTCCTTGATCCAGTTTTTACTCAACCGGGAGCTGCGTACTGAGCATGCCCTGGACCCAAACGTCACCGTGCTCAATTACCTGCGTGAGCATCTCGGCAAATCCGGAACCAAAGAAGGCTGCGCCTCTGGCGATTGCGGTGCCTGCACCGTGGTAGTCGGTGAGCTGGATGGCGAGCGCGTGCGTTATCGCACCCTCAACTCCTGCCTGACCTTCGTTTCCAGCCTGCACGGAAAACAGCTGATCACGGTTGAAGACCTCAAGCACCAGGGCCAACTGCACAGCGTGCAGCAGGCCATGGTCGACTGCCACGGTTCGCAATGCGGCTTCTGTACACCTGGTTTCGTTATGTCGCTGTTCGCCTTGCAGAAGAACAGTAACGGTTTCGACAAGGCTGACACCATGGAAGCCCTGGCCGGCAACCTCTGCCGCTGCACCGGCTACCGCCCGATCATCGATGCCGCCGAACAGGCCTGCTGCCAGAAGCAGCCGGACCAGTTCGACGCAGACGAAGCGCAAACCGTCGCGCAATTAAAAGCCATCGCCCCGCAGGACACCGCAGAGCTCAACAGCGGCGACAAACGCTGCCTGTTGCCGCTGACTGTGGCTGACCTGGCCGATATCTACGCAGCCAACCCGGAAGCACGCCTGCTCGCTGGCGGCACCGACCTGGCGCTGGAAGTCACCCAGTTCCACCGCGAATTGCCGGTGATGATCTACGTTGGCCATATCGAAGCGATGAAGCGCGTCGAAGTGACCGCCGAGAGCATCGAAATCGGCGCGGCCACAGCTCTCTCAGATTGCTACGCAGCCCTGGCCCAAGACTACCCGGACTTCGGCGAGTTGCTGCACCGCTTCGCCTCCCTGCAGATCCGCAATCAGGGCACCCTGGGCGGCAATATCGGCAACGCCTCGCCGATTGGCGACGCCCCGCCGCTGCTGATCGCCCTTGGCGCGCAGATCGTGCTGCGTAAAGGCAACACCAGCCGCATTCTGCCGCTTGAAGATTACTTCCTCGATTACAAGGTGACTGCGCGCCAGGAAGCCGAATTTATCGAGAAGATCATCGTGCCGCGCCATCAGGCCAATCAGGCGTTCCGCGCCTACAAGGTGTCCAAGCGTCTGGACGATGATATTTCCGCCGTCTGCGCCGCCTTCAACCTGGTCGTTGAAGATGGCGTAGTGCAGAGCGCACGCATCGCCTTCGGCGGTATGGCTGCCATCCCGAAACGCGCCGCTGCCTGTGAAGCTGCGCTGCAGGGTTCAGCCTGGTATCCAGGCGTGATCGAACGCGCCTGCGCTGCGCTGGCCGAGGATTTCACCCCGCTCAGCGACTTCCGTGCCAGCAAGGAGTACCGCCTGCTCACTGCACAGAATCTGCTGCGTAAATTCTTCCTCGAGCTGCAAGCTCCCGAAGTCGAAACCCGGGTGACCGCCTATGTCTAACCACATCCAGCACAAAACCCAAGCCGAACTGGCCGAACTGTTCCGCGCCGATATCACCACTGGCGTCGGCAAGAGCGTCAAACATGAAAGCGCGGACAAACACGTCTCCGGCGAAGCCATCTACGTCGACGACCGCCTGGAATTCCCCAACCAGCTGCACGTCTATGCCCGCATGAGCGACCGCGCCCACGCGCGCATCGTCAGCATCGATACCAGCCCTTGCTACCAGTTCCCAGGCGTGGCAATTGCCATCACCAAGGATGACGTACCCGGCCAGCTAGATATCGGCCCGGTCGTGGCCGGTGACCCGCTGCTGGCGGACGGCAAGGTTGAATACGTTGGCCAAGTGGTGATCGCCGTCGGCGCCGACAGCCTGGAAACCGCACGCAAAGCGGCCATGGCGGCAATCATTGAGTACGAAGACCTTGAGCCGGTACTCGACGTGGTCGACGCGCTGCGCAAGAAGCATTTCGTCCTCGACAGCCACCAGCACAAGATCGGTAATTCCGCCGCCGAACTGGCCAGCGCGCCACGCCGCCTGCAAGGCAGCCTGCATATCGGCGGCCAGGAACACTTCTACCTGGAAACCCAGATTTCCTCGGTCATGCCCACCGAAGACGGCGGCATGATCATCTACACCTCGACGCAGAACGCCACCGAAGTGCAGAAGCTGGTGGCCGAAGTGCTCGGCGTGCCGATGCACAAGATCGTTATCGACATGCGCCGCATGGGTGGCGGTTTCGGCGGCAAGGAAACTCAGGCCGCGGGACCTGCATGCCTGTGTGCGGTGATCGCGCACCTCACCGGCCGGCCGACCAAAATGCGCCTGCCGCGCGTCGAGGACATGCAGATCACCGGCAAGCGTCACCCCTTCTATGTCGAATACGATGTCGGCTTCGACGACAACGGCCTGCTGCACGGCATCGAGATTGAACTCGCCGGCAACTGCGGCTACTCGCCAGACCTGTCCGGCTCGATCGTCGACCGCGCGATGTTCCACTCCGACAACGCCTACTTCCTCGGCAACGCCACCATCAATGGTCACCGCTGCAAGACCAACACCGCGTCGAACACCGCCTACCGCGGCTTCGGCGGCCCGCAGGGCATGGTCGCCATCGAAGAGATCATGGATGCGGTCGCCCGCAGCCTGGGCAAAGACCCGCTGGAAGTGCGCAAGACCAACTACTACGGCAAGACCGAGCGCAACGTCACCCACTACCACCAGACCGTCGAGCACAACGTTATCCACGAGATGACCGCCGAGCTGGAAGCCAGCAGTGACTACGCCAAGCGCCGCGAAGAAATCCGCGCATTCAACGCCAAGAGCCCGGTGCTGAAGAAAGGCCTGGCGCTGACCCCGGTGAAATTCGGTATCAGCTTTACCGCCACTTTCCTCAACCAGGCTGGCGCGCTGATCCATATCTACACCGACGGTTCGATCCACCTGAACCACGGCGGCACCGAGATGGGCCAGGGTTTGAACACCAAGGTCGCGCAGATCGTCGCCGAAGTGCTGCAGGTGGATATCTCGCGCATCCAGATCACCGCCACCAACACCGACAAGGTGCCAAACACCTCGCCGACTGCCGCCTCCAGCGGTGCCGACCTTAACGGCAAGGCCGCACAGAACGCTGCCGAAACACTCAAGCAGCGCCTGGTCGACTTCTTGGTGCGCGAATACAAGGTCACACCGGAAGATGTTGAGTTCCGTAACAGTCAGGTGCGCGTGCGCGACCTGTTCCTGAGCTTCGAGGAAGTGATCCAGAAGGCCTATTTCGGCCAGGTATCGCTCTCCAGCACCGGTTTCTACCGCACGCCGAAGATCTTCTATGACCGTGACAAGGCTGCCGGCCGTCCGTTCTACTACTTCGCCTACGGCGCCGCCTGTTCGGAAGTGATAGTCGATACCCTGACCGGTGAGTACAAGATGCTGCGCACCGACATCCTGCATGACGTCGGCGCTTCACTGAACCCGGCACTGGACATCGGCCAGGTCGAAGGCGCCTTCGTCCAGGGCATGGGTTGGCTGACCATGGAAGAGCTGGTGTGGAATGGCAAAGGCAAGCTGATGACCAACGGCCCGGCCAGTTACAAGATTCCCGCCATCGCCGATATGCCGCTGGACCTGCGCGTCAACCTGGTGGAAAACCGCAAGAACCCGGAAGACACCGTATTCCACTCCAAGGCCGTTGGTGAGCCACCATTTATGCTCGGCATCGCCGTGTGGTGTGCGATCAAGGACGCCGTGGCCAGCCTGGCTGACTACCGCGTACAGCCGAACATCGACGCCCCGGCAACCCCTGAGCGCGTGCTTTGGGGTGTGGAGCAGATGAAGAAACTGCAGCAGAACGCCAAGTCGGCCGCCGCTGCCGAGGTTGAACCGGCCTAACGCCAACCACCTTGGTGGATGTGCTGCGCGACATCCACCCTACGGGGTACCCGTAGGGTGGACAACCGCGAAGCGTTTTCCACCATGGGCGTGAATGAACAACGAAGCAGGTGTACAACAATGACAAAACACACCGAAGCGAAACCGCAAACACCGCGACCAACTCCAGTACCGATACTGGACCCGTCGCCAAGCAACTGGCGCCTACCGCGGCCCGGACAACTGCCACCTACCTGGAGGCTGAGCAAATGAGCTGGATCAGCGCCCTCGCCGAACTGCAGCAGCAAGGTCAGCCTTGCGTGCTGGTGACCATCATCGAAGAACGCGGCTCAACCCCGCGCAATGCCGGCTCGAAAATGGTGGTCACCGCTGACCGCATCTTCGAGACCATTGGTGGTGGTCATCTGGAATACAAAGCGATGGAGCTGGCCCGCGAAATGCTTAGCAGCCGCAGCCAGGACACCCGCCTGGAACGCTTCAGCCTCGGCGCCAGCCTCGGCCAATGCTGCGGCGGCGCCACTGTATTGCTGTTTGAACCCATGGGCCAGCCGCAGGCACAGATCGCCGTGTTTGGCGCTGGTCACGTCGGCCGCGCCCTGGTGCCGCTGCTCGCCAGCTTGCCGTGCAAGGTGCGCTGGATTGACTCGCGGGAAAACGAGTTTCCCGAGCAGATCCCGGCAGGGGTGGAAAAGGTGGTGAATGACGAGGTGATCGACGAGATCGAACGCATGCCCGCCGGCAGCTACTTTATCGTCATGACCCACAACCATCAGCTCGATCTGGAGCTGACTGCAGAAATCCTCAAGCGCAATGATTTTGCCTACTACGGCCTGATCGGCTCGCAGACCAAGCGCGCCAAATTTGAACACCGCCTGCGTGATCGCGGCTTCGACCCAGCAGTGGTAGCGCGCATGCGTTGCCCCATGGGCATTGCCGAGGTGAAAGGCAAGTTACCGGTGGAAATTGCCGTGTCCATCGCCGGCGAAGTGATCGCCACCTACAACGCCGCCTTTGGTCAAGAGAGCAAAAAGGGCCAGCCCAGCGTGGCCAAGCTGCTGCCCGCCTCTCGCCGCAGCCAGGCCTGACTATTTGCTCAGGTGCCCGCCGCCTGAGCGACCAACTCCATAGATTGAGATCAGCGTTACATGACTAGTCCAGTGAAAGCCTACCGCGCCGCCATCCTGCACAGCATTGCCGACCCTGCCGTGGTGGGCGTTGAGCAATCCTATGAGTATTTCGAAGACGGTGTGCTGGTTGTCGAGAACGGTCAGGTGACCAAAGTCGGCCACGCGGTAGACCTGCTGCCAACGCTCAAGGGCGTTGAAATCACTGAGTATCGCGATGCTCTGATCACCCCCGGCTTTATCGACACCCATATCCACTACCCGCAAACCGGGATGATCGCCTCCTACGGCGAACAGCTGCTGGACTGGCTGAACACCTACACCTTCCCCACCGAACAGCAGTTTGCCGACAAGGCCCATGCCGCCGACGTGGCCGGTATCTTCCTGAAAGAGTTGCTGCGCAACGGCACCACCACCGCGCTGGTATTTGGCAGCGTGCACAAGCAATCGGTAGACGCCTTCTTCGAAGCCGCCGAAGCGCTGAACCTGCGCATGATCGCCGGCAAGGTGCTGATGGACCGCAATGCCCCGGACTACCTGACCGATACACCGGAATCCGGCTACGCCGACAGCAAAGAGTTGATCGAACGCTGGCACGGCAAAGGCCGCCTGCATTACGCGGTGACCCCGCGCTTCGCTCCAACCAGCACACCGGAGCAACTGACCCTGGCCGGTAAACTTCTGGGCGAGTACCCGGATCTGTATATGCACACCCACCTGTCCGAGAACCGCAAAGAAATCGAATGGGTGAAAGCACTGTTCCCCGAGCGCAAGGGCTACCTGGATGTGTACGACCACTACAAGCTGATCGGCGCGCGCTCGGTATTCGCCCACGGCGTGCACCTGTGTGACGACGAGTGCAAACGCCTGGCCGAAACCGGCTCGGCAGTGGCCTTCTGCCCAACCTCCAACCTGTTCCTCGGCAGCGGCCTGTTCGACCTCAACAAGCTTGAAGAGCACGGTGTGCGCGTCGGCCTGGGCACCGACGTGGGCGCGGGCACCAGCTTCAGCCAGCTGCAATCGCTGAACGAGGCCTACAAGGTCATGCAACTGCAGGGCAAGAAGCTCGACCCGTTCAAGTCGCTGTACCTGGCCACACTCGGCGGCGCCAACGCGCTGTACCTGGACGACAAGCTGGGCAACTTCGAGAGCGGCAAAGACGCCGACTTTGTGGTGCTCGACTACAACGCCACGCCGCTAATCAGCTACCGCATGCAACAGGCCAAAACCCTGGACGAAAGACTCTTCGCCCTGACCATGCTTGGCGACGACCGCGCGATCAAGGAAACCTTCGCCGCCGGCCAATCGGTGCATCGTCGCGATTGAGGTGGGTAAAACCCCGACCAAGAAAAAGCCCGCTTATTGAGCGGGCTTTTTTGTTTATGCCTGTTACACAGATCCGCGACTTACCGCTTTCTTCTTGGCGCTCGGCAGCAGGTGCGAGAACACCGCGTGCAGGTCATCGGATGCAGTTTCGCCGTCCAGATTGAGCTTGGCGTCAACGCTGTCCATGTGGCGCATCATCAGGTCCACCGCCACTTCAACATTGCCGGCCTCGATGGCGTCGATCACCTGGTCATGTTCGGCATCCGAGCAATGGGTGCGGCTGTTGCTTTCGTACAGGGCAATGATCAGCGAGGTCTGCGAAATCAGGCTGCGCAGAAAGCCCAACAGGGTTAGGTTGCCAGCGGCTTCCGCGAGCTTCAGGTGGAACTCACCGGACAGGCGAATGCCCATGCCGCGATCACCACGAGCGAAGCAATCGCGCTCATCAATAACCATCTGGCGCAGCGCGGCAATCTGTTCTGGCTTGGCGTTCTTGCAGGCCAGTTCGGTAATCGCCCGCTCGATCATCCGGCGTACATAAAAGATCTGCCGCGCTTCTTCCGCACCCGGGCTGGCCACTACCGCGCCACGGTTAGGCCGCAGCAGCACCACGCCTTCGTGGGCCAGGCGCGATAAAGCGCGACGGATGATGGTGCGGCTGACGCCGAAGATTTCACCGAGCGCCTCTTCACTGAGCTTGGTGCCAGGCGCCAGACGCTGCTCGAGAATGGCATCAAAGATATGGGCGTAAACGACATCGTCCTGAGTCCCGCTGCGAGTGCTCTTGCCTTCGCGCGTCTGCTTCTTAAGGGGCTGCAATTGTTCGTTCATTGGGGCTCGCGTGATCAAGGTTCGGCGGTTGCTGATGCAACTCTACTGCGTGTTACCCACCCTCTGGCAAGCAGTACATCAGTAGAAAGTCACAAATAAAAAGCCCTTGCATTGTACACAATGTGATCAGTGCGTACACCGCAGCAACGCATAACGATCAGGCAAACGTGCATTTGCACGCGCTTTACAGTCGCACTTCTCGGCCGAAGAGCGTACGGGCAGCAGATTCATTTCGTATATGCAGCATTTCTCTTGTTCGCAAATCTGCTTAGCAAAAGCCTAGGTAAGTCACGACACACACACCGCGATACCCCTGAGTACTGTCGAAGACCCTTTGATCACGGGGGTGGCATTGACTCGCGTGGCCTTTTATCTGAATACACCGGTACACATCAGGAAAAGAGCCGGTAATGCATAGGTGAAAAAACCGGGTACATACGGAATTTCAAGCAGAAACATTATTTGCTTTTTTTGTATACAACATCATAATCGGCCTCAGCGTTATTTCTTGACCTATAGGTCAGCTAAGCACGCCAGCAAGGCAAAAAACACCACCTACCTCAAGAGTCGAGCAGTGCGCAGCACAGGCTCTGGGTGGCACACAACAAGAGATGAGGAGTACCCCTGTGGAAAGCGCTAAACAAGAACAACAGGCGACGCAGATGCAAGACCTGATCAAGCCCGGTCTGCTTGACCGCTTCTTCAAGCTGACCGAACACCGCACCACAATCAAAACCGAGCTGCTGGCGGGCCTGACGACTTTCGTCACCATGGCTTACATCATCTTCGTCAACCCCAATATCATGGCCACGGCTGGCGTCGATCACGGCGCGGCGTTTGTCGCCACCTGCATCGGTGCGGCCATCGGTTGCTTCCTGATGGGGCTGTATGCCAACTGGCCAGTCGGCCTGGCACCGGGCATGGGTCTGAATGCCTTCTTCACCTACACCGTTGTCGGTGAAATGGGCTACAGCTGGCAGGTCGCCCTCGGCGCGGTATTTATCTCCGGCGTGCTGTTTATGATCATGAGCCTGTCACGCATCCGCGAGTGGCTCCTCAATAGCATCCCCATGAGCCTGCGCTTTGCCATGGGCGCTGGGGTTGGGCTGTTCCTCGGGCTGATCGGTTTGAAGACTGCAGGTATTGTCGTCGACAGCCCGGCCACCCTGCTGACCATGGGCTCGTTCGGTGAACCCAGCGCAATCCTGGCTGCCGTGTGCTTCCTGCTGATTGCCGTGCTTAGCCATCGCAACGTGTTTGGCGCCATTCTGTTCAGCATGCTCGGCGTAACTGCCGTTGGCTGGGCACTGGGCCTGGTTGAATACAACGGCCTGGTTTCCATGCCGCCAAGCCTGGCGCCGACCTTGATGGCACTGGATATCGCCGGCGCCTTCAACATTGCCATGATCAGCGTGATTCTGGCCTTCCTCTTCGTCAACATGTTCGACACCGCCGGCACCCTGATGGGCGTCGCCCATCGCGCCAACCTGGTGGATGAAGACGGTAAGATCCAGAACCTGTCCAAGGCCCTTAAGGCTGACAGTACCTCCAGCGTGATCGGTGCCTTTGTCGGTTGCCCGCCGGTGACCAGCTATGTGGAAAGTGCTGCAGGCGTTGCGGCGGGTGGCCGTACTGGCCTGACAGCTGTTGCCGTGGGCGTGCTGTTCCTCTGCGCGATGTTCTTTGCCCCGCTGGCCGGGATGATCCCCGCCTACGCCACTGCTGGTGCGTTGATTTATGTGGCGATGCTGATGATGAGCGGCATGGCGCATATCGACTGGAAAGATCACACCGATACCATTCCGGCAATCGTCACCGTGGTCATGATGCCGCTGACCTTCTCCATCGCCAACGGCATTGCCCTGGGCTTCCTGACCTACGCAACACTGAAATTGCTGACCGGTCAGCGCGACAAGGTATCGCTGAGCTTGTACGTTCTATGCATCATTTTTATCGCCAAGTTCGCCTTCCTCTAATTGAAAACTACTGCGCTCGACTATGCAGCGTTGAAGTCAGGCTCAAAATGCTCATGTACAGTCGTACACTCCGCTTTTTCGCCTGACTTCGCCTTGCCTAGTCATCGCTCGCTACGTTTTCAAAACAAAGGAACATGAACCAAGCAAAACCTAAGCCCTGATATGGCGTCGGGGCTTTTGCACATCTGGAGAATCGCTAATGAGTCTGGAAACCTGGCTGTTGTTCGCAAGCGCTGCACTGGTGGTGATTCTGATTCCGGGGCCATTGTCACTGCTGATGGTCAGCAACAGCCTGAACTACGGTCTGCGCCGCTCGGCCCCGGCGTTCGTTGGCGGCGTATCTGCCTCGATCTGCTTGTTGAGTGCCTCGGCGCTCGGCCTTGGTGCGCTGTTGTTGGCCTCCGAGCAGTTGTTCAGCCTGCTCAAGCTGGTCGGCGCGCTGTACCTGTTCTACCTCGCCTGGCAAAGCTGGCAGGAGTCACGCCAAGCTGCCAAACCGGTGAAGGCCGAGGAACAGCCGGTCAATCCAGGTTTTCGCAGCATGTTCTGGAAGGCCTTCGGCCTCGGCGCCAGCAACCCCAAGGACATTCTGTTCTTCGCCGCCTTCCTCCCGCAGTTCATCAGCGCCGAGCGACCCATGCTTGGCCAGCTGCTGGTGATGATCGCCACCTGGGCAGTGTTAGATCTGGCCTGCAAGCTGTTCTACGGCCTCAGCGCCCAGGGCGCGGCGCGCTACCTGCGTTCGGGCAAGGGCCAGGTGTGGTTCAACCGCATCAGCGCGGCCTTGTTTGGCGGGGCTGGCGCGGCTTCACTGCTTAGCCGCTGACAGCGACAACCTGCCAAGGCTTATCCACGTCACCATCTGTAGGAGCGGGCCATGCCCGCGAACCGATATCGCGGGCATGGAACTGCGCGTCGCGCCCGCTCCTACTCCAGCGCTTGAAACCCGACAAATCGCAGGCAAAAAAAAGCCCGCAGTGTGTACGGGCTAAGGACTCTTAAATTGAGTCAGAGGGTGACAAGCATTCGGTTCAGCTACCGCGGTAGGTGGAGTAGCTGTAAGGGGAAATCAGCAGCGGTACGTGGTAATGCTCCTGCCCGGCATCGATGCCGAAACGCAGCACCACAACATCCAGAAAAGCCTGTTCAGGCAATTTGACGCCGCGCGCGCGGTAGTAATCGCCGGCATGGAAATGCAGCTGGTAAACCCCACTGCGGTAATCGTCACCCTGCAGCACCGGCGCATCACAGCGGCCGTCGTGGTTGGTGACAACGCTATTGAGCAGCTCCAGCTGAGCCCCTTCAACGCGATACAACTCAATCTTCAATTCGCTGCCTGGGCAACCGTGGGCGGCATCCAGTACGTGTGTGGTCAATCGTCCCATCGCTTATGGGCACCTGCGTAGATAAGCCTACGTAGACGCCGCACCTCCTCTACTTTTATTGAATTCGGCAGATTTATCAGGCTAAGCAGCCTCGACTGAGCTGAAGCATAGCATGCTGAAATTCAAAAATAAGACACTTTTATAAAAAACTGTACACAATAAATCGATCATTACGCCTGCTTAGCGCACCGTAACCGGGCAGTAAATCGACCATAAGTGCTTGCGAGCACTGCTTTTGCACAGCAACAGCTGACGCATTGGGCAGATTCAGCATTAAGGCAAAATTTCACAAAATAAGTGAATTTTAGATTTACAAGATGCGAAGCACTTTGTATACAATTAGCCCATCACGGTCGTGCAACGCATTCATGCCTGCCCAATGACCGCCACAAACAGCAAGAAGGAAGACTGCAGTGAGCGCTGACTACCCACGCGACCTGATCGGTTACGCCAACAACCCGCCCCACCCGCATTGGCCGAATGATGCGCGCATCGCCCTGTCGTTTGTTCTCAATTACGAGGAAGGCGGCGAACGCAACGTGCTGCACGGCGACAAAGAATCCGAGGCGTTTCTCTCCGAGATGGTTTCCGCGCAGCCGCTGCAAGGCCAACGCAACCTGTGCATGGAGTCGCTCTACGAGTATGGCAGCCGTGCCGGCGTCTGGCGTTTGCTGAACCTGTTCCAGAAACACAGCATCCCGCTGACCATCTTTGCCGTGGCCATGGCCGCGCAGCGTCACCCGGATGCCATCAAGGCGATGGTCGCCGCCGGTCACGAGATCTGCAGCCACGGCTACCGCTGGATCGACTACCAGAACATGAGCGAAGCCGAAGAGCGCGAGCATATGCTCGAAGCCATTCGCATCCTGACTGAACTGACCGGCGAACGCCCGGTGGGCTGGTACACCGGTCGTACCGGGCCGAACACTCGCCGCCTGGTCCGTGAAGAAGGTGGCTTTCTGTATGACAGCGACACCTACGACGACGACCTGCCCTACTGGGACCCGGCCAGCACCGCGGCCAAACCGCACCTGGTGATTCCTTACACCCTGGACACCAACGACATGCGCTTCACCCAGGTGCAGGGTTTCAACAAAGGCGATGACTTCTTCGAATACCTGAAAGACGCCTTCGATGTGCTGTACGCCGAAGGTGTGGCCGGCGCGCCGAAGATGCTTTCGATCGGCATGCATTGCCGCCTACTCGGCCGCCCGGCGCGTCTGGCGTCACTGGCGCGCTTCCTTGAATACGTGCAGAGCCACGAAAAAGTCTGGTGCGCCCGCCGCGTCGACATCGCCAAACACTGGCACGCGACCCATCCGCTGCAAGAGCCATCCAAGGAGAGCTCGAAATGAGCCGTTTTCAAACCCTGACCCCGTCCCACCTGAGCCGTGAAGACTTCGTCAACGTCTTCGCCGACATCTACGAGCATTCGCCCTGGGTTGCCGAGAAGGCTTTTGACCTGGGCCAGGACGCCGGGAGCCCGGACGCCAGCATTGACGAAATCAACGGCCTGCATCAGCGCATGGCCGACCTGTTGCTCAGTGCCAGCCACGCTGCACAGCTGGCGCTGATCAATGCTCACCCGGATCTGGCCGGCAAGGCAGCCGTTCGTGGTGAGTTAACCGCCTCTTCGACGTCGGAGCAGGCCGGTGCGGGCATTCATGAATGCACCGCAGAAGAGTTCGCCCGCTTTACCGAACTGAACGATGCCTACAAGGCCAAGTTCGGCTTCCCCTTCATCATGGCGGTGAAAGGCAGCAATCGGCACCAGATCCTGGCGGCCTTCGAGGAGCGGATTCATAACTCCCCGGAGCAGGAATTCGCCTGCGCCCTGGCCGAGATCAACAAGATCGCGCTGCTGCGCTTGCAGCAGCTGTAGGCCGCACGCCCACCGCCCTCCCCAACGCCATCATCTAAGGCAGACATTTCATGAAAGCTTACGCCGTACCCTTTGAGAAATACGTCAACCTCGCCGACGCACGCCTGGGCACCAAGGCCATCTCGGTCACCGACGACTGGTTCGCCGACGTTAACCGTCTGTTCCAGCCGACCCCGGCCGTATGGAAGGAGGGCGTGTTCGATGACAACGGCAAGTGGATGGATGGCTGGGAATCGCGCCGCAAGCGCTTTGAAGGTTACGACAGCGCGGTGATCCGCCTGGGCGTACCGGGTTCGATCAAGGGTGTGGACATCGACACCAGTTTCTTCACCGGTAACTTCCCGCCGTCGGCGTCCCTGGAAGGTTGCTTTGTGGCTGAAGGCGACCCGAGCGACGCTACCGAGTGGACCGAAGTGCTGGGCGCAGTAGAGCTACAAGGCAATAACCACCACTACCATGAAATCACCAATGCCCAGGCCTTCACCCACCTGCGCTTCAACATCTACCCGGACGGCGGTGTCGCCCGTCTGCGCGTATACGGCGTGCCGTTCCGCGACTGGTCCAACACCGGTGACAACGAACAGGTCGACCTGGCTTCTGCACTGAATGGCGGTCGCGCCCTGGCCTGCTCGGACGAACACTTCGGCCGTATGAGCAACATCCTCAACCCGGGCCGTGGCATCAACATGGGCGACGGCTGGGAGACTGCACGTCGCCGTACCCCAGGTAACGACTGGGTGATTGTCGCCCTTGGTCATCCGGGTGAGATCGAACGCATCGTCGTCGACACCCTGCACTTCAAGGGCAACTACCCGGACAGCTGCTCGATCCAAGCGGCCTTCGTCAAAGGCGGCACCGACAGCCAGATCGAGACCCAGAGCCTGTTCTGGCGCGAGCTGCTGCCAAGCCAGAAGCTTTCGATGCACGCCGAGCATGAGTTTAGCGAGCAGATCAAAGCCCTCGGCCCGATCACCCACGTACGGGTGAACGTGTTCCCGGACGGTGGCATCAGCCGTCTGCGCCTGTTCGGCAAAGTCGCCAAGTAAATGCACGACCTGTAGGAGCGGGCTTGCCCGCGATGCTCTTAAACACTCACAGCATCGCGGCCAAGGCGGAGTGCCGCCCAGCCGCTCCTACAAAAGCAAAGCATCGACAACGAACTTAAAAACAGAAGACCCACATGAGCACATTGATCATCGAGCCGCTGAGCAAAGAAGCCTTCGCCCCCTTTGGTGACGTTATCGAAACCGAAGGCAGTGAATTCTTCATGATCAACAATGGCTCCACTCGCCGCTATCACAAACTGGCCACGGTCGAGACCGCACAGCCAGAGGATAAGGCGATCATCAGTATCTTCAGTGCCGAGGCGCTGGATATGCCGCTGACCATTCGCATGCTGGAGCGACATCCGCAGGGCAGTCAGGCGTTTATCCCGCTGCTCGGCAATCCCTTTCTGATCGTGGTCGCGCCACTTGGCGATGCACCTGAATCAGGGTTGGTCCGCGCCTTCCGCAGCAACGGCAAGCAGGGCATTAATTACCATCGCGGCGTTTGGCACCACCCGGTGCTGACGATCGAAAAGCGGGATGACTTCCTGGTGGTTGATCGCAGTGGTTCTGGCAACAACTGCGATGAGCATTTCTTTAGTGACGACGAGCTGTTGCTCCTCGCCCCCCACCAATAAGAGAAGCCCAGCACCGGCGTGCCGGCACTGGGAATGAGGTACTGATTGTGGAAGCACATTTGATTGAGTGGCTGAACCTGAGCATTCGCTGGGTGCATATGATCACCGGCGTGGCCTGGATCGGCGCATCCTTCTATTTCGTCTGGCTGGAAAACAACCTCAACCGCAGCAATCCCCGCGAAGGCCTGTCTGGTGACCTTTGGGCGATTCACGGTGGCGGCATCTATCACCTGGAAAAGTACAAACTGGCCCCACCGAAAATGCCGGAGAACCTGCACTGGTTCAAATGGGAGGCCTATTTCACCTGGCTGTCGGGCATCGCCCTGATGCTAGTGGTCTACTACCTCAACCCGAGCCTGTACCTGGTCAAACCGGGCGTTGATCTGGCGCCGGAAATGGCCATTGCCATCGGTTTCGGTTCGATGATTGCGGGCTATATCGCGTATCACTTCCTTTGTGACTCGCCGCTGGGTAAACGCCCGGCGCTGCTTGGCGCTGTGCTGTTCGTGCTGATCATCGCTGCCGCCTATGGCTTCAGCCAGATTTTCAGCGGTCGCGCCGCCTATATCCATGTCGGCGCCATTATCGGCACCATCATGGTCGGCAATGTGTTCTTCACCATCATGCCGGCCCAGCGCGCGCTGGTTAAGGCGATTGAAGACAACACCACGCCGGACCCGACCCTGCCGGCCAAAGGCCTGCTGCGCTCGCGCCACAACAACTACTTCACCTTACCGGTGCTGTTCATCATGATCAGCAACCACTTCCCAAGCACCTACGGCAGCCAATACAACTGGCTGATCCTGGCGGGCATCGCGATGCTGGCGGTACTGGTGCGCCATTACTTCAACACCCGTCATGACAGCAGCAAGTACGTCTGGACCCTACCTGCCGCCGCACTGGGCATGATCTGCCTGGCGTTCGTTACTGGCCCGAGCATGAAGGCCGCTGCGCCGCAGGAGCCGCAAGCTGCAGTAATCAAGTACGCCCCGGTTCCGGCTACGGGTATCAGCGGTCACCCGGAAGTTGTCGCCAAGGCTGCCGACACAACCGCAAAACCAGCAGAAGCCACAGCGGCTCCTGAGACCAGTGCTCCGACTGAAGCCACAACGGGCGCTGGTGGCTTTGCCCAGGTCAAGAGCGTGATTGAGCAACGCTGCAGCGTGTGCCACTCGGCCACGCCCAGCAGCCCGATGTTCAGCGCACCGCCTGCCGGCTTTATCCTCGACACGCCGGAGCAGATCAAGGCCCAGGCCGCGAAGATTCACGCGCAAAGCGTTGCTTCGCAGATCATGCCGCTGGGCAATATCACCCAGATGACCCAGGAAGAGCGTCAGCTGATCGGCGCCTGGATCGACCAGGGCGCTCAGCTCAACTGATCCAGCCAAATGCCGCGCCCACAAGAGCGCGGCATTGCTTTATCTACCTGCGCACCACCCGCGACGCCGGGTAATTTGCCTCTGTGCCAAGCCTGCACAGGCTTGGGTGTAGAAACACGTCCCCCTCGAAAACACTCCGCTTGCCACGAGCAATAGCTGGCTGCACAGCTATCTGACTGATGGTTCATTTTTTGTGCACAATCTTAAAATAAATTGTTTTTATCACTGTGAACAAGTTGCTATAGTCGATCCATTCTGACCAGGTGGACAACTTCTACGCCGGTACAGAACAGAGGCGCCGTGAAGCCTCGCCAAGCCCATGACCGTATAAAAACAACTGGCAGGCTCTGATATGACCACGACTCGCAGCACAGAGACCACGGCTCCGCCTGTGGCAAACAACGACCTGATCTACCAACTGCACGACACCCCGGCCTTTGCTCCGGCGATCTTCGCCGCGTTGCAGCACGTACTGGCCAGCTTCGTCGGCATCATCACCCCTACCCTGATTGTCGGTGGCGTCCTCGGCCTCGGCGCCTATGTGCCGTATCTGGTCAGCATGGCGCTGTTCGTGTCCGGCCTCGGCACCTTTATCCAGGCCAAGCGCATTGGCCCGGTCGGCTCCGGCCTGCTCTGCCTGCAGGGCACCAGCTTCGGTTTTCTCAGCGTGATTCTCAGCGCCGGGTTTATCGTCAAGGGCCGTGGCGGCAGTGAGGAAGAAATTCTCTCGACGATCTTTGGCGTGTGCTTCTGCGCAGCCTTTGTCGAGATCGCCTTCAGCCAGTTCATCAACAAGCTGCGCCGGGTGATCACCCCGGTGGTTACCGGCACCATCATCTGCTTGATGGGCTTGTCGTTGATCAAGGTCGCCATGACTGATATCGCCGGCGGTTACGGCGCCGCAGATCTCGGCGCGCTGCACCATCTGGGTCTCGGCGGCTTGGTACTGGTCACCATCGTGATCCTCAACCGCTTCCCGTCGCAGGTGGTGCGCCTCTCGGCGGTGATCATCGGCCTGGTGCTGGGCTTTAGCGTGGCCTGGTTCACCGGCAAGGTGGACTTCGCCAATATGGCCCAGGTGCCGCTGATCAGCGTGCCGGTACCGTTCAAATACGGCTTCAACTTTGACTGGGTAGCGTTTGTGCCGATTGCGGTGATCTTTCTGATCACCCCGTTGGAAACCGCAGGCGACCTGACGGCCAACTCGATCATTTCCAAGCAGCCGGTCAAAGGCCCGCTGTATATGCGTCGAATCAAATCCGGGGTCTTGGCCGATGGTTGCAACTCGGCTATGGCGGCGATGTTCAACAGCCTGCCGATGACCACCTTCAGCCAGAACAACGGCGTGATCCAGCTGACCGGCGTGGCCAGCCGCCATGTGGCCTTCTACATCGCCGCCATTCTGGTGCTGCTGGGTCTGTTCCCGGCAGTAGGCGCGGTATTGCAGCTGATGCCGAAACCGGTGCTCGGTGGCGCCACGCTGATCATGTTCGGCACCGTGGCCGTGGCGGGGATCAAGATCCTTACCGAGGCGGGCCTGCATCGCCGCAACGTGCTGATCGTGGCCATCTCCCTGGGCCTGGGCCTGGGTGTTGCGGCCGTCCCGGAAGTGCTCTCGCAGATGCCCGATGCGCTGAAGAACATCTTCGGCTCGCCCATCACCATCGGTGCCTTCAGCGCCATTGTGCTGAACATCTTCCTACCGGAAGAGCATCTGCAGCTGGAAGAAAACGACTACGACCCCGAGGCGCACCTGCACACCGTGCTGCAAAACCCGCAGGACGACAGTGCAACGGATGCGCCTAACAGCGGCCGTAACGAGTTCAACGTGGCCCCACGTACCAGCTGAACCACCCTCCTTTGCCTGACAGATCCTGCGGTTCGCCGCAGGGTCGAGAAACCTTGTACGTCCAATAATAAGGAAACCATGATGAAACTGAAGCACCTGCCCCACGGCATCGCCCTCTCGGCTGGACTGTTTTCCGGTCAACAGGCCTTGGCCAGTGACGCCTTCCTCTGGCAAGACACCAGCCTCTCCTACCTCTACGGCAGCAACTTCCAGCGCCTCAACAACAACGCTGAAGAGCAGCGCTCACAGAGCACCTTTACCCTGGAAAACGCCAGTGGCTGGAGCTGGGGCGACACCTTCTTCTTCCTCGACTACATCGACGCCGATAACGCCCAGGCACGCGGCAGCAACTTCGGCAACCTGAACGTCAAAGAGAAGAACAGCTTCTATTACATGGAATTCTCACCCCGCGTCAGCCTCAGCTGGTTGACCGGCCAGGACCTGTCCGTAGGTCCAATCAAGGACGTCAAGGCCGCCTTCACTTATGAGAAAGGCAATGGCGGCCCAGGCACCGAGAACTACCTCTATGGTATTGGCCTGGACTGGGACGCGCCGGGCTTCGCCTTCCTGCAGACCAACCTGTACCGCGTGAAGATCAACAACCACATCTTCTTCGACCATGACTTCAAGGCCAGCGAACAAGGCAACGGTTACACCACCCAGCTGACCGTAGCCGGTGCCTACCCGTTCGCCATTGGCGAACAAGACTTCGTGGTCGACGGCTATATCGACTGGCGCGCCCCATCCAAGGACGCCGGCACCCAGACTTCGGTCGGCTCCTCGATCCAGATCAAATGGGATGCCGGCAAGGCGCTGTTCGGTGAAGGTCGCAAGCTGTATGTCGGTACCGAGCTGAACATGTGGCACAACAAGTACGGCATCAAGCCAATCGACGGCTCCACCAATGGCTTCGATCAGACTGCCGTACAAGCGCTGGTGAAGTACCACTTCTAAGCCTATGCGCTTGATGCGGATCGCCGGGTAGGCGGCACCCGCACGAAAAGGGGATGGCCTTGTTGCCATTCCCTTTTTTATTGCGCCAAGGCCACAAGCAGACTGCTATTGCGCGCAGAAAAAAACTGCTCACTGGAGCGGTTTTTGTTCGCTCAGCACATTACTGTGATTGCGCGTCTTTGCGCTTCTGCCGCTCGATAAACTCCAGCTTCCACTGCTCCAGGCCGATGCGCTCGGCATCCAGATTGGCCTCGACCTTGTACTGGCTTTTCAGCGCGGCAATTTCACTCTGCTGCTCGACCAGGAAGCGATCGAAACGCTGCATAAAGGCTGTGTGCTTGAGTGTCGACAGCTTAAAGCTGCCACGGTTGTGCGGCAGCTGCGCATCGAAGATCAGTGCACCCGGTTTTGCGCGGATGTTGTCCAGATAATGAGTCGCCACCACCACGTTGAAGTAAGCGCCATCGGTGTCTTTCTTCAGCGCCTGGCGGATCATCTGGCGCAGATCATCGCTGTAGGTCAGCTCGATCTGCCCAGCATCGATACGCTCCTGATAGCCCCAGGGCGTCCAGCCGTTGACCATGGCCAAGCGCTTGATCTGCTCAATAGGCTGACCATGGCGCTGCGGCGCCACCAGCACGCCATCGACATACTCGACCACGCCTTGGCTGTAGCTCAGGGTCTTGCCGGCTTTCTGCGCTGGCGCCCAGGTTTCGCTGTCGGGGTATTTGAAGTCCACCTGGCCGCTGAGCAATGCGGGCAACAGTTGTTCAACGGGCAGCACCTTGTAGCTCAGCTCCACCCCGCTGGTTCGCGCGAACAGGTCAAAAAGATCACGGGCAAAACCCTGGTACTGGCCTTGCGCATCGATGCTGTAGTGCGGCGCAAAGGCCAGTTTCTCTACACCGATCACATAACTTTCAGCGCTAACCGCGCTGGAACAGACAACGGCGAACAAACTGCAGACGTGCGAGGGCTTCACAGCAAACCTCCTGTTTAATTATGAGAGTGGAACAAAGGAACCGCCCAAGGCGATGAAGTCGCGGCTAGGGGCTAGCCACCGGTCATGCTCATAAAGCGAATAACCTGTACCTGGGCATCGCTCTCGAAGTGATGACGCTCAGGCTTCAACTGCAAAGCCTGCATCAAGGCATCACGCAGACGCTGGCTGTCACCCGGATGGGCACGCATCAGATTTTTCAGGTCCAGGGCATTCTCATGCCCCAGGCAGAGCACCAGTTTGCCCTCTGCGGTGACGCGCACGCGGTTGCAGTCGCCGCAGAAGTTGTGGCTGTGCGGTGAAATAAAGCCAACCTGGGTGTCGCTGCCGACCACCTGCCAGTAGCGCGACGGCCCGCCGGTCAGTTTGCTGCTGCGCACCAGAGTATAACGCTGCTCGATGCGCTCACGCACCTCATCACTGGAGCAGAAAGTCTGCTCGCGCTGGTGGCTGGAAATACTGCCCAGCGGCATTTCTTCGATAAAGCTGATGTCCAGGCCGCGCGCCATGGCGAACTCGACCAGGTCGAGTACTTCGTCATCGTTGCGGCCTTTCTGCACCACGGCATTGAGTTTGATCTTGCGAAAACCCGCAGCGCGCGCCACCTCGATGCCTTCGAGCACCTGATCGAGCTTGTCGCGTCGGGTAAAGGCGGCAAAACGCTCGCGCTGCAGCGAATCCAGGCTGACATTCAGGCGCTTGACCCCTGCTGCGTGTAACTGCGGCGCCAGGTCAGCCAGCTGTGAGCCATTGGTGGTGATGGCCAGGTCTTCCAGCTCCGGGCGCTGGCCCAGGCGGGTCAGCAGGCTGAGCAGGTTCTTGCGTACCAGCGGCTCGCCACCGGTGATGCGGATGCGTTTGACCCCTAAGCCGATAAAGGCGTCCGCCACTGCATAGAGTTCTTCAAGGCTGAGGATCTGCTCGCGCGGGGCGAACACCATGTCCTCACTCATGCAATAGGTGCAGCGGAAATCGCAGCGATCGGTAACCGATAACCGTAGATAGGTGATGCGCCGTCCGAAGGGGTCGACTAGTTCATTGTTCACGACGTGTCTCCTGGAGCTCAACGAGCCGAGACTTTTTGTTATGAGTACATAAGCCGAGATAAAAACAGAAAAACTAAATGTTGTATACAACAACCTGACCTAAAAGTCAGATAGCCCGCCAGAGCCCAGGCCACAAGCCTTGAGCGCCGCGCAAAGCCGGTGCTACCATCCCGGCGCTGCCCAGCGACGGGCGTTCGACAGAAGCAAAGAGGCTTATGACCAGTATTCGCGAGCGTAACAGAGAGCTGATTTTACGCGCAGCCAGTGAGGAGTTCGCCGACAAAGGCTTTGCTGCCAGCAAAACCAGCGATATCGCCGCCAAGGCCGGGGTGCCCAAGCCCAACGTTTACTACTACTTCAAGTCGAAAGAAAACCTCTACCGCGAAGTGCTGGAAAGCATTATTGAACCGCTGCTGGAAGCTTCCGCGCCGTTCAATCAGCCGGGTAAACCCGCCGACGTGCTACGCGCTTATATCCGCTCGAAAATCCGCATCTCCCGCGAGCTGCCGTTTGCCTCCAAGGTGTTCGCCAGCGAAATCATGCACGGCGCGCCGCATCTGTCCGCCGACCAGACCGCGCAACTTAATGCCCAGGCCAAACACAATATTTCCTGCATCCAGGGCTGGATCGACCAGAGCCTGATGGCCAAGGTTGACCCGCATCACTTGCTGTTCAGCATCTGGGCCGCAACTCAAACCTACGCCGACTTCGACTGGCAGATTTCCACCGTGACCGGCAAAGCCAGCCTGGATGAAGCCGACTACGAAGCCGCCGCGCAGACCATCATCCGCTTGGTGATCAAGGGCTGCGAGATCGACGAAACTCAGCCCAGCTCATCCGAGCAGGTCACCAACGCCTAAGCCTGGTTATCCGCCCTGCCCTTGGTTTAAAGCGGCAATTAATAAAAACGGTGAATGCCGCAAAGCATTCACCGTTTTTTATTGCCTACGAAACCTGTGGGAGGCGCTTTAGCGGCGAGCTGTTAATCGTTACAGTCGCGGCTGAAGCCCCTCCCACAAGCCGTCCACTATCAAGCAGCGATACCCGCATCCGGCTTAAGCCCAACCGATTCCACAGCGCTGACGGCGCACTGCTCATCGATATCCGAGGTATCGCCTGTGATGCCCACTGCGCCTATCACCTCGCCGCGCTCATCACGGATCAGCACACCACCCGGTGCCGGCACCAGCTGACCGTCTGCCAGGTTGTTTACCGCGCCGATAAACGCCGGGCGCTGTTGTGCGTCGGCGGCGATAAGACGCGAGCCCTTGCCCAGTGCCAGCGCGCCCCAGGCCTTGCCGATAGCAATTTGTGGGCGCAGCAGGCTGGCGCCGTCTTCACGCTGCAGGCTGATCAGGTGCCCACCGGCATCCAGCACGGCCACGGTCAGCGGTGCTGCAGAGATTTCCCGGCCGACAGCCAGGGCGCGATTACTGATGGTGGTGGCGATTTGCAGATTCAACGTACTCATGTTGGGTCTTCCTCGATGCTGATAAATATTAGGGTCTGTTGCGGTTTCATCGCGAACCGCGTTGCAGCAAGAAATGGCCCCCGGTTAGGCGCAGGACGCAGGTAATGGTTGTTCCCTTGCCAAGTCCTGCAACAACAGCGGGGGCCATTTCCTGCGCAACCCGAAGGGCCGGGCCGGTTTTTGCGCGATGCGGCGTTCCTCGTCGCTTATTTGGA
>NZ_JAUXXP010000067.1 GCF_030684895.1 Pseudomonas sp. | reverse complement strand
CGCATGCATACCAGCCTGCTGGAAGGGGTGAACAACCGCATCAAGGTGATCAAGCGTATGGCCTATGGCTTCAGGGACTCGGACTACTTCTTCCTGAAAATCAAGGCCGCCTTCCCCGGGAAAGCGCGATGAACCTTTTTTATGGCGCGAAAGTGGGCCTAGAAATCGCCCCACAACTGCTGCGCCACACTCAATGCCACTACCGGTGCGGTTTCCGTGCGTAGCACACGCGGGCCGAGGCGGGCAGCGTGGAAGCCCTGGGCTTTAGCCAAGGCGACTTCGTTGTCGTTTAGACCACCTTCCGGGCCGATCAGAAAGGCCAGCGACTTAGGCTGCGGGTGGCTGGCCCAGGGCTCGGCGACTGGGTGCAGCACCAACTTGAGTTCGGCGGTTACCTGCCCCAGCCAGTCCGCGAGGCTAATGGGTGGGTGAATGATCGGCAGCACCGAGCGCCCGCATTGCTCGCAGGCGCTGATCGCCACTTGCCGCCAATGCGCCATGCGCTTGTCGGCGCGTTCATCCTTGAGGCGCACTTCGCAGCGCTCGCTGACTATCAGGCTGATTTCATTGGCGCCCAGTTCGGTGGCTTTCTGAATCGCCCAATCCATTCGCTCACCGCGCGACAGACCCTGGCCCAGATGAATATGCAGGGGGGATTCGGCCTGGCCGGCAAAGGCTTCGCGCAACTCGACGCGCACGCTTTTCTTGCCCACCTCGATCAGCTCGCCGCGGTATTCCTGACCGCTGCCATCGAACAATTGCACCGCATCGCCCACGGCATGCCGCAGCACACGGCCGATATAGTGGGCCTGAGCCTCCGGCAGCTCGTGCTGGCCGAGGGAGAGGGAGGCATCGATAAAGAAACGGGATAGGCGCATAAGAGGTGAACCTAGAATAAAGGCGCGAATTTTAGCCTCAGGGTGAGCCGTGCGCATTGAAATCCGTAGGGTGGATGACGCTCTTTTCATCCACCGCAATATCGCAATGGTGGATGGGTGAAGCGTCAGCTACGCGCCCCGATCCACCCTACTTCTAGCCCGGATCACGAAACCCTGGGTAGTTGGCATTGCCTTGCGCCACGCTGACCGAGGTGCGGGTGGCGATGTCGATGCCTTCGCTGGCCACCTCGGCAAGAAAGTCGATCTGCTCGGGGGTGATCACGTAAGGCGGCAGGAAATACACCACGCTGCCCAGTGGTCGCAGCAGTGCGCCGCGCTCCAGCGCGTGCTGGAACACCTTGAGGCCGCGACGCTCCTGCCAGGGGTAGGCGGTTTTGCTGGCTTTGTCCTGCACCATCTCGATGGCCAGGGCCATGCCGGTCTGACGCACTTCGGCGACATGCGGGTGATCGGCCAGGTGCGCGGTGGCGCTGGCCATCCGCGCGGCTAACGCCTTGTTGGCCTCAATCACATTGTCCTGCTCGAAGATATCCAGGGTTGCCAGGGCGGCGGCGCAGGCCAGCGGATTGCCGGTGTAGCTGTGCGAGTGGAGGAAGGCGCGCAGGGTCGAGTAGTCGTCGTAGAACGCCTGGTACACCTCGTTGGTGGTCAGGCAGGCGGCCAGCGGCAGATAGCCGCCAGTCAGCGCTTTCGATAGGCAGAGGAAATCCGGACGGATGCCGGCCTGTTCGCAGGCGAACATCGTTCCGGTGCGGCCGAAGCCTACGGCAATCTCGTCGTGGATCAGGTGCACGCCGTAGCGGTCGCAGGCTTCGCGCAGCAGCTTGAGGTAGATCGGGTGATACATGCGCATGCCGCCGGCGCCCTGGATCAGCGGCTCGACTATTACCGCCGCGACTTCATGGCCGTGCTCGGCCAGGGTCTGTTCCATGGCCAGGAACATGTTGCGCGAATGTTCTTCCCAACTGATGCCGTCGGGGCGGTGGTAGCAGTCCGGGCTGGGCACCTTGATGGTGTCGAGCAGCAACGCCTTGTAGGTGTCGGTAAACAGCGCGACATCGCCCACCGACATCGCCGCGATGGTCTCGCCGTGGTAACTGTTGGAGAGGGTGACGAAGCGCTTCTTCGCCGGTTTGCCGACGTTGAGCCAGTAGTGAAAGCTCATCTTCAGCGCGACTTCGATGCAGGATGAGCCGTTGTCGGCGTAGAACACCCGGTCCAGACCTGCCGGGGTCATCTTGACCAGGCGCTCGGATAATTCGATCACCGGCTGATGGCTGAAGCCGGCGAGGATCACATGCTCCAACTGGTCGACCTGATCCTTGATGCGCTGATTGATCCGTGGGTTGGCGTGGCCGAACACGTTGACCCACCAGGAGCTGACCGCATCGAGGTAACGCTTGCCGTCGAAGTCCTCAAGCCATACGCCTTCGCCGCGCTTGATCGGCACCAGCGGCAGCTGTTCGTGGTCCTTCATTTGCGTGCAGGGGTGCCAGAGCACTTTCAGGTCACGCTGCATCCACTGGTCGTTCAGGCTCATCGCTCTACTTCTTCCTCGGCTCGCAATCATCTGCGCCAAGCCTACCAGAAGCACTGCGGAGGATGGACGGCACAACTGCGCTTGATGACCCAGGTTTCCCGCTGATCCCCTCTATCCTGCCGTTTGTAGCCGGCCTGCTGAACTTTGCCGAGTGCCGCTAGACTAATTCGGCTGAGTTAAAGGATCGGGTAACGCATCGTATTTCTCGATATTTCAAAGCGAAAATTTCCGCTTTTAGTCGATAGGTTTGTTGCTAGTCTTGCTCCACTCGCGGTCCTAGTCCTTCCTTTGGAAAGTTTGCAATGCAATGGCGCAATAGCTCTTCTCACTACGGCTTGGTCAGCATCCTGATGCACTGGCTGGTGGCGCTGGCCGTGTTTGGCCTGTTTGGCCTGGGTTACTGGATGGTCGGCCTGGACTACTACAGCAGCTGGCGGCAGACCGCACCGGACCTGCACAAGAGCATCGGCCTGGTGCTGTTTGCGGTGATGCTGGCTCGGGTGTTGTGGCGCTGGTTCAGTCCGCCACCGGCGAGCTTGCCCAACCACGGGCGGATGACCCGCCTGGCCAGCAAGCTGGGCCACAGCTTTCTCTACCTGGGGCTGTTTGTGCTGATGATTTCTGGCTACCTGATTTCTACGGCTGACGGGCGCGGCATCCCGGTGTTCGGCCTGTTTGAAGTACCGGCCAGCCTGACCAGCATTCCTGATCAGGAAGATATCGCCGGTCTGGTGCATGAATACCTGGCGTGGGCGCTGGTGATCTTTGCTGGCATTCATGCCCTGGCTGCGTTGAAACACCACTTTATTGATCGTGACCGTACGCTGACGCGGATGTTTGGTCGCTAATGACCTTTGCTGTTTCCGGGGCTGTTTAGGCCCCATCCCACACTCACAAGGAGCATGCCCATGTTGAAGAAAACCCTCGTAGCCCTGGCACTTGGTGGCGCACTGATCGGCGCTGGTCAGGCGATGGCGGCTGATTACGCCATCGACAAGCAAGGCCAGCACGCCTTCGTCAATTTCAAGATCAGCCACCTCGGCTACAGCTGGCTGTACGGTACGTTCAAGGATTTTGACGGCAGCTTCAGCTTCGACGCCGCCAAGCCGCAGGACAGCAAGGTTAACGTGACACTGAACACCACCAGCGTCGACACCAACCATGCCGAGCGCGACAAGCACATCCGCAGCGGTGACTTCCTCAACGTCAGCAAGCACCCAACCGCGACCTTCGCCTCCACTGCCGTTACCTCCACTGGTGAAGGCACTGCCGATATCGCCGGCGACCTGACCCTTAATGGCGTGACCAAGCCGGTAGTGATTGCCGCCAAGTTTATCGGTGAAGGCAAGGACCCGTGGGGCGGCTACCGTGCTGGCTTCGAGGGCAGCACCACGCTGAAGCTGAAAGACTTCGGCATCACCAAGGATCTGGGCCCAGCGTCGGAAAGCGTTGAGCTGATCATCTCGGTTGAAGGCGTACGCAAGTAGGATGGGTCGAGCGTAGCGATACCCATGCCGATGGCGTGACCTGCAACGCTTACTATGCACAAACAAAAACGCCGCCCATTGGGCGGCGTTTTTGTGTACGGCTAGCGAGTTACGACTCTTCGCGGTTACGCGTCAGCAGGGCCGGCTTTTCGCCGCGCGGACGTGCGCTCGCCAGTTCGTCGAGCTGCTCCGGTGTCGGGAAGCGGTCCAGGCGCGAGCCCTTGTGCACGATCACCGGTTGCTTGTCGCGTGGGCTTTTCACTGCGGCTTCCTGGCGTGGCAGCTCATCGCGGTTCAGCGAGGTGGTGCGGGTGTCACGCGGCGGACGTGCGCGACCGGAGCCATTACGGCCCTGACCACCCTGGCCTGCAGAGCCTGAGCCCTGGCGACGGCCTTGGCCGCCAGCATTTGCACCGCCGCCATTGCTGCGCGGTGGCTTAGCTGGACGAGCACCCAGGCCGACGCCATTGCTGGCGCTCGGACCGCTTGGTGCAGCAGGCGCACCGGGCCGACGGCCACGGTTCTGCTGCTTGTTCTGGTTCGGGCTTACATAGTCGGCACGGTTGCCGAAATTATCGATTTCATCGTCGCGGAACTCGTCCGGCGCGCGGTCCGGAGGGAGTGCGGGCACGGCTGGCGCGGCGGCGCGGCTTGATGATGCGCCACGCGGCTGTTGGCTTCGGCCGCCCTGGGGCTTGCTGCGGTTGTTGTCGCGACCGCTGTCCTTGCCTTTGTCCTTGCGCCCGCCGCCATGGCGTTCGCCTTCCGGCTTGGCGCCGCGCGGTTGACGTGGCTTCTGCGGCTCACGCACTTCCGGGCGCTCGGCCTCGACGGTGCTGGCATCAAAACCGAGCAGATCACCGTCGCCGATCTTCTGCTTGGTCATGCGCTCGATGCCCTTGAGCAGCTTCTCTTCATCCGGAGCAACCAGGGAGATCGCCTCACCGCTGCGGCCAGCACGGCCGGTACGGCCGATGCGGTGCACGTAATCTTCTTCGATATTCGGCAGCTCGAAGTTGACCACGTGCGGCAGCTGATCGATATCCAGACCGCGGGCGGCGATATCGGTGGCCACCAGAATGCGCACATTGCCGGCCTTGAAGTCAGCCAGGGCTTTGGTGCGGGCGTTCTGGCTCTTGTTACCGTGGATCGCCACAGCCGGCAGGTTGTGCTTGTCGAGGTATTCGGCCAGGCGGTTGGCGCCGTGCTTGGTACGGGTGAAGACCAGTACCTGTTCCCAGGCGCCAGCGGTGATCAGGTGGGCGAGCAGGGCGCGCTTGTGGCTGGCCTGAACGCGGAATACCCGCTGTTCGATACGCTCGACCGTGGTGTTCGGCGGCGTGACTTCGATGCGTTCCGGGTTGTGCAGGAGCTTGCCGGCCAGGTCGGTGATGTCTTTCGAGAAGGTCGCCGAGAACAGCAGGTTCTGGCGTTTGGCCGGAAGCTTGGCGAGGACCTTCTTCACGTCGTGGATAAAGCCCATGTCGAGCATGCGGTCGGCTTCGTCGAGGACGAGGATTTCTACATGCGACAGGTCGATGGCGCGCTGGTTGGCCAGGTCGAGCAGGCGGCCGGGGCAGGCCACCAGTACGTCGACGCCCTTGGCCAGGGCCTGCACCTGCGGGTTCATGCCAACGCCGCCGAAGATGCAGGCGCTGACGAATTTCAAATCGCGGGCATACAGCTTGAAGCTGTCATGCACCTGGGCGGCCAGTTCGCGGGTCGGGGTCAATACCAGGACGCGCGGTTGTTTCGGGCCGTGACGCTGTTCGCGATCCGGGTGACCGTTGGGGAACAGTCGCTCGAGGATCGGCAGGGCAAAACCGCCTGTCTTACCTGTACCCGTCTGGGCCGCCACCATCAGGTCGCGACCTTGCAACGCGGCGGGGATGGCCCGCTGTTGCACCGGAGTGGGTTGGGTGTAGCCGGCGGATTCGACCGCACGGACTAAAGCCTCGGAGAGACCGAGGGAGGCAAAGGACATGTGTAATCCTGTCTAGTGAGGGCGCAGCCCTATGGGGTGTATTGCCTGGCTTGAATCACGCTTGGGGGGCGTAATCCCGTCCGGTACTACTGGCCTCTGGGGGCTAGCATCCGGGCGCAAGCCTGGCGGGAAGGCCCGAGTATAACAGAGCGGCCGGTCTGTGCGAGCGTCTGCCTGCTCGGTGGTCGCGCGCCGTTGCCATACCAGTAACGGCGCGGGTTTCACCGATTAGCGGGTCAGTTTGTAGCAGGGTACATAGGCGCTGTTGCCCGGCAGCTTCATCCGATGCTGATCGACGAAGGCCTGCAGCAATTGGTCGAGCTGCTGCATGATGTCGCGGTCGCCGGTGATCTCGTAAGGGCCGTACTGTTCGATCAGGCGGATACCCTTGTCCTTGACGTTGCCCGAGACAATCCCGGAAAACGCCCGGCGCAGGTTGGCCGCCAGTTCATGCACCGGTTGCTCGCGGGTCAGCTTGAGGCTGGCCATATTGGCGTGGGTTGGCTCGAACGGGTGCTGGAAGCTCTCGTCGATCTTCAGCAGCCAGTTGAAGTGGAAGGCGTCGTTGTGTTCACGGCGGAATTGTTTCACCGCCTTGATCCCTTCGGCCATTTCCCGGGCGACCTGCTCGGGGTCGTTGATGATGATGCGGTAGCGCTGCTGCGCCGCTTCACCCAGGGTCGCGCCGATAAACTCATGCAGCTGTTCGAGGTAGGCGGCGGCGCTGCGTGGCCCGCTCATGATCAGCGGGAAGGGGATGTTCTGGTTGTCCGGGTGCATCAGGATGCCGAGGAAATACAGCAGCTCCTCGGCTGTGCCCGCGCCGCCAGGGAAGATGATGATGCCGTGGCCGACACGGACGAAGGCCTCCAGGCGCTTCTCGATATCCGGCAGGATCACCAGCTCATTGACGATCGGGTTGGGCGCTTCGGCGGCGATGATGCCCGGCTCGGTCAGGCCCAGATAACGGCCATGCACGTTGCGTTGTTTGGCGTGGGAAATAGTCGCGCCTTTCATCGGCCCCTTCATTACGCCGGGGCCACAGCCGGTGCAGATGTCCAGGCCGCGCAGGCCCAGCTCGTGGCCGACTTTCTTGGTGTATTTGTATTCTTCCGTGCTGATCGAGTGGCCGCCCCAACACACCACGATCTTCGGCTCGACGCCGGCGCGCAGGGTATGGGCGTTGCGCAGCAGGTGGAAGACGTAATCGGTGATGCCCTGGGAGCTGCCGAAGTCGACGCGCTTGTTCTCCAGCTCGCTCTGCGTGTAGACGATGTCGCGCAGGGCGCTGAACAGCATCTCGCGGGTGCTGGCGATCATTTCACCATCGACGAAGGCGTCGGCCGGAGCGTTGAACAGTTCCAGGCGAATGCCGCGATCCTGCTGCAGGATGCGGATTTCGAAGTCCGGGTAGGCTTCCAGAATGGTCTTGGCGTTATCGCTGTGCGAGCCGGTGTTGAGAATCGCCAGGGCGCACTGGCGGAACAGCGCATAGACGCTGCCGGAACCGGTTTCGCGCAGCTGCTGCACTTCACGCTGCGAGAGGGTTTCCAGGCTGCCTTTGGGGGTGACTGAGGCGTTGATGGTTTTTCTGCTGACCATTGTGCAACTCCATGGAGGTCTTGAGCTTCAAGCTATGCAGGGCTGACCTTGTGGTCAAGTCGGCGTCGATGTCGAGTCGCTGCAGGATATGTCTGAGGCAGGGCGCTCTGCTGAAGTCACAGGCGCGGGATGACGATGTGCCGCTAAATGTCCATGGCACCGGCGGTGCCATGGATGGGGGCGTGCGCCTCAGCGTGGCAGCTTGAGGTTGTTCCAGATCGCCAGGCTCGGTTCGGCCTGGTTCATGCTGTAGAAGTGCAGGCCCGGGGCGCCACCTTGTAGCAGGCGCTCGCACATTTCAGTGATGACCTGCTCGCCATACGCCTGGATGCTGTCGGTATCGTCACCGTAAGCTTCCAGTTGTTTGCGCACCCAGCGCGGGATCTCAGCACCACAGGCGTCGGAGAAGCGCGCCAGTTTGCTGTAGTTGGTGATGGGCATAATGCCCGGCACCACCGGAATATCCACGCCCAGCTTTTGCACGCGCTCGACGAAGTAGAAGTAGCAGTCGGCGTTGAAGAAGTACTGGGTGATCGCACTGTCCGCGCCGGCCTTGGCCTTGCGCACGAAGTTGGCGATATCGTCCTCGAAATTGCGCGCCTGCGGGTGCATTTCCGGGTAGGCGGCCACTTCGATATGGAAGTGATCACCGGTTTCTTCGCGGATAAAGCTGACCAGTTCGTTGGCGTAACGCAGCTCGCCGCTGGCCATGCCCATACCGGAAGGCAGGTCGCCGCGCAGGGCGACGATGCGCTTGATTCCGGCATTTTTGTACAGGTTGAGCAGCTCGCGCAGCTCGGCCTTGCTGTCACCGACGCAGGACAGGTGCGGCGCGGCTGGCACCTTGATCTCGCCATCGAGTTGCAGCACGGTGTTCAGCGTACGGTCGCGGGTGGAGCCACCGGCACCGTAGGTGCAGGAGAAGAAATCCGGTTTGTAGGTCGCCAGCTGGCGCGCCACGTTCATCAGTTTTTCGTGCCCGGCTTCGGTCTTAGTGGGGAAGAACTCGAAGCTGTAACGGCGTTCTTGAGACATAAGGACATTCCGTAGGGTGGGTCAGCCGTAGGCTAACCCACCAGGGTTCTCGATGGGTCGGCCGTGCGGCCAACCCAACCTACGCATCAATAGCGGTAAGCGTGCGGCTTGAACGGGCCTTCGACGGTTACGCCGATGTAGTCGGCCTGAGTCTTGGTCAGCTGCGTGACTACGCCGCCGAAGCCTTTGACCATTTCCAGGGCTACTTCTTCGTCAAGTTTCTTCGGCAGCACTTCCACGGTCAGGCGCTCGGCTTTCTGTGCAGGGCTCAGGTCGGCGTACTTCTGGCCGAACAGGAAGATCTGCGCCAGCACCTGGTTGGCGAACGAGCCATCCATGATCCGGCTTGGGTGGCCGGTGGCGTTGCCCAGGTTAACCAGACGGCCTTCGGCCAGCAGGATCAGGTAGTCATCGTTGTGCGGGTCGAAGCTGCCAGCGCCGGTGCGGTGGATCTTGTGCACCTGTGGCTTCACTTCTTCCCACGCCCAGTTCTTGCGCATGAAGGCGGTGTCGATTTCGTTGTCGAAGTGACCGATGTTGCACACCACTGCGCGCTTTTTCAGGGCCTTGAGCATGTTGGCGTCGCAGACGTTGACGTTGCCGGTGGTGGTGACGATCAGGTCGATCTTGCTCAGCAGCTGTGCGTCGATGCTGGCGGCGGTGCCGTCATTGATGCCGTCCTTGAACGGAGAAACCACTTCGTAGCCGTCCATGCAGGCCTGCATGGCGCAGATCGGGTCAACTTCGGTGACCTTGACGATCATGCCTTCCTGGCGCAGCGACTGGGCGGAGCCCTTGCCCACGTCGCCGTAGCCAATCACCAGCGCTTGCTTGCCGGACAGCAGATGGTCGGTGCCGCGCTTGATCGCGTCGCTCAGGCTGTGACGGCAGCCGTACTTGTTGTCGTTCTTGCTCTTGGTCACCGAGTCGTTGACGTTGATTGCCGGGATTTTCAGCTCGCCCTTGGCCAGCATGTCCAGCAGGCGGTGTACGCCGGTGGTGGTCTCTTCGGTGACGCCGTGGATGCGCTCAAGCATCTGCGGGTATTTCTTGTGCAGGATCTCGGTCAGGTCGCCGCCGTCGTCGAGGATCATGTTGGCATCCCACGGCTGGCCATCTTTTAGGATGGTTTGCTCGATGCACCACTCGTACTCTTCTTCGGTCTCGCCCTTCCAGGCGAATACCGGGATACCGGCGGCAGCGATGGCGGCAGCGGCCTGGTCCTGAGTCGAGAAGATGTTGCACGACGACCAGCGTACTTCAGCGCCCAGTGCAGTCAGGGTTTCGATCAGCACGGCGGTCTGGATGGTCATGTGGATGCAGCCGATGATCTTCGCGCCTTTCAGCGGCTGCTCACCGGCGTATTTGCGGCGCAGGCCCATCAGGGCTGGCATTTCGGATTCGGCGATGATGGTTTCGCGACGGCCCCAGGCAGCCAGGGAAATGTCGGCGACTTTGAAATCGTTAAAAGCGGCGCTCATAAAAAGCTCTCCATTCGTTGTCTGCGAATGGGCGCCGTTGATGCGTATGGTTAACGCCCCATCCGAGCCTGACAGGCGGAAGTTTGATTTGAATCCGCCTGATTGCATTGCTGGAATGCGAGGCTTGGGGATTCAAAACACACTTACCGCATGCTGCAGCGCCCCTCGGACAGGTGGCGGGAGCAACCGGAGCTGTGCCGGCTGCGTGAAGCTGGCGAAGTATAGCCAGCCTGGCGCATAAGCCCAAGGCTTTCTGTCGGGCGAATTGGCTGTTGCGCCGTGCCTTCTGGCCAGTTCAGCCATGGCCTTGGTGGTGCACCTGAGGCAGGCTGCAAGCCTCACTGTTTTAGCCTTTGGAGCCTGTATGACCCTCGCCTACTGGTGCGTGCTGATCGCCATCTTCCTGCCTTACTTGAGTACCGCCACTGCCAAGTTCCTTGGCCCAGGCTACGGACCGCGTGCCAATCAGGACCCGCGCGCGTTTCTCTCTGGCCTGGAGGGCTGGCGCAAACGTGCCAACAACGCCCAGCTCAACGGCTTTGAGGTGACGCCGGCATTCGCCGCAGCGGTAATTATCGCCCACCAGGCCGGCGGCGCTGAGCAGGGGTTGTTGGATCAACTGGCTATTGCCTTTGTGCTCAGCCGGGTGCTGTATTTCCTCTGCTACCTGGCCGACTGGGGGCCGATCCGTTCGCTGGTGTGGTTCGCCGGGATGGCGCTGATCGTCAGCCTGTTTGTGGTCTCCGCTTAACCTCTGCGCACCAGCGCCCGCGCAGCTTCTGACATCTGCGGCAAAACACCACGCTTGGCCGGTGACGGACGGGTGGCGATACTGTCGCCCGTTATCCACCCGGCTGTTGGCATTGAAGGTGTTATGAAGCTTAAAACCTTGTCCCTGGTTGTACTGGCGCTGGCTGTAAGTGGCTGCGGCGGTGTTGACCCCAATTCGCCGCAAGGCCAGCGCCAGAGCATTTTCAAGCAGATGCTCAAGGTCAGCGAAGACCTCGGCGGCATGTTGCGCGGGCGGTTGGCGTTCAAGGAGCAGGCATTTGTTGAGGGCGCCGCCAAGCTCGATCAGCTGACCCGCACGCCCTGGCAGCACTTCCCGCAGGTACGCGAAGAAGAGGGCGGTGAAAGCCGCGCCAAAGATGAAGTCTGGCAACGCCAGGCGCGCTTTCAGGAACTGGCCCAGGCCATGGAAGCCAGCACCGCGGCGCTGGTGGCCGCCACGGCCGCACAGCCGTTAAAGCCTGAGGCGCTGGCTGCGCCTATGCAGCGTGTCGAAGACAGCTGCAAGGCCTGTCATGAAGAGTTTCGCGCCTTCTGATGATCGCTCAGAACCCCGCTATCTGCGCCGCGCGCAGTTGCGCGCGCAGGGCCTGCACTTCGGGGTGTTGAAAGAAGGCTTGCAACTGCGCTGCGCGCTGCGGGCCGATGCCAGGTTGGCGTTGCCAGTCGGCTACGCTGCGTTGCGCCAGGCTGTCCCAGTCGGCGTCCAGCGCCAGATTGCCATTGCCCGGCAGGCCGAGCGCGCGTAGCCAGTCCTGCATGGGGCGTTCGCGGGCCAGATCGAAACTCTGTTGCAGGGCGCTGGCGCTGCGTGGGCCCAGGCCTGGAATACTTTTGAGTTGTTCCGCTGAGAGGTGCAACCAGTCGAGCAGGCTGTCGAGTTGTTGCGCGTGCAGCAGTTTGTCCCAGGTGCCTGGGCCTACGCCCGGCAACGCCAGGCCCTGTTTACTGCTGAGCCAGGCCAGGCGTGCGCGGAACTGGCTAGCGCAGGCCGGGGTGGCGCGCCAGCAGCTCAGTGGGTGATAGGCCGCAGGGTCAGGCACTTGCAGTGCGGCGCGTTGTTGGGTGCGCCAGAGCACGCTGTCCAGCGCGGGGATGGTCAGCCCCGACAGGCGGAGCACCACTTGATCACCGGGGCGGATGTCCAGCGCCTGCCAGCGTTGCAGCGAGCCGGCGCTGACATATTCGATGCGTCGATCATCCAGCTTGACCGGTTGTACGCGCAGCACCGGGGTGATGCGCCCGCTGCGGCCGATGCGAAAGTCCACCGCCTGCACTACGGCCAAAGCCTGGCTGACCGGATATTTCCAGGCCGCCGCCCAGTGCGGTGGTTCGGCTTGCCAGCGCGCGGCCGCCGGGCGTTGCCCCTGGCGCAGCACCACGCCATCGGTGGCGAAGGGCAGGGCGCTGTTGTACCAACGCTCGCGCCAGTGGGCGGCCTGTTCCAGGTTGCGGATTGCTTGGCTGAACTGCTGGCTGTCGGCAAAACCCAGCTCCGCCAGCTGTTGCAAGCGCTGCGGCATCAAGGCCGGGCCGTCGGGCCAATCCCAGACAAACAGGCCAATGCCGGCGGCTTCCTTGGCGGTTAGCGTTTGCCTGCTCATCAGCCCGGCGACCTTGCTACGCGCACCAAGGCCGCCGGCCTTGTGCTGGATATGCCCAGGCAGACGCCAGTACAGTTCGCCCTGCAGCACCAGGTTGAGCGGCTTGGGCAGTTGCACGGGAATGGCCGGCAGGTGGCGGGCGTGGATGCTCCAGTCTTGTCCCGTACGGCCATCGCCACGGCTGATCAGCTGCTGCAGCTGGCCATCGCGATAGACCAGGCTGACGGCAACGCCATCGACCTTGGGTTGAACCCACACATCCTCGCGGCTGGCGATCCAGGCGCCTGCCGCGTGACTATCGGCCAGTTTGCGCAGGCCGGTATGCGCGGTAGGGTGTTGATGGCGGCCGTTGCTGGTGCTGAGCGGGTCTGTCGTGGCAACTTTGATTTCAGGGAAGCAGGCAAGCCAGCGCTGCAGGTTGGCGCTGGCTTGGTCATAGAGCTCGTCGGCTACCAGTGATTGGCCCTGGCGATGGTAGGCGTCGTCCCAGGCCGCCAGTTGCTGGCTCAGGGCGGCGATTTCCAGCTCGGCGCGTTGCTCTGGCCAGTCCGGGCAGGGTGCGGCCCAGGTTTCGAAGGTTAAGGCGGTGAATAACAGCGCGAGGGCGGCTTTCATGCTGAGCATCCTTGCTCGGGAGCGGTTTACCCAGCGTAGCAGCTATGCTTGTCGGGTCCGCTTTAGCGCGTGTTTGGGGGTGGTTGTCGTTATGCCAATGGGTTTGCAGCGGTTTAGTCGGGTGTGTGTGTGCCTGTGTGCTATGGGCTTTGCGCCTTTTGGTGTGGTGCGTGCGGCTGATGATGTGGCGCCGCAGTGGCGTTTTGTGCACAACGCGCCGGAAACGGCGGGTGATCAGCGCTATGACTATCACTGGCGCGTATTGCGTGCGGCGCTGGAGGTGACGCGCAGCAAGTACGGCGATTATCGGCTTGAGCCTGGCCTGCCGATGAGCGAGAAGCTGCAGGTAGTCGAGATGCAGCGCCCGCAGGTTGGCCTCAATACCCTGGTGCTGGATGCCACGCAGACCCTGGAAGAGGCGCTGCTGCCGGTAAAGATTCCGGTCGACAAGGGCTTGCTCGGTTACCGGGTGTTCCTGATTCAGGCCGAGGATCAGCCGCGCTTTGCCGGTGTGCAGTCGTTGGAGCAGTTACGCCAGCTGCGCTTTGGTCAGCAGCGTGAGTGGTCTGATGTCGCGGTGTACCGGGCTGCTGGTTTACCAGTGGTCACCGGCAGCAGTTATGAGGGCCTGTTCCATATGCTGATGCTGCGGCGTTTCGATGCCTTCGGCCGAGGCGTCAGTGAGGTGAGTGGTGAGCTGGCGCATTGGCGCACGCAATACCCGCAGATGGCCATCGAGCGCGAGTTGCTGCTGTATTACCCGTTGCCGGTGTACTTCTGGTTTGCCCGTACCGACGAGGGGCGGCTGCGCGCGCAGCGTGTCGAGGAGGGCATGCTAGCGCTGATTGCCGATGGCACCCTAGATCGGCTGTTTACCGAAGAATATGCCGCCACCATCGAGCAGCTCGGCCTGGATCGTCGGCGTACATTGAGGATTGCCAACCCCCATCTTTCCTCGAACCATCCGTTCGACAAGCCTGCCTATTGGTTTACGCCGATGCCCTAGTGCGGCGAGTCGCCCGTTGAGGCAATAAAAAACCCGCCTTAGCGGGTTTTCTATTCAGCCGATTTGGGCTTACAGGCCGGCGGCGGCGCGCAGGTCGGCGACCTTGTCGGTCTTCTCCCAGGTGAAGGTGCTGAAGCTGTCGTCGCCGACAGTCTTCTGCTTCGGCGTGCGGCCGAAGTGGCCGTAGGCCGCGGTTTCCTGGTACATCGGGTGCAGCAGATCAAGCATCTTGGTGATGGCGTAAGGGCGCAGGTCGAACACCTCGCGCACCAGCTTGATGATCAGGTCGTCCGCCACCTTGTTGGTGCCGAAGGTGTTGATCGAGATCGAGGTCGGCTGGGCCACGCCGATGGCGTAGGACACCTGAATTTCGCAGCGCTCGGCGAGGCCGGCGGCAACGATGTTCTTCGCCACGTAACGACCGGCGTAGGCCGCCGAACGGTCAACCTTGGATGGGTCCTTGCCGGAGAACGCGCCGCCACCATGACGGGCCATGCCGCCGTAGCTGTCGACGATGATCTTGCGCCCGGTCAGACCGCAGTCGCCCACTGGGCCGCCGATCACGAAGTTGCCGGTTGGGTTGATATGGAACTGCGTGCCTTTATGCAGCAACTCGGCTGGCAGGGCGTGCTTGATGATCAGCTCCATCACGCCTTCACGCAGATCGCTCAGCGACACTTCCGGGTTGTGCTGAGTGGACAGCACCACGGCGTCGATGCCGACTACCTTGCCGTTTTCGTATTGGCAGGTGACCTGGGATTTCGCATCCGGGCGCAGCCATGGCAGCAGGCCGGACTTGCGCGCTTCGGCCTGGCGCTCGACCAGGCGGTGGCTGAAGCAGATCGGCGCGGGCATCAGCACGTCGGTTTCGTTGCTGGCGTAGCCGAACATCAGGCCCTGGTCGCCGGCGCCCTGGTCTTCCGGTTTGGCGCGGTCGACGCCCTGGTTGATGTCCGGGGACTGCTTGCCAATGATATTCAGCACGCCGCAGGTGGCACCGTCGAAGCCGACGTCGGAGTTGGTGTAGCCGATGTTGCAGATCACGTCGCGAACGATCTGCTCCAGGTCGACCCAGGCGCTGGTGGTGACTTCACCTGCAACGATGGCCACGCCGGTCTTGACCAGGGTTTCCACAGCCACGCGGGCGTGTTTGTCCTGGGCGATGATGGCATCCAGCACCGCATCGGAAATCTGGTCGGCGATTTTGTCGGGATGGCCTTCGGAGACGGACTCGGAGGTAAAGAGGGAGTATTCGCTCATCGTGCGGGTTCCTGTTGGTTACCGGTAATTGCAGCCCGTGGGCCATGAGTGAGTGGCGGTTTGGCAAAGTGCCGCACCTGAATCTGGAAGCCGTTGCGCAGGCCCACATAGAGGCTTTCGCAGGTGTTGAGGCCGGCTGCGCTGGCCCAACGGGCCAGGTCGTCCTGCTCGAAGCCCAGCCAGAGGTCGCCGCAGGCCTCGCGGGCCCAGCTCTGGTTGTGGCTGCACAGTTCGGTGATCAGCAGGCTGCCGCCGGGTTTCACGCGCTGCGCCAGCTGCTTGAGCGCGTCGGCCGGGGCTGCGAAGTGGTGCAGCACCATGTTCAGCACGAGGCAGTCGGCAGCTGGGTAGTCGTCCTGCAGGGCGTCGGCCAGCTGCAGTTGCACATTGCCCAGGCTTTCCTCGGTGCAACGTTTACGGGCCAGTTCAAGCATCGCCGCGCTGTTGTCGAGAGCCAGCACCTGCTGGAAACGCCGCGCCAATTCCGGGAGAAAGCCGCCATCGCCGGGGCCGATTTCCACGGCGCTGGCGTCACGGGCAAAGCCCAGGGAATCGAGCAGGGCCAGCACGCTGTCGCGGTACTGCGGCAGGCCGGCGATCAGGTCCTGCTGCGCCTGGAAGCTCGCTGCGCTGCGGGCGAAAAATTCCTGGCTGGCGGCGGCACGCTGGCCGTGCACCGCAGCAATGCGTTGTTGCACCTCGGCCGGTAGTGACAGCTGGTCCACTTCGTCGAGCAATGCGGCATGCAGGCGGCCGCCCAGCTGTTCGCCTTGAGCCAGGGCGCGGCGGTAGAAGATCGCATTACCTTCGCGGCGGGTGGCCACCAAGCCGGCCTGGGCCAGGACTTTCAGGTGATGGCTGATGCCGGATTGACCGGTCGCGAAGATCTGCGCCAGCTCCAGTACACCGAACGAGTCGTTGGCCAGGGCGCGCAGAATGTTCAGGCGCAGCGCATCACCGCTGGCCTTGCACAGGGCGGCGAGGGCATCGACGGGCTCGAAGGCCAGGTAGGAGGCGCGCATATTCATAGGCTGGGCAGTCTAGTCGGTCACTTTTTATCCAGCAAGGGCAATATCAAAAAGTTTTGATATTGCCCTTGCTGGCGCTCCGCCCAGAAAACATTGGTGGTGCGACTATCTGTCATTGCCCCGACAGGCCCCGCTGGGCGAAAATGGCCGCCTTTTTCGACCCCCAGTTGCCCAAGCAGCCCCGTAGGAGATTCAGTGATGCCCAGCCGTCGTGAGCGAGCCAATGCCATTCGTGCCCTGAGCATGGATGCCGTGCAGAAAGCCAACAGCGGCCACCCCGGTGCCCCGATGGGTATGGCGGATATCGCCGAAGTGCTGTGGCGTGATTTCCTCAAGCACAACCCAAGCAACCCGAAGTTCGCCGACCGTGACCGCTTTGTGCTGTCCAACGGCCACGGCTCGATGTTGATCTATTCGCTGCTGCACCTGACCGGCTACGACCTGGGCATCGAAGACCTCAAGCAGTTCCGCCAGCTGCACAGCCGTACGCCGGGCCACCCGGAATATGGCTACACCCCAGGTGTGGAAACCACCACCGGCCCGCTGGGTCAGGGCATCGCCAATGCCGTCGGTTTCGCCATCGCCGAGAAAGTGCTGGGCGCGCAGTTCAACCGCGACGGCCATCAGGTCGTTGACCACTTCACCTACGCCTTCCTCGGCGACGGCTGCATGATGGAAGGCATCAGTCATGAAGTCTGCTCGCTGGCCGGTACCTTGGGTTTGGGCAAGCTGGTCGCCTTCTACGACGACAACGGCATCTCCATCGACGGCGAAGTCGAAGGCTGGTTCACCGACGACACCCCGGCGCGCTTCGAAGCCTACGGCTGGCAGGTGATTCGCAATGTCGACGGCCACGACGCCGACGAAATCAAGATCGCCATCGAGACCGCGCGCAAAACCAGTGACCGCCCGACCCTGATTTGCTGCAAAACCACCATCGGCTTCGGTTCGCCAAACAAAGGTGGCAAGGAAGATTGCCACGGTGCGCCACTGGGCCTCGAAGAAATCGCCCTGACCCGCGCCACCCTGGGCTGGAACCACGGCCCGTTCGAAATTCCCGCAGACATCTACGCCGAGTGGGACGCCAAACAAGCCGGCGCCGCTGCCGAAGCCGAGTGGGATCAGCGTTTCGCTGCCTACGCCGCTGCCTATCCGGAGCTGGCCAGCGAGTTCAAGCGCCGTGTTGCCGGTGAGCTGCCCACCGATTTCGCCGCCAAAGCCGCTGCCTATATCCAGGAAGTTGCCGAGAAGGGCGAAACCATCGCCAGCCGCAAGGCCAGCCAGAACGCGCTGAACGCCTTCGGCCCGCTACTGCCAGAGTTTCTTGGTGGCTCGGCGGATCTGGCCGGCTCCAACCTGACCCTGTGGAAAGGCTGCAAGGGCGTGTCGGCTGCGGATGCTTCCGGCAACTACATGTTCTACGGCGTGCGCGAATTCGGCATGAGCGCGATTATGAACGGCGTCGCCCTGCACGGCGGCTTCGTGCCGTACGGCGCGACCTTCCTGATCTTTATGGAGTACGCGCGCAACGCGGTGCGTATGGCCGCGCTGATGAAGCAGCGCGTGCTGTTCGTGTTTACCCACGACTCCATCGGCCTCGGTGAAGACGGCCCGACCCACCAGCCAATCGAGCAGCTGGCCAGCCTGCGTGGCACGCCGAACCTCGACACCTGGCGCCCATGCGACGCCGTGGAATCGGCGGTGGCCTGGAAATACGCCATCGAGCGTAACGACGGCCCGAGCGCACTGATCTTCAGCCGGCAGAACCTGCCGCACCAGTCGCGCAGCGCTCAGCAACTGGCCGATGTCGCTCGCGGTGCCTATGTATTGAAAGACTGCGCCGGCGAGCCAGAGCTGATCCTGATTTCCACCGGCTCTGAAATCGGTCTGGCGGTTGCCGCCTACGAGAAACTGACCGAGCAGGGCCGCAAGGTGCGCGTGGTATCGATGCCGTCCACCAGTGTGTTCGACCAGCAGGACGCCGGCTACAAGCAGGCCGTGCTGCCGGTGCAGGTGGGCGCGCGTATCGCCATCGAGGCCTCGCATGCTGACTACTGGTACAAGTACGTCGGTCTGGAAGGTCGCATCATCGGCATGACCACCTTCGGTGAGTCTGCCCCCGCGCCGGCGCTGTTCGAGGAATTCGGCTTCACCGTCGAAAATATCCTGGAAACCGCCGCCGAGCTGCTGGACGCCTGATCCGGCGAATGATGGGTGATGCCGCGTTGCGGCTCACCCATCCTACGGTTCCCTATCGAGACCACCATGCCCAAGCGCCCCTATCGAATTGCCCTCAACGGCTACGGCCGGATCGGCCGCTGCGTGCTGCGCGCGTTGCATGAGCGTGGCGCCGGGGCGCAGCTGGAAATCGTCGCGCTGAACGACCTGGCCGACCAGGCCAGCATCGAATACCTGACCCGTTTCGACTCCACCCACGGGCGTTTCCCCGGTGAGGTGAAGGTCGACGGTGATTGCCTGCATATCAATGGCGACTGCGTGAAAGTGCTGCGTCAGTCGACGCCTGAGGCCATCGATTGGGCCGCCCTGGATATTGACCTGTTGCTCGAATGCTCGGGCCAATACACCAGCCGTGCCGACGCCCTGCGCTTTATCGATGCAGGCGCGCCACGGCTGTTGCTGTCGCAACCGATGGCCAGCGAGGCGGATATCGACGCTACGGTGGTCTACGGGGTCAATCAGGATTGCCTGACCGGCCGCGAGCAGCTGGTGTCCAACGCCTCCTGCACCACCAACTGTGGCGTGCCGCTGCTCAAGTTGCTGAATGAGACGGTGGGCATCGACTACGTGTCCATCACCACCATCCACTCGGCGATGAACGATCAGCCGGTGATCGACGCTTACCACCACGAAGACCTGCGCCGTACGCGCTCGGCCTTCCAGTCGGTGATTCCGGTGTCCACCGGTCTGGCCCGCGGTATTGAGCGGCTGCTGCCGGAACTAAGCGGGCGCATTCAGGCCAAAGCTATTCGCGTGCCGACGGTAAACGTCTCGTGCCTGGATATCACCCTGCAGACCGCGCGCGATACCTCGGCGGCCGAAATCAACGCGGTGTTACGTCAGGCGGCCGAGAGCGGTCCGCTAAAAGGCCTGCTGGCCTATACCGAACTGCCGCATGCCAGTTGCGATTTCAACCACGACCCGCATTCGGCGATTGTCGACGGCAGCCAGACCCGGGTCTCCGGCCCGCGTTTGGTGAATCTGCTGGCCTGGTTCGATAACGAGTGGGGCTTTGCCAACCGTATGCTCGATGTCGCTGAACATTTCCTTTTAAAAGCCAATCCACAAGTGAGCGAGCTAGAGCGAGACAAGGCAAAAATAGGCGAAGAAGCGCAGTTTACAGGTGGTAAATGAGCATTCTGAGCCTGTTTTTAACGCCGTATCGCCGACGCGCAGCCTCTTGTGGTTTGGCGCAACCAGCCCCCGTGAAGGACTGATATATGACCGTTCTGAAGATGACCGACCTCGACCTCGCCGGTAAGCGCGTGCTGATCCGCGAAGACCTCAACGTGCCGGTAAAAGACGGCGTGGTGAAGAGCGCCGCGCGCATCCTCGCTTCCCTGCCGACCATCAAGCTGGCGCTGGAGAAAGGCGCAGCGGTAATGGTCTGCTCGCACCTGGGGCGTCCGACTGAAGGTGAGTTCAGCGCAGAGAACAGCCTCAAGCCAGTCGCTGACTACCTGAGCAAGGCCCTGGGCCGCGATGTACCACTGGTGGTGGATTATCTGGGCGGCGTTGAGCTCAAGGCCGGCGAGATCGTGCTGTTCGAGAACGTGCGCTTTAACAAGGGCGAGAAGAAGAACAGCGACGAACTGGCCCAGCAATACGCCGCCCTGTGCGACGTGTTCGTGATGGACGCCTTCGGCACCGCTCACCGCGCCGAGGGCTCGACCCACGGCGTAGCCAAGTTCGCCAAGGTAGCTTGCGCCGGCCCGTTGTTGGCTGCTGAGTTGGACGCACTGGGCAAAGCGCTGGGCAACCCGGCCAAGCCAATGGCGGCGATTGTTGCGGGCTCCAAGGTGTCGACCAAGCTCGACGTACTCAATAGCCTGAGCCAGATCTGCGACCAGCTGATCGTCGGTGGCGGCATCGCCAACACCTTCCTTGCCGCCGCCGGTTTCCCGGTCGGTAAGTCGCTGTATGAAGCCGATCTGCTCGACACTGCCAAGGCCATCGCGGCCAAGGTCAGCGTGCCGTTGCCGGTCGACGTGGTCGTCGCCAAAGCCTTCGCCGAAGACGCCGAAGCCACCGTCAAGCTGGTCGCCGATGTGGCTGAAGACGACATGATTCTGGATATCGGCCCGCAGACCGCCGCGCAGTTCGCCGAGCTGCTGAAGTCGTCGAAGACCATTCTGTGGAACGGTCCGGTCGGCGTGTTCGAGTTCGACCAGTTCGGCAACGGCACCAAGGTGCTGGCCCAGGCCATCGCTGAAAGCCCGGCGTTCTCCATCGCCGGCGGTGGCGATACCCTGGCGGCCATCGACAAATACGGCGTTGGCGCGCAGATCAGCTATATCTCCACCGGTGGCGGCGCTTTCCTCGAGTTCGTTGAGGGCAAGGTGTTGCCGGCCGTAGACGTGTTGGAACAGCGCGCTAAGGCATAAGCCGCCTGATCATGGAGCGAGTCCCGATGATGAAACGGATTACCCTGCTGGCATTGCTCAGCCTGCTTGGCGCTTGCGCCAGTCAGCCTGCACCGTCGGATAACTGGACGCGCTGGGTCTGTGACAGTCAGACCGAAGTGCTCTGGCGCTTCGCCGACAGCAGCCGCGAGTCCGTTGATCTGCGCTTGGGTGGCGGCGATATCGTTTATCGCCTGGCTCAGGAGCCGTCCGGCTCGGGCGCGCTGTACAGCGATGGCCTGTTGTCCTTTCACGCCAAGGGTGAGGAAGGCCTGGTTTATTGGACAGCCAAGGATGACCTGATCGGCCGTGGCTGCAAGGCGCCCTGATAACGACTTGAATACAGACTGGGTTCACCCCCGGTCTGAATGACTTGAATAGCGCCTGCCCCTGCGGCAGGCTTGCACGATTAACGAGCACCACCGGGAGAAAGAACACCATGGCACTTATCAGCATGCGCCAGATGCTCGACCACGCCGCCGAATTCGGTTACGGCGTGCCGGCTTTTAACGTCAATAACCTCGAGCAGATGCGCGCGATCATGGAAGCGGCCGACAAGACCGATTCCCCGGTGATCGTTCAGGCTTCCGCCGGTGCGCGTAAATACGCCGGCGCGCCGTTCCTGCGCCACCTGATCCTGGCCGCTATCGAAGAGTTCCCGCATATTCCGGTGTGCATGCACCAGGACCACGGCACCAGCCCTGACGTCTGCCAGCGCTCGATCCAGCTGGGCTTCAGCTCGGTGATGATGGACGGCTCGCTGAAAGAAGACGGCAAGACCCCGGCCGACTACGACTACAACGTGCGTGTCACCCAGCAGACCGTCGCCTTTGCCCACGCCTGCGGTGTGTCGGTGGAAGGTGAGCTGGGTTGCCTGGGTAGCCTGGAAACTGGCATGGCCGGCGAAGAGGACGGTGTTGGCGCTGAAGGCGTGCTCGATCACAGCCAGATGCTGACCGACCCGGAAGAAGCGGCTGACTTCGTCAAGCGCACCCAGGTCGATGCCCTGGCCATTGCCATCGGCACCAGCCATGGCGCGTACAAGTTCACCAAGCCGCCCACCGGTGACATCCTCGCGATCGACCGCATCAAGGAAATCCACAAGCGCATCCCCAACACCCACCTGGTGATGCACGGTTCCTCGTCGGTACCGCAAGAGTGGCTGGCGATCATCAACCAGTACGGCGGCGACATCAAAGAAACCTACGGCGTGCCGGTTGAAGAAATCGTTGAAGGCATCAAGTACGGCGTGCGCAAGGTCAACATCGACACCGACCTGCGTCTGGCCTCCACCGGTGCCATGCGCCGCCTGATGGCTGAGAACCCGAGTGAATTCGATCCGCGTAAATTCTTCGGCGCGACCGTGACTGCCATGCGCGACATCTGTATCGCCCGCTACGAAGCCTTCGGCACCGCCGGCAACGCCTCGAAGATCAAACCGATGAACCTGGAAACCATGTTCCAGCGTTACGCCAAGGGTGAGCTGGCCGCCAAGGTCAACTAAGCCTGTTGCTGTACTGAAAGCCCCGCCGATGCGGGGCTTTTTGTTGGCTATGTCCCCGTGTTGTGGTGCATGCGATGGGTAGGTTGGGTTAAGGAGCAACGCGACGAAGCCCAACGAGAAGGCCGCTGCTTGTTGGGCTTCGCTGCGCTCAGCACCAACCTACGACTTGGTGCCTCATCGCATGCAATAGGTACTGAGTCGTTATCCGGGAGGACTCTATGACGAGGTTGATCGCGCTGTTTGTCGTGCTCACTGCGTTGGCCGGCTGTGCAAGTCAGTCACCGGTTAGCGAGCCACCTGCTCCAGTGGCTATCGCCGTCGATCCGCAGCAATGCCTTACCCGCGCCGAGTGCACCACCAAGACCGCGCGTACGCTGCTGTTCATCTTCGACTATGCCGCAGCCGGCGCGCCGCTGGCGCAGCGTGACGGGCGCTTGCTGTTTACTCCGGCTGATGCGCCCGTCACTGACTGGCCGGCGCTATATATCCGTCTGGCCGAAGCCGAGCAGAGCGCCTTTGCCTTTAATGCGCAGTGCCGGGCGCAGACCTGTCGCCTGACGGCCGCGCAGCTGTTGCAGATCTACCGCAGCTATTTGCGTGGGCGTGCGTGTGCTTTCCAGGCAGATGTTCGGCCCTGTGTTGTTGAAACGCAGTAAGCCCGCAGGCAACTCGGTACGAACGGGTTGGCACTTGCGTTGCGATCAGTTGCGCAAATTCGGGATTTAACCGGTAAAAGCCAGGTAAGTTGCAGGCAACGTGCGGTGATTGGCGTCTTCACGGTAGGTGGCTGGATAGAATCCGCGCCCCTTACTATTCATCAAGATGATGACGCTATGTTCAGAAAAATAATCAGAAAAGACCTGCACGTCTGCGCGCTAATCCTGGCGTTGACGCCACTGAGCGCCGCGCTTGCTGCGGTTAACCAGGCCCCTGAAGTGCGCGGGCACAGTGAGCACATCGCAGCGGGCAAAGTGAATGCCAGCTGGATCTGGGCGCGCGATGCAGAGGGCGAGCGAATCACGTTTGCGATTACCAAGCAGCCCAAGTACGGCCGTATTCAGCTGGACTGGAACACTGGGCGTTATGCGTATCAGCCGACGGCCAGCGCCCCTGGTAATTACGATGAATTCGAGTACCGCGCCACCGATGGCAAGAGCTGGTCGGCACCTGCCGTGGTGCAGCTTAACCTGTTGCCTGCAGACGGCAGCGCCGGTAATCGTGCGCCAGAGGCGACCAGCCAGGTTCTGGCGGTGAGTACCAATACGCTGTTTGAAGCGACTCTGTTGGGGCGCGATGCGGACCGCGATCCGCTGACGTTCAGCATCATTGATTATCCACGCCTGGGTAGCCTCAAGCTGGATGGTAAAACCGGGCGCTACAGCTATCGGGCCTACCGCGAGCAGAACGCCGAGGACAGCTTCAGCTACCAGATCAGGGACAGCAAGCATGCCCACTCTGGTATTACTCAGGTTCGTCTGCAGCTGCGCAGCGGGGCACAGCCGCAACCGCCGGTTACGCCCCCCGTCACGCCGCCGGTACAGCCGCCGGTTACGCCGCAACCGCCTGTCCAGCCGGTGCAGCCAACCCTGCCGCCGCTGGACCCTTCGCTGCGCAGCAAAGCGGATTTCTCGCCCATGGTCCGCGAGGTGCTGGAAAACGAATTTTTCGTTGAGCATTTCCAGCATGCCAAGGCTGGACGTTTGGAGGCGGTATTGGCCGCCATCGACTTCCTGGCCCGCCAGCAACAGATTCAGGACCCTGACCTGAACAAGCTGTTGTACTACGTGCGTGCCTATAACTACTTCCTGGGTTTCAGCAAGGCCACGCCGGCGCAGTTGAGCATGCTGGAGCACGCGCTGTTCCAAGTGTCGAACATGCGTGAATTGCTGACCTACCAGAAAGCCTCGGGCGAGGTGATCGAAGGTTATGTCGTCGGTCTGGGTGCGCTGATGGCTACGCCGCAAGCCAGTGCCGGCATCGTGCGCCACCTGCCGCGTTTGCAGGCGTTACTGCAGCACTTCACCAGTACCGCACAGCTGAGCAAGGAGCGCAGTTACGGTGATGCGGTATTCGAGACCTTGAACCTGTTTGACCGTTTTGGCTGGGCCGAAGGCGCATTACGCAGTGCCTTGATCCAGGACAGTCGCTTTGCAGACGCGATCGCCCAACTGGCCAGCAGCCGCAATGGGCTGTGGCTCAATCGCGATGGTTTTATCGTGATGAACGCCATTGAGGCCTTGGGCAAACTTGCCCAACTGAGTGATGGCGTCTGGCGTGAGGGCAGCAACCGTGCAGTGCGTCAGGTGATGCAGGCGCATCTCGGACAAGGGGTGCTGGATGATCTGGAGCTGAAGAGCAACTTCCGCAGCTATTACGTGGACTACGCCTACCGTGCAGATGTTGACGGTGCGTGCAGCAGCCTGTTCAACGGGCTGTGCTACACGTTTGAAATCGCTCAGGTGTTGCCGCAAACGCACGTCTGCGGCCCCACGCTTAAAGTGCGCTCACAGCCATTGAGCCAGACGCAAATGCTGGAAATCTGCCAGAGCCTGGGCAAGCAGGAGCAGGACTTCCATCGCATCATGCAGACCAACTGGAAGCCGGTCGCCGATGACCTCAACGCGGCGTTGGAACTGGTGATTTTCTCCAGTCGCGAGCAGTACCAGAAGTTCGGCGGGCTGCTGTACGGCTTCAGCACCGATAATGGTGGCATGTACCTGGAAGGCAGCCCGTGGCTGGCGGGTAATCAGGCGCGCTTCTTCGCTTATGTGCAGGCGGGGCAGGTGTGGAACTTGAACCATGAGTACGTCCACTACCTGGACGGCCGTTTCAATCAATACGGTGCCTTTGGCCACTACCCGCTCAATCTGACCACCTGGTGGGCGGAAGGCTTGGCGGAATACCTGGCCTGGGGAAGCCAGTTCGAGCGTGGCATGAATGACATCAGTCGCGTGGCTGCCGGCCAGCGCCCGAGCCTTGAGGCGATCACCAAGCTGAGTTACGAGAGTGGCAGCAGCATGGTTTATCACTGGTCTTACACCCTGCATCGCTACCTGCAGGAGCGCGATCCAGCCCGCCATTTGGCCCTTGCCGCGCACCTGCGGCGCAATGACCTGGCGGCTTACCGACAGGCGCTGGATGAGCTGAATCGACTGCACGGTGCGCAGTACCCGCAGTGGCGCGACCAGCTACTTGCCAGTTGGCTGCAGCAGCCGCGCAGTGCCGCACAGCTGGGTGAGGTGCAGGACATGCCGGAACATGCCACGGCGCATCAGCGTCAGCCTGACCCGCGTGCAAGCCTGGCCCGTCCACCGCGTGACTGAGGTACGGCTGGCCTAGAGTCACGCTTTGCTCGGTAATCAATGCTCGTATCCTTGGATACGAGCATTTTTTATGGCCGCTTATTGCGGGTCTGCGTTGCGCATCGATATTGACGGCAGGCCCGGCAAGGCTTTTAGAAACTGCATGATCGCCAGGTTGACTCGCGCAGTGTCGCTTGGCGACAGGATCTCACCAGCCAGCACATGGTGCGATGGGTCCTGGGTGTCCTTGAGCGCGATCAGTTGCTTATGCGCCGAGCCGAAGCGGGTAAAGGCCGCTTCGATGGCCGGGGCGCTGACCACCTGATCGTCTGGCGAGTAGAGCGTGAGAATCGGCGCTTTGATCTGTTCCAGCGGTTGCTCGCGCACGTATTTCACCAACGCCATCATCGGCAGCAGCGCCTGTACCGGGTAGCGGTGGCTCCAGTAGCGCGCCTGCTCGGCGTTGCGCGGTTGCCATTGATGCTCGGGGCCCAGCAGCAAGGGCACGAAATGGCTGGCCCAGGGCCAGGTCAGCACGGTGGCGGCTGGGTCTTTGGGGGCGAAGTTTGGCGACACCATGATATAGGCCAGCACCTGCGGGTTATCGCCTTGCAGCGCCAGCCAGGTGGCGAGGGTGGCGCCGGTGGAGGTGCCGATCACCAGCACCTGTTTGCCCAGACGTTGGCCGATCTGCAGGGCCTCCTGGCTGTCCTGCAGCCAGTCGTGCACGCTGGCCTCGGCCATCGCCGCACCGCTGCGGCCATGACCGCTCAGACGGGTGTAGAACAGGTTGGCACCCAGCTGCCGGGCCAGTTGATCACTGAGCGGCGCAGTTTCCTGGCGGGTGGCCGAGTAACCGTGCAGGTAGATGATTGCCAGGTCAGTCTGGCGTTGGTCCGGGTGGGCCCAGACGATGGTCTTTCCCGCGCCGGGGGTAATGTCCGGGTAGCGCGCTTCTGTCGCGGCCAGATAGCGGTCGAGGTCGGCAGGCAGCTGGATCGAGGTCAGTTGTGTATCGACTGGCGGCACGGGACCGAGGCTGAACACTAGGGCGAATAGCGCAAGCGTCAGCGCGCAAAGAGGCAGGGCTTTTTTCATCGTGCAGTTCTTGTGTGGGTTGTTGTCGGCAGGATGGCTGCTGGCATTCTGCTACAGCGCTGTGGCCGCGCCTATCGCCCATTTGTGGGCTTGGTAAAACCATGTAAAACACCGGCCACATGCCGCGCGGCGCGCTGGTCCATACTCGGGCCACTGTCGTCTCTGGAAGTCCGCCCGCATGCCGAGCCAATTGCGCACTCTGTTGTACTTCTTTCTGGCTGTGCTGCTGGCGAGTGTGCTGGGCACTGTGCTGCAGACCCAGTTCAACCTGGCCAACCTGCAGGCGCTCGGTGCGCCCATGCCATTTGGCGTGCGGGTGCACACTACCTGCCTGGACCTGCTGGGCTTTAGCCCGACCTTCGCGGTGCTGGTGATCCTCGGTTTTATCTTTGCCTTGCCGGTGGCCAGCCGCCTGGCAGGCGCCTGGCCGACGGGGCGCTGGCTGCTGTTTGCCCTGGCCGGGGCAATCGCGGTGCTGGCGGCGATGGCGCTGGCCAATGCGTTATTGCCGATGCCGACGCTGATCGGCGCCAACCGCAGCCTGGCCGGCACCGTCGGGCTGATGGCCTGCGGCAGCCTGGGCGCGCTGTTGTTTGCCGTGCTGGCGAGGCGCTCGCCCCCAGCACAATCCTGATTGATTCCTCTGTGAGCAAAAGGCCCGAACCATGCTGAATACCTCCCGCGCCCTGTTGTTGCTTGGTCTGCTTGGCAGCAGCCTGGCGCATGCCATGGACTACCGCATCGAAACCGTGACCGCAGGCCTGGAGCATCCCTGGTCACTGGCTTTTCTACCGGATGGGCGCATGCTGGTGACCGAACGGGTCGGCCGCCTGCGCATCATCGAGGCGGACGGCAGCCTCAATCCGCAGCCGGTCGGCGGCGTCCCTGAGGGCTTCGTCGCCGCGCAGGCCGGGTTGATGGAGGTGCTGCTCGATCCCGAGTTCGCCAGCAATCAGCAGCTCTATCTGAGCTACGCCTACGGCACCGCCCAGGCCAACAACACGCGTCTAGCCAAAGCGCGACTGGTCGATGGCCAGTTGCAGGATTTGCAGGTGCTGTTCAGTGCGCAGCCCGCCAAAGCAGGTGCCGCACACTACGGCGGGCGCATGGCCTGGCTGCCGGATAACAGCCTGGTGCTGACTTTGGGCGATGGCTTTGACCTGCGTGAGCAGGCCCAGGACCCGACTAACCATATCGGCAAGATCGTGCGCCTCAATCGCGATGGCAGCATTCCCAAGGACAACCCGCTCGTAGGCCAGGCCGGCGCCGCCGCGGAGATCTACAGCCTGGGCCATCGCAACGTGCAGGGCATCGTCTATGACAACCAGCTGCAGCGCCTGTACAGCCACGAGCACGGCCCGCGCGGCGGCGACGAGCTGAACCTGATCGAGCCCGGCAACAACTATGGCTGGCCACTGATCACCTTTGGTGTGGATTACACCGGCGCGCAGATCTCGCCTTACACCGAGCTGCCTGGCCTGCAGCAGCCCTTGTTGCAATGGACGCCCTCGGTGGCGCCGTCGAGCCTGACCCAGTACCGCGGCGCGCTGTTCCCCGAATGGCAGGACGACCTTTTTGCCTCGACCCTGGCCGAACGCAGCGTGCGCCGCATTCGCTTGCAGGACGGCAAGCTGGCCGGCGAAGAAATTCTGTTCGAAGAGCTCAAGGAACGTATTCGTGATGTGCGCGGCGGCCCGGATGGCGCGCTGTACTTGCTTACCGATAGCGCCGACGGACGGCTGCTGCGTGTGCTGCCGAGCCAGTAGCGCGCCGCCAAAAGCCGCACCCCCGGTGCGTGCGGCTTGCGGCATAATTCACGGCCTTACCGTGCCAGCGCTACTTCGCCCATGACTCCGCTTAAATACCTGCAAGGCTATCCGGCCCCGCTGCAAGACAAGATCCGCCAGCTGATCGCCGAGCAGCGCCTGGGCGATTACCTGGCGCGGTCTTACAGCGGCAAGCACGGGATTCAGAGCGACAAGGCGCTGTACGCCTATATCCAAGGCCTCAAACAGGAGCATTTGCGCAATGCTCCGGCCATCGACAAGGTGCTCTACGACAATCGTCTTGACCTGACCCATCGCGCCCTTGGCCTGCATACGGCGATCTCGCGGGTGCAGGGCGGCAAGCTCAAGGCGAAGAAGGAAATCCGCGTGGCCTCGCTGTTTCGCGATGCCGCGCCGGAGTTTCTGCAGATGATCGTGGTGCACGAGCTGGCGCATCTGAAGGAGGCCGAGCACAACAAGGCCTTCTACAAACTCTGCGAGCACATGCTGCCGGGCTACCACCAGCTGGAGTTCGATCTGCGGGTTTACCTGACCTGGCGCGAGCTGCCCGGCTCACTCGGCGAGTTGTCAGCCCCGCAGCAGTAGATTGAGCTGATCCACCACCTCGGCCCATTCGGCGTCGGCTAAAAACTGTTGGCGCAGAAAGTCGGCCTGCGCTTTGTCCCAGAATGGCGCATCCGCCAGGCGGCAGTCTTCCGGCAAGGGTGAGTGCTGCTTGATAAAGCGGTCGATGCTTTCCTGGTCATGCTCGAGACCCAGTTGCTGGAACAGTGTTTCCAGCTCTTGGACGTTGGCTTGCATAGCGATCTCCCCATGGCGCTATCGGCTGATAGCCCTTTAGTCGACCGACAGAATCGCCAACAGTTGCACGCCACTGGCCACACGCAGGGTCACTTCGTCGCCAATGGTCTTGCCGAGCAGAATCTGCCCCAGCGGCGCTTGTGGGCCGATCACGTGCACGGTCTGGCCGTCCTGCTGCAGTTTCATCGCCGCGCCGTCCGGGCCGAGGAACAGGCATTGGCGGCGGTCTTCATCGTCGCTCAGCTCGATCAGCGCGCCGAGCTGGATGCCCAGCTGTGGGTCGAAGCTGCGCAGCACAAGCTGCTTCCAGTTCGCCAGGGTCTGGCGAATGGCGGCCGCGCGGCGTGCCTGCCCGGTGGCCAGGTAGGAGGCTTCCAGGCCCAGGGTGTCGTATTTGTTTTCGGCGATATTTTCTTCATGGGTCGCCGTTTCATAGGCGGTTTGCGCCGCCTGCTGGGCCTGCAGCAGGTCATCTTCGAGGCGGGCGATGACCTGTTGCTGCAACTGGGGTTTGTTCATGCGTGGCTCTTCAGTAGGTGTGCGGCCAGGGTGCGCAGGGGCCCGAGCTGGCGGCAGATCAGCGCCAGCTGGGTTTGCACCAGACGCTGCTGGTCGTCCAGGTCGTCGCTGAGTTGTTCAAGCTCGGCCGCCAGCTGCTCCTCTGCGTCACTGTGAATGGCCACCGGGCGCTGCTCGTTGAGGCAGCTGGCAATCTCTTCCAGGCTGGCGGCCAACTGGCTGGCGCTGGTCAGTAGCGGGTTGTCGCTGCCGCTCAGGCTGGTTTCGCCACGGTGCGCGCCAAGGCCCGAGAGGTAGCTCAAGAGGGTGTGTGAGAGCACCAGAAAGCGGAAGCCGATATCCGCCTCCTTACGGAAGTGCCCCGGCTCCATCAGCATATTGCCCAGGGTGGTCGACAGCGTGGCGTCGGCATTGTGAGCGTTGCGCCGGGCCAGGCGGTAGGTCAGGTCGTCGCGCTTGCCGCTGGCGTACTGGGCGATGATCTGCTGCAGGTAGCGGCTGTTGCAGCTCAGGGTGCTGGCCAGCAGGCGATTCAGGCGGCGGCCCTGCCAGTCCGGCAGAATCAGCAGCACCGCCAGGCCGGCGATCAGGCTGCCGAGGAGGGTGTCGACCAGGCGTGGAATAAACAGCCCGTAGCCATCGCCGACCTGGTTGAAGCAGAACAGCACCAGCAGGGTGATGGCGGCGGTGGCCAGGGTGTAGCGGCTGCTGCGCAGGGCGAAGAACACCACCCCGGCGACCACCGCGAACAGCGCCTGCACCAGCGGGTTGGGGAAAAGGTCGAACAACGCCCAACCCAGCAGCAGACCGAGCACCGTGCCGCTGATACGCTGCACCAGCTTGAGCCGGGTCGCGCCGTAGTTCGGCTGGCAGACAAACAGCGTGGTCAGCAGAATCCAGTAGCCTTGGGTCGGGTGAATCCAGTGCAGCATGCCGTACCCGGCCGCCAGTGCCAGCGACAGGCGCAAGGCGTGGCGAAACAGCAGCGAGGTCGGCGTCAGCTGCAGACGCAGGCGCTCCCAGACATCCTTGAGTGACTGCGGTTCGCGGTCGAGCAGGCTGCTGTCCTGCTGCTCGGCCATGGCGTCGGGGTTACTGGCGTTGCCCAGTAGCGTATCCAGGCTGCGCAGGTTACCGGCCAGCGCGCCGAGGGAGCGCAGCAGGTGGCGCCAGGCCGGGTTGCTTTGCACGCGCAGGTGTTCGAGGGAGTCGTGCAGGTCGTCCAGCGCTTGGCGGCACAGCTCACGGTATTCGAATGGCTGGCGCAGCTCGATGGCCTGGGCCAGCCGCTGGCAGGCTTCGCCATGCAGGCGCAGCAGGCGCTGGCAGCGAAACAGCACGTCGCTGTGGAAGAACGCCTCGGCCAGCTCGTTGTAGGGGTAGTGCGAGGAACTGGCGCGCTCGTGAATGTCCTGAGCGAGAAAGTACAGTTTCAGGTAGCGACTGACCTTCGGCCCGGGCCGGCCATTACCGACCCGGTGCAGGATGATTTCCTTGGCCGCATTCAGCGCCGCCACCACCCGGCCATTCTGCTTGGCCAGGGCCAGGCGGCGTTCCTCCACATCCAGCTGGCGCAGTGGTTCGAACAGCGCCGCCTTGAGCTTGAGGTACTGGCCCAGCTCACGAAACAGCCGCGCCAGGCTGTGCTGCACCGGCTGGTTGGCAAACAGCGCATTCCACAGCACCGACAGCAGGCCATACCAGGCTGCGCCCGCCACCAGCAGCAGCGGCTCCTGCCAGAGGCCCGCCGCGCCGCCGCGCTGCTCTACGCCGATCATGCTGTAGACCGCGAGAATCAGTGTGGCCGCGCCGAGGGTGGCATAGCGTTCGCCGAGGGCGCCGAGCATGGTCAGGGCAAAGCTCGACAGCGCCAAGGCGCAGACAAACAGCCAGGGGTAGGGAAAGAGAAACTCCACCGCATAGGCCGCCACACTGAAGCAGCCGAGGGTGACCAGCAGCGCCATCACGCGGCCTTGCCAGCTGTCGTCGGTTTCCGCCAGGGCACTGGCGATGACCCCGAGAAACAGCGGGATCAGCGCATGCATCCAGCCCTGCGACCAGCACAGCAGCAACGCCCCGCTCAGGGCGATAAACACCCGCAGGCTGTAGCTGAATTTATCCTGAGCCCAGAGACGACGAAGCGAGTGGCGCAGCGCAGTGGACGGCATGGCCCGACCTTGATCAACCGTAACAGGTAGCAGCCTAACGGAGTCTGTGTCGACTTGGCAGCAGCAAGCGCTGCTCGGGCCGATTAAAATGTCGCGCTGATCGGTTGTGTGAGGTGAATCACCGTGGCCGGGCTACGCTGAAACTATCCGCTCATTCGCGAGGCATCTGCCGTGTTGTACACCTGTGTGCGTGGATTGCTCGCGTTGCTGCTTGCCAGCTTCTGGTGTGTGAGCCTACAGGCCCAGCCGCTGCGCCTGTACACCGAAGAATACCCACCGATCAACTTCAGCGAAGAGGGCAAACCGACAGGGCTGGCCACCGAGGTGGTGCAGGCCATCATGCAGCGCACCGGGCAGAGCGCGCCGATTACTATGGTGCCCTGGGCGCGCGGTTATCAAGAAGCGCTGACCCGTGCCAATACTGGGCTGTTCGTGACCATGCGCACCCGTGAGCGTGAACAGCTGTTCAAATGGGTCGGGCCGATTACTCGCAACGTCACCAGCTTCTACGCGCTGCGCCGCTCCTTTCTGTCTATCAGTCGTTTAGAGGAAGCCCGCGAGTACGGCGAAATTGCCGTGCCGCGCGATTGGTACAGCCACCAGCGCCTGCTGGCCGAGGGCTTCAGCAACCTCACCCCGGTCACCGGGCCGGCGCAGGTGGTGAGCATGCTCAAGCGCGGGCGGGTCAAGCTGATGGTGCTGGATAACCTCAGCCTCAATGCGCTGCTGGCGCAGGGTGATATCCAGGCCGATGAAGTGCAGCTGTTGTTCAACTTTATGCATAGCGACAGCTATATCGCCTTTTCCCAGCAGACCGATGACGCCTTGATCGCCCGCTGGCAGCGCGAACTCGACAGCATGAAACGCGACGGCAGCTTTGCCGCGATCCATCAGAAGTGGCTGCCGGGTGAGCCGTTGCCGCCGCTTGAACCCGCTCCCGCGCCTTGATGCTTCAGACGTATTGGGCCGCCGCATAGCCCGACGCCCAGGCCCACTGGAAGTTGAAGCCGCCCAGGTGCCCCGTCACATCCAGCACTTCGCCGACAAAATACAGCCCTGGCGATTTCAGCGACTCCATGGTTTTCGATGACACCTCGCGAGTGTCCACGCCGCCCAGAGTGACCTCGGCGGTGCGGTAACCCTCGGTGCCGGCTGGCACCAGTTGCCAGTCACCGAGCTGTTCGGCAATCGCCTTGAGTTCGGCGTGGGTGTACTGCTTCATTGGCTTGGAGGCGAACCAGTTGTCCGCCAGCAGGCCGGCCATCTTCTTGGTAAACAGCTCAGCCAGCAGAGTTTTCAGCTCGCTGTTCGGCCGCTCGCGTTGTTGCTGCTCTAGCCACTCGGGCAGGTCGATATGCGGCAGCAGGTTGATGCTGATGGCCTCGCCGGGTTGCCAGAATGAGGAAATCTGCAGAATCGCCGGGCCGCTGAGGCCACGGTGGGTAAACAGGATATTTTCCTTGAAGCTCTGCCCATTGCAGCTCACCACGCAGTCCTCCACCGAGGTGCCGGACAGCTCGGTGCACAGCACCTTGAGCGCCGGGTCGGTGAGGGTGAACGGCACCAGGCCGGCGCGTGTCGGCAGCAGCTCATGGCCGAACTGCTTGGCCACCTGATAGCCAAAGCCCGTGGCGCCGAGGGTCGGAATCGACAGGCCGCCAGTGGCGATCACCAGCGATTCGCAGCGCACCGCGCCAGCACTGGTCTGCAGCTGGTAGCCGTTATCCAGCTTGCTGATCTCGCTGACCGAGGTGTCCAGACGCAGCGTCACGCCGGCTTCATCACACTCGCTGAGCAGCAGGCCGAGGATGTCGCTGGCCTTGTTGTCGCAGAACAGCTGGCCGAGCTTTTTCTCGTGGTACGGCACGCCGTGTTTGGCCACCAGACCGATAAAGTCCCACTGGGTGTAGCGCGCCAGGGCCGACTTGCAGAAGTGCGGGTTTTCCGAGAGAAAGTTGCTCGGCTCACAGTACATATTGGTGAAATTGCAGCGCCCACCGCCGGACATCAGGATCTTCTTGCCGGCCTTGTTGGCGTGATCCAGCAACAGCACCTGACGCCCGCGCGCGGCAGCGGTCAGCGCGCACATAAGCCCGGCGGCACCGGCTCCGATAATCACGACCTGGGGTGTAAGCACAGCTATTTCCTCAACCTGCGACGTGCGCCATGGCGGGCGCAAAACAGCGCGCATCTTAGCCTATGGTCATCAGGGTGTGACTGCGCCGGTGATCGACTAGGCTTAGCTTTCGGTTTTCTCTGGAGCCCCGTTGATGAATGGACTGCGTGCCTGCCTGTTGTCGTGGGCGCTGTTGGCACCCCTGTATGGCAACGCTGCAGAGACCTTGCGTCTGGTGGCGGACCCTTGGCCGCCATTCAATGACCAGACGCTGCTGAACAACGGGGTGTCCTCCGACCTGGTGACCACCGCGCTGACTCGCGCCGGTTACACCACCAGCTATGTGCAGGTGCCGTGGGAGCGTGCGGTGCGGGGGTTGCAGCAGGAAATCTATGATGTGCTGATCAACGCCTGGTACACCGACGAGCGCGCGGTTTTTGGCCATTACTCACAGCCCTACCTGATCAACCGCGTGCGGTTTCTGCAGCGCAAGGGCAGCCAGATCAAATTCACCCAGTTGCCCGACCTGTACCCCTACAGCATTGCCGTGGTGCGCGGTTATGCCTATTCCAGCGAGTTTGATCAGGACAGCCGGCTGACCAAGGTCGGCGTGGTCGGTTTTGAAGTGGGCGCACGCATGCTGCAGGCGCGGCGGGTGCAACTGACCCTGGAGGACGAGCTGGTGGCGCGCTATCACCTGAGCCGCAGCCTGGCCGGGATTCGCGATCAACTGGAGTTTCTGCCGCAGCCGTTAAGTGAGAACGGCCTGCACATTCTGGTCAGCCGTAAACACCCACAGCATCAGCAGATTGCCGATGCCTTCAACAAGGCGATTGAGGACATGCGCGCCGATGGCACCTATGCGCAGATATTTCAGCGCCACGGCTTGTAGTCACTGCCAGGCGTTACGCCCGCGGCCCTGGTTCTTGGCCTGATACAGGCGCAGGTCGGCCTGGTGCAGCAGGCTTTCCAGGTCATCGGGGGCACCGTGGTAGATGCCGGCGCTGAACGACAGCGGCGGTGCGCCGATGGCGTATTTCAGGCTGGCGCAGTGTGTACGCAGTTGGTCGAGGGTGTCGCTGAGGGTCGCGGCATCCTGCTGGCTGACCATGGCGAACTCTTCGCCACCCAGACGGCCGAGCAGGGCATCGGGGAAGGCGGCAGAAAATGCGCGGGAGAAGGCGATCAGTGCTGCATCGCCGCTGGCGTGGCCGTGTTCGTCGTTGATTCGTTTGAAAAAATCCAGGTCGAGCATCGCCACGCTCAGATCGCGGCCGCCCGAGCGTGCCTGCTGGAACAGTTGCTGGCCGTGCTCATAAAAGGCGCGGCGGTTGTTCAGCCCGGTGAGGGCATCGAACTGCGCGGCCTGCTTGAGCGCGCGCAGCAGGTCGCGGCGCTCCAGGGTCGACATCACCCGGCAGTTGAGCTCTTCCGGGCAGAAGGGTTTGCGCAGAAAGTCGTCGGCGCCGTGCTTGATAAATTTGGCGCTGAGCGAGCCCTTGGTGTCGGCGGACAGGCCGAGAATGATCAGCTCGTGGCGTTTCATCTTTTGCCGCAGCAGTTTGACCAGGTCGAAACCGCTGAGCCCCGGCATGCTGTGATCGACCACCAGCAGGTCGATATCCGGCTGGTCCTTGAGGATGCGCAGGGCTTCGTCACCGTCGCAGGCTTCCATAATCTGGTAGCGATGCGGGGTCAGCACGTGGCGGATGTAATGGCGGGTGGCGTCGGAGTCCTCGGCAATCAGGATCTTCACCTCGCTGTTGCTTTCCAGGCGGTGCAGCAGGCGGAAGGCGTACTCGTAGGAGTGCTGGCTTTCCTTGAGCACGTAATCGACCACGCCCTTGAGCAGCATCTGGTCGCGGCGCTGTTCGTTGTAGGTGCCGCTGAGCACGATGCAGGGCAGGTGATAGCCCATCACCACATCGACGATCTCGCCGTCCGGGGCATCCGGCAGGTTGAGGTCGACGATGGCGGCGAAGAACAGCTCGGCGGAGGTTTCCAGCATCACCTGGGCTTCGCCCATGGAGGCGCAGAAGATCGGCTGGAAGCCGGTCTCCTTGCGAAACAGATGCTCGAGAATTTTCAGCACCAGGGGGCTGTCTTCGATCACCAGAATATTGCGCAAGGGGGCTACTCCTCTGTCGCTGGCCGCGTCAGTGCGGCCGTCTGTTTAGCTCGTGCTGCGGGTTAACTGCATCGGCAACTATAGGGTACGAATGCGCAGCGAGCGGCCCTTGATCTTGCCTTCACTGAGACACTTGAGCGCCTGCATGGCTACGACGCGCTCAACGGCCACGTAAGCCTGAAAGTCGAAGATGGCGATCTTGCCGACCTGCGCGCCAGGGATGCCAGCCTCGCCAGTCAGGGCGCCGAGAATATCGCCGGGGCGCAGTTTGTCTTTGCGCCCCGCGCCAATGCACAGGGTAATCATTGGCGGCTGCAGCGGTGCGCCACCCTGGTGTTTCAGGCTGCTCAGCGGGTGCCAGTTGAGCGGCGCTCTTTGCAGGGTTTCGATGGCCTGGGCGCGATGGCCTTCGGCTGGGGCAACCAGGCTCATCGCCAGGCCCTTTTCGCCGGCACGACCGGTACGGCCGACACGGTGAATGTGAATTTCTGAGTCGCGCGCCAACTCGACGTTGATCACCATGTCCAGCGCATCGATATCCAGGCCGCGGGCCGCCACATCGGTGGCCACCAGTACCGACAGGCTGCGGTTAGCAAACATGGCCAGTACTTGATCACGGTCGCGTTGCTCCAGGTCACCGTTCAGCGCGGCGGCCGAGATGCCTTTGGCGGTCAGGTGGTCGACCACTTCCTGGCACTGCTGCTTGGTAAAGCAGAAGGCCACGCAGGACTGCGGGCGGTAGCAGTTGAGCAGCTTGACCACTGCGTCCATGCGCTCTTCCGGAGCGATCTCGTAGAAGCGCTGCTCGATCTGCGTGTCGTCGTGCAGGGCGTCGGCCTTGACCTGCTGCGGGTCGCGCATAAAGGTCGCGGACAGCTGCTTGATCCCAGCTGGGTAGGTGGCGGAAAACAGCAGGGTCTGCCGGCGCGTTGGGGTCTGGCTGATGATTTCGGCGATGCTGTCGTAGAAGCCCATGTCGAGCATGCGGTCCGCTTCGTCGAGCACCAGGGTATTCAGGCCGTCGAGCTTGAGGGTGCCCTTGCTCAGATGCTGCTGGATGCGCCCCGGGGTGCCGACGATGATCTGCGCGCCATGCTCCAAAGAGCCGATTTGCGGGCCGAACGGCACGCCACCGCAGAGGGTGAGGATCTTGATGTTGTCCGCCGAGCGCGCCAGGCGACGCAGCTCTTTGGCCACCTGATCGGCCAGCTCGCGGGTCGGGCAGATCACCAGTGCCTGGCAGCCAAAGTAGCGCGGGTTGAGCGGGTTGAGCAGGCCGATGCCGAAGGCGGCAGTTTTGCCGCTGCCGGTCTTGGCCTGGGCAATCAGGTCCATGCCCTTGAGCATTACCGGCAGGCTCTGCGCCTGAATCGGGGTCATTTCGGTGTAACCGAGCGACTCGAGGTTCGCCAGCATGGCGGCGGAAAGCGGCAGAGAAGAGAAAGCGGTGTTGGTCACGGTACAGGCCTGCTAAACGAAATGGCGTGCAGTGTAACAGGCTGCGCCCTACGCCCCGACGTTAACAGGCAGCCGGTCGTGGGCCGGCGCTAGAAGAGGTCAATCGGGTCTACGTCCAACGACCAACGCACGGCGCGGCCGCTGGGCATCTGCTCCAAAGCGTGCATCCAGGTATTGAGCAGGCGGTGCAACGGTGCGCGGGCGTTGGCTTGCACCAGTAATTGGGCGCGGTAGCGGCCGGCGCGGCGCTCCATCGGTGCGGGCACCGGGCCGAGCAGCTCAATGCCGCTGAGTTTCAGCTCAGTCAGCAACAGCTCGGCTTCGCTGCAGGCATCATCGAGAAAGCCTTCGGCCTGGCCGGGTTTGTGCGCTTCGGCGCGCAGCAGGGCGAGGTGGCAGAAGGGCGGCAGGCCGGCGCTGCGTCGTTCGCTGAGGGCTTGTTCGGCAAAGGCGAAGTAGCCCTGCTCGGTCAGTTGCACCAATAAAGGATGGTCGGCCAGGTGGCTCTGGATAATCACCTTGCCCGGCTCTTCGGCGCGCCCGGCGCGGCCGGCGACCTGAACGATCAGCTGAGCCATGCGCTCGCTGGCGCGAAAATCCGCGGAAAACAGCCCGCCATCGGCGTCGAGAATCGCCACCAGGGTCACGCGCGGGAAGTGGTGGCCCTTGGCGAGCATCTGCGTGCCGACCAGGATGCATGGCTCGCCGCGCTGCACGGTGTTGAACAGGCTGGTCATGGCCTCCTTGCGCGAGGTGCTGTCGCGGTCGACGCGCAAGACCGGTACGCCGGGGAAGAGAATTTCCAGGCGTTCTTCGGCGCGCTCGGTGCCGGCGCCAACCGGGCGCAGGTCGACGTTGTTGCATTTCGGGCAGTTGCTCGGCTGGCGCTCGACGTGGCCGCAGTGGTGGCAGCGCAATTCGCGCGAGCGCTGGTGCACGGTCATCCGCGCGTCGCAACGCGGACATTCCGACAGCCAGCCGCAGTCGTGGCAGAGCAGGGTCGGGGCGAAGCCGCGGCGGTTGAGGAACACCAACACCTGCTGGCCGGCTTGCAGGGTCTGGGCGATAGCCTGCTGCATCGGGCCGGAGATACCTGAATCCAGTGGCCGGCTTTTTACATCCAGGCGCAGAAAGCGCGGTTGCTTGGCACCGCCGGCGCGTTCGCGCAGGTGCAGCAGGGCGTAGCGGCCGTTGTGGGCGTTGTGCAGGCTTTCCAGCGAGGGCGTGGCCGAGCCCAGCACAATCGGGATGTTTTCCTGATGCGCGCGCACCACGGCCAGATCGCGCGCGTGATAGCGCAAACCTTCCTGCTGTTTATAGGAGGCGTCGTGCTCTTCATCGATGATGATCAACCCTGGGCGCTGCATCGGCGTAAACAATGCCGAGCGGGTGCCGATGATGATGTCGGCCTCGCCATCGCGTGCCGCCAGCCAGGCGTCCAGGCGCTCGCGGTCATTCACCGCCGAATGCAGCAGGGCGATGCGCGCATTAAAGCGCTGCTCGAAACGCGCCAGGGTTTGCGGGCCCAGGTTGATCTCCGGGATCAGCACCAGGGCCTGCTTGCCAGCCTCCAGGGTTTCGCGGATCAACTGCAGGTACACCTCGGTCTTGCCGCTGCCGGTGACCCCCGCGAGGAGAAAGGCGTTGAAGCTGCCGAAGCCCGAGCGGATCGCCTCGCTGGCCGCGCGCTGTTCGGCATTCAGCGGCAGTTCCGGCTGTGCCAGCCAGTTGGCGTGGCGCTCGCTCGGCGCATGGCGGCGCACTTCGACCTTGACCAGACCCTTTTCCAGCAGCAGGTCAAGGCTGTCCTTGTTCAGCTGCAGTTTGCTCAGCAGCGCATGGGCGACGCCGTGCGGATGCTGGGCCAGGGTTTTCAGCGCGTCACGCTGGCGCGGCGCGCGGCTCAGGCGTGGATCATCCAGCTGTGCGCCTGCAGTGACCGACCAGAAGCGCTGTTGGCGCACTTCCGCCGGCTCGCCCTGGCGCAGCAGCACCGGCAGCGCCCAGCTCAGGGTGTCGCCGAGGCTGTGCTGGTAATACTGCGCTGTCCACAGACACAGCTTGAACAGCGCGGGCGGCAGCGGCGATTGGGCGTCGAGCAGTTGCAGGGCGGGCTTGAGTTTGTCTGCCGGAACTTCGCTGTGTTCGGTCACCTCGATCAGAATGCCGATCATCTCGCGTCGGCCAAACGGCACGCGCAGCCGTGCGCCAGGCTGCAAGGAGCTGCGCGGCACACCGGCCGGGGCGCGGTAGTCGAACAGACGGCGCAGCGGCGAGGGCAGGGCAAGGCGCAGAATGACGTCGGGCAAGCAAGGGGCTCCTGGTCTCGGGGTAATAACCTGCCCAAAGTCTGCTGCGCGTCGGCCCTGCTGCGTTAAAGACAGGCTCGGAATGCTCATTTACATCAGTAAACTCCGCTTCCTCGCCTGTCTTTGCCTTGCATGACTCTAGCTCGCGAGACTTTGAACACGTTCTTGGAGAGCCGCGATCTTAGCATGCAGCCAGTCGACGGCCGGCCTTGCGTCGCTGCGGTGCTCTGGTATTATCGCCGGCCTAATTCCGTGCGGTACCTGACAATAGTGTCTGGTGGCGGCGCGATAGCCCTGAGGAATCACCATGAAAGCCGATATCCACCCAAACTATGTAGCCATCACCGCCACCTGCAGCTGTGGCAACGTGATCGAAACTCGCTCCACCCTGGGCAAAGCGCTGAGCCTGGACGTGTGCAACGAGTGCCACCCGTTCTACACCGGCAAGCAGAAAATGCTGGATACCGGCGGCCGTGTTGATCGCTTCAAACAGCGTTTCGGCATGTTCGGCGCCAAGCAGTAAGCTTGCGCGCAGCGACGGAGACCCACATGGGTTACCCCGCGCTACTGAAAAAGGCGTCCCTAGTGGGCGCCTTTTTCGTTCTCGGCGTTTATGCAGGCGGCGCCCTGGCGTTCTGCCCGGCGCCGGGCAACTTGCCCAGCGTTAAGGTGCAGCGCGTGGTGGACGGCGACACCCTGCGTCTGGTCGATGGACGCAGTGTGCGGTTGATCGGCCTAAATAGCCCGGAGATGGGCCGTCAGGGCCGTTCTGCCGAGCCCTTTGCCGATGCCGCGCGCAAACGCTTGCAGGCGCTGGTGGCTGCCAGCGATGAGCGCGTTTCGTTGCAGTACGGCAAGCAGGCCAAGGATCACTACGGGCGCACCCTGGCGCATGCCTATGACAGCCGTGGGCACAATCTGGAGGCGCAGTTGCTGGCCGAGGGCCTCGGCTATCTAGTGGCTGTGGCGCCCAATCTGGCGCTGGTGCAGTGCCAACAGGCTGCCGAGCGCAGTGCCCGGCAGGCGCGTACCGGGCTCTGGCAGCGTTCACCGGTGCAAACGCCCAAGCAGTTAAACAGCGGCGGCTTTGCCTTGCTCCAGGGCCAGGTCCAGCGTATCGAGCGTAATGGCGGCGGTCTGTGGCTAGAAATGGGCGATTCGCTGGTGCTGCATATCGCGCCCCGTGCGTTAGGTAATTTTGATCTACATGCCGTCCAAGGCCTTGAGGGTCGTAAGGTCGAGGCCCGCGGCTGGGTGATCGACCGCGCCAAGCGTGGTGGTTTGCGCGCGGGGCAGGCGCGCTGGATGTTGCCGTTGACCGATAAGGCGATGCTAGAGGTGTTGCCATGATCCTGGAGGCAATCAGTAAAAACGCCCTCCGGCTGAACTGTTGCGCCAGCGCCTCGCCGGAATGCCAGGATGATCGTTTTCTAAGCGTCACCAGGCTTCTGGGTAATGATGCGTGCAGAGTACGGGCAGGCCAGTTGCGTGCTAGCGATTGGCTGAAGGGCTTGTGCTAGGGGGCTGTTGCCGTTTCATCGCGGCCGTGAATGAAATGGCAACAGCCCCTTGGACCCGCGTGCCCATCCGGACTTGCCAGTCTTGTGCAGCTGTATACAACTTGCGTATCCTCGGCCGCCTGCCTGTTCAACAGCCCAAAGCGGAAATGCCAACATGTCTGATTTGAAAACAGCCGCTCTCGAATATCACGCCCATCCCCGTCCGGGTAAGCTGAGTGTCGAGCTAACCAAGCCCACCGCAACCGCACGCGATCTGTCCCTGGCCTACAGCCCGGGCGTCGCTGAGCCTGTGCGCGAAATCGCGCGTGATCCGGAGCTGGCGTACCGCTACACCGGCAAAGGCAACCTGGTGGCAGTCATTTCCGACGGTACCGCTATTCTCGGTCTCGGTGATCTCGGCCCGCTGGCTTCCAAGCCAGTGATGGAAGGTAAAGGCGTGCTGTTCAAGCGCTTTGCCGGTATCGACGTATTCGACATCGAAGTCGAGTCCGAGAGCCCGCAGGCCTTTATCGACACCGTACGCCGCATCTCGATCACCTTCGGTGGCATCAACCTGGAAGACATCAAAGCGCCTGAGTGCTTTGAAATCGAACGCACGCTGATCGAACAGTGCGACATTCCAGTGTTCCACGATGACCAGCACGGCACCGCTATCGTGACTGCGGCCGGCATGCTCAACGCCCTGGAAATCGCCGGCAAGACCTTGCCAGATGCCAAGATCGTCTGCCTGGGCGCTGGCGCTGCCGCCATCTCCTGCATGAAGTTGCTGGTGAGCATGGGCGCCAAGGTCGAGAACATCTTTATGATCGACCGCAAAGGCGTGATCCACGCCGGCCGCGACGACCTGAACCAGTACAAGGCGGTATTCGCCAGCGAAACCACTAAGCGCACCCTGGCTGATGCGCTGGACGGTGCTGACGTATTCGTCGGCCTGTCGGGTGCCAACCTGCTGGCGCCGGAAGACCTCAAGCGCATGGCGCCGAGCCCAATCGTGTTCGCCTGCTCCAACCCTGACCCGGAAATCAAACCGGAACTGGCCCATGAAGTGCGTAATGATGTGATCATGGCCACCGGTCGTTCCGACTACCCGAACCAGGTCAACAACGTGCTGGGTTTCCCGTTCATCTTCCGTGGTGCCCTGGACGTTCGCGCGACCCGCATCAACGAAGAGATGAAGATCGCTGCAGCCCTGGCTCTGCGTGACCTGGCCAAGCTGCCGGTGCCGCAGGAGGTCTGTGACGCCTACGGTGGCATTGCCCTGTCGTTCGGCCGTGAGTACATCATTCCGAAGCCGATGGATCCACGCCTGATTACAGTGGTCTGCGATGCTGTGGCCAAGGCTGCGATTGAAAGCGGTGTGGCGACTCTGCCGTATCCGAAGCATTACCCGCTGCAGTCGGTAAACGACGTATTCAACGGCTAAGCGCTTAGCTATAGAGCAATAATAAACCCGCTACGGCGGGTTTTTTATTGGCGCTATTTTGGCAATGCCAGGCGTCATGCATCTGCCGCGAGAGGCCTTAGAACAGATCGATTGGCGCTGCTTCATCGGCGGGCAGCGGGCTGCCCGGGATGTACATGCCAGGCTCGAATTCGCCCATGGGGGGCGGGGAGTCCTCACTTTTGAACAGCTCGAAATAGGCTTGCGGCGTATCCGGCGTGGCGGCTCGGCCGCTGTGTGGGTCGATGCGCAGGGTCAGTAGGCCTTCGGGTTCGGCCAGCAGGTGGCTGGGCTTGTCCTTCAGGGCGGCGGCCATATAACTCATCCAGATCGGCAGGGCCACGGTGCCGCCATATTCATTGCGGCCAAGACTTTCCGGCTGATCGAAGCCGGCCCAGACCGTGGTGATGTAATCCGCGTTGTAGCCGGAGAACCAGCTGTCTTTCGACTCGTTGGTGGTGCCGGTTTTGCCCGCCAGGTCATCGCGACCCAAGGCCATGGCGCGGCGTCCGGTGCCGCGCTTGATCACGTCCTGGAGCATGCTGGTCATGATGTAGGCGGTGCGCTCATCAATGATCTGCTCGGCAAGCACCGGCTCAGGCGGCAGTGGCTGGTCGCCGCCGCTGAATTGCACGGCGCTACTCTGTTCTGTGCGCTGGGCGATACCGGTCGGGGTTTGCGCCGGATTGGCGTTGAACAGCTGCTTGCCGGTGCGGTCTTCGATCCGTTCGATCAGGTAAGGCTCGGTCTTGTAGCCGCCGCTGGCAAACACACTCCAGCCTTCGGCGATCTCCATTGGTGTGAGACTCGCGGTGCCCAGCGCCAACGACAGATTGGGCGGCAGGTCCTTCTTCTCGAAACCAAAGCGCTCGATATAGCTCAGGGTGCTGGCGATGCCGAGGTCCTGCAGCAGGCGAATCGACACCAGGTTGCGCGAGCGATACAAGGCTTCGCGCAGGCGGATCGGGCCGAGGAAGGTGTTGTTGTCATTCTTCGGTCGCCATACCTGCGACAGCGCATCGTCGGCGAACACGATTGGCGCGTCATTCACTAGGGTGGCGGCGGTGTAGCCTTTATCCAACGCGGCGCTGTACACGAAGGGTTTGAAGCTTGAACCTGGCTGGCGCTTGGCTTGTGCGGCGCGGTTGTAGTTGCTCTGTTCAAAGGAAAAACCACCGACCAGGGCGCGAATGGCACCGCTATTCGGGTCCAGCGATACTAGAGCGCTCTGTGCCGCGGGTAGTTGAACAAAGCGCAGGCTGCCGTCTTCCTGGAACTGCACGCGGATCAGGTCGCCGATCTGGCTGACGTCGGCAGGCTGCTGTGGACGCGGGCCCATGCTGTTGGTATTGAGGAAAGGCCGCGCCCATTTCATGCTGTCCCAGGCTACGGCGTGTTCTTCGCCGTTACGCAGCAGAACCATGATTCCGCTTTTCTCCACCCCCGTGACAATAGCCGGCTCCAGGCCTCCGAGAGAGGTTTGCTTGCTTAGCTCGGCTTGCCAGTTTGGCCTGGTCATGCCAGGCAGACGGCTCTCCGGCCCGCGATAGCCATGGCGCTGATCGTAAGCCATCAATCCCTCGCGGACTGCCGAATTGGCGGCTAGTTGCAGGTCGCTGGATACCGTGGTGGTGACGTTAAAACCATCGGTGTAAGCCTCGCTGCCGTAACGGCCGACCATTTCTGCACGTGCCATCTCCGCGATGTAAGGTGCCGCCAGCTCCGGTGCCGGTACGTGGTAGCTGACATTGATGGGTTCAGCCAGTGCTTCTTCGTAACGCTGTTTGTCGATGCGGCCAAGTCCGTACATGCGCCCCAGAATCCAGTCGCGGCGCTCCATCGAGCGGGTTGGGTTAACCAGGGGGTTGAAGCGTGAGGGGGCTTTGGGCAGGCCGGCAATCATTGCCATTTGCGCCAGGCTGGCCTCTCGAATGGATTTGCCGTAATACACCTGTGCGGCTGCTTCAATACCGTAAGCGCGATTACCCAGGTAAATCTTGTTCACATAAAGTTCAAGAATTTCGTTCTTACTGAGCTCTCGTTCAATTTGCAGAGCCAGAAGTATCTCGTTGATCTTGCGCGAGAAACTTCTTTCGCTGGTGAGAAAGAAGTTCTTCGCTACCTGCATCGTAATGGTGCTGCCGCCGGATTGGATCTGCCCGCTTTTCAAGATTTGCGTTGCAGCGCGCATCAGGCTGGTAAGGTCGACGCCATAATGGTTGGCAAAATTGTCGTCCTCGGCCGCTAGCAATGCGCTGATGAAATCCTGGGGTATATCCGCGAAGGCGATTGGCGAGCGGCGCATTTCACCGAATTCGGCAATCAGCTTGGCGTCGCTGCTGTAAACGCGCAGAGGAATCTGCAGCTGAATGCTGCGCAAAGATTCGACGGATGGAAGGCTAGGGCTAAGATAGAGGAAGGCCCCGCTGAAACTGAGCACCAGGCCACAAAAAGCGGCGAGGCCAGACCAGCAGAAAAAACGCAAAAGACGCATCAAGATTTTTGGATTTCCAAATAAAAGAACGGGTTAAGCGGAACACAAGGTTAAAAGAGAAAAACTGATCACATTATAAGCGGTTTTTTTGCTAGGTAGCCATTTGCGCTTCTGTCAAGACTGTTATTTAATGTGAAAAAACATAAATAGTCCGTAAGTCGCGGATGCCAATAGGAAATCGGTCGTGCTAGGGCTCTTCAATAAGAAAGCGAATACGCTACTCGGGATCGATATCAGTTCGACCTCCGTCAAGCTCCTCGAATTGAGCCGCTCCGGAAGCCGCTACAAGGTAGAGGCTTACGCAGTCGAGCCGCTCCCGCCAAACGCGGTGGTCGAAAAGAACATCGCCGAGCTGGAAGGGGTGGGGCAGGCCCTTTCACGCGTGCTTGCCAAAGCCAAGAGCGGTGTGAAAACCGTAGCGGTGGCGGTGGCGGGCTCAGCGGTGATTACCAAGACCATCGAAATGGAGGCTGGGCTTTCCGATGATGAGCTTGAGAATCAGCTGAAGATCGAGGCCGATCAATACATTCCCTATCCGCTGGAAGAAGTCGCAATCGATTTCGAAGTGCAGGGCGCGTCTGCGCGCAATGCCGATCGTGTCGAAGTGCTGCTTGCCGCTTGCCGCAAGGAGAACGTCGAGGTTCGCGAGGCCGCTCTGGCGCTCGCAGGGCTTACCGCCAAAGTGGTTGATGTCGAAGCCTATGCGCTTGAGCGTGCCTACGGTCTGTTGATTGATCAGCTGGGTGGTGGTCGTGATGAGCTGACTGTTGCGGTTGTCGACATTGGCGCGACCATGACCACCCTCAGCGTCCTGCATAACGGTCGCACTATCTATACCCGTGAGCAGCTGTTTGGCGGCAAACAGCTCACCGAAGAAATTCAGCGTCGCTATGGTCTGTCCGTCGAAGAAGCTGGCCTTGCAAAAAAACAAGGCGGCCTCCCAGATGACTACGACAGCGAAGTTTTGCAACCGTTCAAAGAAGCTGTGGTTCAGCAGGTTGCGCGTTCTCTGCAGTTCTTCTTCGCCGCCGGTCAGTTCAATGACGTCGACTACATCCTGTTGGCGGGCGGCACTGCGTCGATTCCAGACCTTGACCGTTTGATTCAGCAAAAAATAGGCACCCAGACATTGGTCGCCAATCCATTCGCTGAAATGGCGCTGAGTGGCAAGGTCAACGCCGGCGCGCTCGCCAGTGATGCGCCGGCCTTGATGATTGCCTGTGGTCTGGCGATGAGGAGTTTCGACTAATGGCGCGGATTAACCTTCTACCCTGGCGCGAGCAGCTACGCGAAGAGCGTAAACAGCGCTTTTTAGTGACGCTTGCTGGTGTGTTTGTTGTTGCCGCTGGGGCTGTATTTCTCGGTGATCAATATTTAAGTGGGGCGATTGAGCGGCAAGATGCTCGAAATGAGTTTGTGCGTAAGGAAATTGCTGTTTTGGATGCTCGGATTAAAGAGATTAGCGAGCTGAAAACCCGTCGCCAGCAGCTCCTTGAACGGATGAAAATTATTCAGGATCTGCAGGGTAATCGACCGATCATCGGTCGTGTCTTCGATCAGCTGGTTAGAACATTGCCCGATGGTGTTCATTTCACTGGTGTGAAAATGACTGCAAAAAATATCGCAATTGTTGGTGCTGCTGAGTCGAACAACCGTGTATCAAATTTGATGCGTAACTTGGATTCATCTGAGTGGCTGACTGCGCCAAATCTAACTGAAGTTAAGTCTGTGACGGCGGGTGCGGTTGATCAGGCAAACGTATTTCAGTTGAGTGTGCAACAGACTCAGCCAGGAGTTGCGGCAGAGGAGGCTAAGCAATGAGCCTTAATGATTCGCTAGAAAGTCTGCGTCAGATTGATCTGAGTGACCTTGATTTCAATAACGTCGGTTCCTGGCCTGCCGCAGTTAAGTTTATTGCAGGTGTCTTGGTAGTGTTGGCGGTTGGTGCTATTGGGTATAACTTTCATCTCAAGGATTTGCAGGCTCAATTGGAAGGTAAGCAAGCCGAAGAGATTTCTTTAAAAGATCAGTTTTCCAGCAAGGCTTTTCAGGCTGCAAACCTAGATGCCTACAAAGAGCAAATGAAAGAAATGGAAGTCTCGTTTGGGGCGATGCTGAAGCAGTTGCCAAGTGATACTGAGGTTCCTGGCTTGCTAGAGGATATTACCCGCACAGGTTTGGGTAGTGGTCTGGAGTTTGAAGAAATAAAGCTTCTGCCAGAGGCTGCGCAACAGTTCTATATTGAGTTGCCTATCCAGATTTCGGTCGTCGGCTCCTATCATGATTTGGCAACTTTTGTCAGTGGTGTCGCGAGTCTTCCTCGGATCGTTACATTGCATGATTTTGATTTGGTTCCGGTCAATGAGGAAAACTCTTCAAAATTGCGAATGAATATTACGGCTAAAACTTATCGGTATAATGATAAGGGGGTTCAGCCATGAAGATTTATATGCTTGGTTTGCTTTTTTTTGTTCTTGCGGGGTGCGGTGCTGGTGGCGATTTTTCAGATCTTCAGGCCTATATGGATGAAGTGCGCTCACGGCCTAAGGGCGAGATTGAGCCGTTGCCGAAGTTCATAACTTATGAAAGCTTCGCTTACAGCGCAGCGGCATTACGTAGCCCGTTTCAGCCTCCTGTAAAGTTGGAGATGGCAAGCAGGCAGAAAGGTTCCAAAGATATAAAACCTGATGATGCTCGGACTAAGCAGTTTCTTGAGGGGTTTAATATAGAGACTTTTGTAATGGTTGGGACTCTGGCCAATGAGTCAGGTTCTTTTGCCTTGATAAATGGTGCGGGTGGTGTTCATCGAGTGAAGGTCGGTGATTATTTGGGGCGTAATCATGGGTACATACTCTCTATAGATAATTCAAAGATTGATGTTGTAGAGATTGTTCCAGACGGCGAGGGTGGCTGGTTGGAGCGTCCGCGTAGCTTGTCTCTCAAAGAGCGCTCTTGAATAGAGAGGAATGCAAATTAAAAAGAAAAAACAATTAGAACGCCGGAATATAAAAATGAAAAAATAAATTAAATGTATA
>NZ_JAUXXP010000062.1 GCF_030684895.1 Pseudomonas sp. | reverse complement strand
AGCATGGACGGCGACCTGGCCGATCTGCCCTCGCTGTGCGCCGAAGCGCGCCGCGCCAAGGCCTGGGTGATGGTCGACGATGCCCATGGCTTCGGCCCGCTGGGCGCCACCGGCGGCGGCATCGTTGAGCACTTTGGCCTGGGCATGGACGATGTGCAGGTGCTGGTCGGCACCCTGGGCAAGGCCTTCGGTACGGCCGGCGCCTTTGTTGCCGGCAGCGAGGAGCTGATCGAAACCTTGGTGCAGTTCGCTCGCCCCTACATCTACACCACCAGCCAGCCACCGGCGCTGGCCTGCGCCACCCTGAAAAGCCTGGAATTGCTGCGCAGCGAGCACTGGCGACGCGAGCATCTGAATGCATTGATCAAGCGCTTCCGCCAAGGCGCCCAGGCCATCGGCCTGGAGCTGATGGACAGCGCCACGCCGATTCAACCAATCCTGATCGGCGACAGTGGTCGCGCCCTGCAGCTGTCACAGATGCTGCGCGAACGCGGTCTGCTGGTTACCGCGATTCGACCGCCCACCGTACCGTCCGGCAGCGCCCGCCTGCGCGTGACCCTGTCCGCCGCGCATAGCCTGGCGCAATTGGAGCTGCTGCTGGAAGCCCTGGCCGAATGCTGGCCGCTGCTGGCTGGCGAGGCTGCCGCCCGTGCGTGATCGGCTGATTCTGCTGCCCGGCTGGGGCCTCGGTGTCGCGCCGTTGCAGCCGCTGGCCGAGGCCCTGCGCGGCCTTGATCCACGTTTGCAGGTGCAGGTCGAACCGCTGCCTGTATTGGATTCCAGTGACCCGGCCGACTGGCTGGATGAGCTGGACGCCAACCTGCCACAGGACGCCTGGCTCGGCGGCTGGTCTCTGGGTGGCATGCTCGCCGCCGAACTGGCTGCGCGTCGTGGCGAACGCTGCAGTGGCGTGCTGACCCTGGCCAGCAACCTGCGATTTGTGGCTGAGCCAGGCTGGCCTGCGGCGATGTCTGCCGAGACTTTTAACGCCTTCCGCCAGGGCTGCGCCGCCGATGCCTCCGCTACCTTGAAGCGTTTTGCTCTGCTTTGTGCCCAGGGTGCGGCGGATGCTCGCGGCCTGTCGCGGCAATTACAGGCGGCGGCTCCGCAGGCGCAGCCCGAGCTGCTACTGGCCGGGCTGGATCTGCTCGCCGACCTGGATACGCGGACTGCACTGCAGGCCTTTGTCGGTCCGCAATTGCATCTGTTCGCCGGTCAGGATGCCTTGGTTCCGGCGAGCGCCGCGCAGGCCTTGCTGGCGCTGCTGCCGGATGTCGAGATCGGCCTGATCGATAACGCCAGCCACGCCTTTGCCCTGGAGCGCCCGCATGAAATTGCCGCAGCGATTCAGGCCTTTCTGCATGAGGCCGGTGATGACTGATCTGGCCCATGAACCACTCGGCGGCCTGCCGGACAAGCGTCAGGTAGCGGCGTCGTTCTCCCGCGCGGCTGAGAGCTACGACAGCGTGGCAGCTCTGCAGCGCAATGTCGGTCAGCAGTTGCTGGCGCAGCTACCGGCCACGATCAGCCCGGCGCGTTGGCTCGACCTGGGGTGCGGCACGGGCTATTTCAGCCGCGCCTTGGGCGAGCGTTTTCCCGCCAGCCAGGGCGTGGCTGTGGATATCGCCGAAGGCATGCTGCAGCACGCCCTGCCGCTGGGCGGCGCGCAGCAGTTTATTGCTGGCGATGCCGAGCGTTTGCCGTTGCGCGATGCGTCCTGCGACCTGCTGTTCTCTAGTCTGGCGCTGCAGTGGTGCGCGGACTTTGCCGCCGTGCTCAGTGAAGCCGCACGGGTGCTGCGCCCCGGCGGCGTGCTGGCCTTTAGCAGCCTGTGTGTCGGCACCCTGCAGGAGCTGCGCGACAGCTGGCAGGCGGTGGATGGCTTTGTTCACGTCAATCGCTTCCGCCGCTTTGAGGATTATCAGCGCCTGTGCGGCGACAGCAGCTTGGCGCCGCTCACCTTGCACGTCACGCCAGAGACTCTTTATTACCCGGATGTGCGCAGCCTGACCCATGAGCTAAAGGCCCTAGGTGCGCACAACCTCAACCCCGGCCGGCCAGGCGGTTTGACCGGGCGGGCGCGCATGCTGGCGCTGCTCAATGCCTATGAACAGTTCCGCCAGCCGCAAGGCCTGCCGGCGACCTATCAGGTGGTTTACGGCGTACTGCGTAAGGATTGATATGAGCACGACTTTTTTCGTCACCGGCACCGATACAGAAATCGGTAAAACCACCATCGCCGCCGGTCTGCTGCATGCGGCGCGAATGGCGGGGCTGTCGACTGCGGCGGCCAAACCGGTGGCATCCGGCTGCGTGCGCACAGCGGATGGCTTGCGCAACGACGACGCCCTGGCGCTGCTTGGCGAATGCACCCTGGCGCTGCGTTACGAGGAGGTCAATCCGCTGGCATTCGAGCCGGCGATTGCCCCGCATCTGGCCGCGCGCGAAGTGGGTGTATTGCTGGATGTTGCCGCGCTGCAGGGGCCGGTGCAGGCGATTCTGGATAAGCATGCGGACTTTACCCTTGTCGAAGGCGCGGGCGGTTGGCGCGTGCCGTTAGCTGGGCAGGCGTCCTTGTCTGATCTGGCAGTTGCTCTGCAGTTACCGGTGATTCTGGTGGTTGGCGTGCGCCTGGGCTGCATCAATCAAGCGCTGCTGACGGCAGAAGCAATCCTGCGTGACGGCCTGACGCTGGCTGGCTGGGTGGCCAATCTGGTCGACCCGCACACCTCGCGCCTTGAAGACAATCTGGCCACCTTGGCCGAACGTCTGCCTGCGCCCTGTCTGGGCTATCTGCCGCGCCTGGCTGAGGCCACGCCGGCTGCGGTTTCCAGCTATCTCAATCTCGATTTGTTGCACCGCGCGCTATAAGCAGGCCAGGTGCCATAGCCTTTTGCTTGTACGTTTTTCGAGCAATTTCTGCTTCAATTGAAGCGTTAGTGGTTTGCCATAGCGGAGCTTGGGCATGGAAATTTCTGGAAGCGCCTTCAACTCGGGCATCAGCACCATTCAGTCTGGCCAGCGTCGGGTCGATCAGGCTGCGGCGGATATCGCCAGCAATGCGGTTACCCAGCCACAGCAGCCGACCTCCACGCCGCCGGCCAATCAGGTCAATCCTGCACCCAGCTCGGCCGAGCAGACGCGCCCCGATTTGGCGGAAAGCCTGGTCGCCCTGCGCCAAGGTCAGAATGAGGCGGAAGCGGGAGCCAAGGTGGTGAAAACCGCCGATGAAGTGCTCGGTACCCTGATCGATACAACGGCTTGATACGCTTGCCCCGAGCGTAGTCCGGCTCTGTTGCGGAGTTTTAGCAGCCAGGGGCGAGGAGTCATTGCATGCAGATTGGCGGCGCATCGTCTTATCCTGCGCCTGCAGCAACTCTACTGCCGGCTCGGCTTCTTGCGTCCAATGTTTCCCCTGATGTGTCCCCCGATATCACCCGCGCCGCCCAGGCGCCGATAACTGCCAGCCAACCGCTGGCCGATGAGCAATCGGCGTCGGCGCGGGAAGAAGCCGATAAACCAGCCGACGCCTCGGCCAATTCCGATAAGTCGAAAACTGCTGAAGGTGAGCCCAGCCCGCAGCAGCAACGCCTTGAGCAACTGGAAGTCACTAAGCTGGTTAGCCGTGATCAGGAGGTGCGCACCCACGAGCAGGCGCACGCAGCCATCGGTGGCCGCTATGCCGGTGCGCCGAGCTATACCTATGAGCGCGGTCCGGACGGTAAGCGCTATGCGGTAGGCGGTGAGGTGGGCATCGACACCAGCCCGATCCCGAGCGACCCGGAAGCCACCCTGCGCAAGATGGAGGTGGTGATCCGCGCCGCCCTGGCGCCTGCCGAGCCGTCGGCACAGGATCGTCAGGTGGCGGCGCAAGCCCAGGCGCAAATGGCCGAAGCGCGTGCCCTGTTAGCGCAGCAGCAGCGCAGTGAGGCAGAGGCCGCCAGTGAAGCGCGTGCCGAGCAGCGGAAAAAAGCCGAGGAAGAGAAGCCGGAGGAGGAGGAAAAATCCACCGCGCCTGTCCAGCAGGATCGGCCGCCACCACCTAGTCTTGATCTGTACAAGCAGCTCAGCGGTTTGCAGGCGCCGGCCCCGGTTGTCGATCTGGTGGCCTGAACGGCGCTTGGGGTGCTTGACATTAAATAGGCATAAACGTATGTTTCAAACGCTTGTTTGATTAGCTCGGTTGCCAAGGGGCAGACGAGCACCGGGATTGCTCCCGAAAACGACCGAATAACCGGTCACCTACACACTAAGAATCCACCGCAGAGGTCAACCGCTATGCCTGATTACAAGGCCCCCTTGCGTGATATCCGTTTCGTACGCGACGAACTGCTCGGCTACGAAGCGCATTATCAGAGCCTGCCTGGCTGCCAGGACGCTACTCCGGACATGGTCGACGCCATCCTTGAAGAAGGCGCCAAGTTCTGTGAGCAAGTGCTTTCGCCACTGAATCGTGTAGGTGACACCGAAGGTTGCACCTGGTCCGCCGAAGGCGTGAAAACCCCTACCGGCTTCAAAGCTGCCTACAAGCAGTATGTAGAAGGTGGCTGGCCGAGCCTGGCCCACGACGTTGACCACGGCGGCCAAGGCCTGCCGGAGTCCCTGGGTCTGGTTGTCAGCGAAATGGTCGGTACCTCGAACTGGTCGTGGGGCATGTACCCAGGCCTGTCGCACGGCGCGATGAACACCATTGCCGAGCACGGTACTGACGATCAGAAGCACACCTACCTGACCAAACTGGTATCCGGTGAATGGACTGGCACCATGTGCCTGACCGAGCCGCATTGCGGCACCGATCTGGGCATGCTGCGTACCAAGGCTGAGCCTCAGGCTGATGGCTCGTACAAAGTATCCGGCACCAAAATCTTCATCTCCGCTGGCGAACACGACATGGCCGATAACATCGTCCACATCGTGCTGGCCCGCCTGCCCGACGCGCCGCAAGGCACCAAAGGCATCTCGCTGTTTATCGTGCCGAAGTTCTCGGTTAACGCTGACGGCACCGTTGGCGCACGTAACGCCGTTTCCTGTGGCTCGCTCGAGCACAAGATGGGCATCCACGGTAACGCCACCTGCGTGATGAACTTTGACGGTGCTACCGGTTACCTGATCGGCCCGGCGAACAAAGGCTTGAACTGCATGTTCACCTTTATGAACACCGCGCGTCTGGGTACTGCTCTGCAAGGTCTGGCTCACGCTGAAATCGGTTTCCAGGGCGGCCTCAAGTACGCTCGTGAGCGTCTGCAAATGCGTTCCCTGACTGGCCCGAAAGCGCCGGAAAAAGCCGCTGACCCGATCATCGTCCACCCGGACGTGCGTCGCATGCTGCTGACCATGAAAGCGTTCGCCGAAGGCAACCGCGCTATGGTGTACTTCACCGCCAAGCAGGTTGATATCGTCAAGTACAGCAAAGACGAAGCCGAGAAGAAGCAAGCCGACGCACTGCTGGCTTTCCTCACGCCTATCGCCAAAGCATTCATGACCGAAGTTGGCTTTGAAGCTGCCAACCACGGCGTACAGATCTATGGCGGCCACGGCTTTATCGCCGAGTGGGGCATGGAGCAGAACGTTCGCGACAGCCGTATCTCCATGCTGTACGAAGGCACCACCGGTATCCAGGCACTCGACCTGCTGGGCCGTAAAGTGCTGCAGACTCAAGGCGAAGCGCTGAAAGGCTTCACCAAGATCGTGCACAAGTTCTGCCAGGCCAACGAAGGCAACGACGCTGTCAAAGCGCTGGTTGCACCACTGGCCAAGCTGAACAAAGAGTGGGGCGACATCACCATGAAAGTGGGCATGGCCGCCATGAAGGACCGTGAAGAAGTCGGCGCCGCTTCGGTGGATTACCTGATGTATTCCGGTTACGTCTGCCTGGCTTACTTCTGGGCTGATATGGCTCGCCTGGCTGCCGAGAAGATTGCTGCAGGTACTGAAGACGAGGCTTTCTACAAGGCCAAGCTGCAGACTGCCAACTTCTACTTCGCACGCATTCTGCCGCGCACCCGTGCGCACGTTGACGCCATGCTGTCTGGTGCCAACAACCTGATGGATATGGACGAAGAGCATTTTGCTCTGGGCTACTAAGCCTTAGGCTCCAGCGCAGGTCGAAAAACCGCTGCCCCTTGGGGTAGCGGTTTTTTTTGGCTAATCAAAAGTCCCAGGCAGCTTGTCGATTTGCCTGTCAGGTTCCGTGCGCATCGCGCTCGTTACAGGCAAACTGCGCGGCGTTATCCACTTTTTATCGCCGTGTGGAGCCCGTCTTGTCGCGTCTTGCTGCTGTGCGCTTCAGCCATTTTCTGCCTTCGCTGCTGCTTCTAATCAGCGGTTTGCTGTTGGCGCGGCTGGCGGTGTTGAGCGAATTTTTCACCTCGTTGTTCAATGTGCTGCCCACCCTGCTGCTGTTACTCGGCGGCGCGTTCTGCCTGGTCTATGGCCGTCAGCGCGAGGTGTTTCTGCTGCTGACGCTGTACCTCGGTTACTTCCTGCTCGATACCCAGGTCGATCACTTTCGCGCCACGGGACAGGTGCGCAGTGATGCGGCGCTGATCTTCCATCTGTGCAGCCTGTTGCTGCCGCTGCTCTACAGCCTTTACGCCGCCTGGCAGGAGCGTACCCACCTGCTGCAGGATCTGATCGCCCGCGCCGCAGTTTTGCTGGCAGTCGGTGCGGTGGCGGTGGGCCTGGCGCAGCGCTTTCCCGAGGCGTTACTGCACTGGTTGTCGCTGGTGCGTTGGCCGGCGCTGCAGGTTGAATGGCTGGCGCTGGTGCAGCTGGCCTACCCGGTATTTATCCTCGGTCTGATTCTGCTGCTGGTGCAGTACTTACGCGCGCCACGGCCGCTGCATGCGGCGCAGCTGCTGGGGCTGTGCGGCCTGCTGTGGATGCTGCCGAACACTTTTATTCTGCCCAATGCGCTGAATGTGATGAGCAGCCAGATCATGCTGATCCTGGTTGCTGCCGTGGCGCACGAGGCCTATCAGATGGCCTTCCGCGACGAACTCACCGGCCTGCCGGGACGCCGCGCCTTGAATGAACGCCTGCAGCGTCTGGGCCGCAGTTATGTGATCGCCATGGCCGACGTCGATCATTTCAAGAAATTCAACGACAGCCATGGCCACGATGTCGGCGATCAGGTGTTGCGCCTGGTCGCCGCCCAGCTGCGCAAGATCGGCGGCGGGGGCAAGGCTTACCGCTATGGCGGCGAGGAGTTCACCCTGGTGTTTCCCGGCAAGACGCTCGACGAATGCCTGCCGCACCTTGAAGTGATACGTCAGGCCATCGAAACCTATCGCATCCAGTTGCGCGATAAACAGCAGCGCCCGCAGGACGATAAACAGGGCAGAGCGCGGCGGGCCGGCAGCGCGGCGAGTCAGGTGTCGGTGACCGTCAGCATGGGCGTGGCTGAGCGCGGGTTGGAGCAACGCAGCCCGGAGGAAGTACTCAAGGCCGCCGACCAGGCGCTGTATAACGCCAAGAGTGCCGGGCGTAACTGTGTGCGCAGTTATGGGCAGCGGCGCGGGGCGGTCAAGCTGGATACCGCGCGGGGTTAAGACTGCCGGCGAATGGCAGTGTATTCAGCATCTGCACTGTGATTGTTGCGGCGCGGCATGGGCCTTAGCGTAGAGCACTAATCCACGCTCTAGCTGACGGAGATTCCAGCATGCCCGAGTACAAAGCCCCCCTGCGCGATATGCACTTTCTGATCGACGAGGTCTTCGACTTTCATGCCGGCTACGCCGCGATGGGTGCCAGCGACGCCACTCCGGATATGGTCAGCGCGATCCTCGCCGAGGGTGCGAAGTTCTGTGAGCAGGTGCTGGCCCCGCTGAACCGCTCCGGCGATGAAGAGGAATGTCAGATCAACGACGGCGTGGTGACCACGCCCAAGGGCTTCAAGGAAGCCTTTGCCCAGTACGTTGAAGGCGGCTGGAACGGTCTGGCGGCTGACCCGGCCTATGGCGGTCAGGGCCTGCCGCATTCCCTCGGCTTGCTGATCGGCGAAATGGTCGGCGCCAGCAACACCTCCTGGGGCATGTACCCCGGCCTGACCCACGGCGCGATGTCGGCCATTCACGCCCACGGTACCGAAGCGCAGAAGCAGACCTACCTGAGCAAACTCACCGAAGGCAGCTGGACCGGCACCATGTGCCTGACCGAAGCCCACTGCGGCACCGACCTGGGCCTGATCAAGACCCGCGCCGTGCCCCAGGCCGACGGCAGCTATGCGGTCAGCGGCAGCAAGATCTTTATCTCCGCCGGCGAGCACGATATGAGCGAGAACATCGTTCACCTGGTGCTGGCCAAGCTGCCCGACGCGCCGGCCGGTACCAAGGGCATCTCGCTGTTTATCGTGCCCAAGTTTCTGCCCAACGCTGAAGGTCAGGCGGGGGAGCGCAATGGCGTTAGCTGCGGCTCGATCGAACACAAGATGGGCATCAAGGCCTCGGCCACCTGCGTGATGAACTTCGACAGCGCCACCGGCTACCTGATCGGCGAGGCCAACAAGGGCCTCAACTGCATGTTCACCATGATGAACCACGCACGCCTGGGCACCGGCATGCAGGGGCTGTGTCTGGGTGAAACCAGTTTCCAGGGCGCGATCAAGTACGCCACTGAGCGTCTGCAGATGCGTGCACTGACCGGGCCGAAAGCGCCGGATAAAGCCGCCGACCCGATCATCGTGCATCCCGATGTGCGGCGCATGCTGCTGACCATGAAGGCGTTCAACGAAGGCAACCGCGCCTTGGCCTATTTCACCGCGCAGCTGATCGATCAGGCGCACCGTGGCGACAGTGCCGAGCAGCGTGACGAGGCGGAGAACCTGTTGGCTTTCCTCACGCCGATCTGCAAAGCCTTTATGACCGAGACCGGCCTGGAGGTGACCAACCACGGCATGCAGGTATTCGGCGGCCACGGTTTTATCCGCGAGTGGGGCATGGAGCAGCTGGTGCGCGACTGCCGCATTGCGCCTATCTATGAAGGCACCAACGGCATCCAGGCCCTCGACCTGCTCGGGCGCAAGGTGCTCGGCAGCCAGGGCAAGCTGCTGCGCGGCTTTAGCAAAATCGTCCACAAGTTTTGCGAGGCTCAGGCCGAGCATCCGCAGCTCAAGGGCTATGTCGCCCAACTGGCGACGCTCAACCAGCAGTGGGGTGCGCTGACCCAGAAGATCGGCATGGCGGCGATGAAGAACCCGGACGAAGTCGGCGCGGCGTCGATGGATTACCTGATGTACTCCGGCTACGTCATCCTGGCCTACTTCTGGTTGCGCATGGCCCTGGTGGCCGAGCAGAAGCTGGCGGCAGGCGCGAGTGATGCAGCGTTCTATCAGGCCAAGCTGGCGACCTGCGAGTTCTACTTCAAGCGCCTGTTGCCGCGCACCGCCACCCACCTGGCCGGTGCCGAGGCAGGCAGCGAATGCCTGATGCGTTTGCCGGCCGAGCACTTCGCCCTCTGACGGGTGGTTACAGGCCCTGCAAAGCCCGCCATCCGGCGGGTTTTGCCGTTACATGGAGCCTGTCTGGCCTAACAAACGAATGGTGACCTACTGGTCATGACGCGACGCTATGTGTCTAAAAAGTTGTTCGGTTAGACTCCCTGCACATCTTTACACCTACTGCTTCACATCTGCTGCTCGTCCGAGGATTTGCCCCATGGCTGACTACAAAGCTCCCCTGCGCGATATGCGCTTCGTGCTCAATGAAGTGTTTGAAGTTTCCAAGCTGTGGGCCCAATTGCCGGCCCTGGCTGAAGTGGTCGATGAAGACACTGCAGCGGCCATTCTCGAAGAAGCTGGCAAGGTCACCGGCGGCGTGATCGCCCCGCTGAACCGCAGTGGCGACGAAGAAGGCTGCTCCTGGGTCAACGGCTCGGTGAAAACCCCAGCCGGCTTCCCGGACGCCTACAAAACCTACGCTGAAGGCGGCTGGGTGGGCGTCGGTGGTGACCCGGTATTCGGCGGCATGGGCATGCCCAAGGCGATCTCGGCCCAGGTCGAGGAAATGGTCAACTCGGCCAACCTGTCGTTTGGCCTGTACCCGATGCTGACCGCCGGGGCTTGCCTGTCGATCAACGCCCACGCCAGCGAAGAGCTGAAAGAGAAATACCTGCCGAACATGTATTCAGGCCAATGGGCCGGTTCCATGTGCCTGACCGAGCCGCACGCCGGCACTGACCTGGGCATTATCCGCACCAAGGCCGAGCCGCAGGCTGATGGCAGCTTTAAGATCAGCGGTACCAAGATCTTTATCACCGGCGGTGAGCACGACCTGACCGAGAACATCATTCACCTGGTACTGGCCAAGCTGCCGGACGCCCCAGCGGGCCCGAAAGGCATCTCGCTGTTCCTGGTGCCGAAGTTTATGGTCAACGCCGACGGTTCCCTGGGCGAGCAGAACAGCCTGTCCTGCGGCTCGATCGAACACAAGATGGGCATCAAGGCCTCGGCCACCTGCGTGATGAACTTCGACGGCGCCACCGGCTGGATCGTTGATGCGCCGAACAAAGGCCTCGCCGCCATGTTCACCATGATGAACTACGAGCGTCTGGGCGTTGGCATTCAGGGCTTGTCCCTGGGCGAGCGCAGCTACCAGAACGCCGTGGAATACGCCCGCGACCGTATCCAGAGCCGCGCGCCGACTGGCCCGGTGGCAAAAGACAAAGCTGCCGACCCGATCATCGTGCACCCGGACGTGCGTCGCATGCTGCTGACCATGAAAGCGCTGAACGAGGGCGGCCGTGCCTTCTCCAGCTACGTGGCCATGCAGCTCGACACCGCCAAGTTCAGCGAAGACGCCGCCACCCGCAAGCGTGCAGAAGAGCTGGTTGCCTTGCTGACTCCGGTGGCCAAAGCCTTCCTCACCGATATGGCGCTGGAAACCACCACCCACGGCCAGCAGATTTTTGGCGGCCACGGTTATATCCGCGAGTGGGGCCAGGAGCAGTTGATTCGCGACTGCCGCATCACCCAGATCTACGAAGGCACCAACGGTATCCAGGCCCTCGACTTGGTCGGCCGTAAAGTGGTCGGCAGCGGTGGGGCGTTCTACAAGCACTTTGCTGACGAGATCAAAGCCTTCACCGATTCGGCTGATGCCTCACTGGCCGAGTTTGTTAATCCGCTGAAAGACGCTATCGCCAACCTGGAGCTGATGACCAGCGATCTGCTGGAACGCGCCAAGGCCAACCCGAACGAAGTCGGCGCTGCCTCGGTCGAGTACCTACAGGTATTTGGCTACACCGCCTACGCCTACATGTGGGCCCTGATGGCGCGCACCGCGCTGGCCAAGCAAGATCAGGACGAGTTCTACGTCAGCAAGCTGGGCACCGCGCGCTTCTTCTTCGCCCGCCTGCTGCCGCGTATCCACTCGCTGACTGCTTCGGTTAAGGCCGGTAGCGAGAGTCTGTATCTGCTCGACGCCGCGCAGTTCTAAAGATTGCTTGGTAACAACAAAACCCTGGACCAGCGCCTAATGCTGTTCACATAAGAAAAATGCCGCTTTCCCTTGCCTGGGAAGCGGCATTTTTTGTGCTCACAGCCGTAGGATGGGTGCTAACCCATCAGCCAATTGATGGGTTAGCACCCATCCTACGGTCTATAAACCAGAGCCCCGGCCAAGTGCCGGGGCTTTTGCGTTTAAGGGTCTGAATTTGTCTGGCGCTAAACCCAGTTGTCGCTTAGCAGATCAATGGCGTCCTGCCCGGCGCTGGCCGGCTCCAGTCGCGCCAGGTAGAGGCCGCTGCGGCCATGGCTGGTCAGCCGCCAGGGGCCGACTTCGTCTTGTGCCAGCAAGCCTTGGCCGGCGTTCAGGCTCGCGGGCGCGGTGCCGGCCCTGGCGCACGTCAGGCCAGCGCCGCTGCAGCAGTAGATAAACAGCACGGCGCTGCTGTCGAGCCACTGCTGGCCCTGCAGCTCGCGGTATTCCAGGCGGTGTTGCCAGCGATTACGACGGCTCATCAGATTGAAGTCCTGCACCGGGCCATCAAGCAGTTCGGCCTGCACGTCCAGCTCGCCGGGAAAAGCCACCACCGGGGTGTGGCTATCGAGCTCGAGGCTGATCTGTTCTGGCAGATTCAGGCGCAGTCCCGCGCCGCTGAGCAGGCCCAGGCTACGGTCGATGCCGGGGTAATGAGAGAAGGGGCCGGCGCTTTCCACCCGCGCGCTGCTGATACGCCACTCAAAGTTGCTTAGATCCGCGTCAGGCGGTGCGATGGCCAGTTCCAGGGTCACGCCCTTGCCGTTCTTCCATGGCAGTTGGCGGGCGCTGCGGCTGTCGATAATACGAATGCTCACGGCGGTTGCTCATGCAAGTTGTTTGCGTATGTATATACATTAACGTTTTGCGGCTGCACAGAGGCTATGTGAGCCGAGCCTTGCCGTTCGTCTGCTGCTGGGCTTTGCTGTTGAACAGCATGCGCCGTCTATCTCGGTGATTTCTTTGGTTATGCCTTTGCACGGGCATATGGCGGTTGTCGCACGGCAGTGATTATTCGGTGACGAGCGGGGTTGACGACTGCAGGGTCGAATAATATTGTATATACAAGTTCGCTCAAGGAGAGCCCCATGTCCCCGTCCGCCCCGCGCCTGCTTTGGCGCGAGCTCTGCCTCTTTGATGGCCTGACCACGCTGGCTGAGCCGATCAATTTGCTGGTGGCGGATGGCAAGGTCGCAGGGCTGTGGCCTACCAGCGCATTTCCTGACGCTATGGCTGAGGGCGCGGTCGAAGCCGGGCGTGGCGGGGTGATGACCCCGGGCCTGGTGGATTGCCATACGCACCTGGTGTACGCCGGCAACCGCGCCGCTGAGTTCGAGCAGCGCCTCGAAGGTGCCAGCTACGCCGAGATCGCCAAGGCCGGCGGCGGCATTCTCAGTACCGTGCGCGCCACCCGTGCGGCCAGCGAGGACGAGCTGCTGGCGCAGAGCCTGCCGCGCTTGCAGGCGCTGCTGGACGACGGTGTGACCACCCTGGAAATCAAATCCGGCTATGGCCTGAGCACCGCTGATGAATTGAAGATGCTGCGCGTCGCTCGTCGCCTGGGCGAGTTGCTGCCGCTGCGCATCACCACCACCCTGCTCGGCGCCCACGCCTTGCCGCCGGAGTTCGCAGGCGACAGCGATGGCTATATCGTCCTGGTGTGCAACGAGATGATCCCGGCGGCCGTTGCCGAAGGCCTGGTCGATGCGGTGGATGTGTTCTGCGAAAACATTGCCTTTAGCCCGGCGCAGTGTGAGTTGGTGTTCCAGGCTGCGCAACGTCACGGTCTGCCGATCAAGGTGCACGCCGAGCAGCTGTCCAACCAGGGCGCCAGCGCCCTGGCCGCGCGTTATCAGGGCCTTTCGGCCGACCATATCGAGTTTCTTGACGAGGCGGGGGTGCAGGCCATGGCCGCCGCCGGCACCGTGGCCACCCTGTTGCCGGGGGCCTTTTATACCCTGCGCGAAACCCAGTTACCGCCCATCGCTCTGCTGCGTCAGCACAACGTGCCGATGGCCCTGGCCAGTGATGCCAACCCCGGCACCTCGCCGATCTGCTTTCCGACCCTGACCCTTAACCAGGCCTGCACCCTGTTCCGTTTGACGCCTCGCGAAGCGCTGGCCGGTATGACCGCCCATGCCGCCTGCGCCCTCGGCCGCCCAGATCTCGGGCGGATCGAGGTTGGGGCCCCCGCCGACCTGTGCCTGTGGGATGTGCAGCAACCTGCCGAACTGGCCTATGCGGTACAGCCGGGGCGGCTGCGTCAGCGCATCTTCAACGGCGCCATTAGCTACAGCAAAGAGGCCAACAGCCATGCACGCTGATCGTCATTCCATGCAGCTCTGGCAGGGCCGCATCGACCCGGAAGCCGACAGCCCGCGCTGGCATCAGCGCATTCAGGCACTCAGCGCGGACAGCCAGCCTGGCGTGGCCCTGCTCGGTTTCGCCAGCGACGAAGGCGTGCGCCGTAACCATGGCCGCGTGGGTGCGGTAAATGGTCCACTGGCCATGCGCAAGGCGTTGGCCAACCTGGCCTGGCATCGCCAGGGCGCGGCCTATGACGCCGGTGATGTGCTGTGCGCCGATGGCGATCTGGAAGGCGCCCAGGCGCGCCTCGGCCATAACGTCTGCGCGCTGCTGGATGCCGGGCATCTGCCCATCGTGCTGGGCGGCGGCCATGAGGTGGCCTTTGGCAGCTGGCAGGGCATTGCCGAGCACTTGGCTGGCGGCACGCCTCGCATTGGCATTATCAATTTCGACGCGCATTTCGACCTGCGCGACCCGGCCCATGCCCGTTCCTCCGGCACACCTTTCGCGCAGATCGCCGAGCAGTGCGCTGCGCGTGGCTGGCCGTTTGCCTATGCCTGCCTCGGCGTCAGCCGCGCCAGCAATACTCGCGCCTTGTTCCAGCGCGCTGTCGAGCTGAATGTACTGGTGCGCGAAGACCGCGAGATTCGCGAGGCCAGTCTGGCCGCCATCAGCGCCGAACTGTCGGCCTTTATCGCCGGCTGCGACGCGATTTACCTGACCATCGATATCGACGTGCTACCGGCCTGCGAAGCACCGGGCGTCAGCGCCCCGGCAGCGCGTGGCGTGCCGCTGGCGCTGCTTGAGCCGCTGCTGGAAACCGTTCGCGACAGCGGCAAGTTGCGCCTGCTGGACCTGGCCGAACTCAACCCCGAACACGATATCGATAGCCGCACCGCCAAGGTCGCGGCGCGGCTGATTCACCTGTTGACCCTGACCGGCTAAGCGCTACTTGGCCTCTTCCCTGACAACAATAAATACAGAGGAATGCACAGATGACACCCTTCACCCAGCACCGCTACGGCAGCAGCCCGGCACCCCGTTTGTCGCGCGCGGAGAGCCGTCATGTCTGAACAACTTACGGCGCTCGCCAGCGTGTCCAAGGGTCGCGCCCTGGCCCGGTTGCTCGGCTACAGCCTGATCGGTCTGCTGATCTTTTTTGTGCCGTTCGCAATCGGCGGCCGTTCGACCATCCTCCTCGACCATGCTGCCAGCGCCCTGCAAACCCATGCGCGGCCGCTGGTGATCGCCATTGCCATGCTGTTTATGCTCTACGGCGCACTGCAGCCCTGGTTCAGCGGCAGCTGGCGCGGCGACCTGACGCGCACGGTATTCAGCGTGCTCAAGGTGTTCGGTCTGCTGATCGGCGTGGCCTATCTATTTCGTGTCGGCCCCGAGGTGCTTTATCAGCCGGGCATGCTGCCGTTTCTGTTCGACAAGCTGGTGCTCAGCTTGGCGCTGATCGTGCCGCTGGGTGCGCTGGCCCTGGTGTTTCTGATCGGCTTCGGCCTGCTGGAACTGGTCGGTGTGCTGATGCAGCCGGTGATGCGGCCGATCTGGCGTACGCCGGGCAAGTCGGCGATTGATGCGGTAGCCTCGTTCGTCGGCAGTTATTCAGTGGGCCTGTTGATCACCGACCGCATGTACCGGCAGGGCCACTACAGCGTGCGCGAGGCGGCAATTATCGCCACTGGCTTCTCCACGGTGTCGGCGCCTTTTATGGTGATCATCGCCAAGACCCTTGGCCTGATGGAAATCTGGAATCTGTATTTCTGGAGCGCGATGCTGGTGACCTTTGCCGTTACCGCCGTCAGCGCGCGCATCTACCCGTTGTCGCGTCTACCTACTGAAAGCCGTCCCGAGCCGCAGTTGCAAGCAGGCGAAAGCCGTATCGCCAGCGCCTGGCGTGCAGGGCTGAGCCAGGCGGCCAGTGCGCCCTCGCTGCTCAGCGCGCTGCGCGAGACCTTTGTTGATGGCCTGCGCATGACCGCCGCGATCTTGCCGAGCATCCTCGCCGTCGGCCTGCTTGGTTTGCTCGCCGCCAAGTACACCCCGGTCTTTGATGCCCTCGGTGTGTTGTTTTATCCGCTGACCTGGCTGTTTGGCCTGAATGAACCGATGGAGGTGGCCCGCGCTATTTCCTCCGGCCTGGCGGAAATGTTCCTGCCGGCCATGTTGCTGAAAGACGCCGACATGCTGGTCAAGTTCGTCACCGCCATCGTCTCGGTGAGCAGCGTGCTGTTTCTCTCTGCCTCGATTCCCTGCGTGCTGGCCACCCGTATTCCCCTGCGTCTGCGCGACCTGTTGCTGGTCTGGCTGCAGCGCACGTTCTTAAGCCTGTTGTTCAGCATTCCGCTGGGCTACCTGGCGCTCTACATCGGCTGGCTGTAAGCCGCCCACACCTGACGATTTGTTGATAAGGAGCCTCTTAATGAGCCTTTTCCGTGACACCGAAATCCGCGCCGCCCGTGGCACCACGCTGACCGCCAAAAGCTGGCTGACCGAAGCGCCGCTGCGCATGTTGATGAACAACCTCGACCCGGACGTGGCCGAGAACCCCAAGGAACTGGTGGTGTATGGCGGCATCGGCCGCGCCGCGCGCAACTGGGAGTGCTACGACAAGATCGTCGAAGTGCTGACCCGCCTGGAAGACAACCAGACCCTGCTGATTCAATCCGGCAAGCCAGTTGGCGTGTTTGAGACCCATAAAGACGCGCCGCGCGTGCTCTTGGCCAACTCCAACCTGGTGCCGCACTGGGCCACCTGGGAGCACTTCAACGAACTGGATGCCAAGGGCCTGGCCATGTACGGGCAGATGACCGCCGGCAGCTGGATCTATATCGGCAGCCAGGGCATCGTCCAGGGCACCTATGAAACCTTCGTCGAGGCCGGTCGCCAGCACTACGGTGGCAGCCTCAAGGGCAAGTGGGTACTGACTGCAGGCTTGGGCGGCATGGGTGGCGCGCAGCCATTGGCAGCGACCCTGGCCGGCGCCTGTTCGCTGAATATCGAGTGCCAGCAATCGCGTATCGATTTCCGCCTGAAGACCCGTTATGTCGACGAGCAGGCCAGCGATCTGGACGACGCCCTGGCGCGTATCGACAAGTACTGCAGCGCAGGCAAAGCGGTGTCCATTGCCCTGTGCGGCAACGCAGCGGAGATCCTGCCGGAGTTGGTACGCCGTGGCGTACGCCCGGACATGGTCACCGACCAGACCAGCGCCCACGACCCGCGGCACGGTTACCTGCCTGCCGGCTGGAGCTGGGACGAGTACGTGGCGCGCGGCAAGACCGAGGAGGCCGTGGTGGTCAAGGCCGCCAAGCAGTCCATGGCCGTGCACGTACGTGCCATGCTGGCCTTCCAGCAGATGGGCGTGCCGACCTTCGACTACGGCAACAACATTCGCCAGATGGCCCTGCAAGAGGGCGTCGACAACGCCTTCGACTTCCCTGGTTTCGTCCCGGCCTATATTCGCCCGCTGTTCTGCCAGGGCATCGGCCCGTTCCGCTGGGTGGCGCTGTCCGGCGACCCGGAGGACATCTACAAGACCGATGCCAAGGTCAAGGAACTGATCCCAGACGACGCCCACCTGCACAACTGGCTGGACATGGCCCGCGAGCGCATCAGCTTCCAGGGCCTGCCGGCACGTATCTGCTGGGTCGGCCTGAAAGACCGCGCACGCCTGGCTCAGGCTTTCAATGACATGGTGGCGAGCGGCGAGCTGAAGGCACCGATCGTCATCGGTCGCGACCACCTGGACTCCGGCTCGGTGGCCAGCCCCAACCGCGAAACCGAGTCCATGCAAGACGGTTCCGATGCCGTTTCCGACTGGCCGTTGCTCAACGCCCTGCTGAATACCGCCGGCGGTGCGACCTGGGTGTCGCTGCACCATGGTGGCGGCGTCGGCATGGGCTACTCGCAGCATTCTGGCGTGGTGATCGTCGCCGATGGCACGCCGGAAGCCCGTGCTCGTCTTGGCCGCGTGCTGCGTAACGATCCAGGCACCGGTGTGATGCGTCACGCTGATGCGGGCTATGACATTGCCGTCGATTGCGCCCGTGAGCAGGGCCTCGACTTGCCTATGATTGGCGCCACTCAAGGAGCCCGAGCATGAGTCTATTCATCCTACACCCTGGCCAGTTGACCCTGGCCCAACTGCGCGCCGCCTACCAGGCACCGCTGCGCTTGAAGTTGGCAGAGTCGGCCTACCCGGCCATCGAAGCCAGTGTCGCCTGCGTCAACGGCATCATCGCCGAGGGCCGCACCGCTTACGGCATCAACACCGGTTTCGGCCTGCTGGCTTCGACCCGCATCGCCAATGAGGATCTGGAAAAACTCCAGCGCTCGCTGGTGCTGTCGCACGCCGCCGGCATCGGTGCGCCGCTGGACGACGCCATGGTGCGGCTGATCATGCTGCTCAAGGTCAACAGCCTGGCGCGCGGCTTCTCTGGCATTCGCCGTCAGGTGATCGAGGCGCTGATCGCTCTGATCAACGCCGAGGTCTACCCGCATATCCCGCTCAAGGGCTCGGTCGGTGCCTCCGGCGACCTCGCGCCGCTGGCGCATATGTCGCTGGTGCTGCTCGGTGAAAGCCAGGCGCGTTATCGCGGTGAGTGGCTGCCGGCAACTGAAGCGCTGGCCATCGCTGGTCTGCAGCCGATGACCCTGGCGGCCAAGGAAGGTCTGGCGCTGCTCAACGGCACCCAGGTGTCGACTGCCTATGCCTTGCGCGGGTTGTTCGAGGCCGAGGATCTGTTCGCTGCGGCCAGCGTTTGCGGCGGCCTGACTGTGGAAGCCGCGCTGGGCTCGCGTGCGCCCTTTGATGCGCGCATCCATGCCGCTCGCGGCCAGCGCGGGCAGATCGACGCGGCGGCGGTCTATCGTCATCTGCTCGGCGACAGCAGCGAAGTCGGGCGCTCCCATGAAGCCTGCGACAAGGTGCAAGATCCTTACTCGCTGCGTTGCCAGCCGCAGGTGATGGGCGCCTGCCTGACTCAGCTGCGTCAGGCTGCCGAGGTGCTGGCGGTGGAGGCCAACGCAGTGTCGGATAACCCGCTGGTGTTCGCCGCCGAAGGCGAGGTGATTTCCGGTGGCAACTTCCACGCCGAGCCGGTGGCCATGGCCGCCGACAATCTCGCCCTGGCCATCGCCGAAATCGGTGCACTGAGTGAGCGGCGCACCTCGTTGATGATGGACAAGCATATGTCGCAGCTGCCGCCGTTTCTGGTGGCCAATGGCGGGGTCAACTCCGGCTTTATGATCGCCCAGGTCACCGCCGCGGCCCTGGCCAGTGAGAACAAGGCCCTGGCCCATCCGCACAGCGTCGACAGCTTGCCGACCTCGGCCAACCAGGAAGACCATGTGTCCATGGCCCCAGCTGCTGGCAAGCGCCTGTGGGAAATGGCCGCCAACACCCGTGGTGTGCTGGCCATCGAATGGCTGGGCGCCTGCCAGGGCCTGGATTTCCGCGAAGGGCTGAAAAGCTCGCCGCTGCTCGAACAGGCACGTCAGGCCCTGCGCGCGCAGGTGCCGTTCTACGTAGAAGACCGCTTCTTTGCTCCGGATATCGAGGCCGCCAATGCCCTGCTCGCCGAGCGCGTGCTGACCCCGTTGTTGCCGGGCGGGGTATTGCCGTCGCTGGCGTAGCCCGGATGAAATCCGGGGGCTCGGGTGTGGCCCGTCCCGGATTGCATCAGGGCTACGTCGGGATATACGCAGTGGGTAGGGTGGACAACGCGCGGCTTGTCCACCAGCGCAGGTGTTGCAACGGTGGGCAGGCACAGCGTTGCCCACCCTACGTTGCGGCGTGTTGACGCGCTATTATCCGCGCATCGGGACCACCCCAAGGAGCCGCTGTGAGCAGTACAACCCCGCGCTACAAGGCGATTGAAGCGTTTCTGCTGGAGCGCATCCACAGCGGCGCTTACCCGGTCAATCATCAGATTCCGCCGGAAGAGCAGCTGGCGCGGGATTTCGGGGTCAGCCGGATGACGGCCAACAAGGCCATCCGCGATCTGGTGCAGAAGGGCTACCTGCTGCGCCAGGCCGGCCTCGGCACCTTCGTCACCGACCGCAAGGCCGAATCATCGCTGCATGAAGTGCTGAATATCGCCAATGAGGTGCGCGGCCGTGGGCATGCCTACAGCAACGACATTATTCGCTGTGAAGCGCTGGCGGCGGATGATGAGGTGGCGCTGCGGCTGGGCCTGCGCCTGGGCGCCGAGGTGTTTCACAGCATCCTGGTGCACCGCGAGGATGGCGTGCCGATCCAGCTGGAAGACCGCTTCGTCAACCCGCGCTGGGTGCCGCATTATCTGGACAGTGATTTCTCTCGGCAGACGCCCAACGAGGTGCTGGTCAGCAGCTGTCCGATTTCCGATGTCGAACATGTGGTCGAGGCAGTGCTGGTGGATCAGCAGGTGGCCGATTGGCTGGCTATCGAAGTGGCCGCGCCGTGCCTGAGTGTGATCCGCCGAACCTGGTCAGATGAGCATCTGATCAGCTACGCCCGGCTGATCCATCCGGGCGATCGCTATAAGCTGCGCTCCAGCCATAAACCTCGGCGCTGAACACGCATCAGTTATTGATCTGCTGTTCGACCAGTTCCGGGTTGTCGATAAAGCGGTTGCGCGTGCCTTGCAGGCTGGCAATCTTGTCGTTGCGCGCCTTTTCCTCTGCATCCGGTGGGTCCATCTGGTGCCACTTCTTGTACATCTGCACCTGGCCGACGATGGGCAGGTTGTATTCAACATGCATGTAGAAAATCGCCCGGGCCACATTGCCCTTGGCCTCGTCGCGTGGCTCGACCAGCTGGAAGCTGGTTTTCATGTCGCAGCCGATATCGGCGAACTTGCTTGGCACGCTGTCATCCAGATCGCCGAACTGCGCGTTGCGCCGCACCAGTTCAACGCGGGTTAGCGCCGGGTAGAGGTTGTGCAGGTCGGAGGCCATATAGACGTAGCGCGGGTTCATGATTCCGCACTGGCGGTCGGTGACGCAGCGCAGCGCGCTTTTCAGCTGCTTGCTGCTGTAGATCGCGCTGGCCTTGAGTTGGCCGCTTTCTTCGGTGAATTCTTTGCCGCAGTACAGCGTGCTGCCGCCCTGGCCGTAAAGCTGGCTCCAGAACAGTTGCACGGCGGCTTTGGGATCGGAAAGCTGATTTTGCCCGTTGGCCAGGGTGGGTAGGCTGATGCTGGCTGCCAGGCAGCCGATGGCAAGAAGCAATGAGCGCATGTGTGGCCCCAATGACCGCCGTTGACGGGGTCTGTTGTTTTTGTAAGACAAGATCGAGTCTAACAAGACCTGCGTCACAAAATAAAGCCGAGCGTTTGCTCGGTTTTACTCGTCAAGGCGCTTTGTAGGCTATGGCTTACACGGCGTGCTGCAGATCGCCACTATGCCGGGTACCAGTTGGCGACTAGTCTGCTGCCCATGGACGTCGCGCAGGAAGCGCACTTTAGCAACAGGGATACGTGGGACAGCTGCCAGGACGGCAAGCAGATCAAGGATGTCAGCAAACAGTCTGCAAAGACCCCGCAATGCGGGGTTTTCTTTTTTGTGCTCAGCGCATCCATGCGCTTCACCCCTCCGGGGCTTGCGCGCAAAAACGCTCCCGACGTTTTTGTGGCTTGCCATCCATGGCTGCTACCCTTCTCGACCTACCGAAGCTAGCGCGTGATCACGCTAAATACCGCGCTGGCGCGGGCAATCCGTACTGACTCAACCACAAAGTAGCAATTGGCAAACGCCAGGCTTTTGCCGACCTTCTGCACATCGCTTTCGATGGTTATCCAGTCGCCGAGTTTGGCGGTGCCGGCGTAGTCGATGGTCAGACTGCTGGTGACTATGGGTGTGGGCGGTTCCTGAGCGAAAGCGCTGTTGTAGCCCAAGGCCACATCGGCCAGGCTGCTGAGTACGCCGCCATGCACCAGACCGCGCGCATTGCAGTGTTTCTCCTCGGCTCTCAGGCCAATCACCAGGCCCGTGTCGCTGCGCTGGTTGTAGATCGGCCCGAGCAGATCAAGAAAGGGGCTGCTTCTAAATAGCGGGGTAAACCCCGGCGCGATCATGCTCATCAGCGAAACCTCCTTTGCTTGGGGCTATTCAGGCGGCCTGGCGCTGCGCCTGTAATTCGGCAAACCAGTTCAGCGTTTCATCCCACAACGACTGCGCGGCCGGGCGGAAGTAGCCCATATGGCCGATGGCACCGATGCCGGCAGCTGAGTCGATGGTGCGTGCTTGATAGGGCGCTGCGCTGTAGGCGGCCATAAAGGCATCGCGCGAGGCAGGCGGTGCCCACAGGTCGTCCAGCGCGTTGGCGGCAATAATCGGCGTGCTGACCTGGGCGAAGCGCTCGGCGAGATCTGCCATCTGCGGGTCTTCAAAGAAGTAGCGCGGGTAGCCGCACCAACGTTTCCACTGTTTGTATACGCCCAGCGGCAAATCCTCGCCCATGCCCAGCTTGCTCCAGGCCAGGTAACCCTTAAAACGGGTCAGCAGTGGGCCGATCAGCCGCCACATGGTCAGCACGCGCAGTTGCTCGGCCTTGGGCATCCAGCCATGCCAGCCGGCCCCGGTGCCGAAGGTGTAGAAACCCTGGACCTGATCATGGTTCGGCAGCAGGCCGAAGGCATGCCCGCCAAAGGAGTGGCCGACCATATACAGCGGTCGTTGCGGGTGACGGTGCTGGTCGACGGCGGCCGCCAAGTCGAGGTGCGCCCAGTCCAGATAATCCATGGCAAAGCCACGTAGGCTGGCCGGTTTCGATTGACCGATGCCGCGGTAGTCCAGAGTCAGGGTGCTGTAACCGCGCTGCGCGGCATACTCGGCAAAGCGTCGGTAGAAACCCTGGGGCACGCCGGTGGCGCCGGCAATCACCAGCTGCGCGACCGGCTCCGGGGCGTGATACAGGATGGCGGTGAGCGGATAACCGTCGAGTGCCGGCAACTGCACGCTTTCGCTAAGGATGGCTGGGGTATTGAGGCTCATGGGCGGACTCCTCCCGGAAACTGTTCGCGGGTCAGGTTGAACAGGGCAGTGGCGGCACGTTTGAGCGGCTCGCTGCTGCCGGCCACGCGGGCTTGCAGCAGCCCGCCTTCATACAGCGCGACAAACAGCGCGGCGAGGTTATCCGCCTGCTCGCTGGGGTAGCCGTAGGCATGCAGTTGCACGCTCAGCGCCTGGCGCACGGCGGTAAAACTGCGCTGCAGAGCGGCGCGAATCTCTAGATCTTCCGGGCCGCTTTCCAGGGCGATGGTGGCCAGCGGGCAACCGCGTTCGAACTGGCTGTTCTCCAGCTGCTGTAGTGCACCTTGCAACCAGTTGTGCAGCGCCTTGAGCGGGTCCGGCTGCTGGGTAAAGAGCTGGGTGAACAGGCCGTCGATATGCCGGCTGATATGCTCGATAGCCGCCACCGCCAGCTCGCTTTTACCGCCAGGGAAGTGGTGATAGAGGCTGCCTTTGGGCGCGCCAGCAATTTCCAGCAGCTCGCTCAGGCCAACACCATGCAGCCCCTTGCGTTGCAGGGCATCGGCCATGGCGTGAATCAGTTTGTCGCGGGTTGAGGTCTTTTTCATGGGCTAAATATATAGACCGGTCGGTCTATTTTTACAAGGGTTTTCTTCGTCATAGCCAGCCGATATGGCGCGGCATAAGTTGGCTTTGCAGTCGACGCACCTTCAGGCGTGCCGCCAGAGTGCGCCGGTGAGCATTTCCTTTAGCGCTTTTCCGCTACCATCTGCTTCTCTCCCGCATGCGATAAGGATTTCCCTCATGTCCATCTCCACGCTGATTTTCCTGGCGGTTGTCGCCGCGCTGATCTTTTACGTGATTGGCATCTACAACCAGCTGGTGACCTTGCGTAACCGCTTTCAGAACGCCTTTGCGCAGATCGAGGTGCAGCTCAAGCGCCGTTATGACCTGATCCCCAATCTGGTGGAAACCGCCAAGGGCTATATGGCCCATGAGCGGGAAACCCTTGAGGCGGTGATTGCTGCGCGCAATAACGCGGTGACTGGGCTCAAGGCCGCTGCGGCGCAGCCGGGCAATGCCCAGAGCATGGCGCAGTTGGGCGGCGCGGAAGGGCTGCTGAACAGTGCCCTGGGCCGCCTGAACGTGACGCTGGAGGCTTACCCAGACCTCAAGGCCTCGGCGAATATGCAGCAGCTCAGTGAGGAGTTGAGCAGCACCGAGAACAAGGTGGCCTTCGCCCGTCAGGCGTTCAACGATGCGGTGATGGCCTACAACACCTACAAACAGGCGTTCCCGCCGGTATTGCTGGCTGCCAGTTTTGGCCACGCTCAGGACGCCAGCCTGCTGGAGTTCGCCGACAGCGCGGCGATTCAGGAAGCGCCGAAGGTATCGTTCTAAGTTAAGGGCTCGGCACGATGAATTTCTTCGAGCAACAGGATCGCGCCCGGCGTAACAGCGGGCGTCTGCTGATTCTGATGGCGCTGGCGGTGCTTAGCCTGATCACCCTGACCAGTCTGGTGCTGGGGCTGGTCTGGCAGCTGTTTGGTCAGACTCACAGCTCACTGTGGTTGGCCAGTGGTACGCCGAACAGCGTATTGCCCAGTTGGCCACTGGTGGGCTGCGTGGCGCTGGCAGTGATCGGCGTGGTGCTGCTGGGCAGTCTGTACAAGCAGCTGCAGCTGAGCCGTGGCGGCCAGGCGATTGCCGAGCGCCTGGGTGGGCGCTTGATCAACCTGTCACCACAGAGCCTCGAGGAGCGTCGGCTGCTTAATGTAGTGGAGGAAATGGCCCTGGCCTCGGGCACCTCGGTGCCGCCGGTGTATGTGCTTGATGATGCCGGGATCAACGCCTTTGCCGCCGGCCTGACGCCGCAGGATGCGGTGATCGGGATAACCCGTGGGGCGATCTGCCAGCTCAGTCGCGATGAATTGCAGGGCGTGATCGCCCATGAATTCAGCCATATCTTCCACGGCGATATGCGCCTCAATACGCGCCTGGTGTCGGTGCTGCACGGCATTCTGCTGCTGGGCCTGATTGGCGGGTTTCTGCTGCGCAGCAGCGGGCGCAGTGGTCGCTCCAGCCGGAACAATTCGGTGGCGATCGTGCTTGCCATTGGCGTCACGCTGTGGGTGTTGGGCTATGCCGGGACTTTTTTCGGCAACCTGATCAAGGCCGCCGTAAGCCGTCAGCGCGAGTTTCTTGCCGATGCCTCAGCGGTGCAGTACACCCGCAACCCGGACAGCATCGCCGGGGCCTTGAAGAAAATCGGCGGCAATCTGTATGGCTCGCAGTTGCAGGCCGGGCATGCCGCCGAGTTTAGCCATATGTACTTTGCCGCCGGCATCAGTCAGGCGCTGGACGGCATGCTGGCGACCCATCCGCCTTTGGATCAGCGCATCCGCCGCATCACGCCAGGTTGGGACGGCCGCTACCCGCATGTGGCGGAACTCAGCGCGGCAACGCCGGTGGCGGCAGCCAGCGATTCGACCGTGAATCTGTATGACCTGAGCGCCTTTGTTCCCGGCCTGAGCGCCGCCGCGGCGAGTGAGGCGATTGGCGCCATTGGCGACCCACAAGCCGCGCATCTGCTGGCCGCGCGTAGCACCCTGGCGCAGCTGGATCTGGCCCTGAGTGAGGCGGCGCACAGCTGCAGTGGCGCCCAGGCATTGCTTTACGGTCTGCTGCTTGACCCTGTCGAGACGCAAGCTGTGCAGCAATTACAGCTGTTGCAGCCGCGTATCGCCGCCGAGGTTGCCACGCAGCTTGAGCAGTTGCGTGAGCCGCTGCGTCAGCTGGCGCCGGGTATGCGTTTGTCGTTGCTGGATCTGGCCATGCCGGCCCTCAAACAGTTGGCGGCCGATCAGTTCGCCGCGCTCAAGGCCAATCTGGCTCTGCTGATTCGTGCCGACGGCCGGGTCGCGCTGCTGGAATGGACGCTGCTGCGGATTGTCGAGCGCAATGTCGAAGGCGCGCGTGCGCAGACCAGCCGCTACCAGCTGCAGGAACTGGCTGCTGAAACCCGCGTGGTGCTGTCGCTGCTGGCCCGCGCCGGCGGGGTGGATGAGCCTGCTGCGCAGCTCGCTTTCCAGCATGCCGGCAGCGAGCTGGCGTTCCCGCTCGAGCAACTGCTGCCGGCCAGTGCCAGTGGCTTAGCGGCGCTGGAGCCTGCGCTGCGCCGCCTCAGCCTGCTCTGGCCGTTGCAGAAGCCGCAGCTGCTCAAGGCCATGGCGCGTTGCATCGCGCATGACGGCCAGATCAACGCCGCCGAGGCCGAGCTGATGCGCGCCGTGGCGGATATTCTCGATTGCCCGATGCCACCCTTGCTCGCTGCACGCGGCTGACCGTCCGGCGGTGCGGCTTGACCCTGCGGCGCGGGCGGTAGACTGTAAAACGGCGTCGCACTGTCATGCCCTGGTCATCAAACTGGGCAATCCTGATCCTGCGCAATGGAATGCGCGGTCACTGTATCGCCGGCCAATAACAACCACCTTTAGGGCGTTCGCCCCTTTCATTGCACTGCCTCCTGACCCCGTCACGCCGTTTTGTACGGCAAGGAGAGAGCCATGAACCTGTTGCAGCCCGTCACCGCTGGGTTGTTTGATCCGCAGCTACAGCTCGAAGCGGAGCCCGATGCGCGTGAGACTGATCTGCGTGGCGCTACCATCCACGCGGACATCATCCACACCATCGCCGCCATCGACCAACTGACTGCACGCTTGCAGCGTCCACCTGAGTCATCGTTGCGCTAAACGCCACCCGCGTCTGGCGGCATAGTGGCCGCCAGCCGCCCTCTCAGTGTGTCGCAAAGGCTTGCAGCAAATCCTCGCTAAACGCCCGCTGCGCATCACTGGGGTGCTGGCCACGATGGCTGGCCAAGTGAAACGGCACCTCAAAACTCAATGCATCGGCCTGCAGGGCGCGTAAACAGCCGCTGGCTAGCCAGGGCGCGGCAATATGTTCGGGCAAATAACCGATATGCCGGCCTGAGAGGATAAATGCCAGGGTGCCGTCCACCTGCTCGGTCTGCGCGGAACTGGCGGCGCTCTGGAAGGGCTCGCGGGCCTGCACAAAGCGGTAGGGATGATGCACCCGGTCGGCCTGCTGCAAGTCAGCGAGGCTGATCTGCGCGCACGTGAACAGTGGATGGCCCTTTGCGCAAAACAGCACCTGGCGCTCGCGAAACAGCGGCTGATAATCCAGCGCGGCCTGGTTGCCGGAGAAGTAGCCGATGGCCAGGTGCAGCTGGCCCTGCAGCAGACGGCGTTCCAGCTCGGCAGGCATGGCGGTCAGTAGTTCAATCTGCACCGCCTGATTGCGCCCGCGAAAGCGACCAATAGCATTGGCCACCTGCTCCAGCACATTGGCCGCCAAACCCTCGGAAAGGCCAATACGCAGCTCGCCCAGCAGTTTGTCAGCCATGCCCTGGGCTTCGCCCTTGAAGGTATCGATGGCGCTGAACAGTTTGCGCGTGGCGCTCAGCACTTGCTCGCCCTTGGGCGTTAGGCGGAAACCGCCCTTGCCGCGCTCGCACAGACGAAAACCCAGACGCGTTTCCAGCTTGGCCATCTGCGTGCTGATGGTCGACTGGCCAATCCCCAGTTCGCCCTGAGCGGCGCTAAAGCCACCGCACTCCACCACGGTGACAAACAGGCGCAGCAGCTGCAGATCAAGGTCACGCAACTGGCTCAGCATGGCGAGTCCTAACATTGGTAATTGTCGATGCCAGAGTAGAACACTTCATATTTAAGCTAAGCAAACTCGCAGGCAGGATGCGTTCAGCTCATCACGTCACCGAGGCCACTCCCCATGCATCAGACCCTTGTTCCGCTTCTGCTGTGTTGCGCCTTTGCCGCCCAGGCCGAGGAGAAGGCCCTCAACCTATACAGCTGGTCTGCCTACCTGCCGGAGCAGGCCTTGCAGCGCTTCAAGGATGAAACCGGGATCACCGTCAAATACGACATTTTCGACAGCGCCGAAGCCCTGGACAGCAAACTGCTCACCGGCGGCAGCGGTTATGACGTCGTCTTCCCGGCTTCCAGCGGCCTGGCGCGGGCGATACAGGCCAAGGCCGTGCAGCCGCTGGATCGCACCCAGCTGCAAAATCTGGATAACCTCGACGCCGAGCTGCTGGGCAAACTTGCCAGCGCCGACCCCGGCAATCAGTACGGCCTGCCGTACACCTGGGGCACGGTCGGCGTGGGTTTCAACCTGCAGGCGCTCGAGCAACGCCTGCCCGGCGTACCGCTAAACAGCCTGGATCTGCTGTTCAAGCCCGAGTACGCCAGCAAGCTGAAAGATTGCGGCATCGCGGTGATCGACTCGCCGCAGGAAGTGATCAGCATCGTCCTCAACTACCTGGGCAAAGACCCCTATAGCAGCGAACGCGCCGACCTCGATGCGGTGGCGCAGCTGCTCAGCCAGTTGCAACCGAACCTGCGTTACGTCGGCACCGGGCGACATATCAATGACCTGGCCAAAGGTGAAATCTGCCTGGCGCTGACCTACAACGGCGACGCCTACATGGCGGCGGCCAACGCCGCTGATGCCAAGCAGCCATTCGAGGTGCAGTACCGCATCCCGCGTGAAGGCACCCTGCTGTGGTTCGACACCATGGCGATTCCCGCCGACGCGCCGCACCCCAAAGCGGCCCACGCCTTTATCGATTACATGCTGCGCCCCGAGGCCATAGCCGAGCTGACTAACAGCGTGTTCTTCGCCAACGCCAACCAGGCTGCCACCGCCCTGGTCGACCCGGCGATCAGCGGCGATGCCGATATCTACCCCGGTGAAACGGTGCGTGCGCGGCTGTTTGCCGAGCATTTGATGCCGCTGCGTCAACAGCGTGAGCGCACACGTATCTGGACCACTTTCCGCAGTCAGTATTGAGGACAAGGCAATGGAAGCATTTAACGGCAACGACCAGGCATTTACCCGCGACAGCCTCTACGGCACTGTCTCCGAGCCGACCTACGCCGGCGTCACCAGCTTTATGCGCCGGCGCTATTCGCGCGACCTCAGTGGCGTGGATCTGGTGGTCAGCGGCGTGCCCTTCGACACCGCCACCACCAACCGCCCCGGCACCCGCTTCGGCCCTCGGGCGATTCGTGCGGCCTCGATCACCAGCGCCTGGGAGCGGCATTACCCCTGGGAGTTCGACCCCTTCGACCACCTGGCGGTGATCGATTACGGCGACTGCAATTTTGATCACGCCCTGCCGCACAAGATTCCGGCGGCCATCGAGGCGCATGCCGAGCATATCGTCCAGGCCGGATGTGCCATGCTCACCCTGGGCGGCGACCACTTCATTAGCTACCCGCTGCTCAAGGCCCATGCGCGTAAGTACGGCGCGCTGTCGCTGGTGCATTTTGATGCGCACAGCGACACCTGGCCGGATGCCGATGACAGCGAGCAGGGCGTTAACCACGGCACCATGTTCTTCCACGCCGCGCGCGAGGGCCTGGTTGATCCATCGCGCTCGGTGCAGATCGGCCTGCGCACCACCAATGACGACGTGATGGGCTTTCAGGTGCTGGATGCGCGCCAGGTGCACCGCAGCACCCCGGAGCAGATCGCCGCGCAAATCCGCGCGCGGGTCGGCGATAACCCGGTGTACCTGACCTTCGACATCGACTGCCTCGACCCGGCCTTCGCCCCCGGCACCGGCACGCCGGTGTGCGGCGGCCTGAGTACGCATCAGGCGCTGGAGATTCTGCGTGCCCTGCGCGGCATCAATCTGGTCGGCATGGACGTGGTGGAAGTTTCGCCACCCTATGACCACGCCGAACTCACCGCCCTGGCCGGCGCTACGGTGGCGATGGAGCTGGTGTGTTTGTATGCGGCGCGGCACAAATTGGGCGAGCATTGAGAGGGAAATACGTAGGGTGGAAATCGCTGTTTATTTCCACCATTGGCGTCAGCGCGGCTGCCCATGGTGGACCGGTGAAGCGTGGTCCACCCTACGATTCTGACGGGCCCTGCGAAACCTGTAGGAGCGGCCTTGGCCGCGATTTTGTTTATTCACGTCGATTCGCGGGCAAGGACTAGGCGTCCCCCCCGCTCTTACAAGCACTGAGCATGTCGGCCAAAGCCAATTCAGGGATCGCCATAAAAAACGGGCCCAGCAGGCCCGTAAATTCACACTCAAGTTTTACTCGGCATTCAGCTGCTCGCTCAGGCCCATGGCTGCCGGCAGAAACAGCCGCGCATCCATCAGTTGCGGCGCACGCACGATGGGCGTGAAGTCCATGCGGTCGAGGATGTCGCGCTGGATATCCACACCTGGCGCTACTTCGATCAGCTCCAGGCCGTCCAGGGTCAGGCGCAGTACGCAGCGCTCAGTGACATACAGCACCGGCTGACCACGCTCGGCGGCCTGATGGCCGGCGAAGGTGCGGTGCTCCACCTCGGCGACAAACTTGCGCAGCTCGCCGTCCTTGATGATGCGCAGCAGGCCGTTCTCGATGCGGATGTACTGCGGCCCGGCGCTGAAGGTGCCGAGGAACACCACCTGCTTGGCGTTCTGGCTGATATTGATAAAACCGCCGGCCCCGGCCAGGCGTGAGCCGAATTTGGACACGTTGAGGTTGCCCGCCGCATCGGCCTGAGCCAGGCCGAGGAAGGCGATGTCCAGGCCGCCGCCGTCGTAGAAATCGAACTGATATGGTTGATCGAGCAGTGCGCTGTGGTTGCTCGCCGCGCCAAAATCCAACCCCGAGGCAGGTATGCCGCCGATCACGCCGGGTTCGGCGGTCAGGGTCAGGCGCTCGATCACCCCTTCCTCGGCCGCAACTCCGGCCACGCCTTCCGGCATGCCGATACCGAGGTTGACCACCGCGCCGGCTCGCAACTCAAGCGCCGCGCGGCGGGCGATCAGTTTGCGCACATCCAGCGGCATGGCTTTCAGGCTGTCCACCGGCACCCGGGTTTCGCCGGCGAAGGCCGGGTTGTAGGCGGTGGCGAAGGTCTGCTGGTGATTGGCCGGCTCGGCCAGCACCACGCAGTCCACCAGAATCCCAGGGATCTTCACCTCGCGGGCATTCAGCGAGCCGCGCTCGACGATGCGCTCGACCTGAGCGATCACCAGCCCGCCCGAGTTGTGCGCGGCCATGGCAATGGCCAGGCTTTCGATGGTCAGCGCCTCGCGCTCGAAGCTTAGGTTGCCGTCCGGATCGCTGCTGGTGGCGCGCACCACCGCCACGTGGATCGGGAAGGTCGGGTAGAACAGGTAATCCTCGCCGTCGATCGGCATCAGCCGCACCAGCTCGGTGGTGGTACACGCATTGAGCTTGCCGCCGCCGTGGCGTGGGTCGACATAGGTGCCCAGGCCGACCCGCGACAGCTGCCCCGGCTTGCCGGCGGCGATATCGCGAAACAGCTGGGAGATCACCCCCTGCGGCAGGTTGTAGGCCTCGATGCGGTTATCCACCGCCAGCTTCTGCAGCCCCGGCACCAGGCCCCAATGGCCGCCGATCACCCGCCGTACCAGGCCCTCATGGGCCAGGTGGTTAAGGCCGCGACCTTTGCCATCGCCTTGGCCGGCGGCATACACCAGGGTCAGGTCGCGCGGTGCCTGTTCAGCGAGAAAGCGCTGCTCCAGAGCAATGGCGATTTCTTCGGCGAAACCGATGCCGACAAAGCCGCCAGTAGCCAGGTTGGCGTTGTCCGGGATGCGTGCCACAGCAGCGGCGGCGGTCATGATCTTGCTCATTGCGGGTACTCGAAAGCGAAAGGGGATCTCGACCGTAGGAGCGGGGGGGACGCCTAGTCCCATGCCCGCGAAATCTATCGCGGGCATGGCCCGCTCCTACATTTGTCGTGACTTAGAAACTACCGAACATGGTGCCGAGCGTAATCACCACCACCAGCGCCACCATCGGGAAGCCCACGGTGTTGACGAAGATAAATTTGTACGACTCGCGGTGGGTCAGCTTGCAGATCGCCAGCAGCGAGATCACCGCGCCGTTGTGCGGCAGGGTGTCCATGCAGCCGGAGGCCATCGCGGCGACGCGGTGCAGCAGCTCGGGGCTGATGCCGGCGGCGTTGGCCATGGTCAGGTACTGCTCGCCGAGGGTTTTCAGCGCAATCGACATACCGCCAGACGCCGAACCGGTGATGCCGGCGAGGATATTCACCGCCACCGCTTCGGAGATCAGCGGGTTATCGGAGACGCCGAGCACCAGGTCGCGAATGATCACAAAGCCGGCCAGGGAGGCGATCACCGTGCCGTAACCCACTTCGGCAGCGGTGTTGAGGATCGGCAGCATGGAGCCGAAGGCGCCGTCGTTGACGCTCTTCTTCAGATCCATCCAGCGCTGCCAGTGCATGGCGATCAACAGCAGGATGGCCGCGCTGAGGGCGACGATGATGGCCCAGATACCGATCAGTGACTTGGCGTCTTGCAGGCCGCCGAATTCCGGCTTGGCCAGGTAGCTGGTGTCGATGCTCGGCAAAATCTGCTTGGCCATCAGGAAGTTCAGGCCGATCACCACAAAGATCGGCAGCAGTGCCAGCCAGAAGCCGGGGATCGTGCGCTGGTCCTCGACCACCGGGTCGTCGCGGTGCTCGCCGTAGCCTTCACCGGCAGCCATCAGCTTGCGCGACTGCGCGGTAAGCCACCAGGTACCGAGGCCGAACATGATCAACCCGGCAATCACACCCAGGCCCGGCGCGGCAAAGGCGTCGGTGCCGAAAAACGGGTTGGGAATGGCGTTCTGAATCGCCGGGGTGCCGGGCAGGGCGGTCATGGTGAAGGTGAACGAGCCGAGGGCGATGGCGCCGGGGATCAGCCGTTTTGGGATGCCCGCCTCGCGGAACAGTGCCGCGCCAATCGGGTACACGGCAAAGGCCACCACAAACAGCGACACGCCGCCGTAGGTGAGGATGCCGCACGCCAGTACGATGGCCAGAATCGCCCGCTCGCTGCCGACCTTGGCCACGATGCCATGGGCAATGGCGCGGGCCGAGCCCGAGTCATCCATCAACTTGCCGAACAGCGCACCGAGCAGAAACAGCGGGAAGAACTGAATCACATAGCCGCCCATGGCCTTCATAAACACCTGGGTGTAGGTGGGCAGCAGCAGGCCGATATCGCCGGCAAACAGCAGGGCCAGCAACGCCAGCAGTGGGGCGAGGATCAGCACGTTGATGCCGCGGTAGGCGAGGTACATCAACAATGCGAGGGAAATCAGAATACCGAGGGTACCCATGGCTGGTTCCTTTTGTTGTTGTTTTAAGCACCGCTCTGTGGCGACGCTGATGAGCTTGCTCGTGAAATCAGGCAACTGAGATCAAGCGTTGAGCAGACTAGAGCGAAAGCTGTGCCAGACGGGGCTACGACTTTGGTCTAGGTGGGTGAAAGGCTTGTGGTTGATGGATTGCGTGGGTTTTTAGGGGAGACGGCGGGGTTGCTGGGGGAGGAAGATGTGTCTTTATTTTTGGAATTAGTCCAGATATTTAGATGGAAAGAGTCGCGTAATTCCAGATGTCTGGATTGGTGCTTTTCGTAGGAGCGGGCTTGCCCGCGATCTCTTTTTGACTCAAAAGCATCGCGGGCAAGCCCGCTCCTACAGGTCGCTACGTTCGTACATTCCGTAGCCCGGATGAAATCCGGGAAATGTGCGTCTGTACGGTGCTCCCCGGATTACATCCGGGCTACAACTCTGACACGAGCATGGATCGTGGGAGGGGCTGGACTAGCTTTTGTAGGAGCGGGCTTGCCCGCGATCTCTTGCAGGCTTAAAAGCATCGCGGCCAAGGCCGCTCCTACGGGGAATTGCGTTCGCTTTAGGCGGCAGTGAGCTTGGCTTAGTCGTGCTTACCCAACCCATGCAGCGCCAATTTGGCATACAACCCGGCGCGGGAAATGCCCAGGCGTTGCGCAGCCTGTTGGCGGTTGCCGGCAGTGGCGTGCAGGGCTTCGATCAGCGCCTGGCGCTCAGCCTGTGCCAGCTGTTCAGCCAAGGTTAGCGCCACTGTGGCGGTGGGTTGTGGCGCAAGGCTCTGTGCTGCGGGTGTCACCGGATCGACCAGCAACGCCCGCACGGTTTGCGCATCCAGGCGCCCGTCGACATCCAGTTGGGCGCGCTCCAGCAGGTTGCGCAGCTCGCGCACATTGCCACGCCAGGGCTGTGCGCTGAGCAGGGCGAGGGCGTCGTCGCTGACTTCCAGCGGCGCCTGGGCGGAGCGGTTGGCAATATCGTCGAGCAGGTGTTCCAGCAGCGCCGGAATATCTTCGCGGCGCTCACGCAGCGGCGGTACGCGCAGGGCCAGAACGTTGAGGCGGTAGTAGAGGTCATCGCGAAACTGCCCGGCGGCGACCTTGGCTTCCAGGTCGATATGCGTGGCGGCAATCACGCGCACATTCAGCGGTTTGACCTGGTTGGAGCCCAGCGGCTCGACTTCCTGCTCCTGCAACACGCGCAGCAGCTTGGCCTGTAGCGGCAGCGGTAGATCGCCGATCTCATCGAGAAACAGCGTGCCGCCGTTGGCCACCTCGAATTTACCGATGCGCGCCTTGCGATCCGCGCCGGTAAAAGCGCCGGGCGCGGTGCCGAACAGCTCGGCCTCGACCAGGGTTTCCGGGATGGCCGCCACGTTGACCGCGACAAACGGCCCGTTGGCCCGTGGCGACAGGTTGTGGATGCCCTGGGCCAGCAGCTCCTTGCCGGTGCCGGTTTCGCCGCGCAGCAGCACCGTGGCGTCCAGCTGTGCAGCGCGCCGAGCCTGGCGTTTGACCTCGCTGGCTGCGCTGCTGGCGCCGATAAACCCGGCGATGGTGTAACGCGCCCGGCGCGCCTTGGCCAGCTCGTGCTGGGTGGCGACCAGCTGGCTCTGCAGGGTGTTGAACTTGGCCATCAGCGGCTTGAGGTGGCGGGCGCGGTCGAACAATACAAAACCCAGCGCGCCGACCAGGGTGCCGTCCTCATCGCGCAACGGAATACGGGTGACCACGAAATGCTCGCTGCCGAAGGCCATTAGGTCGAGCATGCTCGGCTGGCCGCTTTCCACTACCTCGCGCAGGCGGCTGGCCGGCAGCACTTCTTCGATTTCCTTGCCGAGCACGCTGCGCGGGTCGCTGATGCCGACCTTCTCGGCGTACTTGTCGTTAATCCAGACGATGCGTGCCTGACGGTTGACCGCGATGGTGCCCTCGCATTGCGCGTTCAAATGGTCGAACAGCAGCGGCATGGCCACGGCGCGAAACCGCTCGGGCGAAACGCCGATGATCAAACCGTGTTGGTCGAGGTCGTCGCGGGCAATGGCCATGGGCGCAGTACATCCAGAATCAGGTGCGGCCGATTATGGGTGGCCCTGCGCGCAGGGGGCAACCGGCGGGCGCTATGCGAACTGCCGAGAACGGTTTTATAGAGGGTTCGCGGGCCAGCGCAGCAAATAGCGCGCGACGCGTATGCACTCCGAGAGATCGCTGGCTCATACCGCGCTATCTGGTCAAGGCCCTGGTAGTTGAGGCACAGTGAGCCATCAAACCGCCATCTATGCAGCGCCGGGCCATGTTTTTTCGACCGCGAACCAAACCGGGCAATGACAACAGTGCTGCCGTCGACGACCTGCAGGATGTCGGCCAGCGCTCGTTGATCCGCATGATCTTTGCCACCACCGGGCTGACCCTCGGGGTGTTCTGCGTGCTGCAATTTATGGCCGGCAACTACCTGTTTGCCAGCTTTGAACTGCTGGCCACTGGCGTCTTGCTGTGGGGCGCCTGGCGTGTTGTCAGGGCGCGCAACCTGCTGCCCTGGATCTACCTCTACCTGCTGCCGACCTTCAGCTTTCTGCTGTACATCATCGTTATTCCCAATGCCTCGAAAACCGCCTTCGTCTGGGTCTACAGCATCCCCGTGCTGTCGTACCTGCTGCTGGGGCGCAAGCGCGGCAGCCTGCTGTCGCTGCCCTTCGTGATCGGCGCTTGCCTGCTGTACCTCTACACCTACCCGGTGCAGCTGGATGCCGAAAGCCTGATCGATCTGGGCAACGCGGTGTTCTGCGGGCTGATGATTCTGGTCTTCGTCTACCTCTACGAAGCCCGTCGCGCCACGGCTTATCAGCAACTACAGCATATGGCGCGCACCGACGCCCTGACCGGTGTGGCCAGCCGTGGCAGCTTCCAGCAGAGCCTGGAGCAGAGCATCCGCGAGGCGCAGCGCAGCCAGGCCAAGCTGGTGCTGGTGGTGCTGGATGTCGACCATTTCAAGGCGGTCAATGACCAGTACGGCCACGATGCCGGCGACCAGGCCCTGCGCCATATCTGCAACAGCCTTGGCCAGCGCCTGCGCGCCACCGATACCCTTGGCCGCCTGGGTGGTGAAGAGTTCGGCCTGCTGCTGCGCAATACCGATGGCCAGGGCGCCGAACCGCTGGTGGAGAGCCTACGCGCGCAGCTGTGCAGCCAGCCGATGCGTTACGGTGATGAGGAGATCGCCCTGTCGGCCACCTTCGGCCTGGCCGAATGGCCCGTCGACGGCAGCACCGCCGAACAGCTGTACCGCTGCGCCGATCAGCGCCTGTATCGCGGCAAGGAGCTGGGCCGCAATCGCCTGGTGGGGCGCGGCAGTTCGCAGGACAAACACAGCGACGAATAAGCCCGGCCAGCGCCGCGCGTAATCGCGCAGAACGCCCCTGTTGCGCCGTCTACACTCAACTCGGCTTATCGATAAAGCGCTGCGTTGGCATGCCCCCGGGCGACGTCCTTGGCGCTGCAATTGGTCACTCAGGGACTTTTCATGACCGTCCTTTCTGCCTTTCTCAAGCAGGTCATCAAACTCTGGCATTCGCCCGATCTGGCGCTGATCGGGCAGCGCCGCGAACGGCGCATGCGCATGCTCGCCAGCCTGGTATTGCTGCTGGTTGGCAGCCTCTGGGGCGTCTTCTTCGCCCTGCGCGGCGAGTGGGGCATCGTGATGATGGACCTGCTGATGATCCTCTGCGGCCTGGGCGTATTTATCCTCACCCTGCGCAACCGCGTGCGCCTGGCCAACCTGCTGCTGTTCGGCGTGATCATCCTGGTGATCGTCGGCACCACTTTGTTGATGGACCCGCACACCGCCGCCGCGCCGCGCGCGACCCACCTGTATCTGCTACCAATTGCCGTGGCGGCGTTGATGGCCTTTCGCGATGAGCGCCTGTGGCTGCGCTACGGCGTGGCACTGTTTTGCCTCGGCTTGTTTACCGTGCTGGCCTCCTCATCCTGGAGCCCAACCAGCGCCTACCACCTGCCGGATGACGTACGCATGGCCGGCTCCTGGGTGCAGAGCGTGGCGGCCATGCTGATGCTGTTTGCCCTGCTGCATATTCTGCAAAGCGACGCCGCCGAGCGCTCGATGCTCGACCGCGACCTGCACGCCGCGCTGCGTGAGCAACAGTTTGTGCTGCACTACCAGGCGCAACTGAACAGCAGCGGCACAGTCACCGGTGCCGAAGTGCTGATCCGCTGGCAACACCCGCAACGCGGGCTGGTGCCGCCTGCCGAATTTATTGACCATGCGGAAAAGACCGGGCTGATTATCCCGATTGGCCAGTGGGTGCTGGAGCAGGCTTTTACCCAACTGCACGCCTGGAAGGACGACCCGCTGTACCGCGACATCAGCCTGGCGGTAAACATCAGCCAGAAGCAGTTTCGCCAAGCCAGCTTCGTCACCGACATGCTCGGCCTGATCGAAACCTACGGTATTGACGCACGGCGCCTCGAACTGGAACTCACCGAAACCCTGATCGTCCACGACATCGACGACCTGATGCGCAAAATGGCCGTACTGGTCGAGCGCGGCGTGCGCTTCTCCCTGGACGACTTCGGCACCGGCTTCTCCTCCCTCAGCCACCTCAAACGCCTGCCCCTCAACACCCTGAAAATCGACCGCTCCTTTGTCAGCGACCTGCTTACCGACAGCAACAGCCAAGCCATCGTGCGCACCGTCATCGCCCTGGCGCAAAGCATGGGCATGACGGTGATAGCCGAAGGCGTGGAAACCCACGCACAGCAGCAGTTTTTGCTCGATAACGGTTGCATGCAGTTTCAGGGCTATCTGTTTAGTAAACCGCTGCCGCTGGGGGCGTTTACTGCGTTTGTGGAGAGGCAGAATGGTTGAGGGGGGAAAATGGAAACGCCGCGTAATGCGTTTCACTTGAGCAGCGGGTGGCCGCGATCATCCCCTCGCCCCTCCGGGGAGAGGGTTAGGGTGAGGGGAAAGTCTCCAATTTGGCGGTGTTTTAAGCCTATCCCCACCATGGGGGCTGTGCGGCCCAAAGGATTAGCCCTTACCAGCCGCCATGGCCTGCTGCACGAGCGGCAGCAGTGCATCGGTTGCCGCTATCAGCTCGGCCAGCAGAGCTTCATCCTCATCCATATAACCTTCGTACTCAGCCAGATTGCGGCGTTCGTGGCAGAGCGCAAACAGGCGTACCTGGGGTTTGCTCAGCCCAAGGGTGTGTACCAGGCACTGAAATACCAAATAGCGGCGGTCTGAGCGATAGCCCCGCAGACGCATAGCCGTCAGCGCCATGGCGTGAGCCGCGTTATAGGCCAGGTCAAAGCGGCTGGCGAAGGACAGGGCGGAGATGTGAGCATCCTTCAAGCGATCTACCGCGGACGTCAGCAGCCCCTCACACTCCTTATGGTCCGGCGGTTCAGCTTTGAGGCCGCCGCTGCGCACGAGGTTTTCCAGATTGTCGTTACCGTCCATGGTTTTCCTCTTCCGGGTTTTGGCCAATCAAGTCGATTTTGTCCTGTTGCTCTACCCGTACCACAAAGCTGTTGCCGGCCGCTTTCTTGGCTTGCCAGTCTGTCAAAGTGTAGAGCGTCGGGTTAATCGTGCGGCCAAGCTGCTCCTCCACAGGGAGCAGGCGTTCCATTAAATCGCTGTAACTGAGGTTTTCACCAATCAGCATAAGGTCGATGTCACTGCCTGCATGCTCGCTGCCTTTGGCAATAGAGCCGTAGACGAACGCCCACGTTATCTCTTCAGCCAGCGGCGCAAGAGCCGTGCGCAGATGTTCCGCAATACCGAAGCTCTTGCGCACAATGCCTAGCAGCTCTGCATAGATTGGGCACTGCGGGTTGGCCTGGTAGTGCGTTTGATTGCCCTGGCGCTGCATGGTCAGGATGCCCGCGTTGTGTAGGCGCTCTAGCTCGCGCATCAGGCTGCCCTTGCCGACCTGCGCCCAGCGGGAGATCTCATTGGCATAAAAGCTCTGATCGGGTTTGCCATAGAGCAAGCCCAGCACCTTCTGCTGGGTTGCGGAGAATAGAGCGTCACTGAGCGGGATGGCTGACATGGCTGACTCGACAAGTCCCAAAAAGGGAACGATAAGTCCCTTTTTGGGACTTGTCGAGTCTGTGTTAGTAGCGCAGTGCTGATTTAGGGCGCGGGGCACGCTCTGAAGAGGGGCCGAAAACCGTGAAAAATTTCGTTCAAATAAGCGAAGTGAGGTCGTGCGCTGACTTATTCAGCAGCACTCTGTTTGCCCATGGTCTTTTCGATCAGCAGTAACAGCTCTTTCTGCCTGAGTTCGTAAAAGGCCGCGAAGTCATCAGCGCGTAGCGCCTCAACGGGAATGCAATGACTCGCCAGGAGCGCATTCATTTCTATGTCGTCCAGCTGAACCTGTTCGTGGGCTTGAAGCTTGCCCAGATACTGGGATGGCGCTGTTCCGCCAATCATGCGATTGGCTTTGTAGGAGATAGGTGTCTTGTTGATGATCGAGTCATAAAGACGCGAGGCAATGCCCTGCTTTTCGCACCAGTCACGCGGGAAAATATGGTGAATATCCAGGGCGACTTCATCTGCTTCTAGGTCACGGATATTTGCCTTCCAGAAGAAATCCTTTGCCCCCTCGTGAATCGCCCCTAGTTTCGTAGACACCTCCATGCCTCATAATACGGCCCATTAGGAGGTGCCATGAGCAACCCGCGTTATCCCGAAGAATTCAAAATTGAAGCTGTCAAACAGGTGACCGAACGCGGTCTTCCTATAGCT
>NZ_JAUXXP010000053.1 GCF_030684895.1 Pseudomonas sp. | reverse complement strand
CTATGCCCGAGGAATCCTCGCCAGTGCTCGCTTCCGCATGCATACCAGCTTGCTGGAAGGGGTGAACAACCGCATCAAGGTGATCAAGCGTATGGCCTATGGCTTCAGGGACTCGGACTACTTCTTCCTGAAAATCAAGGCCGCCTTCCCCGGGAAAGCGCGATGAACCAAAAAAGCCCCAGACACCGGCGGCGCTGGGGCTTGTGGGTTGGCCGGTTACTCCACGGCAGCTTGGGCTTTCTTGCTTGAGCCTTTTGGCGCAAAGCGGGCGGCTAGGCGCATGGAGGCGGTTACCAGGCGTTGGTAGAAGGCTGGAAACAGGCGCTGCATGCCATCCAGGGCGTAGGCATCCGGGCCGATCAGGATGCGCCTCTTGTTTGCCAATGCGCCGTTGATGATCACCTGGGCAGCTTTCTCCGGCGTGGTGCGCAGCAACTGGTCGTTGAACTGCTGGCGTGCCTTATCAGCATCCTGACCGGTGACGCTGCTCAGGCTGGCGTTCATCCGCGCGGTCTTGGCGATATTGGTCTTGATCCCGCCGGGGTGCACGCAGCTGGCCGATACGCCGCAATCGGCCATGTCCAGCTCCTGGCGTAGCGCCTCGGTAAAGCCGCGCACGGCGAATTTGCTGGCGTTGTAGGCGCTCATGCCCGGTTGAGCGAACAGACCAAACACGCTGGAAACGTTGACGATATGGCCCTGACCGCTGGCCTTGATATGCGGTAGGAAGGCTTTGGTGCCATTGACCACGCCCCAGAAGTTGATGTTCATGATCCACTCGTAGTCGGCGTAGTCATTGCCTTCCACGGTGCCGCCCTGGGCTACGCCGGCGTTGTTGAAGATCGCGTTGACCCGGCCGAACTCGGCCACCACCTGGTCCGCCCAGGCATGCACCGCTTCACGGTCGGCAACGTTGACCAGGGTTTCGCTGACCTGCACACCGAGCTTGCGCGCCTGGGCGGCGGTTTCCGCCAGGCCTTCAGCATTCACATCGGAGAGCGCTAACTGGCAACCCTGGCGGGCCAGACCGAAGGCCAGGGCGCGGCCGATGCCGGAACCGGCGCCGGTGATGGCGGCTACCTTGTTTTCAAACGACTTCATGCGCTGGCCTCCTGGGCAGTCAACTGGATAGCGCTGTTCTGCGCCGGGTGTGCCGCGTGTTTACGGCTGAAATGATAGGCCGCTGGGTCAAAGTTGCGCGTCAGCAGACGGAAGCGCCAGGTAAAGCCCGGCCATACCGTGCAGTTGCGGCCACTGACCGGATGCAGGTACCAGCTGGTGCAGCCGCCGGCATTCCACACGGTGTTGCCCAGGCTGCCCTGCAGCTTGCCGTTGAATTTATCCTGCACCGCCTGTTTGACTTCCAGGCTTTGCAATTCTTGCTCACCAACCAGCTTGAGCGCGCCAAGCACGTAATGGATCTGCGACTCGATCATATAGACCATCGAGTTGTGGCCCAGACCGGTGTTTGGCCCCATCAGGAAGAACAGGTTGGGGAAACCGGCAGTGAGTGTGCCTTTGTAGGCCTGCGGGCCTTCCGGCCAGGTGTCGAGCAGGTCGACGCCGCCACGGCCAAACACCACGCCACGTGGCAATGGGTCGCTTGGGGTGAAGCCGGTGCCGAAGATGATCGCGTCAATCTCGCGCTCTTTGCCATCCACGGTGCGGATGCTGCCGCTGCGGATTTCCTCGATGCCGTCGGTGATCAGGTCGACGTTGGGCTGGGTCAGCGCCGGGAAGTAATCGTTGGAGATCAGCACGCGTTTGCAGCCCATCAGATAATCCGGGGTGACCTTGGCGCGCAGGACCGGGTCCTTGATCTGCTTGTTGATATACCACTTGCCGACCTTCTGGGCGATGGTCATCACCTTGGGCAGCATGGCAAAGCCGATCACCCGGCTTTCCAGCAGGGCGTAGATGGTGCCGCGCCAGAGTTTTTGCAGCAGCGGGAAGCGCTTGAAGCGGTTGCGTTCACGCTCGCTGATAGCGCGGTCTGGCTTGGGCATGATCCACGGCGCGGTGCGCTGGTACAGATCGAGCTGGCTGACCTGCTTCTGAATCTGCGGCACGAACTGGATCGACGAGGCGCCGGTGCCGATCACCGCAATGCGTTTGCCGGTGAGGTCGTAGCTGTGATCCCACTGCTGCGAGTGGAAGACCTTGCCGGTGAAGTCGCCCAGGCCCTTGAGCGCCGGAATCGATGGGGTGGACAGCGCACCCATGCCGGAGACCACAAACTGCGCGGTGTAGCTGTTGCCGGCGCGGTCACTGATCTGCCACAGCTCCTGCTGCTCATCCCAGGCCAGGCGGGTGATCTCGGTGTTCAGCTGAGTGTGATTCTGCAGGCGGTACTTGCTCCAGCAGCCTTCCAGGTAACCCTGGATTTCTGGCTGCTTGGCAAACATGCGCGTCCAGTTGGGGTTCTGCTCGAACGAAAAGGAATACAGATGCGATTGCACGTCACAGCCACAGCCCGGGTAATTGTTCACCCGCCAGGTGCCGCCGACGCCGGCTTCTTTCTCGAACAGCAGGAAGTCATGTTCACCGGCCTGCTTCAGGCGGATGGCCATGCCCAGGCCGGAGAAGCCCGTACCGATAATGGCGACCTTGCAGTGGCGGGTGGCAGAAGGGGGTGAGACGGGTGCATTCATGGCCAAGCTCCTGTTATGTTTATTGCTGGCGTATACAGCTGTATACCAAGGTAGACAAATGTATACTCGCCAACAAGCAGCATTCTCACAAGCCAACTTTTAGGTAGGGTTCGTCATGCAGGCAGATGCCAGCGAGCAGCAGCCAGCCGCAGAAAAAGCCAGCGAGGCCCCAGGCAAGACCCTGTTACTGGAGGCCGCGTTACGTCTCACCTCAACCAGCCGCAGCCTGAGCAATCTGGGCCTGCGTGAGCTGGCCCGTGAGGCCGGGCTCAATCCCAATACCTTCTATAGGCACTTCAAGGATGTCGATGACCTGGGGCTGACCGTGATCCGCCAGATCTCCACCCAGCTGCGTCAACCGCTGCGCGATCTGCGCCGTGAAGCCGCTGAGCGGGCTGTGCAGTCGACTCAGGCAAGCTCGCCGATGTTGTTTGGCATCGACCTGCAACGCGGTCGGCGGGTGTGCCATGAAACCGTGCAGCTGTTCTTTGATTTCGTCGCGCAAAACCCCGAGGCCTTTATCATCGGCGTGCGCGAGCTGCATGGCGCCTCGGCCGTGCTGCGCGCGGCGCTGCAGGAGGTGATGGATGAGTTTGGCGCGGACATGGCCGAGGACATCATCGCCTTCAAGCTGCTGCCGGAAATGGTCAACCCAGCGGTGGTGCTGCAGGTGTCGAACCTGATCAGCCGCAACCTGTTCCAGCTGTCGCTGGACTATATCGGCCAACCCGAGCGGCAAGCGGCAATCTGTGCACTGGCCGAGGAGCAGGTCGTTATGCTGTTTACCGGGGCCAGCGTGTTGCAGGGGCTGGGGCAGCTCAAGTTGCCGGTGGATTAAATTTCAATGGAGATCGGCAGCATGGTGTCATTGCCTCTGTTCGGCGGCTGCGCGTGCGGCAGTGTGCGCTACCGCCTGGAAAGTCTGCCCACCGAGACTGGTTACTGCCATTGCCGTATCTGCCAGAAATCAGGTGCTACACCTGCCATGCCCTGGGCCATGGTGCCTGGTGCGGCACTGCATTACCTGAGTGGTGATATCGGTGTATTCCGTTCCAGCACCCGTGGAGAAAGGCGCTTCTGTCGTGATTGTGGTACTCCGTTGGAGTATCGCGAGCAGGGCCGTGAAGAGGTTGGACTCAATAGCGTGACGCTTGACCATCCCGAGTGGTTTGCGCCGCAGAAACACATTTGGTATGCGTCGCGCTTACCCTGGTTTGAGCTGGCCGACGATTTGCCGCGTTTTGCCGGGGAAGGTTGATGCGGGGGCTGCAGAGCCCCCGGCATCTGTCGGGTATCAGTTGTTAAAGCCCAAACGCTGCCGCCAGCGCAGTTCCAGTGCTTTGCTGTCGTGGTCAAAGGGGTGGAAGCCGGGGCGGTAGTAGTCCAGGTACGATGGAATCAGCTTGGTCAGAAAGCCATTGCGTGGGCCGAACAGCATCTTCAAACCCTTGCCCCAGCTGCGCCAGTTGAACAGTTGGCCGTCTTTGCGCAGCAGGTGCAGTTGGAACCAGCCGATCACGCCGAAGAAGATCACGGTGGCAATCGCCATCATGCCGACGCGGGTGAAATAGCCGCCGTAGACCTTCTGGTACACGTCGTAGCAGACCGCCTTGTGCTCGTTCTCTTCAATCGCATGCCACATCCACAGCTGGTACAGCTTGGGATCGTTCATCTGGGTGGTCAGGTCTTCGCGCTGCAGCAGTTGCTCGGCCATGGTTGCGGTGAAGTGCTCCAGGGCGCAGGTGGCGGCCAGGCGCTGTTTCTTGGTGGTGATCTTGGTGACCCACTCCAGAAGCACCTTGATGCGCAGTTCCAGCAGTTCCAGGTCGATATTGTGCTCGGCGGCGTAGTCGTTATAGGCCGCGTGTTCCTTGGAGTGCATGGCTTCCTGGCCGATAAAGGCGCTGATGTCCTTCTTCAGCTGCGGCTCGCTCACCTGTTCGCGCACGGCGCGCACACTGTCGACGAAGAACTTTTCGCCATAGGGAAACAGCGACGACAGGTTGTTCATGAAGTGGCTCATAAAGGGGTCGCCGGCAAACCAGAACTTCTGGCTTTCATCAAAGGTGAAGTCCATGCGACGCACGGGAAAGCTGGCGGTTGGGGTGCTGGTTTTGGCTGTCATAAGGGCGACTCCTCGGCATCTTGGTCGCGGTTCGCGACCGCTCTTGTTATGGGGCTTGGGACGACAGGCTGGGCTGTCTTGGGCCGTGATTTATCTTTAGCCGAGGGCGTTTTTGGCGCGAGGTCATTCCTGGCCAGGGCAGCCGGAATTGCGCCAACTTATGGATAGTTGTCGGACAGTTGGCTGCGAGGGATCGCGTCTATGACGCAGCAGCCGGTGCTGATCCCGAGGGCCTGTAATCTCGCCGAGTGGATGCTACGCAGTCTTGCCGGGCGTAGGCGCGGGCCGTGCCCGCGATGGCTTTGCCGAACATGCCATTCGCGGCCATGGGCCGCTCCTACAAATTCCCTGAGCCCACAACCTCAAGAGGCTTATCCGGGAACTGTGCCTCAGCGTTGCTGGCGCAGCTCGGCGACTTCGGCGCGCAGGGCGCGCAGTTCATCGAGCAGCAATTGCTCGGTGGGTGAAGGTGGCGCCAGTTTGGCTTCCTGCTCATGGGTGGTCTGCATGGCATTGACCACCACGGCGATAAACAGGTTGAGCATCATAAAAGTGGCAATCAGGATAAATGGCAGGAAATACAGCCACGCCAGCGGGAACTGCTCCATCACCGGGCGCACGATACCCATCGACCAGCTTTCCAGCGTCATCACCTGAAACAGGGTGTAGAGGCTGGCACCGAGGCTGCCAAACCACTCGGGGAAGGCTGCGCCAAACAGTTGGGTGGCCATTACTGCCGCTACGTAGAACACCAGGCCGAGCAGCATGGCGATGCTGCCCATGCCCGGTAGCGAGGACAGCAGCGCCTCGACCACCCGGCGCATGTTCGGGTTGATCGAAATCAGCCGCAGCACGCGCAACACGCGCAGCGCACGCAGCACGGCGAATGGCCCGCTGGACGGCACCAGCGCCACGCCCACCACCAGGCAGTCGAATACCGCCCAGGGATCACGCAGCAGGCCCAGGCCGCGAGCGATAAAGCGCAGCGCCAGTTCCAGGATAAACACCGCGAGAATCAGTTTATCCAGCATCAGCAGCAACTCGCCCCAGTTGGCCATCAGCCCAGGGTAGGTCTGGATGCCGAGAATCGCTGCGTTGAGGATGATCAGGGTGGTGACCAGGCGGGTGATGGCTGTGCTTTCCATCAGCGCGCCGAGGCGCAGACGCCAGTGGCTGGGCGTGGGGCTTATTGGGGTTTCATTCATGGCGTGTAGGGTACTTGTGTAAACAGTGGGCGAGTAGTTCGCGAAGGTCCGCCAGGCCCGGACATGCAGCGCTGTCGTCAGGGCCTTGGGGCGGTTTTATTGGTCGTTGAGAGCGAAACTGGTCAGGGCGAAAGTCGGGATGCCACGGTCCTGCAGTTTCTGTGAGCCGCCCAGCTCGGGTAGATCGATGATTGCGGCGGCTTCGATGATGCTCGCGCCCATACGCCGTACCAGCTGTGCAGCAGCCAGCAGGGTGCCACCGGTGGCGATCAGGTCATCGAAAATCAGCACCTTGTCGCCTTCGCAGAGGCTGTCGGCGTGCACTTCCAGTTTGGCTTCGCCGTACTCGGTCTGGTAGCTCTCGCTGAGTACGTCGGCGGGCAGCTTGCCTTGCTTGCGGAACAGGATCAGCGGTTTGTTCAGCTCATAGGCGATGATCGAACCGATCAGAAAACCGCGCGCATCCATGGCGCCGATATGGCTGAAATCTGCTTCGACGTAACGCTGGATAAAGCTGTCGGCGACCATACGCAGGGCACGTGGTGACTGGAACAGCGGGGTGATGTCGCGAAAGATCACCCCCGGCTTGGGGAAGTCCACCACCGGGCGGATCAGGGTTTTGATGCTGAATTCGTCGAAGATCATCGGCTAGGTCCTGCGCTATGCGGGTCGATCAGCCCTCAAGGTTGCCGCCGGCCAATGCGCACAGCTCGATGGGATCGAGGATATGCACTTCCTTGCCTTCGGCTTCGAGCAGCTTGTTCTGTTGGAAGCGGGTAAATACCCGCGATACGGTCTCCACCGCAAGGCCCAAATAGTTACCAATTTCGTTGCGCGACATGGCCAGACGGAACTGATTGGCCGAGAAACCACGGGCGCGGAAGCGCGCCGAGAGGTTGACCAGGAAGGTGGCGATGCGCTCGTCGGCGGTTTTCTTCGACAGCAGCAGCATCATTTGCTGATCGTCGCGGATCTCGCGGCTCATGACGCGCATCAACTGGCGGCGCAGTTGCGGCAGTTGCACCGACAGCTCGTCGAGGCGCTCGAAGGGGATTTCGCACACCGAGGTGGTTTCCAATGCCATGGCTGACACCGGGTACGCGTCACTGTCCATGCCGGACAGGCCGACCAGTTCGCTGGGCAGGTGGAAACCGGTGATCTGCTCATCACCGCTGTCGCTCAGGCTGAAGGTTTTCAGCGCCCCGGAACGCACGGCGAAGACAGAGTTGAAGGCATCGCTCTGGCGGAACAGGAATTCGCCCTTTTTCAGTGGGCGGCCGCGTTTGACGATTTCGTCGAGGGCGTCCATGTCTTCCAGGTTCAGGGACAGCGGCAGGCACAAACTCGCCAGGCTGCAATCCTTGCAATGGGCTTGGTGTGGGCTATGCAACTTGATGCTTTCGGACATCGCTGGCGATCCTGAGGGTAAACACACAATAGCTGTAAGGTTACAGCAGGGGGCAGGGCAGGGCCACTAAGACGCAGTCTGATCGAATGTTCAAGTTTTAATCGGTGCGGCCGATAAACCAGGCGGCTTTGAATATCTGCAAGGAGCGTTCGTATGCGTCTGGAATCGACCCAATTAAGCACCCGCATGAACCTGTCGCTGGAGCGCAAGAGCGCTGCGGCCGAAAGCGGTGTGGAGAGCAGCGAGGCGGACAAGCAGGCGTTGCGCGACAGCCTGCGGGTAAGCCTGTCGGAGCTGGGCAAGGCACGCTCCGCCGCCGCAGAGAAGAACCGCGATATTGATGAGAGCAGCCTGCCGGATGTGCTCAAGGACCTGCTCAAGCGAATCCGTGAGATCAAGGCGCAGATCGAGGCGAAGAAAGCCGAGTTACAAGAGGTCATGCAGGACCAGAGCCTCGATCCCGAGGCTAAACGCATAAGGATCGAAGCGCTGCAGGGTGAACTGGCCTCGCTGCAGGGCGCCCTGAGCAGCGCCAACGCGACGCTGATCAAGACTATGCGTGAGCAGGACCTCAGTGATCAACAGATGCAGGAAGTGGCCGGCCTGGTGATGAAATAAGCCTCGGCTCGTATAGTCGGCAGCCTGCTAGATCACCCGGGAAAAACGTTGCTGGTTTAATTCGCTGAGGTAGCGATCAAACAGCATGCACAGCGAGCGCACCAGCAGACGGCCCGCTGGCCGTACTTCGATGCCCAGGGCATTCAATTCGATCAGCCCGTCACTGGCCATCTGCTGCAGTTGCGGCCAGACCTCGGCAAAGTAACTGCGAAAATCGATGGCGTAGGTCTGTTCGATAGCGGCAAAACGCAGCTGAAAATGACAGATCAACTGCTGAATCACGGCACGGCGCAAACGGTCGTCTGCGTCACAGTGCAGGCCGCGCACGGTGGCCAGTTCGCTGTGGCCGAGGCTGTCCTGGTATTTGCTCAGGTCGCTGTTGTTCTGACAGTAGAGATCGCCAATCTGGCTGATCGATGACACCCCCAGGCCGATCAGGTCGCAGTGGCCGTGGGTGGTGTAGCCCTGGAAGTTGCGTTGCAGGCTGCCATCTTCCTGGGCGCTGGCCAGTTCGTCGTCGGGCAGGGCGAAGTGATCCATACCGATATAGCGGTAACCGGCGGCGCTCAGTTGCTCGATGCTGGCCTGCAGCATGGCCAGCTTGTCACCGGGGTTGGGCAGGTCGCTGGTGTTGATTCGCCGCTGCGGCATAAAGCGCTCCGGCAGGTGGGCGTAGTTGAACAGCGAGAGACGATCAGGCTGCAAGGCAATCACTTCAGCCACGGTGTGGGCAAAGCGCTCCGGGGTTTGCAGCGGCAGGCCGTAGATCAGGTCGATGTTTATCGAGCGGAACTGCAGGGTACGCGCAGCTTCGACGATGGCGCGGGTTTCTTCCAGGGTCTGTAAGCGATTGACTGCTCGCTGCACGGCTGGGTCGAGATCCTGCACGCCCAGGCTGACGCGGTTGAAGCCCAGCTCGCGGAGCAGGCCCATGGTCGACCAGTCGGCTTCGCGCGGGTCGATCTCGATGCTGTAATCGCCGCTGTCGTCATCCAGCAGATTGAAGTGCTGGCGCAGGTGGCCCATCAGGTGGCGCAGTTCATAGTGACTAAGAAAGGTCGGCGTACCGCCGCCGAAGTGCAGCTGCTCGACCTTCTGCTGCGGGTCGAGATGACGGCTAATGATCTCGATTTCGCGTTCGAGCTTTTCCAGGTAGGGCTGGGTGCGGCCACGATCCTTGGTGATCACCTTGTTGCAGGCGCAGTAGTAGCAGATGTGTGCACAGAACGGGATGTGCACATACAGCGACAGCGGCCGCAGCGCCTTGCGGCTGCCGCGCAGGGCATGCAGCAGGTCGAACTGGCTGACGCGCTCATGAAACTGCACGGCGGTCGGATAGGAGGTGTAGCGCGGGCCGGCCTGGTCGTAGCGGCGGATCAGAGTGCTGTCCCACTGGATGGCGTTGAGCATGGAAAAAATCCTGGAAAGGCAGTGGGGCCAGTCTAGGGAGGCAGATGGGCGGGGGCCTTGACCTGAATCAAGGGTGCGTCGAGCGCTGGGGTGTTGTGACTCCGTAGCCCGGATGCAATCCGGGAACAAGGTGCCGGCGATCCCCGGATTGCATCCGGGCTACACCCTTCTCGTCTCAGTGGCCCATCAGCCAGTGCTGGTGCGGGCCGGGCATTGTCCACAGGCCGAAGAGGATTACCAGAATACCGCCGGCCATGCGCACGCCTTGTCTGCGCAGCAGGGCGGTCAGGCGTTCGGCAGCCATGCCAGTGGCAAGCAGCACTGGCAGGGTGCCGAGGCCGAAGGCCAGCATCAGCGCTGCGCTGCTCAATGCATTGCCCTGGCTCGCGGCCCACAGCAGGGTGCTGTAGACCAGGCCGCAGGGCAGCCAGCCCCACAGACTGCCGAGCACCAGGGCACGCGGCAGGCTGGTGACCGGCATAAAACGCCGGGTCAGTGGCTGGATATAGCGCCACAGGCCACGACCGAGGGCTTCAATACGGGTCAGGCCGCTCCACCAACCGGCCAGGTACAGGCCCATGGCAATCAGCAGTAACGCCGCAATCACGCGCAGGCCCATGACCAAAGGGCTATTGGCAACTGCCCAGCCGGCCAGGCCGAGCAGTAGGCCGGCCAGGCTGTAACTGAAAATGCGCCCCAGGTTATAGGCCAGCAGCAGCTGAAAGCGCTGTGCGCGCCGCTCGGGTGGGATGGCCAGGGTCAGTGCGCCCATCAGGCCGCCACACATGCCCAGGCAGTGGCCGCCACCGAGCAGGCCGAGGATCAGCGCTGAAACCAGCAGTGGCAGCAGCTCAAGCACCGCGCTTGTCCTGTTCGGCCTGAGGCTCGTCGAGTTGCTGCACCTGGCTTACGGCTGCAGTGTGCTTGGGGTCTTCGTCGTCGAACAGGATGCTGTGGGCTGGACCGTCGAGGTCGTCGTACTGGCCACTGTCCACCGCCCAGAAGAACAGCCAGATGGCGAAGCCGACCAGGGCAATGGCCACCGGGATCAGGATATAGAGCGCGGGCATAAGGTCTCCGGGTACGGCTTGGGTGTAGGGTGGATCGGGGCGCGTAGCTGTCGCTTTTTACATCCACCGGAGCAACGTTGTGGTGGATCGGTGAAGCGTGATCCACCCTACGTGCGAGTCAGGCGCAGGGCGTTAACCACCACCAGCAATGAGCTGACCGACATACCCAGCGCGGCCAAGATGGGGGTGATCCAGCCAATAGCGGCGAAGGGCAGCACCAGGCCATTGTACAGGCTGGCCCAGGTGAGGTTCTCGATGATGATGCGGCGGGTTCGTTGCGCCATGTGTAGCGCCTGCACCAGGCTGCTTAGGCGGTTGGAGAGCAGCACGGCGTCGGCGCTGGTTTTCGCCAAGTCGGTGGCGCTGCCCATGGCCACGCTGATATCGGCGGCGGCCAATACCGGCACATCGTTAACCCCATCACCGAGCATCAATACCCGGCGGCCCTGGCTGTGCAGCTGCTTCAATACGTCCAGCTTGGCATCTGGGGTGAGGCCGCCACGGGCGTCAATGATGCCTAGCTGGCGCGCCACTTCGCCGACCATCGGCGAGCTGTCGCCGGACAGCAGCATAATCTGCCAGCCTTTGGCCTTGGCCATGTCGATCAGTTGCGGCGCGTCTTCGCGTAGGCGGTCATTCAACACGAACCAGGCCAGCGGCCCTTGCTCATCGCCCAGCAGCAGCCATTGGCCGTGCTCACCGGCAATCGTCGGCGCGGGTTGCGCACTCAGCGCGCAGACAAAGCCCGCCTCGCCGATGCGCAGCACGCGGCCGCTAACCCGTCCTTGCAGGCCCAAGCCCGGATGGCTGTCGACCGCTTCTGCGGCTTCTGCAGCCTGGCCGAAGGCGCGGGCAATCGGGTGTTCGGAGCGATTTTCCAACGCAGCGGCCAGGGCCAGGCAGCTGTCGGCATCCAGCTCGCGCAAAGGGTGAATGGCGCTGAGAGTCAGGCGGCCTTCGGTGAGGGTGCCGGTCTTGTCCAGCACCAGGGTGTCGATCTGGTTCAGCCCTTCCAGCACGTGGCCACGGGTCAGCAGCATACCCAGCTTGTGCAGTGAGCCGGTCGCTGCCGTCAGTGCCGTGGGTGTGGCCAGCGCCAGCGCGCAAGGGCAGGTGGCCACCAGCAGGGCCAGGACGATCCAGAACGCGCGGGAGGGATCGAGCTGCCACCAGACCAGGCCGACGATGGCTGCCACCACCAGGACGATCAGCAGGAACCACTGCGCGACCTGATCGGCCAGTACCGCCAAGCGCGGTTTGTCGCTCTGCGCGCGCTCCAGCAGGCGAACGATGGCCGACAGCCGCGTGGCATCGCCCAAGGCCTGCACTTCGACGCTCAATGGTCCTTCGACATTCAGAGTGCCGGCGGTAACGGCATCGCCGGCCTTGCGCGGCTGCGGCAGGTATTCGCCGGTGAGCAGCGATTCATCGACGCTCGACTGGCCCTGAACAATCCGTCCGTCAGCCGGCAGTAGAGCGCCAGGCGGCACCAGCACCTGATCGCCGATACGCAGTTCGCTGAGCAGAATGCGCTGGCTCTGACCGTCGGCAGCCAGGCGTAGACAGGAGGCTGGCAGCAGGTTGACCAGCTGTGAGGTGGCGGCGGCCGTGCGTTCGCGGGCGCGGCGCTCCAGGTAGCGGCCGGCCAGCAAAAACAGGGCGAACATGCCTACTGCATCGAAATACAGCTCGCCCTGGCCGGTCACCGTCGACCAGATGCCGGCGATATAGGCACCGCCAATCGCCAAGGACACCGACACATCCATGGTCAGGTGGCGGGTGCGCAGGTCACGCAGCGCACCACGGAAGAACTGGCCGCAGCAGTAGAAGACAATCGGCGTGGTGAGAAACAGGCTGACCCAGCGCAGGATCTTGTCCAGCTCAGGGCTGAGGTCGATGTTGAATTCCGGCCAGGTGGCCATGGTCGCCATCATCACCTGCATCCACAGCATGCCGGCCACGCCCAGTTCGCGCATGGCGCGGCGGTTCTCGCGCTGCAGCTGTTCTGCGGCGGCATCGGCCTGCCAGGGGTGGGCGGCGTAGCCGATTTTGCGCAGTGCCTTGAGCAGGCTGCTGAGCGGCAGTTGGCTGTCAGCCCAGCGCACCTGCAGGCGGTGGTTGGACAGGTTGAGGTGCGCCTCGCTGACGCCGGGCAGAGCGCGCAGGTGCTTTTCAATCAGCCAGCCACAGGCCGCGCAGCTGATGCCCTCGATCAGCAGGCAGGTTTCGCTGAGTTCGCCGTCATGCTCGACAAACGGCTGCTGCACGTCGCTGCGGTCATACAGCGCCAGCTCATCGGGCAGCGCTTGGGGCAGGCTTTGCGGGTTGGCGGCGCTTTCGCTGCGGTGCTTGTAGTAATGCTCCAGGCCGCCGCTGACGATGGCTTCGGCCACTGCCTGACAGCCCGGGCAGCACATCTCGCGGGTCGCGCCCAGTACCTGGGCCTGGAAACGGCTGCCGGCGGGAACCGGCAGACCACAGTGATAGCAGGGAGTCGGGCTGGCCATCGGTGCGCTTATTGAGCATCCCCGAGAAGGATGTTCTGCCCGCTTTGCACGTTTTCTTCCTCAAACAGGCGCCAGTCCTTGCCACCTTCCTGGCCGATCAGCTCGACAAAGCGCCGGCCTTGCACGGCGTCGATCATCTGTCCGCTGTAGCTGCCATCGGCCTGAGGTTGCAGGATCACCCGGCGGTCGCGCTCGGGTTGGGTCGGCGATATCAGATTGAGCACCAGCTGCTGCGGACGGCTATTGCCGCTCAGCTGCAGGGTGGCGGTGCCGTTGTCATCGTTGAGCAGCAGGCTGGCGTGCAGCTTCAGGCGAATGGCGTGGTTTTCCCGCTCCAGCGACTGGTTGATGCCCTTGCCGACGTCGTAATAGTCATCGGAGATCAGCCCTGGCGGGTTCTTCGTGGCGATGGTCAGCAGGGTCAGCCCCTGGACCACTGAATAGGCCAGCAGGCCAATCAGGAACCAGGGCCAGAATTGCTTGTACCAGGGCTTGATGATTTCGGCGTTCTTTTCAGCTATGGGTTCAGACATGGTCTTCTCTAATCAGCGCACGCTGGGGCCGATAAAGCGGCTGGCGGCGTCGGTTTTGATGCTTGGGTCATCCGCCGAGTGCAGGCGGAAGGTGATTTCATTGGTGCTCGAAGGTAGTTTTTCCGGGTCGATGGACAGCTCGACAGGCAGCGACAGCACCTCGCCAGCGATTGCCTTGATCTCGCGCTTGCCTTCGTACACCAGGCCGTCAAGGCCGTCGGCTTCGATCAGGTAAGTGACCTCGTGCTGGGCCTTGTTCATGATCTTCAGGGTGTAGACGTTCTCGATCCGGCCCTCTTCGTTTTCGCGGTAAAGCACGCGGTCCTTGAGCACATCCAGTTCCACCAGCGAGCGGTCGGCAACTGCCCAGGCAAATACGCAGAACATCGCGACCAAAGCTACGGCGTAACCAATCAGGCGTGGTCGTACCAGTTGGGTTTTCTGCCCGGAGAGGTTGTGCTCGGTGGTGTAGCTGATCAGCCCTTTGGGGTAGTTCATCTTGTCCATGATGCTGTCGCAGGCGTCGATGCAGGCCGCGCAGCCGATGCATTCGATCTGCAGGCCGTCGCGGATGTCGATGCCGGTAGGGCAGACGTGCACGCACATTTTACAGTCGATGCAGTCGCCCAGGCCTTCGGCCTTGTAATCGGCATCGCGCTTGCGTGGGCCACGGTGTTCGCCGCGCCGCGGGTCGTAGGAGACGATCAGGGTGTCCTGGTCGAACATCACGCTCTGGAAGCGCGCATAGGGGCACATGTAGATGCACACCTGCTCGCGCAGGTAGCCAGCGTTGCCGTAAGTAGCGACAGTAAAGAAGCCGACCCAGAACAGCGCCCAGCCGCCTGCTTGCAGGCTGAACAGCTCGGGGATCAGTTCGCGGATTGGCGTGAAGTAGCCGACGAAAGTGATCGCGGTAACCAGCGATACGCCGACCCAGATGCCGTGCTTGGCCAGTTTGCGCAGAAATTTCTGCGTGGTCATCGGGCTCTTGTCGAGCTTCATGCGTTGGTTGCGATCACCTTCGGTGACCTTTTCCGCCCACATGAATACCCAGGTGAATACGCTTTGCGGGCAGGTGTAGCCACACCACACGCGGCCGGCGAACACGGTGATAAAGAACAGACCGAAGGCGGCAATGATCAACAGCGCCGAGAGCAGAACGAAGTCCTGCGGCCAGTAGGTGGAGCCGAAAATATAGAATTTGCGCTCCGGCAGGTTCCACCAGACGGCCTGACGGCCATTCCAGGTCAACCATACGGTGCCGAAGTACAACAGGAAGAGGGCTGCGCCACCGAGCATGCGCAAGTTGCGGAAGATGCCAGTGAAGGAGCGGGTGTAGATTTTTTCGCGGTTGGCGTACAGGTCAACAACTTCGACCTTGGCCGGGGCAGGGGTGACGTCTTTAACTGGAATCTGTGCACTCATCAGTTCGTACCACGGCGGTTGATTGGCTGCCCTGGTCGATACGTGCCGGCCGGGGTCATACGGGCTCTTGCGCTATGGTACGCCTGACGATTGCCTGACAGGTGCGACCTGCGGTCGCGCCTGTCAGGCAGGAGAATTACTTCTCGGTTTTTGCGTGCGACAGGCTGTACACGTAAGCCGCCAGCAGATGCACCTTATCGTTGCCCAGGAAGTCAGCCTGGGCGGGCATCTTGCCGTTGCGGCCATAGCGCAGAGTTTGTTGCACCTGAGCAAAGCTGGAGCCGTAAAGCCAGACTTTGTCGGTCAGGTTGGGGGCGCCCATGGCCTGTTGGCCCTTACCTTCAGCGCCATGACAGACTGCACAATTGGTCGCGAAGATGTCTTGACCTGCGGCAAGATCAACCGCGATACCTTCCGGGTTTTTCAAACCGGACAGGCTGCGGATGTAACCGGCCACGTTGCGGATGCCTTCTTCGCCGATGCTGTCTTTCCACGCTGGCATGGCTGCCTGACGGCCGCCCATGATGGTGGTCTTGATGGTTTCTGGCTCGCCGCCATACAGCCAATCATTGTCGGTCAGGTTCGGGAAGCCATAAGCGCCCTTGGCGTCGGAGCCGTGGCAGACCGAGCAGTTGGAAGCAAACAGGCGACCGCCCATTTTCAACGCTTGCTCGTCCTGGGCCACTTGCTCGATTGGCATGGCGGCATATTTGGCGAAGATCGGCCCGTACTGGCCTTCAGCCTTGGCCATCTCCTTTTCCCACTGGTGCACACCGGTCCAGCCTGCATTGCGCTCTACACCACCGGCAATTTGGATATTGGTGGCGAAGGGGGTCTTGGCCTCGCTGTCGAGGTAGTCGTAGCCCGGCAGCAGACCTTTCCAGTTACCCAGGCCCGGGTAGAGCGCCAGGTAGCCGAGGGCAAAGATGATGGTGCCGACAAACAGCATGAACCACCACTTGGGCAGCGGGTTGTCGAACTCTTCGATACCGTCGAACTCATGCCCAACGGTTTCTTCGGTGGTTTCTTCGCGCTGGCCCTTACGGGTGCCGAAGATCAGCCAGGTCAGGGCAAAGATGGTGCCCAGAGACAGAATGGTTACGTACCAACTCCAGAACGTGGTCATTGGTTATTGCTCCTGGAAGATTGCTCGTCACGCTCATTGGGTTTGGGATCGTCGGCGAAGGGCAGGTTAGCGGCCTCGTCGAAGCTGGATTTACGCTTGCTGCTATAGGCCCAGAGCACCACGCCAATAAAGGCAACGAACACCACTGCTGTGCCTATGCCGCGAATCATCCCGATATCCATGTGCGTTACCGTTTGTTCTTGATGGATGTGCCGAGAACCTGCAGGTACGCAACCAGTGCGTCCATTTCGGTCTTGCCTTTTACTGCGTCCTTGGCCCCAGCGATGTCTTCATCGGTGTAAGGGATGCCAAAACCACGCATGACTTCCATCTTCTTGGCGGTGTCCTTGCCGTCGAGTTTGTGCTCGACCAACCAGGGGTATGCCGGCATCTTCGACTCCGGCACCACGTTGCGCGGGTTGTACAGATGCGCACGTTGCCATTCATCCGAGTAACGACCGCCGACGCGGGCCAGGTCCGGACCAGTACGCTTGGAACCCCACAGGAAGGGGTGGTCCCAGACGCTTTCACCGGCTACCGAGTAGTGGCCGTAACGTTCGGTTTCAGCACGGAACGGACGGATCATCTGCGAGTGGCAGCCGACACAGCCGTTGGCGATGTACACATCGCGGCCTTCCAGTTGCAGCGCGGTGTAAGGCTTGAGGCCTTCCACCGGCTCGTTGGTAACGTCCTGGAAAAACAGCGGAACGATTTGAGTCAGGCCGCCGATGCTGACGGCCAGAACCATCAGCAGCGCCATCAGGCCAATATTCTTCTCAAGGATTTCGTGTTTCATCAGTGCGCGCTCCCTGCTGTGAGTTGGGCGGCAGGAATCTGTGCGGCTGCTTCGTATTCCGAAGCCTTGGCGGCACGCACGGTGCGGTAGGTGTTGTAAGCCATCAGTAGCATGCCGGCGACGAAGAAGGCGCCACCAATCATGCGCACCACGTAACCCGGGTGGCTGGCTTCCAGCGCTTCAACGAAGGAGTAGGTGAGGGTGCCGTCTTCGTTGACTGCACGCCACATCAGGCCTTGGGTGATGCCGTTGACCCACATCGAGGCGATGTACAGCACGGTGCCGATGGTGGCCAGCCAGAAGTGCGCATTGATCAGGCCAACGCTGTGCATCTGTGGACGACCGAAAACCTTAGGCAGCAGGTGGTACAGCGCGCCAATGGAGATCATCGCCACCCAGCCGAGCGCGCCGGCGTGAACGTGGCCGATGGTCCAGTCGGTGTAGTGCGACAGGGCGTTGACGGTTTTGATCGCCATCATCGGACCTTCGAAGGTCGACATGCCGTAGAACGCCAGCGATACCACCAGGAAGCGCAGGATTGGGTCGGTGCGCAGCTTATGCCAGGCGCCCGACGGGCTCATCATGCCGTTGATCATGCCGCCCCAGCTTGGTGCCAGCAGGATGATCGACATCGCCATACCGAGGGACTGCGCCCAATCCGGCAGTGCGGTGTAGTGCAGGTGGTGCGGACCGGCCCAGATGTACAGGGTGATCAGCGCCCAGAAGTGCACGATGGACAGGCGATACGAGTAGATCGGACGCTCGGCCTGCTTGGGCACGAAGTAGTACATCATCCCCAGAAAGCCCGTGGTCAGGAAGAAGCCCACGGCGTTGTGGCCGTACCACCACTGGATCATCGCGTCAGTCGCACCGGCGTAAGCCGAGTAGGACTTGAACAGGCTGACCGGAACGGCCGCGCTGTTGACGATGTGCAGCATCGCGGTAACCAGAATGAAGGCACCGTAGAACCAGTTACCCACATAGATGTGCTTGGTCTGGCGCTTGACGATAGTGCCGAAGAACACCACCGCATAGGCGACCCAGACGATGCCCAGGAGGATATCGATTGGCCACTCGAGCTCGGCGTATTCCTTGGAACCGGTGAAACCCATTGGCAGGGTGATCACCGCAGCGACGATCACGGCTTGCCAACCCCAGAATACGAATGCGGCAAGGCCATCAGAGATCAGGCGTGCCTGGCTGGTGCGTTGCACCACATAGAACGAGGTGGCCATCAGCGCGCAGCCGCCGAAGGCGAAGATCACCGCGTTGGTGTGTAGCGGACGCAGACGGCCGAAGCTCGTCCATTCCATACCCAGGTTGAGTTCAGGCCACACCAGCTGTGCGGCGATGAAAACACCCAGGCTCATGCCAATGACTCCCCAAATCACCGTCATTACGGCGAACTGGCGAACCACCTTGTAGTTATAAGCAGTCGGACTGATTGCTGTGCTCATTATGGGTTCCACGGTTAATGGATTTTTTAGGGGCAAAAATCGGCGGCAAGTATGGAGAAAGCAGGTTCTCATTGCAACGACACAAGCCGGCGCGATAAGGCTTTCAGGGCTGTTGGCAAGCATGCATGGTCGCTTATGCAGGGCATTGCCGCGAGCATAAAACGCCTTAAACAGGCGTAGCGCAAAGATGGGAATCGCCTTGGAGTTATGACAGGTGGCGACTGTCGACAAGATTAGCTCAAGTCAAAGGTCGCGCATGCACTTGGTCGGAAGGGTGCGACCTTGGGTCGCATGGCTCGGACGGCTGTCCGGGCGCGGAAGAGGCTTGCTTGAGTGGCTGGCGACCTGGGGTCGCCAGCCGGTTGCTGCGGTTTTAGCGATTACTGTGCGGCGGCGTTCTGTTGTTGCTGGCTCAGGCTTAGGACATAAGCGGCCAGCAGATGCACCTTGTCGTTGCCCAGATACTGCTCTTGCGCTGGCATCTGGCCGTTGCGGCCGTGGCGGATGGTCTGTTGCAACTGCACCAGGCTGCTGCCGTAGATCCAGCCAGCGGGGCTGGTCAGGTCAGGCGCGCCGAGCATGGCCATGCCTTTGCCTTGTGCACCGTGGCAGGCCAGGCAGTTGGCGGCATAGATGGCGGCGCCTTGCTGCAGATCGAAGCTTTTGTCGGCGGGCAGCGGCAGGCCGGCTAGGTCTTTGCGCACATAAGCGGCAACCTGTTGCACGCCGTCTTCACCAATGATCGCCGCCCAGGCCGGCATGGCACCGATGCGGCCATTGAGGATGCTGGTCTTGATCACATTAGGCTCGCCGCCCCAGCGCCAGTGGTTGTCGGTGAGGTTAGGGAAGCCCACTGCGCCCTTGGCGTCGGAGCCGTGGCAGACCGAGCAGTAGGTGGCAAACATACGCCCGCCCATTTTCAGCGCCTGCTCGTCTTTGGCCACTTCTTCCAGGGGCATGGCCGCATATTTGGCGAAGATCGGCCCATACAGCTCGTCAGCCTTGTTCACTTCGCGCTGCCATTGCTTGACCTGGGTCCAGCCGCCTTCATAGCCCGGCAGCAGGCCTTTCCAGTTGCCCAGGCCGGGGTACAAGACCAGGTAGGCAATCGAAAAGACGATGGTGCCGATAAACAGCATGAACCACCACTTGGGCAGCGGGTTGTCATATTCCTCGATGCCGTCGAAGGAATGCCCCATGGTCTGCTCGGTGGGGTTCTTGTGCACTTCGCTTTTACGGGTGGCGAAAATCAGCCAGAACAGGGCGAGCAGGGTGCCGACGGTCAGCACTGTGATGTACCAGCTCCAGAACGTGCTCATGGGGTCTTGCTCCTCGGTGCAGCCAGCTTGGGTTCATCGGCAAAGGGCAGAAGGGCGGCCTCATCGAACGCCGTGCGGCGCTTGCCGCTGTAAGCCCACAGGGTGACGCAGACAAACGACAGCAGAACCAGTGCCGTACCGATGCCGCGCACGGTTCCAATATCCAGAGCGCCGATATCAAAAAAATCGAATGACATGGCTCTACCTCTTGTTCTTCACGGCAATGCCGAGCACTTGCAGGTAGGCGACCATGGCATCCATCTCGCTCTTGCCTTTTACGGCTGCGGCGGCGCCGGCGATGTCTTCCTCGCTGTACGGAACGCCGAGAAAGCGCAGGGCCTGCATTTTCTTGGCGATGTCTTGGCCATCCAGGGTGCTTTCCACCAGCCATGGATAGGCAGGCATCTTTGACTCCGGCACCACGTTGCGTGGGTTGTACAGGTGCGCGCGGTGCCATTCATCCGAGTAGCGCCCGCCAACCCGAGCCAGGTCAGGCCCCGTGCGCTTGGAGCCCCAGAGGAAGGGGTGGTCGTAGACGCTTTCGCCAGCCACCGAGTAGTGGCCGTAGCGCTCGGTTTCGGCGCGGAACGGCCGGATCATCTGCGAATGGCAGCCGACGCAGCCTTCACGGATATAGATGTCACGGCCTTCCAGTTGCAGCGCGGTGTAGGGCTTGAGGCCGGCCACCGGTTCATTGGTGACGTCCTGAAAGAACAGCGGGACGATCTGCGTCAGGCCGCCGATGCTCACAGCCAGCACCATCATCAGCGCCATCAGGCCGATGTTCTTCTCGAGTATTTCGTGTCTCATCAGTGGGCTCCCTCAAGCGAAAACTGTGCGGCGGCGTCCATCTCTGCAGCCTTGGTGTGACGCACGGTCTGCCAGACGTTCCAGGCCATCACCAACATGCCGGCGAAGAAGATCGCGCCGCCGATGACCCGCACCACAAAGCCGGGGTGGCTGGCTTCCAGTGCTTCGACAAAGGAGTAGGTGAGGGTGCCGTCTTCGTTGACCGCGCGCCACATAAGGCCCTGGGCGATGCCGTTGACCCACATCGAGGCGATGTACAGCACGGTGCCAATGGTGGCGAACCAGAAGTGCACGTTAATCAAAGCAATGCTGTGCATTTCGTCGCGACCGAAGACTTTCGGCAGCATGTGGTAGAGCGAGCCGATCGACACCATGGCCACCCAGCCCAGCGCACCGGCATGTACGTGGCCGATGGTCCAGTCGGTGTAGTGGGATAGGGCATTGACGGTTTTGATCGCCATCATCGGACCTTCAAAGGTCGACATGCCGTAGAACGCCAGCGATACAACGAGGAAGCGCAGAATCGGGTCGGTACGCAGCTTATGCCAGGCTCCGGAGAGGGTCATCATGCCGTTGATCATGCCGCCCCAGCTTGGCGCCAGCAGAATCAGCGACATCACCATGCCCAGGCTCTGCGCCCAGTCCGGCAGCGCGGTGTAGTGCAGGTGATGCGGGCCGGCCCAGATGTACACGGCAATCAGCGCCCAGAAATGCACAATGGACAACCGGTAGGAGTACACCGGGCGACCGGCCTGCTTGGGCACGAAGTAATACATCATCCCCAGAAAGCCCGCAGTGAGGAAAAAGCCCACGGCGTTGTGGCCATACCACCACTGGATCATCGCGTCCGTGGCCCCGGCATAGGCCGAGTAGGACTTGGTCAGGGTGACCGGCACTTCCAGGTTGTTGACCAGGTGCAGCAGCGCGACGGTGAGGATAAAACCACCGAAAAACCAGTTGCCCACGTAGATGTGGCTGACGTTACGCTTGATCACCGTACCGAAGAACACAACGGCGTAGCTGACCCAGACAATGGTGATCAGAATGTCGATCGGCCATTCCAGCTCGGCGTACTCCTTGGAGCTGGTCCAGCCCATGGGCAAACTGATGGCCGCCAGGACGATCACCAGTTGCCAGCCCCAGAAGGTGAAGGCCGCAAGCTTGGGTGCGAACAGGGTGGCCTGCGAGGTGCGTTGCACGGCGTAATAGCTGGTGGCGAATAGCGCGCAACCGCCGAAGGCGAAGATCACCGCGTTGGTATGCAGCGGGCGCAGGCGGCCGAAGCTGGTCCACGGCAGGTTGAAGTTGAGTTCGGGCCAGGCCAGTTGCGCGGCGATAAACACGCCGAGCCCCATCCCGACAATGCCCCACACCACCGTCATGATGGCGAATTGGCGAACCACCTTGTAGTTGTAGGCGGAACTGGTTGCTGTGTTCCTGGTTATGTTCATTTCAGGGGGCTTCCATCCACGGTTATAGACCAATCATCGAAAATCCATGGCTGCGCGCCTGTACGATCAGCGTCGCAGTCCGAATGGTTTTTAAGCGAGGCAAGCATGAGCAAAGGGCGTGAGGCGGGTATTGACGGGGATCAATGCGCGCAGTGGCAGGGTGATGGCAGTTGGTTGTGGGATCGCCCGCTTGGTGAGACGCGCGCTACCTTGATTCTGGCCCATGGCGCCGGTGCGCCAATGGACAGCGAGTTCATGCAAACCATGGCGCAAAGCCTTGCCGTGCATGGAGTTGCCGTACTGCGCTTCGAGTTTGACTACATGGCGGCGCGGCGGCTGGACGGTAAGAAGCGCCCACCCAACCCCCAGGCCAAACTCCTAGAACAGTGGCGTGAGGTGTACGGCCAGGTGCGCCAACAGGTCGCAGGGCCGCTGGCCATTGGCGGCAAATCCATGGGCGGACGCATGGCCAGCTTGCTGGCCGATGAGTTGGGCGCCGATGCGCTGGTGTGCCTGGGTTATCCCTTCTATGCCGTCGGCAAGCCGGAAAAGCCGCGGGTCTCACACCTAGCCGAGCTGCGCACGCCAACGCTGATTATCCAAGGTGAGCGTGATGCTCTGGGGAATCGCCAGGCGGTGGCGGGCTATGTGTTGTCTGAGACAATCAAATTGCATTGGCTGACAGCGGGCGACCATGACCTCAAACCGCTGAAAAGCTCAGGCTTTACTCATCAACAGCACATGCAAGCGGCGGCCGATGCGATTGCGCAGTTTCTCTGCGCATAAGCCCGTGGCGACTGGCGTTTAGCGAATAAGTGCTATTCCTACTAAAACACTAGGACTTTGCCGGCGCTGGCGAGTGGCGTACACTGCGCGCATGTTTGCGAGGAGTTGCCATGAGCACCATTACCATTACCGACGCTGCCCACGATTATCTGGCTGACCTGCTGAGCAAGCAGAGCACCCCGGGCATCGGCATCCGCGTATTTATCACCCAGCCGGGCACCCAGTACGCCGAAACCTGCATTGCCTACTGCAAGCCGGGCGAGCAAAAGGCCGAAGACACCGCGCTCGGTCTGGCCAGTTTCACCGCCTGGATCGATGCCGTTAGCGAGCCGTTTCTGGAAGATGCCGTGGTCGACTACGCCACCGACCGCATGGGCGGCCAGCTGACCATCAAGGCGCCGAACGCCAAAGTGCCGATGGTCAATGAAGACAGCCCGATCAACGAGCGCATCAGCTACTACCTGCAGACCGAGATCAACCCCGGTCTGGCCAGTCATGGCGGCGAAGTCAGCCTGATCGACGTGGTTGATGACGGCATCGCCGTATTGAAATTCGGCGGTGGCTGCCAGGGCTGCGGCCAGGTTGACCTGACGCTCAAGGAAGGCATCGAGAAAACCCTGCTTGAACGCATTCCTGAATTGAAAGGCGTGCGTGACGTAACGGACCACACCAACAAGGAAAACGCCTACTACTAAGTAGATGGCTAAACAATAATGCCCGCGATCTGCGGGCATTTTTTTGTGCCTTTCAGCCTGCATCGCGCTTGCGACATTTATTGATCGCCCTGAAACGCAAAAACCCCTGGCCGCTCCTGCTGGCCAGTCCTCGCGCGTACTGCAACGCACATTCGCCAGCCATTTCGTCATGACTGGCGGGAGCACTTTGACCTTGCAGAAGAGCCTGGGGTATACCACCTTGGTCATGGCCATGCGCTATATACCCTGGCACCCGATCACCTGCAGAATGCCGTCAAATTCGGCCCGGCTAGCGATCATCAGCGCTTTCTAAGCATCATCGCACCTCAGCCATAGCCGATGACCTGTGCTTTCCTATGCGGCGTGCATTGTTTAGCATACATACAACGTATATACGTTGTAGATACGAATTTACTTGGGGGGCGCACCATGGCCAAAGAAGCCGTTTTCAATTTGAAGTTGGAACCCGAGCTACGCGAAGGATTTATGGCAGCCGCCCAAGCTGCACACCTGCCGGCCTCTCAGGTCATGCGTGACCTTATGCGCGATTTCATCCGCCAGCAGCAACAGGCCAAAGAGCATGATGAATTCGTGCAACGCAAGGTTGCGGTAGCCAGGGCCTCGGTAGAGGCCGGTCGTGGGCGATCTAACGATGATGTAGAAGCTGAATTCGCCGCTCGCCGTGCTAAGGCTCAAGGCCACGAATGAAGGTTATTTGGGCGCCCGAGGCCCTGCAGGATCGTCTGGATATCTGGGAATACATCGCCACTGAGAGCCCTAGCGCTGCCGTGCACATGGATAAACTGTTCAGCGCGGCTGCATCCACCCCTGCTGACTTTCCCCAAAAGGGGCGGCTGGGATCGGTTGCCGGTACTCGTGAGCTGATTCCCCACGAAAACTATCGCCTCGTTTATCAGGCTGAGACTGACGCGGTCTGGATTCTCGCCCTGGTGCATGTCGCCAGAATGTGGCCGCCGCTCCAGGGCTAGCCTCAGCCCACTTTCGACACCTTTTCGAGCGTTTGCATGCCGCAGATAGCAAAAGCCCCCGAAACTCTAGGAGTTTCAGGGGCTTCAGTACTGCGATATGGCGGGAAGATAGGGATTTGAACCCTAGGTGCTATCGCTAACACAACGGATTTCGAATCCGTCCCGTTCGGCCACTCCGGCATCTTCCCGTGGCGGCGCGCATGATAACAGCTGAAGTGCGTTTGGCGAACCCCTGGTTTGAAATTTTTCACATACTTTCAGATGCTTGCGATCAAAGGCGGTAGGCTGGGGCGAAATCTGGCTAGTGCAAGGCTAAACAATCACCGATGAAGGCATGCGCGTATCCATCTTCCGTAGCCACCGTCATGGCTAAGATGCGGAATGCGCCTCAGCCAAGGCCGTTGCGCTCCGCCCAGGATTCGACGGTTTTAACGTCCTGTTGCGGGCCTATCAGCGTCGAAGGTTCCAGCTCTTCCCGTTCCATGTTCGTTCCGTCACTATCCGTGTGGTATTTCCACCATGCATAAAAGAGAACAAAGCTACTTCCAGTAACTAGGTGGGCGGCAAGGAAGCATTAATGAACTCAGACTGGGATGATGCGCCGGACTATATACGCAACAACAAGAAGCAATCCCCTTGGCGTACCGTCGTTATCCTGGGCGTTGGCTCAGCGATTACATGGGGATTGATCGCGCTGTTTGCCAAGCCAATCGTGATCGATGTTAACCAGCTTAAACAGGCCATCCGTATTGGCGGTCAGCCGGTTTTCAGCGAGCAGCCAGCCCAAACCTACAGCGAACCCCCGCACTCCATCCAAGAGGCCCCTGCGCATTTCGAGCCCGCCCCACAGGTTGCCCAGCCATCGCCTAACCAAGCTGATATTGAATGGTCAGAGCAGCAAGCCGCGCTAGCGGTACAGCGAAGCCAGAACTCATTCAACGACAACAACTACACCCCCAAACAGCCGGCCAGCACCTACACACCGCCAACCTACACACAGGTTGCAGCGGCCAGCACCAGTAACGAAAGAAAGACCAACGCCGTAAGGCGAGAGCACACCTTGAAGTGGATCAAAAGCTGGAATGGCGGCACAAACTACCTGGCAGAGTGGGTAGCCGTTAATAATTACATCGACAGCAGTAGCGTATGCGCCAACCACAGCAAAGGCTCAATCGACTACCGCGAATGCCGCAAAGCCGCCAAACAGCATTACCACGATGAGTGCAGAGCATGGCGAGCGCGCTACGAAAATGATCGCCAGGATCATAGTGATCGTATGAAGCAGCGTTATTGTTCAGCGTCGAGCAGTTTTAGCCCGATGGGCTAGGTATCTGTTAATAGATAAGTAAATCAACCAGAAGAAGGAAGCATTATGTTTAAAAAAGGAAAGTTATGCTTGGCTATTTGCTCGCTCATCGCTTCTGCGGGAGCATATTCGGCACCGGGGGATTTAGATAACACATTCGGTACTAGTGGGGTTTTGAATGTGCCTTCCTGTAGCGGTGTAGCGAAAACAATTCCTGCGTCTGATGGGCTTCTGCTTGCTGGCACAACATCAGCCGGCGATGGATTTGTCAAAAAATACGACTCGAATGGCTTGGCGTTAGATACTTCTTTTGGGAATGCTGGAGTTGCCGATCTTCCTAGGCCCGTAGGTGGTTACTCGTTAACTGTTTTGGATGCGGAGACGCTTTATAACGGAAAGATTGCAGTGCTGGCTTTAGCTCGATCTACCAATGTTGTTTATAACGATATTTACGTTGCAATGCTTTTGCCTAACGGCAGTTTGGATGCTGGGTTTAATGGTGGCTTGGGCTATATATCTTATTCTCAATATGTCAGCGTTGAGCCTGAGGGGCCTAAAGAAGATCGCCCGGTAGAGCTGGAGGTTTTGCCTGATGGGCGTTTAATTGTTGGGTCGACCTCCAATATGAGTCCAACTACCAATATAACTTTTTCTGCCACTATCACGAGAATAAGAGAGAACGGTACTTTTGATACCTCGGTACCCAAAGGTCGTGCGACGTTTGCCGCGGGTACGCTAATGGATATTGCCCTCTCACCGGATTTGACCACGTTCGGAGTTCTTACAGGCAATAAAATTAAGAAGCTTCCAGCCCCCGGCACGTCCGGTGTGAATTTTGGAGCGAGCGGCCTCTATACCCTGAATATTGGAACCGGTACTGTCATACAAACTGCAGTCGTACAAGCTGATGGTAAGTTGCTTGTCGCCGGTAGGAAGGGATCGAATGCCTTTATCGCGCGCTTGAATCCTACAGGTGCCTCGCCTCTTGATACCACATACGGCAATGGCGCCGGCTATGTTGAGTTCGACTCTCCAATCCTGAAGGATGAAGTGCTCGACATAGCAGCACATCCTTCTGGGGAAACTATTGCAGCTGGGTATTCGTCTCTCGGCACGACTGTTTCCAAGGATCTGCTGACCTTCAAGGCAGACACAACCGGTGCGCTGGTCACTAGCTTTGGGGTGAACGGGTTTGCTCATTACGACCATGCTGGAGCCCAGGATAGCCCAAACAGAATAAGCATCCAGGCTGACGGCAAAGTCATCATTCCTGCTGCAACGTATGTTGGCCCCGCCCGCTTGTGCAGCATTCTCAGGTACGAAAATTGATGTTGCAGTGAGTAGATATGGCAGGCTCGTGTGTCGACAAAGTGTCGAAACACTGTGCCGAATTGAACCGAAACGAGCTGGTGATGTAGGCGTAAGCCCGGTATTGAACGGGTTTGGCACGTACTGAAACGCTCACAGACGGGTTCAAAATCCCTACCTTCCTGTCATATCGAAATACCGAAGGCCCTGAAAACGTTAAAGGTTTCAGGGCCTTTTGTTTGTGGGCAATGAAGCAACCCTTTGCTTGCGCTTATCCAATCGCCGCCAGCAGATTGACCCTGGCCTGTTGCTCGTACCGATCTCGGAAGTGGCTTGTGCTGTAGAGGTGGTCGCGTGTGAGGAAGTGCTTGAGCACTGCCTTGCGTTTGATGCGATAGAGCAGGCCAGGCACCCAGCTATATTCCGCGCGTACCTGGCGGTCGTATTCGCTAAAGCGCTCAGGGGCGGCGCCGAGTATGGCCAGGTCAATGTCGACGAGCAGTTGCTGGTCGGCATCGCTGGGCGTGGCGTTGTGGCGGGTGGCCATGATCAGGCTGTGAACCCGCGTCTGCACTTGCGTTGTGGCTCCGCTTGCCGCCAATGCCTGCACGGCCCAGTCGGCGCTGCGCAGTTCATTGTCTGATCCGCGCAGTGCGTAGATTGCATCGTGAAACCACAGGGCGATTTCCACTTCACCCGGCTCGACCGCAAGGGCAAGCACCGCGTCGAAATGCTCGAGGCATTCAGCGAGATGTTGTTGCGTGTGGTAGTGGCGATGCGGCTCGTTATACGCGGCCAGCAGGCGCTCGAACAAACCGTCCGCTGCAGGCAGATTCAGGTTGTGCCATGCGCGTTGCCAAGAGTTGATGAGGCAGCCATGTGGCGGGTTTATAAGTGGCTTCATGGTGTGTCTCCGCAAAAAGTGCTTCCGAGCAGCGCATGCCGACCGATATCAACTTTAGCGGGGCAGGGGCTGGATCTTTTTCACGGCCTCAAGCCAGTCCGGATTGAGTCGCGGCTGGTCGGTCGGCATGCCCAGTTCTTCCATGCGCTCTTTGTGTTTATTGATTTCCGCCACCGCTTCACTGAGGGCGCTGGTGTTGCCGTCCAGTTGGTGCATCTGGGTCAGGCCCAGGTGGTAGAAGCGCAGCAGTTGCATGGCGGCGGGGTCGCGGGCGGCGACGCCGGCTTTGACGTGGTGCATCAGGTTGGTCACGCGCATCAGGCTGCGTTTCAGACGCCAGCCGTATACGGCGGCCGCCATAAAGGGCTGTGGCCAGAGCAGCACGCGCACCAGGACTGCGGTCAGCGCTAGTGCGGCGATAACCCCGCCGAGGTTCCAGCGGAAGTTGTCGCCACCCGGCGTGCCGAACAGCAGCACCGCGCTGCTCGACAGCAGCATGGCCAAGGCGACGAAGATTGCGGCGATGGTCAGGGTGCTGCGGCGGGTTTGCTGGCGGTAGGTTTCAGGAGTGCGCTGCTGGATTTCGAACATCGGGGCCACGGGAATTCTCACTTGTGCGGGTGGTAGCGGCGTTGCTTAAGGGCATGCGGGTTTGCTGAGGCATGCGCTAGCAGACCGTTGAAAAACTACCTGCGTTGGCAATACTGCGTTAAAAACAGGCTCGGAATGCTCATTTACACCAGTAAACTCCGCTTCCTCGCCTGTTTTTGCCTTGTCTTGCCTGCCTCGCCTACGTTTTTCAACGGCCTGCCAAACGCTGCAAATTATGCGCGATTGCCCGGCAACAGGTATCTTCGCCCATCCGTTGACTGCATCGCTTAAGGATTTACCGGGTTTATGAGGCGTACTGTGTTTCAGGCTGTGATTTTTTGCGCGGCGGCGCTGTGTGCGGGCGCCGCGTTGGCCAAGGTCGAGGTGCAGGCCGGGCAGCATAAGAGCCTTGGGCGGATTCTCGTCGCCAAGGTCTCCGAGGATATTGCGCCGGGCGATTACGAGGCGCTGCTCAAGGGCATCAAGGCTAACCCGGGCAAGTACGCGAAGAAGATCGTCATGCTCGACAGCATCGGCGGCAGCGTATCCGAGGCCATTCGTATGGGGCGCTTGCTGCGTGAGACCGGCTTCGATGCCCTGGTGCCGTCCACCGGGGTATGCCAGGGCAGTTGTGTGTACCTGCTGGCGGCGGGGCACGCTAAAACCGTGCGCGGCTATGTGGGGATTCACCGGCCGTATTATGCAGGCAGTGATTCGGTGCATTCGGCATCTGCCTTCGGGCCGAGCCGGGCCACTCAGGCGGCTTACTTCAAAGAAATGCAGATCCCGCCCGAGCTGCTTGAGGCGATCAACAGCACCGAGCCACGGCGCATGCGTGTGCTGACGCCGGCTGAGCTGGCGCGCTACCGCTTGAAGTGAGGCGGCGCGTTGTCAGCTGGTGCGGTGCCTTTCAAAGAAGCTTATGACCTGCTTGCTGGCGTCCTCGCGGGGCATGTCGTAGCGCTGCTGCACCAGGTTGGTCAGTTTTTGTTCATCGCCTTCGGATTTGATCAGTTCATCCAGGGTCAGCTCGTCCCAGACGATCAGGGCCAGGCCGGCCAGTTTGCGCCAGTTTTTCTGGATGATTTCGGCAAGGGGTCTGCTCATGTGTGGTGCTCCTGAGGTGGCCAGTCTGGGCCGGTTGTACGGTCAGAACGGCATTGTCCTCAGACGAGCTTGTCATGGTTGGCACAGCCAGTCGGTGCGCTACAGCGCTTATGCGGGCTGGCGTACCGACGCCATGGTGCTGCGCCGCTAGCCTGCTTGCCGCGCCGCAGCTTATGTGGCGTGGCAATTGCTCTGTTTAGAGCCTCATGGGCCTGTTCTGGACGCCTTTCGCCACCTCAAGGATATGCCGCAATGTCGATGATCGAACCTGTGCTGCTGACGGCTGCACGCGTCTGTACCTTTGCCGGTGAGCAGTTGCTGACCAACGCCAGCGGCTTTTACTTCGCCCGAGATGAGCGCCTGTTTCTGGTGACCAGCCGGCACGTGATGATCGATGAGCCGAGCCAGCATTTTCCTGATCGCATCGAGATCGAAGTGCACACCGATCTGCACAATGTGGCGCAGACCACCGGCTTTTCCATGCCGCTTTATCGCGATGGCCTGAGCCTTTGGCGGCAGGGCTGCGATGGCGCCGGTGAGGTGGATGTGGCGGTGCTGGAGATCAAGCGTGCGGCGCTGCCTGAGAGCATGGTCTATCACGCCTTTACCCCGCAGCACCTGCTGCAGCCGCAAACCCCGGTGGAGGTCGGCACCTCGTTGCTGGTGGTGGGTTTCCCCCTGGGTTTTCACGATACCCTGCACCATATCGCGGTGGTACGGCATGCCGTGGTGGCGTCGTCATTCGGCCTGCGTTTTCAGGGCCAGGGCTACTTTCTTACCGATGCCCGCACGCACCGCGGCACCAGTGGCGCGCCAGTGGTGATGCGCATAGCGAACAGTGAGACGGATGAGTTGCCTTGGGTGCTGCTGGGCGTGCATTCGGCGCGGCTCGATCTGGGTAGTCGGGATGTCGAGGTGGACGAGGCCCTGGGGCTCAACTGCACCTGGTATGCCGATATTCTGCTGACCCTGACTGAGTAGAGCCCTGAGCTCAACGTTGCGTCTGCAGCTCGGGCGCCGGGGCCATATTGATGTCCTTGACCAAGCCTGCCGTGGCCTTGATCACCTCACGGGCCATGCTGGTTTCCTGCTCGTTGTGGGTCTGTGCCACCAGCACCACATCACTGTGGGTAATGGCGTTGCTCACCAGCTTGGCAAAGCGCCCCTGATGCTGCCCCGGGGCCGCTGAGGCGCCAATTACGCTGCCGAGAAAACCGCCGATAAAGCCACCCATGCCCATCAGGGAGAAGGGCGCAAGCATCGGGCTGGCGTGGAACAGACTGACGTCACTGACAATCAGCGCTACCGCGATCAAGGCGCCAATGCCGATACCAATCCCTGCGCCGATGCTGATGTCGATCAGCATGTCCCTGAGCACCCTGTTGCTTTTCGCCTGTGGCGCCGGGGCAGGTGGGGCATCGGCGTTGCCGGCGACTATCTGCAGTTGTTCGCTGTGCATGCCGCGCTGAATCAACTGGGCCAACGCCTGTTCGGCGGTGCTGCGCTGGGTAAAGAAGCCTGAGACGTGGTGACGGTAGAGATCCATGGTGTTGCTCCTGATCCTGAACCGTCGTCGACGGTTGAAACGCCAGCTTAGGCGCCGCTTATGGGCGTGTCTGTGCGCCGGCGTACGCAGGCTGAACTGCGGCAGGCGGCTATGCGCGCCAGCGTACCGACAGGCCTTCGCCGAGCTGCGATTGTCGCTCCCGGCGAGCTGCAGCCGTGGCGTGAGTGCCGTGTTTCAAGTTGGCGGTCAGCCTGCACTTGCCTGTGCATTAATCGTCGGAGATGCGTGATGAAAATCCAGTACCGCCCGCTCTTGCTGGCGTTTGCCATTGCTTATGCCGTCCTCGCCGTGTGCAGCCTGCTGATTGCCATGAGCCTGGCGCAGAGCGCCATGCCATAGACCCCGACACCCGAGAATGCTGTCTGCAGCGCTGATCGAGCGCTGTGGCTTAGCCCACCTGGGCGCGCACGCGGCGAACGCTGCGACGTGCTTATCCGTAATTGTTTTTGAGGACATTCCTATGAACAGGACTTCATCCATCGTTGATGGCGTGGCTGCGTTGCGTTTTGCCGGCCTCTGCGCCGGGCTGCTGATGCTCAGCGCCTGCGCCTCACCACCGCTGCCGCCGAGCCAGGCGTTGCAAGCTGCTGAGTCGGCGATCAGCAATGCCGAACAGGCCCGTGTGGCCGATTACGCCTCGCCGGAGCTGGGCGTCGCGCGGGAGAAACTTACCGCCGCCAATGCCGCGGTCGTGCGTGAAGAGATGCTGCTGGCCGAGCGCCTGGCCGATCAGTCGCGGGTTGAGGCCGAGCTGGCCCTGGCCAAGTCGCAGGCGACCAAGGCCAAGGTGGTCAATGACGAAATGCAGAAAAGTACCAACAGCCTGAAACAGGAAATGCAACGCAACACGGGAGCTCAACAATGAACCTTGCTCATAACGCCAAGCACCTGCTGCTGGTCAGCGCCATCAGCCTGGCGTTGGCTGGTTGCGCTGCGCAACCGAGCATGCCGCAAGGCGCCGCCGATGTGCGCGGCAAGCTCACCCGCTTGCAAGCCGATCCACAGCTCAATACCCGCGCGCCGGTAGCACTCAAGGCCGCCGAAGATGCGGTGATCGTTGCCGAACAGCCGCGCAAGGAACAGGCCGAGGAACAGGCCCTGGGCCAGCACCTGGTGGTGATGGCTGACCGTAAGGTGGAAATCGCCATGGCCCTGGCGCAGACGCGCCTCTATGAAGACCAGCGCAGGACCTTGAGCGAACAACGCGAAGGCGCACGCCTGGATTCACGCACCCGCGAGGCCGATCAGGCGCAGCGGCAGAACAGCCAGCTGCAGCAACAGATTGATGAGTTAAATGCTAAAGAGACCGAGCGTGGCCTGGTGATGACCCTGGGCGATCTGCTGTTCGCCACGGGGCGCGCCGAGTTGCGTGCGGGCACGGCGAATAACCTGGGCAAACTGGCGATTTTTCTCAATCAGAATCCCGAGCGTCAGGTGCTGATTGAAGGGCATACCGACAGCGTCGGCAGCGAAGAAATGAACCTCAGCCTGTCGCAGCGCCGGGCCGACTCGGTGATGCATTACCTGACCAGCCAGGGTGTTTCCCCAAGCCGTCTGGGCGCATCAGGTAAAGGCGAAAGCATGCCGGTTGCCGGAAATGAATCGGCTTCAGGCCGGCAGATGAATCGGCGGGTGGAAATCATCATCAGCCAGGACATGGCCTCGCAACGCTGATGCCCGCTAGCTGATCTGCAGCCCTTGCTGATCTTGTCGAAAGCAGGCAACCGCAGGTCGGAACCTTTCCGACCTGCGCTGGGTTTGCCGCTCACAGCTTAGCGATCGACACCTCGGTGGATTTGACGAAGGCAATCACTTCGCTGCCCACACCCAGTTCCAGCTCTTTTACCGAACGGGTGGTGATCACCGAGGTGACGATACCCGAGGCGGTCTGTACGTCGATTTCCGAGAGTACGTCGCCCAGCACGATTTCCTTGATGGTGCCTTTGAACTGGTTGCGTACGTTAATGGCTTTAATGGTCATGGTGATGCTCCTTTCAGGTCTTAAGTAGCCCGGATGCAATCCGGGAGTATTTTGCACCGCTCCCGGATTGCATCCGGGCACGGGCTGGTTTAAAGCGCCCAGCGCAACTGCGTGGGCAAGGGTGAAATGGGTTCGGGTTGCGGTGGCAGTTCGGGCAGCGACAGCACGCGGTTAAGCACCTGTTCCTCAACAGCCGCCAGGCGGGCCGAGGCGCGTTGACGCGGACGGGGCAGGTCGACGTTGATATCCAGGCCGACCTGGCCGTCTTCGATCAGAATCACCCGGTCAGCAATCGCCACCGCTTCGCTGACATCGTGGGTCACCAGCAGTACGGTGAAACCGTGCTGTTGCCACAGGCGTTCGATCAGTTGCTGCATCTCGATGCGGGTCAGGGCATCCAGTGCGCCGAGCGGCTCGTCGAGCAGCAGCAGGCGCGGTTGGTGGATCAGCGCACGGGCCAGGGCTACACGTTGTTTCTGTCCGCCAGATAAAGCGGCAGGCCATTCATTGGCGCGATCCGCCAGGCCAACGGCTTCCAGCGCCTGTTGCGCTTGCAGCCGCCAGTTGCCGGACAGGCCCAGGCCGACGTTGTCGATCACTCGCTTCCAGGGCAGCAGACGCGAGTCCTGGAACATCAGGCGAATGTCTTCGCGTGAGGCGGCCAGCGAGCCATTACCGGCTTGTAGTTCGCCTTGTGTGGGCACATCCAGACCGGCGAGCAGGCGCAGCAGGGTGCTCTTGCCGCAGCCGCTGCGACCGACCACGGCGACAAACTGCCCGGCGGGAATGTTCAGCTGAACATGCTTCAGCACTTCGCGTTCGCCGAAGGCCTTGTGAATGCCGTTGATCGCCAGCGGCAGGCCACGTTTGAGTGTGTGCAGCGCAGTCATTGTCCACCTCCCTTGACCTGATAGGCCGGGTGCCAGCGCAGCCAGATTCGCTCAAGCGTGCGCGCAGCCACATCCGCCAGCTTGCCGAGTACGGCGTAGAGCAGAATGGCCAGTACCACCACATCGGTTTGCAGGAATTCGCGGGCGTTCATCGCCAGGTAGCCGATGCCGGAGCTGGCGGAAATGGTTTCCGCGACGATCAGGGTCAGCCACATAAAGCCCAGGGCGAAACGCACACCGACCAGGATCGACGGCAGGGCGCCGGGCAGGATCACCTGACGGAACAGGCTGAAGCCGGACAGGCCATAGCTGCGCGCCATTTCCACCAGCGCCGGGTCGACGTTGCGGATGCCGTGGTAGGTATTCAGGTAGATCGGGAACAGGGTGCCGAGGGCGACCAGAAAGATCTTTGCGCTCTCATCAATGCCGAACCAGAGGATCACCAGCGGAATCAGCGCCAGGTGCGGCACGTTGCGGATCATCTGCACCGAGCTGTCGAGGAAGCGCTCGCCCCATTTCGACAGGCCAGTGATAAAACCCAGCAACAGGCCCAGGCCGCCACCGATGGCAAAGCCGATACCGGCACGCCAGCCGCTGATGGCCAGGTGGGTCCATATTTCGCCGCTGCGCAGCAGCTCCCAGCCGGCGCTCAGCACCGCGCTGGGGGCCGGCAGAATGCGCGTGGACAGCAGGCCGCTGACCACCGCCAGTTGCCAGGCCGTCAGCAGTGCCACCGGCAAGGCCCAGGGGGCCAGGCGCAGGGCCAGGTTGTGTAAGGTTGTATTGCTCATTGCAAACCCCATCAGGTCTTTGTAGGAGCGGGGGGGGACGACTAGTTCCATGCCCGCGAGGTATTTATGGTTCGCGGGCATGGCCCGCTCCTACGGCATTGCATCAACTGGCCGAAGCCGCCTTGGGCAGAATGTCGTTGGCGACCATCTCGCCGAACGGGCTGACATAGCCGGCGCCAGTCGGAGCTTGTGGGCGGTTGACGTCCAGGTGCGGGAACAGCAGCTCGGCAACCCGGTACGACTCTTCCAGGTGCGGATAGCCGGAGAAGATGAAGGTGTCGATGCCCAGCTCGGCGTATTCCTTGACCCGCGCGGCCACGGTCGGGCCATCGCCAACCAGTGCCGTGCCGGCACCGCCGCGCACCAGGCCGACCCCGGCCCAGAGGTTGGGGGACACTTCCAGATTGTCCTTGCTGCCGCCGTGCAGGGCGGCCATGCGCTGTTGGCCGACCGAGTCGAAGCGCGCCAGGGAGGCCTGGGCGCGGGCGATGGTGTCGTCGTCGACATGGCTGATCAGCTTGTCGGCGGCAGCCCAGGCCTCGGCATTGGTTTCGCGCACGATCACATGCAGGCGGATGCCGAAGCGCACTTCACGGCCTTGAGCGGCGGCCTTTTCACGCACTGCTGCAATCTTCTCGGCCACGGCGGCCGGCGGCTCGCCCCAGGTCAGGTACAGCTCGACCTGCTCGGCGGCCAGGTCCTGCGCAGCGTCCGACGAGCCGCCGAAATACAGCGGCGGACGCGGTTGTTGAATAGGCGGGTAGAGCAGTTTGGCGCCTTTGACTTGAATATGTTTGCCGTCGTAGTCGACCACTTCACCTTCCAGCACGCGGCGCCAGATGCGGGTGAATTCCACCGAGGCTTCGTAGCGTTCGGCGTGGGACAGGTTGAGGCCATCGCCGGCCAGCTCATCCGGGTCGCCACCGGTCACCAGGTTGAACAGCGCGCGGCCGCCAGAGAGGCGATCAAGGGTCGCGGCCTGACGCGCCGCCACCGTCGGGGAAATGATCCCGGGGCGCAGGGCGACAAGGAATTTCAGGCGCTGGGTCACGGGAATCAGCGATGCTGCCACCAGCCAGGAGTCCTCGCAGGAACGTCCAGTCGGGATCAGTACACCGCCAAAGCCAAGGCGGTCGGCTGCTTGGGCAATCTGCTGCAGGTAACCGTGATCGACGGCGCGTGCGCCCTCGGCGGTGCCCAGGTATTTGCCGTCGCCATGGGTGGGCAGGAACCAGAAAATATTCAAGCTCATGGAGTGGTCTCCTTAGTGAATTACTGACCTGTAGCCCGGATGTAATCCGGGGTAGGTGTCGAGACCTCCCGGATTGCATCCGGGCTACGGGGGTTATTGGGCTGTTGCGACTTTGCTGGCCGGGCTCCAGATCACATCCTTGATGACCAGGCGCTTGGGGATCAGCTTCAGATCGGTAAAGGTGTCGGCGATCTTCTGCTGCGCCTCGATCACTTGCGGGGTGATCAGCTGGGCGCCATAGCTCTGGCGCTCGACGGCAACGCGGGTAATTTCTGCCGACAGACCCAGCAGTGGCGCGACCTGGGCGGTGGCTTCAGCGCTGTTGTTTTTGGTCCATTCGCCAATGCCGCGAATTTCGTCGATCAGCACTTCAACCACTTCCGGGTTTTTCTCGGCGTAGGGCTTGGTCGCCAGGTAGAACTGGTGGTTGTTCACCAGGCCTTGGCCATCACGCAGGGTGCGTGCTTGCAGCTGATTTTCGGCGGCGGCCTGGAAGGGGTCCCAGATCACCCAGGCGTCGACGCTGCCACGCTCGAAGGCGGCGCGGGCATCGGCAGGCGGCAGGTACACCGGTTGGATGTCGCTGTATTTCAGGCCGGCGTCTTCCAGGGCGCGTACCAGCAGGTAGTGCACGTTGGAGCCTTTGTTTAGGGCGATTTTCTTGCCCTTGAGATCGGCGACCGATTTCAGCGGCGAGTCTTTCGGCACCAGAATGGCTTCGCTGGTCGGCGCCGGTGGCTCATAGGCGACATACAGCAGGTCCGCGCCGGCGGCCTGGGCAAATACCGGTGGAGTTTCGCCGGTTGTGCCGAAGTCCACCGAGCCGACGTTCAGCCCTTCGAGCAGCTGCGGGCCGCCGGGGAACTCGGTCCATTTAACGTCGATGCCCTTGTCAGCCAGCCGTTTTTCCAGGGTGCCCTTGGCTTTGAGCAGCACCAGGGTGCCGTATTTCTGATAGCCGATTCGCAAGACGCTTTTATCCTGAGAAGTAGCTTGTGCTTGGGTGATGGCGCCGAAAGAAATGGCCGCGGCAAACAGGGCGACCAGACTCCGACGCAAAGTAACAGTGCGCATAGCGCTCTCCTTTGCTGTTGGGGTTATTGGCTTGCGACCTGCTTGCCCGTTGGCGGGCGAGTAAGGTGGGGTGAAGCGTGTTGCGGTGTGTCAGATACTCCAGCGGGCGTTGATCAGCCGATCATTCAGCACGCCTGGATCAATCGGTGCCGGACGGCGCGCCAGGGCCTGCTGGAAGTGCTGCAAGGCATCATCCAAACGCTGTTCCAGGGCCGGTGCCAGTTGCGCCGGTGCGCCGTTCTCGCCGTAGGCAATCTGGCTGTCGTCAGCAAAGATCGCGTGCAGCATTTCCTGGGCTTTCAGCGCCGCCAATACCGGCTTGAGCGCGTAGTCCACGGCCAGCATGTGCGCGCTGCTGCCACCGGTAGCAATGGGTAGCACCACCTTGTGGTTCAGCGCGCGTTCGGGCAGCACATCGAGCAGGGTCTTCAGTGCGCCGGAAAACGACGCCTTGTACACCGGTGTGGCGACGATCACGCCGTCGGCGCGCTCTACCTGTTCAATCAGTTGCTGCACGGCCGGGCTGCCGAAATTGGCAAACAGCAGGTCTTCGGCATTGAAATCACGCACCTGGTAGCTGATCACTTCAACCCCGCGCAGTTGTAACCAGTGTTTGGCGCGATCAAGCAGGATATTGCTGCGTGATTTCAGGCTCGGGCTGCCGCCCAGGGATACGACCAGCATTATTCGGGCTCCTTAGAGCCTATTTACGATCTCGCGAGCTAGAGCAATGCAAGGCAAAAACAGGCGAGGACGCGGAGTGTACTTTTGTACATGAGCATTCCGAGTCTGTTTTTAACGCAGCAGGGCCGACGCGCAGCAGATCGTAAACAGGTTCTTAGCGGTTCGGCTGCGGGGTCAGACGCAGATAAGGTTTCACGGCGCGGTAGCCTTTGGGGAAGCGCTGCTTGATTTCGTCCTCATCCTTGAGCGACGGCACGATCACCACCTCATCACCATCCACCCAGTTGGCTGGGGTGGCGACCTTGTGGTTGTCGGTCAGTTGCAGCGAGTCGATCACCCGCAGGATCTCGTGGAAGTTGCGCCCGGTGCTGGCCGGGTAGGTGATGGTTAGGCGCACTTTCTTATTCGGGTCGATGATGAACAGCGAGCGCACGGTCAGGGTGTCGTTGGCGTTCGGGTGGATCAGGTCGTAGAGGTCGGAGACCTTGCGATCAGCGTCGGCCAGGATCGGGAAGTTGACCTTGGTGTTCTGGGTTTCGTTGATGTCGTCGATCCACTTCAGGTGCGAGTCCACCGGGTCAACCGACAGGGCAATGGCCTTGACGCCGCGTTCGGCGAACTGCTCTTTGAGCTTGGCGGTGAAACCCAGTTCGGTGGTGCACACCGGGGTGAAGTCAGCCGGGTGGGAGAACAGCACGCCCCAGCTATTGCCCAGCCATTCGTGGAAGCGAATGCGGCCTTCACTGGAGTCCTGTTCGAAGTCGGGGGCGATATCGCCGAGGCGGATGGTCATGTGTGTTCTCCTTGGGTAGGTCGTTACGTGGTGCTCACTATGCTTAGGCTTTTTAGATTTTAAAAAGAATAAATAACCATTTATTTAGCACTTAAAAGAATATGCGATTGGTGAGGCAGTAATGCGTAGGGTGGGCCAGGCGCGAACCGGGATCAGACAAACACCATCGACTCTCAACGCGCCATAACCCACCATGGCGATCTACCGGCAAACCACGATGGTGGGTTACGCGGCACTCAATTGCGTGGTGCCCCTATAACCAACCCCAGCGCCGCTAACCCACCCTACAAAAGCGCTGTGCAACACCTAATGGGCACGCAGACAAAAAAACCGGGCATGCGCCCGGTAAATATTCCACCTGAGGAATCTGGTTATATCGCGTGGGACTGGTACAGCTCGGTCAGGGCCTCGCCACGCAGGTAGGCCAGTTCGGCCGAGCGCCGATCCCGTGGCCGCGCCAGCGGCACCGCCAGTTCGCGTTGCAGGCGGCTGGGTGTGCCGCCGAGGATCAGTACGCGGTCGCTCAGGTAGAACGCCTCGTCCAGATCGTGGGTAACCAGCAGTACGGCGATTTCATAGCGCTCGGCCAGCTCGCTGAGCAGGTCCTGCAGTTTCATGCGGGTGAAGGCGTCCACCGCGCTGAACGGCTCATCGAGCAGCAATATGTGAGGCCTGCCATACAGCCCGCGGGCAATCGCCGCGCGCTGCGCCTGGCCGCCGGAAAGCTGTTTGGGCAGGGCGTTGGCATGGCCGCTGAGGCCGACATCGCGCAGCAGTTGCTGCACCCATTTTTCATCGGCAATCCAGCCATCAGCGAAGCTGACGTTCTGCGCGACATTCAGCCAGGGCATCAGCCGCGGCTCCTGAAACACCACGCCGATGCCGGTGCCACGGCCGAACTGCAGCAGTGGGTTGAATTCCAGCGCGCCGCTGAAGTCCTGATCGAGCCCGGCGGCGATGCGCAGCAGGGTGCTTTTGCCGCAACCGCTGGGGCCGAGCAGGCTGACGATTTCGCCGGGCGCCAGGCTCAGGCTGACATCGTCGAGTACGCGCAGGCCGTCGTAGGCTTTGTGAATGTTCTGCAGTTGCAGGAGTGCGCTCATGCTCAGTTCTCCCCGCCCTGATAACTGTCGCGCCAGCTCAGGGCGCGGGTTTCCCAGTACTTGAGCAGGCTGTCGCTAAGCTTGCCGAACACCGCCAGCAGGAGAATGGCGGCAATCACCAGGTCCGGTCGCGAGGTTTCCCGGCCATCACTGAGCAGGTAGCCAAGGCCACGGGTGGCGGCAATCAGCTCGGCCGCCACGAGGAACATCCAGCTCAGGCTCAGCGCCCCGCGCAGCCCGGTAAACAGGTTGGGCAGAGCGGCCGGCAGAAGAATCCGCCGCACCAGGGCAAAGCGGCTGAGCTGATACAGCTGGCCGACCTCGACCAGCTTGCGGTCGATATTGCGGATACCGGCCAGCAGCGCCAGGTACACCGGAAAGAATGCACCCAGGGCGATCAGCACCACCTTGGGCGTTTCATCAATGCCCAGCCAGAGCAGCAGCAGCGGTACCCAGGCCAGGCTGGGAATCGCCCGAAGCGCCTGAAAGGTTGGCTCCAGGTAGGCCTCGGCGCGGCGGCTAAGGCCGACCCAGGTGCCAATCACGATAGCCAGACTGGCACCGATCAGAAAGCCGGCAGCCACCCGCAGCAGGCTGGCATTGATATGCCGCAGCAATTCGCCACTGACGGCCAGGTTGAACAGGGTTTGCGCCACTTGAGTGGGGGCGGGCATCTGGTGCGAGGGCAACACGCCGAAACGCACCAGCGCTTCCAGGCCAAGCAGCAGCGCCAGGGGTACCGCCCAACCACGCAGATTGGCCAGCGATGGACGCAGGCTGGGTAAGCGCTCGGCCCAACGGCTAAGCCTGAGGTTGAGGGTACCCATGACTTAGTGGCTCGCCTTGGCGACGGCTTGCTTGATCACGCTGGCAGCCAGTTGCGGGCTGATCAGTTGATCCACCACCTTGGCCACGTCAGTGCCTGGGCGAACCAGTTGCTCGTCCAGCAGGATCGGCGCGGCGGCTTTCAGTGCGGCGATATGCTCGGCGCCGGGCTGCGAGTTGCTGAAGTCGGTACGCGACAGTTGCAGCTTGGCCACTTCCAGCGGCAGCTTGGCTTCGTCGGCGAGCAGCTGGGCCAGGGCATCCGGGTTGGCAATGGCCCACTCGCGGGCCTGTTCGTAGGCAGCGATCACCTGCTTGATCAGCTCAGGTTGAGTGGCGGCGAATTTCTCGGTCACGCTGAGCACGCCGTAGCTGTTGAAATCGAGGTTGCGGTACAGCTGGCGCGAACCGGCTTGCAGTTGGCTGGCGGCCATCAGCGGATCAAGCCCGGCCCAGGCGTCGACATCGCCACGTTCGAGGGCGGTGCGGCCATCAGGGTGCTGCAGGTGGACGATTTCCACGGCGTTCTTGTCCAACCCGGCTTTCTGCAGGCTTTGCAGAAGGAACAGGAAGGGATCGGTGCCTTTGGTGGCGGCGATTTTCTTGCCTTTCAGATCAGCCAGGCTGTTGATCGGCGAATCTTTGGGCACGACCAGGGCGGTCCATTCCGGACGGCTGGCCACGTAGACGGTGTTGATCGGGCTGCCATTGGCGCGGCTCAGTACAGCGGCTAGACCGGCAGTGGAGGCAAAGTCGGTGCTGCCACCATTGAGGTATTCCAGCGAGCGGTTGCTGCCCTGGCTGAATACCCATTTGACACTGATGCCTTGCGGCGCGAGGGCTTTTTCAAGCAGGCCTTGTTGCTTGAGTACCAGGCTGGTGGGGGCGTAATAGGCGTAGTCCAGGCGGACTTCTTTGGGTGTTTCGGCATAGGCGCCGGCAGGCAGAATCGCCACAAACAGGGCGGTCAGCCCCCGACGCAGATTGAACAGACTCATGGTCCTTTCCTCTGCTTGGGGTTGTCGCCTGTCGACCCGTGGACGGGCACTTCAGGTCAGGATAAAGCGTCAATAAAACCGGCCTGTGGTCAGGCCGGTACACACTGGGATGTGTTATTGCAGGCCGGCCTTAGAGCAGCGGCAGGCTGTAGCTGACGATCAGGCGGTTCTCGTCCAGATCGGTCGCGGCGTTGCTGCGGAAGGTCGCATTACGCCAGGAGAAACCCAGGCCTTTCAGCGGGCCGTCCTGCAGGGCGTAGTCCAAACGGAA
>NZ_JAUXXP010000052.1 GCF_030684895.1 Pseudomonas sp. | reverse complement strand
AACCAGATCATGATCGCGCACAACGTGCAGATCGGCGACAACACGGCCATGGCCGGTTGCGCGGGTATTTCCGGCAGCACCAAGATCGGCAAGAACTGCATGATTGCGGGCGGCGTCGGCATGGTTGGGCATATCGAGGTGTGCGACAACGTGTTCGTCACCGGCATGACCATGGTCACCCGCTCGATCACCGAGCCGGGCTCCTATTCGTCGGGTACCGCCATGCAGCCGGCGGCTGAATGGCGCAAGAGTGCGGCACGGATTCGTCAGTTGGACGATATGGCGCGACGCCTGCAACAGTTGGAAAAGCAGCTGGCCGCCGTGACCCCAGCTGCCGACACTTCATCTGATGCCTGAGCCGGTATTTACCGGCTTCTCTTTTTTCTCTTACAGGCTTCTCTGCACATGATGGACATTAACCAGATTCGCGAATACTTGCCGCACCGCTACCCGTTCCTGCTGGTGGACCGGGTTGCCGAGCTGGACCTTGAAGGCAAGCGCATTCGCGCCTACAAGAATGTCAGCATCAATGAGCCGTTTTTCAACGGGCATTTTCCTGAGCACCCGATCATGCCGGGCGTTCTGATCATCGAAGCCATGGCTCAGGCTGCCGGGATTCTTGGTTTCAAGATGATGGATCTGAAGCCCTCCGATGGCACCCTGTATTACTTTGTCGGCTCCGACAAGCTACGCTTTCGCCAGCCAGTGGTGCCGGGTGATCAACTGATCCTCGAGGCCCGCTACCTGAGCAGCAAGCGCAGCATCTGGAAATTCGAGTGCAAGGCCAGCGTCGACGGCAAGGAAGTCTGCTCGGCAGAAATCATCTGTGCGGAACGCAAACTATGAGTTTGATTGACCCTCGCGCCATCATCGATCCCAGTGCCAAGTTGGCTGACGACGTAGTCGTCGGCCCTTGGTCGATAGTTGGGGCCGATGTAGAAATTGGCGAGGGTACAGTGATCGGCCCCCATGTGATCCTCAAGGGGCCGACCCGGATCGGTAAACACAACCGCATCTATCAGTTTTCCTCGGTGGGTGAAGACACTCCCGATCTCAAGTACCAGGGCGAGGCGACTCGTCTGGTAATTGGCGATCACAACGTGATCCGCGAGGGTGTCACCATCCACCGCGGCACCGTGCAGGATCGCAGTGAAACCACCCTCGGCGACCACAACCTGATCATGGCCTACGCCCACATTGGCCATGACAGCGTGATCGGTAACCATTGCATCCTGGTCAACAACACTGCGTTGGCTGGGCATGTGTGGGTCGATGACTGGGCGATTCTCTCCGGCTACACCTTGGTGCATCAGTTCTGCCGTATCGGCGCACACAGCTTTTCCGGCATGGGCACGACGATTGGCAAGGATGTTCCGGCGTTCGTCACCGTGTTCGGCAATCCGGCCGAAGCGCGCAGCATGAACTTCGAGGGCATGCGCCGCCGTGGTTTTAGCGCCGAGGCCATTGCTGCCTTGCGCCGTGCTTACAAGATTGTCTATCGCCAGGGGCTTACGGTTGACCAGGCGATGACTGAGCTGGCCGAGTCGTCCGCAGAATTTCCCGAAGTCGCGATCTTCCGCGATTCCATTCAGGCTTCAAGCCGCGGCATTACCCGATAATTTATGACTGACCTGATGCGTGTCGCGCTGGTCGCTGGCGAGGCGTCTGGCGATATTCTCGGTGCGGGCCTGATGCAGGCCCTCAAAGCCCAATACCCACAGATCGAATTTATCGGTGTCGGTGGCCCGCTGATGCAGGCTCAGGGGCTGAATTCCTATTTCCCGATGGAGCGCCTGTCGGTGATGGGCTTGGTCGAGGTGCTCGGCCGTTTGCCTGAGCTGCTGTCACGGCGCAAGCGGCTGATCAACACCCTGATCGCGGCCAAGCCGGACGTATTTATCGGCATCGATGCGCCGGATTTCAACCTGACCCTTGAACTCAAGTTGCGTCAGGCGGGCATCAAGACCGTGCATTACGTCAGCCCGTCCGTATGGGCCTGGCGGCAGAAGCGCGTACTGAAGATTCGCGAGGCCTGCGACCTGATGCTGACCCTGTTCCCGTTCGAGGCGCAGTTCTATCAGGATCATCAGGTGCCGGTGCGCTTTGTCGGCCATCCGCTGGCCGATACCATTCCGCAGCAGGCGGACCGCGCTGCGGCCCGTGAGGCGCTGAATTTGGCGCAGAATCAGCCGGTGGTGGCCTTGATGCCGGGCAGCCGTGGCGGCGAAGTGTCGCGCCTGGGCAGCCTGTTTCTCGATGCCGCCGTGCGGTTGCGCACTTTGCGCCCCGGTATTCAGTTTGTGTTGCCCTGTTCCAGTCCCGAGCGCCGTGCGCAGCTTGAGCAAATGCTCGTGGGCCGTGATCTGCCGTTGACCTTGCTCAATGGTCGCTCCCATGAGGCGTTGGCGGCCTGTGATGCGGTATTGATTGCATCCGGTACGGCGACCCTTGAGGCGCTGCTGTACAAGCGGCCCATGGTGGTGGCGTACAAGGTGGCGCCATTGACCTATCGCATCCTTAAGCGCCTGGTTACCAGTGCCTATATCTCCCTGCCTAATCTGTTGGCCGAGCGTCTGTTGGTGCCCGAAATGATTCAGGACGCTGCTACGCCCGAAGCGCTGGCCCAGTTGCTGGCGCCGCTGCTGAATGGCGGCGAGGTGCAGACCGAAGGCTTTGATGTGATTCACCGGGCGTTGCGGCGTGACGCTTCGGTGCAGGCTGCCCAAGCCGTGTTGCAACTGACAGGGCGCGGCTGATGCAGCTCGGGCTGGATTTCACCCTGGTGCAGGAGCTGGTGGCCGGTGTTGATGAAGTCGGCCGTGGCCCGCTCTGCGGCGCGGTCGTAACCGCTGCGGTGATCCTTGATCCGGCGCGGCCAATTCTCGGCCTGAACGATTCGAAAAAGCTCACCGAGGCGCGTCGGGAAAAACTTTTCGACGAGATTTGTGAAAAAGCCCTGGCCTGGTGCATCGCCCGCGCCGAGGTCGAGGAAATCGATCAGCTGAATATTCTCCAGGCCACCATGCTGGCCATGCAGCGCGCGGTCGAAGGCCTGAGTGTCACGCCCAAGCTGGCGCTGATTGATGGTAATCGCTGCCCGAAACTGCAGGTGCCCAGCGCTGCCGTGATCAAGGGTGATAGCCAGGTGCCGGCGATTGCCGCGGCGTCGATCCTGGCCAAGGTCAGCCGTGACCGTGAGATGCAGCTGCTGGATCAGCAATACCCCGGCTACGGTATCGCCGGGCACAAAGGCTATCCCACCCCGGTACACCTGGAAGCGCTGCGGCGCCTCGGGCCGACCCCGATTCACCGGCGCTCTTTTGGCCCGGTACGTGCGTTGTTGGACGACTGACACAACGCTCACGCAACTCCCTCGTTATCCTGTGCCCGGTAGCGCTTGTCGCGCGCTGCTGCGGTTGTACAATCCCTGCCTTGTCGTTTTTGCGTTTTGTATAGGACTGCCATGACCGCTTCGTTCGTCCACCTGCGTTTGCACACTGAGTTTTCCCTGGTCGACGGGCTGGTACGGGTCAAACCACTGATCAAGTCGGTGGCGGCAGCCGGAATGCCGGCGGTTGCGGTCACTGACATGAGCAATATGTGCTCGTTGGTGAAGTTCTATAAGGCGGCCATGGGCGGTGGTATCAAGCCGATCTGCGGTGCCGACATCTGGCTGGCCAGTGCTGATGAAGATGGCCCGCTCAGCCGTATGACTTTGCTGGCGA
>NZ_JAUXXP010000041.1 GCF_030684895.1 Pseudomonas sp. | reverse complement strand
GCCAACGGCCCTGTGACCTTTACCTTCACCTTCAGTGAAGCGGTCACCGGCTTTACCGCCGATGACGTGGCCGTCACCAACGGCACCAAAGGCGCCTTCACCACTGTCGATGGCCTGACCTACACCCTGGTTGTCACCCCGGCGGGAAACACTAATGGGAATATCACTGTCAATGTGCCTGCAGGCGCAGCCACAGACTCAGCAGGCAACCCGAACATTGCAGCGCAAGCTCAGCAGGTCATTGATACGGTTTCCCCAACCGTTGTCATCAGCACTACCGATAGCAACCTGTCAGTCGGGGAAGCCACAACGCTGACCTTCACCTTCAGCGAGTCGGTCACCGGCTTTACTGCAGGCGACATCGTTCCTACAGGCGGCACGATCAGCAATCTGGTGCAGTCTGCAGGTAATCCAGCAGTCTGGACAGCTACTTTCACCTCAACCGGTGGCGGCTCGCCGAGCGTCAGCCTGCCGGCAGGTAGCTATACCGACCTGGCGGGCAATGCCGGTGGTGCTGGCAGCCTGAACCTCAATAGCGATCCGATTGCCAGTAACGACAACTACCTGGTTTCCGGACTGGTCGGTCAGTACTTTGGCTACAACGAAGGAGTCAATGGTGCCAATCTGACCAACCTCGGCCAGGTAGAAACCTTTATCAATGGCCGTGCTCCCACGGCAACCTTCACAGCCACAAGTTTGAACTATGGCCCTATTGGTAATGGAGGTTTGGGCAATGGCACGAACCTGCAGACTTTCCTGGGTGGTGATGCCTCAAGCCTTTCGAGCGACCCAGCGAATACCTCTGACGCCATTCTCAAACTCAGCGGTTTGATTAATCTGGCCGCTGGTAACTACCAATTCCGCGTAACAGCAGATGACGGCTTCAGTATCCGTATCAATGGCCAAACGGTCGCAGAGTACAACGGCAACCAGGGCCCAACAGCGCGCGAATCTGTGGTTTTCACGGTGCCAGAAGGCGGTGCACAGCAGTTCGAAATTGTCTATTGGGATCAGGATGGCAATGCTCAGCTGACCGTTGAACTTCGCCCCCAAGGCGGTAGCTACAGCGTTGTGGGTGGCAGTTCGTTACAGCATGAGAACCCGGCGCTGGTGACCAACGAAGATCAAGCCCTGACAATTACTCCCGCCACACTGCTGGGTAACGACAGCGACCCGGATGGCAATGCACTAAGCATCCTTAGCGTGCAGGGAGCGACCCACGGTACGGTCGCATTGGTTGGCGGGAATGTCGTTTTCACCCCCGATGCCAACTACAACGGTTCGGCAACTTTCACTTACACCGTGAGTGACGGTCTAGGCGGGCTTGCCACAGCTACAGTAACGATTGGCATAAAAGCGGTTAACGACGCACCTGTGGCAGTTGCTGATAGCGCCATAACCAATGAAGACACATCGGTCACCATTAACGTGCTGGCCAACGACACAGATGTTGATGGCGACATTCTGACGGTTACCGGGGCCACCGCCAGCAATGGCACTGTGGTGGTCAACGCCAATAACACCCTGAACTTTACGCCTGCCAGCAACTTCAGTGGCACGGCACTGATTCAGTACAGCATCAGCGATGGTAAAGGCGGCACTGCGAGCGCTCAGGTTACCGTAACAGTCACACCGCAGGCCGATGCACCATTGATCTCGCCAGTGTCCAACATTTTCGTGCTCAACCCCGGCGCAACAGTGATCTCAACGGGCAGCACCGACACGCCGATCAACACGGCAGCACTCAACGCTGGCGATGGTATCTCGCAAGCCAATCTGGAGGCCGAGCTGGGCCTGAATGCTGGCTACCTTGATAACCGCTTTAACCCGACCGGGCCGAATGTTAATCACACCGGCACCGTCGATGTGGTTGATGGAAAGCTGACACAGTCCAACTACAGCATGACAAACGGCACGACGATCAACTGGAACTACTCATTCACCAATGGCGAGAACATCGCCAGCGAAGTACAGGGTGGTTACAACGACTTGGTCGTATTGATCGTGACAGACCCCGCAGGTAACCGTAATGCCTTCCTGGTGGACTCGTCAGAGTCTAAGTTTCCGAGCCTCACCAGTAACGGCACATTCAGTTATACCGCGACACAGAGTGGTAACTACAGCTTCAGCTGGCTGGTACTCAATGGCCGCGACGGCCTCAAAGATTCGTCTCTGTCGCTAACAAATACCAACTTCACCCAGAGTGGTAACACCACGCTGTACGGCGCACCGATTGCGTTATCACTCGCCGCACAACTGGTCGACAAGGACGGTTCAGAATCACTGAGCCTCGTACTGTCAGGGCTGCCGACTGGCGCTAGCCTGAGCGCAGGTACCAACAATGGCAACGGCAGCTGGACCCTGACTGCCAGCGACCTGAGCAACCTGCATCTGCTGCCTCCTGCTGGCTACACCGGAACGCTGAACCTGACGCTGACCGGCACCGCAACAGAAGCAGCCAATGGCCACAGCGCCAGTAGTGCGCAATCGTTCAGCGTCACTATCAGTGAAACCACTAACACACTGACCAACGCCACCGCCGGCAACGACACCCTTACCGGCACAGCGGGTAATGATCTGATACGTGGCTACAACGGCAACGACACCCTTAACGGTGGTGACGGTAATGACCTGATCTACGGCGGTGCCGGTAATGACACACTCAACGGCGGTGCCGGCAACGATCATCTGTATGGTGGTATCGGCGACGACACACTAAATGGCGATGCCGGCAACGACTTCCTCAATGGCGAAGCGGGTAACGATATCCTCAATGGTGGTGCCGGAGACGACATTCTGCGTGGCGGCCTCGGTAACGACACGCTGACTGGCGGCGCAGGCAAGGATCTATTCCTCTGGCAGCGCGGCGACCTGAACACTGCGGGTGGCCGGGATGTAATCAAGGACTTCAACACCAGCGAAGGTGACCGCATTGACCTGCATGATCTGCTGCAAGGCGAGAATGACGGCAATATCCTCAACTACCTGCGTGTGGACACCGCAACATCCACCCTACTGATTAGCAGCACCGGGGTGCTCAATGCCAGCGGCAGCAACGCCGATGTAACCATCAAGCTGGAGAATGGCAGCGGCGGTAATTTCAATATCAACCCTGGCAATCTCAGCCAGTCTGATCTGGTCAACTCGTTGATCGCCGGTGCCGACCCGATGATCAAAATCGACCATAACTGATGACCACAACCCCGCTACCATAAGGAAGCGGGGTTGTTTATTCAGGGCAGCCAACGAGGCAAGGAGCGGTCGATGTTGTATGTAAAGCGCGATGCCTGGGGCAATTTGCAACAGGTTGAGGCGGCGCCTTTCGAGGGTATGGATGGCGAGCTACTGGCTGACAGCCAGGAAGCAGAAGCCTGGTATGCCAATCAGAGCGTAGAAAGCAGCCTGCTGCAGCTCAAGCAGAGCGACCTGGACATGATCCGGGTACTGGAAGACTTGATTACCGTGCTGATTCGCAAGGGTGTGGTGCGCATCACTGATCTACCGGAAGCGGCGCAAGGCAAGTTGGTCGGCCGTAGTAAGGCGCGGGACGCTCTGGGTGGTTTGCATCGACTGATCAACGACGACGAATCGAAGCTGATCTGATCCTAGGTCAACGACGCGTCAGGCTGACAAAAGCTCGCGGGCAAGCCCGCTCCTACAAAAGCGTGCTGTCAACGCCAAGGTCCCGGCTCACCAAATAGACGGCCCTGCACACCGTTGATACCCATGGCGCGCAGGACCTGCCATTCCCCTTCGCTTTCCACCCGTTCGGCAATCAGCGGCAGGTCGATGCTGTTGGCTGCGCGCTGCATGGCTTCGATAAACAGGCGCTTGTCGTTTTCCTGATCGATATCGCGGATATAGCTGCCATCAACCTTGAGGTAACCAAGGCCCAGCTTGGCCAGGTTGCCGATCATGCTGAAGCGTCCACCAAAATGCTGCAAGCCGAGGCCAAAGCCCAGGCTGCGCAACCGTTGGGTCAGGTTTTCCAGCGCGGCCTGATCGGGTAATTGATCTTCATCCAGCTCCAGGGTCAGGCGCGGCCCCAGTTGCCGGTGTTGCTGCAACTGGGCATACAACGCCGCCAGCGCCTGGGGATCGCGAATGCTAGTGCCGGACAGGCTCAGCGCCACGGCCGCTGAATGACCGTGCAGTTGCGTCAGCACCAAACCGAGCATGACCCGATCCAGTCGCGCCGCCCAACCGAAACGCTCCACCCAAGGCAGAAAGCGCCCAGCGGGAATCACCCCGCCCTGCTCATCCATCACCCGCGCCAGCACCTTGTGGTGCAGCACGCGCGCGGGTTCGTCGGCAGCCACCACCGGCTGGAAGAACAACTGAATACGGCCCTGCTCCAGCGCCTGATCCAGCAGGTTGTACCAACTTTGCCCCTCGTCCACAGCCAGCGATTGCTCGGCCAATTCATTGAACGCCCAACTCGGCTGCGCCTGACTGGCGGCAAGGGCCAAAGCCGCATCCAATGCACGGTACAGCTCGTCTTCCGCCGCGCCGGGAGCAAAGCTGGTCAAGCCGATATGGGCCACTGGCAAGCAGTCACTGGCACCGGTCTGCTGCAGGCTGTGCAGGCTCTGCTCAAGCTGCTCGGCCAGTTGCAGTGCTTCGCTGCGCTCAAGCCCCGGCGCCAGCAGGGCGAACTCACCGCCACGGTTGCGCGCCAGAACAAAACGGCCTTGGCTGAGCTGCTGCAACTGTTCGGCGATGCTGATCAGCAATTGATCGGTACGCTGGCCGCCCAAGCGCTGGTTGAGGCCGCTTAGGTCATTAACCCGCAGCAACAGCAGATAACCGCTGCAGGCCTGCTCCTCAACGTTGAGCCGCGCGTGCAGCTGCAAATCGAAATAGCGCCGGTTGGCCAATCCAGTCAGGCTGTCCTGGTAGGCTTCGGCGCGCAGCACTTCACTGCGCGCGGCTTCCTCGGCAAACAGCGCCTTGAGTTTGCCAACCATCTGGTTCATGGCATTGACCACCCGGCGAAACTCGGGGGTTTTCGGCAGTTCCGGCAAGCTGAGGAACTCACGTCGGGCGATGGCATTGGACTGTTCGACCATATAGTCCAATGGGCGCAACTGACGCTTGAGTAGCAGCACACCCAGAGCAATACACAACACGCCGCTCAGGGTCAGCCACAGCAGGTTGCCCAGAGTGCTCTGCCAGAGTTTGCCGACGGCAAACAGCGGATGACTGACCACCGTTACCTGTGCAGCCTGACGCCAACCGTCACTGACAATCGCATCGCCCTGCGCGGCTTCTAGGTCGACCAGTTGCGCGAACCACTGCGGCGCCTCGCCGCTGACCGGCACGCCGCTGCGCTCGACCAACAGCTCACCGGACGCAGGATCGGTCACGCGGATACTTTCAAAATAACCACTGTCGAAAATCGAACTGACCATCAGCTCGATCATCGCGGTGTCATTGACATGCGGGCTGAGCGACAAGCCCAGGGCCGTGGCGGCATCCTGGGCATGGGCGCGCAGCTGGTTGACCTGTTGCTCGCGCGAACTCTCGACGCTGACCAGAAAGCTACCGGTGAAATTCACCAGCATCAGCACACAGATGGCGATAAACAGCTGCTTGAACAACGACATCAACCACTCCTGTCGAGCCTACTGCGGAAAAATATGGACTCGATTACGGTTCAATAATTCAGGTCAGTGCAGGCGCACATATCCGGCTGGCACAGGACTCAACCCTGCAGCAGCGGGCGCTTGGCAGAATCAGATTTGGCACGGGGGAAGTGGCGGTGGCACGACGGCCGTCATGGTGCGGGGCACGGGGACAAAACACAATGTCCACAGCCGCTGCGGGGGCAATTCGCCGATGGGGAGCAGCTCGTTTGCGATAACGGTCGCATTACCCGTTGCGGATATACGACCGTTGCTCGAAAGACAGAGACGGCTTAGGCGCGGGTCAAACCCTGCAAATGCACAAAGCCAAACAACAGCACCTGCACCCGCTGCAACCAGGGTTGCGGCTGACCAACCAGGCGCGCTTTGAACAACAGCAGCTCGCCGAGATGCGCCAGCAGCAGGCCGCCGGCAATCAGGTTAATCGCCAGGTACCAGCCCTCGCCCATGGGGTAGAGCAGGTTGAGCAGCGCCAGTAGCCAGAACGCGGCCAGTGCGCCTTTGGCGAATATCAGAACAGGCATAAAGCACTCCTTAATCAGGTCAGTCAGCCAGGTGAAAAACCTGAGCAGTCTGCCCTGATAATGCCTCAGGCGCGTCCGCACTTTGGTCGGGTCGAGTGACGCAACAACACTCAACGCAGCGTCAGGGCAATCGGTTCATCGCTGAAATCGAAGCAGCCGAGGAAAGTTTTGATCTCCAGCAAGCTGCCATCAACCTTTACATCGCCCAGCAGCGCGCCCTTGAGCAGGCCGTTCTCGCCGCTCATCACGGTGTCCAGATACGCCTTGTCGAGGGTCAGCTTGAGCGTGGTGCCCTCGGGGATGCCTTGGTGCAACTGCACCACACCGCGGCGCACCTCCAGCGCCCACTCCTCGCCGATATCGGGGAAGCTAAAGCCCAGGGTCAGCTGCACATCATTGGCCTTGTCCGGATCGACCCGGGTAATCCAGTTCTGCAGGAAGATCCGCGCCGGGAAGGTCTTCAGCATGTCCGCCGAGAGAAAGGCGCTGCGCATGCTCAATGCCATCTGCTGCACCTTATCACCGGTAAATTTGCCTTCCAGCTCCATAGCGCTCATCAGGTACCAGTTGCGCCAGTTGATGTTCATGCTGGCGTAGCCCAGCTTGCGCAAGCTGCGCGCCTTGATATCGCGGGCCAGCTTGTCCTCGTTGTCCACCTGAATGGCATAGCTGGAAAGCTCAGCGGCCCATTGGTAATCGCCTTTGAGGTAGGCGTCACCGGCGGCCAGCAGCAGCTTCTCACGGCCACCCATCAGGGCGATCAGACGCTCGGCTTTGTCTTTCGGCGGCAGCGGATCGAGCGCCACCGGGTCGCCCTGGAACCAGCCTAGATAACCGTTATAGATCTGCCGCACGCTGTGTTTCACCGTGCCGTAGTACTCGCGCAGATAGGGCGTGTAGCCGGCCAGATGCGGCGGCAGCTTGACCTTCTCGACCAGCTCGTCCGGAGTCAGACCCTTGTTCATCCAGCGCACGCTCTGATCGTGGATATAGGCGATGCCGTCGCGGGTCATGCGCAGCACTTCCTCGACCTTATCCTGGCCGCTGACCGGACGGCCGTGCAGCGGCACCATATGCTCGGCCTGGTACGCGCGCAGCTTGTCCAGGCTTTCAACCCACACCACCGGGTCGCGGAATTTGGTGCCGCGCAGGGTGTGGATATTCGGCAAGGTCGGCCCCTGCTCCACTTCGGCGCTGATCAGCACGCGGTTATCCGGCAGGTAGACGATGATCTCGTCCGGTGCTTCGCTGGGCACATGCAGAAACTGCAGGTCCAGGCCGGCGATGCGGGTGTCGAGCTTGTCCTTAAAGGTCAGGGTCGGCGCGATAAAGGTCGAGGCCTCGACCTTGGCCAGCGGGCCGATACCGGCGTTCATCTGCTCGTGGTCACTGTCCGGCAGGCCGGCACCAAAGCTGTAGCCGGAACGCACCGAAAGAATCGGCCCGACCAGCGCGCCCTGAGCCACCACATTGGCCAGCAGGGTTTCATGGGCGATGATCTGCACCTCGCCGCTGCGCACCTGCTCTTCGCTGACGAAGGCCTTTACGCCGTTGATATGGTCCGGGTGGAAGTGGGTGTAGACCACGGCCTTGACCGGCTTGTCGCTGATCTTGCGGAACTCGGCCATGATCTTGCGCGACTCGCTGACCGCCTCACCGGTGTCGATGATGATCAGCCCTTGCGGCGCCTCAATCATCGCCACGTTGCCCAGCTGCCAGCCGACGGCGGAATAGACGTTGCCGGCCACTTGGTAGACCTTCTGCGCGAAGTGCTTGCTGTGCTCAGCCAGCTCTGGATTGATCGAGGCGGTTATCTGTTCTTCAGGCAAGGCCGCTTGGCTCGCCAATGGCAACGCCAGGCTCAGCAGCACGGCGGCAGTTCGATTGAGTGAAAACATGCGCAGACGCTCATTGTTATTGGATGTGCTGGAAGATTGGCCAATCGAAGTCAATAATTCCAATGCATTCCAAAACCAATAGCGATGCATAAAGCGCATGAACGACCTTCGCCAACTCCGCCACTTTGTCGCCCTCGCCGAACACGGCCATTTCGCCCGTGCCGCCGAAGCCGTGCACCTCAGCCAACCGGCCCTGAGCCGCAGCATCCAGGCACTGGAAGCCAGCCTCGGCTGTAACCTGGTCGACCGGCACAGCCGCGGCATCAGCCTGACTACCCATGGCCAGTTGGTGCTTGAGCATGCTCAGCGTCTACTGGCCGGCAGTCGTGCACTGAAAAACGCCGTCAGCCAACTGGGCAATTTACAAACCGGTGAGCTGCGCCTGGGCACTGGCCCCTATCCTGCCGCGCGCCTGGTGCCACGAGCACTGGGACGCATGGCGCAGCGTTATCCACGGGTGCGGGTCAATCTGCAGATTGGCAACTGGCTGGAACTGCGCAGCAGTCTGCTGGATGACGCCCTGGAGCTGTTTGTCGCTGACAGCCGCGAGCTGCGAGGCGACACGCTGCTGTCCATCGAGCCGCTGCAACGCCATAGCGGCGTGCTGTTCTGCCGTCCCGAGCATCCACTGCTGGAACAACCAACGCTACGTATGCATGACCTGCTCGATTACCCGATTGCCGGCACCCAGCTACCGCAGGCGGTCGAGCAAAACCTGCGCGCACTTAGCGGCCGTGAACAACCGTTAAGTATTCAGTGCGACAACTTTATGGTGCTCAAAGCCCTGGTGGCCGATAGCGACGTGCTGAGCATGGCGCCTTGGGATGTGGTGGCCGAGGATATCCAGACCGGACGCCTGGCCCGGCTGCCGCTGGAAGCAGGTGCGTTGACCGAGCAATCCGCCTACGCCCTGATCAGCCGCGCTGGGCATAGCCTGTCACCGGCGGCGCAGGCTATGCGCGAAGAGATACTGGCCGAAGATCGACTCTTCGGCCGTCAGCTTGAAGGCGCTCCGGATTCGCAGCGCGCCTAGACACGGCGGTCAGTTGCGCTGCCGCTCCCAGCCCTTAAGATCATCGCGTCGATCATCACGCCGGCCCTCGCGTCGATAGTCACCGCGTGGCTCAGCATTACGCAGCACATCATGGCGCTGTGGACGCTGCTGCTGATGGTTGTTGCGCGAGTGGTCGCGATCACGACGGCCATCCCAGCCAGCCTGCGGTTGCGCCACGCGGTAATCATGGCGCTTCTGGTATTGGTGCGACTGGTAATGGCGCGGCTGCGGGGCCGGCACGTAATAGCGCGGTGGCTGACGGTGCTCATCATAGCGGCGCCCGTCGGACTGATAAGCCTGATAGCGCTGCGGCTGCGGCACCACATAAACCGGGTAGCGTTGCACCTGATAATAGGTAGTAGAAGGCCCGCGATCATAACCACGGTGGCCATAGCCACTGCCGCCGCCGTAGACCGCACAACCGCTTAAAGACAAAACCAACAACGCCAGCAGCATGGATTTGTATGACATAGCGGCCTCCTTCGACCGCGGGTACGGCAGCGACCGTTGTCGCTGCCAGGGATTGCTCCCAATGAATAGACAACGGCGCAGGCCATCCAGTGCGTTGGCCCTAAGCAGCAGATTTCATGACAAATTATTTCAACGTCGATACGGCCTTCGTTTCGGCTTACACAGGCCAACCTGGCACAGTCCTCGCTTAGCGTTCTGCGCATCAAGGAAATGCGTACGGCGGCAAGCAGCTTGCAGCCAGACAATCGGCAATGGTCGACTAGGGTTCCGGTTCGCTAAGCAAGCCTTAAGCGAATGACTGGTCCGAGAGTCGACGACCTCACGCAGTGGCCACGGCCATGGGGTTACACGGCGGGATAAAAGCCCGGGAGAACGCACAGCACTGCTGTTCGCTTTCCTGTTCCCGCTGACTGACCCGAGGTTACCCATGCCGCTATCCACCCTGCTCGCCCGCCTGACTGCCACCTGCCTGCTCGCCGCCCTGCTGCTGCAACCGGCCGTTGCGGCGAGTGAGGCGAAAACCTTCAAGCTGTGCTGGTCGATCTTCGCCGGCTGGATGCCCTGGGGCTATGCCGCCAACGAAGGCATCGTGAAAAAATGGGCCGACCAGTACGGCATCCGCATCGAAGTCAGCGAAGTGCCGGATTACGTCGGCTCCATCGAGCGCTACAGCGCCGGGGAATTCGATGCCTGCTCAATGACCAATATGGATGCGCTGACCATCCCGGCCGCTGCAGGCGTGGATTCCACCGCACTGATCATTGGCGACTTCTCCAACGGCGCCGACGCCATTCTGCTGCGCGGCCCGGGCCTGACGCTGAAGGACCTCAAGGGCAAGACCGTGCTGCTGGTGGAGAACTCGGTATCGCACTACCTGCTCAGCCGCGCCCTGGAATGGGCCCTGCTCACGCCTGAGGATGTGACCATCCAGCACGTCTCCGACACGCAGATTGCCGAGGCCTTTCTCGCGGGGCAAGGCGATGCGGTGATTACCTGGAACCCGATTCTGGCCAAGATCAAGCAACAGACCCAGGTCAGCCAGGTGTTCAGTTCCAACCTGATTCCCGGCGAGATCGTCGACCTCACTGTGGTCAACAGCAAGGTCCTCGCCGCGCACCCGGAGTTGGGCAAGGCGCTGACCGGTGCCTGGTTCGAAACCCAGCTGCTGATGGGCATGCCCACCGATGCTGGACGCGCAGCACGAGCCAAGATGGCCAGCGCCGCCGGCACTACCCCGGAGGATTTCAGCCAGCAACTCGACACCCTGCGCTCGTTCTACTCGCCGCGTTACGCCCTGGCCTTTGCACGCGCCAACAAGATGCCCGAGCTGATGCAGCGGGTCGCCCAGTTTGCTGACCAGCAGAAGCTGCTCGGCCACGACGGCAAGGGCCTGGACAAGCTGGGCATCGCCTTCAGCGGTGAACGCAGCCTGGGCAATGCCGAGAATATCCTGCTGCGCTTCGATGGCAGCTATATGCAGATGGCCGCCGAGAAAAATCTGTAACGCGCAGCGCCCCGCAATGCAGCACGCAGGCACCGTCACGCACCGCCAGGGCGCACAACCCTGGCCTGGCGTCAGCAGAAACCGCGTGCCTGCGGGCTAGATCAAGCTGGCACGATGTTCGCAATACCTACTTCGTGCAGGAACAACCCGCTGCGGCGGGATCGCGGCACCACAATTTGCAATAGCTGACTAGGGTTCCGATCCGCAATCAACAGAGCTGCGGGTGACTGGTCCGAGAGTTGGCGACCTCCTTCGAGGTTACACGGCGGGATAAAAGCCCGGGAGAACGCGCCCCACCCGTGGGGAAACCGCCGCGCACTCCTGCCCGCCCATTTCGAACTGGAGGTTCCACCATGCGTAAGCCCCGTCTGTGTACAGTGCTCGCCGCCGGCCTTGCTGCCGCCATCAGCCTCAATAGCCACGCTGCGCCGAAAACCGACTTCAGCGTCTGCTGGACCATCTACGCCGGCTGGATGCCGTGGGAATACGGTGCCGCCGAAGGCATCGTCGACAAGTGGGCGAAAAAGTACGACATCAATATCGATGTGGTGCAGATCAACGATTACGTTGAATCGATCAACCAATACAGCGCCGGCCAGTTCGACGGCTGCACCATGACCAATATGGACGCCCTGACCATTCCAGCAGCTGGCGGCGTGGACAGCACCGCGCTGATCATCGGCGACTTCTCCAACGGCAACGACGGCGTCGTGCTCAAGGGCGAGAAGAAAACCCTGGGTGACCTCAAGGGTCAGAACGTCAACCTGGTCGAGCTGTCGGTTTCCCACTACCTGCTGGCGCGCGGCCTGGAAAAAGCCGGCCTCAGCGAAAAAGATCTGACCGTGGTCAATACCTCCGACGCTGACATGGTCGCCGCCTTCTCCACCAGCGACGTCACCGCCGTCACCACCTGGAACCCGTTGCTGGCCGAAATTGAAGCCACGCCTGGCGTGACCAAGGTGTTCGATTCCAGCCAGATCCCTGGTGAGATCATTGACCTGATGGTGGTCAACAGCGACACGCTCAAGGACAACCCGGCCTTCGGCAAAGCGCTGACCGGCGCGTGGTACGAAATCATGGCCACCATGAGTGCCGACACCCCGGCCGGCAAGGCGGCTCGCGAGCATATGGCCAAGGCCTCCGGCACCGACCTGGCCGGCTATGACGCACAACTGGCGGCGACCAAGATGTTCTATTCGGCCAAGGACGCCGTGGCCTTCGCCACCAGCCCGAAACTGCCGGCCACCATGACCAAGGTCGCGGAGTTCTCCTTCGGCCACGGCTTGCTCGGCGAAGGCGCACAAAGCGCTGATGCCATCGGCATGAGCTTCGCCAAAGGCATCGTCACCGGCGACAAGGGCAACCTCAAGCTGCGCTTTGACCCGAGCTATATGCAGATGGCGGCTGACGGCACGCTGTAATGAGAGCGTAGGAGCGGGCCATGCCCGCGAAACCACTCGCGGGCATGGGACTACGCGTCCCGCCCGCTCCTACCAAAAGGATTCCCCATGCGCCTGATCAATCGCCACCCGGATCGCAGCGGTCGCCTGCTGCTGATCCTGCTACCCTTCGCCCTGCTGCTGTTCGCCTACTTTGCGGGCTCCACGGCACGCTTGGCGGAAAACCCGAATGACAAATTGCTGCCCAGCGCGGCGCAAATGGCCGCTGCCGTTGATCGACTGGCGTTTACCGAAGACAAGCGCAGCGGCAACTATCTGTTCTGGGAAGACAGCGCCTCCAGCCTCAAACGCCTGGGCCTGGGCATTGGTATCGCCGCACTGGCAGGTTTGTGCCTGGGTATCGCCGCCGGGATTATCCCGCTGTTCGGTGCACCGCTCTCGCCATTGCTCACGGTGCTGTCAATGGTGCCGCCGCTGGCGATTCTGCCAATTCTATTTATCACCTTCGGCCTGGGTGAGCTGTCCAAGGTCATGCTGATTGTCATCGGCATCACCCCGGTGCTGGCTCGTGATCTGGAGCAGCGCGCCCGCGAGATTCCTCAAGAAATTCTGATCAAGGCACAGACCCTGGGTGCCAGCACCTGGACCCTGATCCTGCGCGTGGTGCTGCCACAATTGCTGCCGCGCCTGCTGATCGCCCTGCGCCTGGTGCTCGGTTCGGCCTGGCTGTTCCTGATTGCCGCTGAGGCCATCGCCAGTACTGACGGACTGGGCTATCGGATCTTTCTGGTGCGCCGCTATATGGCCATGGATGTGATCCTGCCGTACGTGGTGTGGATCACCCTGCTTGCCTGGCTGATGGACCTGGGCCTGCGCCAGACCATCCGCGTGTGCTTCCCCTGGTACGAGGGGGCCAAGGCATGAGCGCCTTTATCGAAGTGAAGAACGTCTGGCAGGAGTACGGCGATCAGGTCGTACTGGAAAGACTCAACCTGTCGATCAACGAAGGCGAGTTCTGCACCCTGGTCGGTGCATCCGGCTGCGGTAAATCGACCTTCTTGCGCCTGTTGCTCGGTCAGGAGCGCGCCAGTCGCGGTGAGATTCTGCTGGGCGGCCAGCCGCTGGCTGCCGAACCTGATAGCAGCCGTGGTGTGGTGTTTCAGCGCTACTCGGTGTTCCCGCACCTGAGCGTGCTGGATAACGTTGCCATCGGCCTGGAGTTGCCGCGCTCAAAACTGCTCGGCCGGCTGTTCGGCGCCGCCAAGCGCGACGCCCGCGCGCAGGCTGAGGTCATTTTGAAGAAGGTCGGCCTCGGCCATGCCCTGGACAAATACCCCAGCCAGCTCTCAGGCGGCATGCAGCAACGTTTGGCGATTGCCCAGGCGCTGATCATGCAACCGCGCGTGCTACTGCTCGATGAGCCCTTCGGCGCCCTCGACCCCGGTATCCGCAAGGACATGCACGGCCTGCTGCTGGAGCTGTGGCACGAAACCAAGCTCACCGTGTTTATGGTCACCCACGACTTGAGTGAAGGCTTCAGCCTCGGCACCCGCCTGCTGGTGTTCGACAAGACCCGCATTGACCCGCACGCGCCGAACGCCTTCGGCGCGCGCATCACCTACGACATCCCCCTCAACAGCGACCGCCGCGCCACCCGCGCCGCCGTCGAAGCGTTGCCCGCGCATATCGCCGGCAACCTGCAACCGGCCCTGTAGGAGCACCCGATGACTGCCTCATTAAACCTGCGCCCCACGCTCTACGAGGAACTCGTTCCCGGCGGCGGCCATACATCCTTTGTCCTCAAGCGCGGTCAGTTGCTGCGCATTACCGACCTGCAAGGCGGCGCCAACGCCAGCCTGCTGCTGCTCAACGCTGCCGAGAAAAGCGAACGGCTGAACCTGCCCGATAGCCTCAAATGCCAGCACACCGCCAAGCTCACCGCCGGCCACTGCCTGTATTCAGACATGGGCCGCGTGCTCGCCGCCATTACCGCCGATACCTGCGGCTGGCATGACAGCTTCGGCGGCGTGCTGAACGCCACCGAGGTGCAGGAGAAGTACGGCAACGGCAACTATCAGCAACTGCGCAACGGCTTTTTCCGCAACGGCGTGGACAACCTGCTGGTGGAAATGGGCAAGTGGAACCTCAATCTGCAAGACCTGCTGATGTGCCTCAACCTGTTCAGCAAGGTCACGGTCGACAGCGACGGCTGCTTCCACTTCCAGCCGGGCAACTCCAAGGCCGGCGACTACATCGAGCTGTACGCGCCGATGGACACGCTGGTGGTGCTGACCGCCCTGCAGCACCCCATGGACCCCAACCCCGCATACGCGCCCAAGCCGCTGCAACTGAGCTGGCACAAGGTTGAAAGCGACGGCATCAGCGTGCTGTGCCGCACCTCGCGCCCGGAAAACGCCCGCGGCTTCCATAACACCGAACGTCTGTATATCTGAGGCCGGCCAGCATGACTCTTATCTCAAGCGACAAGCACCCGGAAGCTGCGGTGTACCGCGCCACCATCGGCGCTGGCGAACCCTTTCTCTGCGAAGTAAAAGCCGGCCAGACCCTGCGCCTGCTCGACCTGGAAGGTAACCAGGCGGTCGATACGCTGTTCTATTCGGCGCGCAACCCGCGCGAGCGCTATGACGTGCAACGCACCCTGCGCAAACAGAACCGCGTGTACCTGACCACCGGCAGCGTGCTGTATTCCAACCTGGGCCAGCCGATGCTGACCATCAGCGCCGACACCTGCGGGCGCCACGACACCCTCGGCGGCGCCTGCGCCCAGGAAAGCAACACCGTGCGCTACGCCCTGGACAAGCGCTATATGCACAGCTGCCGCGATAATTTCCTGCGCGCGAGCCTGCACGACGGCCGCCTGAACAAGGCCGACATCAGCGCCAATATCAACTTCTTTATGAACGTGCCGGTCACCCCCGAAGGCGGTCTGACCTTTGAAGACGGCATCTCCGCCGCCGGCAAATACGTCGAGCTCAAGGCGCACATGGACGTGATCGTGCTGATCTCCAACTGCCCGCAACTGAACAACCCATGCAACGGCTACAACCCGACTCCGGCTGAAGTGTTGGTGTGGGACTGAACAAAGACGGATGTGGGAGGGGCTTTAGCCGCGAGCAATTGACCTTAAAAGCTCGCGGCTAAAGCCCCTCCTACAGTAGTGAACGTAGCCCGGATGCAATCCGGGGAAAACCACAGCATCACCCCGGATTGCATCCGGGCTACGAATTTTCCACCTCGGACGACCGTGGTGCAGACCGAATACCGCGGGACGGCCCGCCCACCCTTTCGAGGGCATCGCCATGTTCAACAAACTGCTGATCGCCAACCGTGGCGCCATCGCCTGCCGCATCCTGCGCACGCTACGCGCCCTTGATGTACAGGGCGTAGCCATCTACTCCGAGGCCGACGCCGCCAGCCTGCATATCCAGCAGGCGGACGAGGCGCACAGCCTGGGCGAAGGCCCGGCTGCGGGCACCTACCTGGTGGTCGAGAAGATTCTCGCCGTGGCCAAACAGAGCGGCGCCACGGCCATCCACCCCGGTTACGGTTTTCTCTCGGAAAACGCCGCCTTTGCCGAAGCCTGCGAGGCCGCCGGTATCGCCTTTGTTGGCCCAACGCCAGAACAGCTGCGCGTATTCGGCCTGAAACACACCGCCCGCGCCCTGGCTAAGCAATATGGCGTGCCGATGCTCGAAGGCACCGAGCTGTTGGAAAACCTCGACGCCGCGCTGGTCGCGGGCGAGCAGGTGGGCTACCCGGTGATGCTGAAAAGCACTGCCGGCGGTGGCGGCATCGGTATGCGCGTATGCAATAGCGCCGCCGAGCTGAGCGATGCCTTTGAGGCAGTCAAACGCCTGGGGCAAAACAACTTCAGCGACAGCGGCGTGTTTATCGAAAAATACATCCAGCGCGCCCGCCATCTGGAAGTGCAGGTGTTTGGCGATGGTCGCGGCGACGTGCTGGCCCTCGGCGTGCGCGACTGCTCGGTGCAGCGGCGCAACCAGAAGGTGCTGGAAGAGACCCCGGCGCCGAACCTGCCGGCCGGCATGGCCGAGGAACTCTGCGCGGCGGCGATCAAGCTGGCCAAGGCAGTCAGCTACCGCAGCGCCGGCACCGTGGAGTTTGTCTACGACAGCGAGGCAGCGCGCTTCTACTTCCTTGAAGTGAACACCCGTCTGCAGGTCGAGCACGGCGTTACCGAACAGGTGTGGGGCGTCGACCTGGTGCGCTGGATGATCGAACTGGCGGCGGGTGATCTGGCGCCGTTAAGCGAACTGGCGAAAACGCTGAAACCCAGCGGCCATGCCATTCAAGCGCGCCTGTACGCCGAAGATCCGGGCCGCGACTTCCAGCCCAGCCCCGGCCTGCTTACCGCCGTAAACTTCCCCAAGGCCGATGGCAAGCACCTGCGCATCGACACCTGGGTCGAAGCCGGCTGCGAAATCCCACCCTACTTCGACCCAATGATCGCCAAGGTCATCACCTGGGCCGATAGCCGCGAAGCCGCCAGCGCCGCCCTAGGCCAGGCCCTGGCCGACACAGTGCTGTATGGCGTGGAGACCAATAGCCAGTACCTGCGGCAGATCCTCACTGACGCGCCGTTTGCCAGCGGTAACCCCTGGACCCGCTGCCTGGAAGGCCTGACTTACACCGCAAAAACCTTCGAGGTGCTCTCCGCCGGCACCCAGACCACCGTGCAGGACTTCCCCGGCCGCCTCGGCTACTGGGCCGTCGGCGTACCGCCTTCCGGGCCGATGGACAGCCGCGCCCTGCGCCTGGGCAACCGTCTGCTGGGTAACGCGGCAGATGCCGCCGGCCTGGAAATCACCATGAGCGGCCCGACCCTGCGCTTTAACGCCGATGCGGTGGTGGCGGTGACTGGTGCGCCAATCCCACTGAGCGTCGATGGCATTGAACAGCCACTGAATACCGCGCTGCTGATCAAGGTTGGCAGCACCCTGAGCCTTGGCACCATTGCCGGCGCGGGGGCACGTAGCTATCTAAGTCTGCGCGGCGGTGTGCAGGTGCCGGATTATCTCGGCAGCAAAAGCACTTTTACCCTCGGCCAGTTCGGCGGCCACGGCGGCCGTGCTCTGCGTGCCGGTGACGTGCTGCATATCCCCGCGCTGACCGACCTTCAAGCCGGTGCGCAACTGCCCGCCGAATTGTGCCGCGCCCTGCCGGCTGTGCGCGAAATTCGCGTGATCTACGGCCCGCATGGCGCGCCGGAATACTTCACCCCGGCTTATATCGAAACCTTCTTCGCCACCGACTGGGAGGTGCACTTCAACTCCAGCCGCACCGGCGTACGCCTGATTGGCCCGAAACCGGAATGGGTACGCGACAGCGGTGGCGAAGCGGGCTTGCACCCCTCGAACATCCACGACAACCCGTATGCGATTGGCGCAGTGGACTTTACCGGCGATATGCCGGTAATCCTCGGCCCGGACGGCCCGAGCCTGGGCGGCTTCGTCTGCCCGGTGACGATTATCGAGGCGGACCTGTGGCAGCTGGGACAGCTTAAGGCGGGCGATAAAGTGCGCTTTGCGCCGGTGGATATCGCAACAGCGCGGGAGCTGGCAAAAGCCAACAACCTCGAATGCACGCTTGTCTCCCCTCTCCCTCCGGGAGAGGGGCCGGGGGTGAGGGCTGTTTCTATCGGCACCAACAGCCCCTCACCCCAGCCCTCTCCCAAAGGGAGAGGGGGCCTGTCCGTGGCCGACCTCACCTCCCCCATCGTCCTCGATATCGGCGAAGCCGATAAACGCCTGGTCGCGCGCCTGTCCGGCGACACCCATCTGCTGCTGGAAATCGGCGCGGCGGAGCTGGATCTGGTGCTGCGCTTCCGTGGCCATGCGCTGATGCAGGCGTTGGAGGCCAAGCAGCTGGTTGGGGTGATCGACCTAACGCCCGGCATTCGCTCGCTACAGGTGCATTACCAGCCGGAAACCCTCGCCCTGAGCGATCTGCTCGGCATAGTCGCCGGCGAATGGGACGCGGTGTGCGCCGCGCAGGACCTGCGCGTGCCGTCGCGTATCGTCCATCTGCCGCTGTCCTGGGATGACCCGGCCTGCCAGCTGGCCATCGAGAAATATATGACCACGGTGCGCAAAGACGCGCCCTGGTGCCCGAGCAACCTGGAATTTATCCGCCGCATCAACGACCTGCCCAATCTGGATGAGGTGTACAGAACCGTCTTTGAAGCCAGCTACCTGGTGATGGGCCTGGGCGACGTCTACCTCGGTGCGCCGGTGGCCACCCCGCTCGACCCACGCCACCGTCTGGTCACCCCCAACTACAACCCGGCGCGCACCTGGACCGCCGAGAACTCGGTGGGCATCGGCGGCGCCTATATGTGCGTGTACGGCATGGAAGGCCCCGGCGGTTATCAGTTCGTCGGCCGCACCCTGCAGATGTGGAACCGCTACCGCGAAGTGGCCGCGTTCGACGGCAAGCCCTGGCTGCTGCGCTTCTTCGACCAGATCCGCTTCTACCCGGTCTCAGCGGACGAGCTGCTGCGTATCCGTCGTGACTTCCCCCTGGGCCGCTATGACTTGCGCATAGAGCACAGTGAATTGGCCCTGGCCGATTATCAGACCTTTCTCGACCGCGAAGCTGAGGGCATCGACGCCTTCCGCAACCAGCAGCGCGCGGCCTTCGACGCCGAACGCCAGCGCTGGATCGCTTCCGGCCAGGCGCACTACGAGAGTGAGGAAGTCGCCGCCGATCTCGGCGAAGACGCCCCGCTCGGCGCCGGCCTGCACAGCATCGACAGCCATATCGCCGGCAACCTCTGGCAGGTGCAGGTAGAGGCTGGCAGCACGGTTAAAGCCGGCGATGTGCTGGTGATTCTGGAGTCGATGAAGATGGAAATCCCCCTGCTCGCCCCGCGCGATGGCGTGGTGCGCGAGGTACGCGTGCAACCCGGCTCGCCGGTGCGTGCGGGCCAACGCGTGGTGGTGCTAGAGGAAGTGTAAGGAGGCTAGCGCCGATAACTAAGGATGCGCCCTTTAAACGGCGCATCCGGGTTATCCAGCAGATTCAGGCTATCGGCCAGCTGCAGGTAGCCGTGCTCCAGCATATGCCGGGAAAACCGCGCGCTGTTGCCGCGACCGGGGTCGACAATCAGCACCGCCGCCTGGAGGTTGCAATGACGGGCGATAAACCCGGCCAGCAGCCTGGGGTGGTCGCGCTCGTAGAGCAGATCGCTGCCAATCACCAGATCAAACAGGCCCAGCTGCAGATATTCCTCGGCCCAGTCGCAACTCTGGTAGGGCACCGGTTCCAGTTGATTAAGCGCGGCATTGCGCAGCAGAAACTCGCCCGCCAGCGGGTGATAGTCGCTGGCGGTGATATCCGCGCCCAGGCGCTGCAACACCAGGCTGGTCAGCCCCAGGCCGCAGCCCAGTTCAAGAATACGCAGCCCTTCAACCGCCATACCGCTCAGGGTTTGCGCCAGCACCTCACCGGCCGGCCACAGTTGGCCGAACAACGGCCAGGTGGCCGAGGAGATTCCGGCTTTTGCCGCCAGGCCGTCGAGGTCAGCGAACTGCTGTTTGTCGCGCAAGGAACACAGGTGAAAGTCCTCCAGCCCGATGCTCAGGGTGGAATATTTGATGCGATAGCTGGCAGGCGCGCTGGGCATGGGGGCTCGGTGTGCTGAAAGGACTGCGGTCAGGGGCAGATCAGCAAGGCGTACGAGCAGCGTACGGGTCACCAAGGAGACTCTTCGTGTACCAGATGTTGAAAAACTACCTACGTTGCCATCGCGGCGTTAAAAACAGGCTCAAATGCTCATTTACAGCTCGTAAACTCCGCTTCTCGCCTGTTTTTGCATTGCGCTGGCTGCCTCGCCAACGTTTTTCAACGTTCTGGTCGCCGCACCATAGTCCTCAAGGCCTGGCGCAGCAAGCGCCATGCGCGCCCGTAAATCGGCCAAGGCCCCATGTTTCAGCAGCGCCGGCCGGTGCCGGGCGCTACAATGCGGCGATTATTTAACCAACAGAGCCTTGCATGCCCCATCCATCCCCACTGCCCCGCCAATGGTCTTTGATTGTGTTGCTGCTGGTTCTGCTCGGTTGTGGCTTCCTCGCCACCTCTTTGGCCAGTTATTACACCGCGCTCGACTCAATCCGCGCCGGGATCATCAACACCGAGCTGCCGCTAACCTCAGACAACGTCTACTCGGAAATCCAGAAGGACCTGGTTCGGCCCATCCTGATTTCCTCGATGATGTCCCGCGACACCTACGTGCGTGATTGGGTGCTGGGCGGCGAGAAGGACCCCGAGCAGATCACCCGCTACCTGCGCGAGGTGCAGGAGCATTACGCCACGGTCACCAGTTTCTTCGTCTCGGAAAAGACCCACACCTACTACCAGGCCAAGGGCGTGCTCAAGCAGGTGCAGGAAGACGAGCCGCGCGATGACTGGTATTTCCGCGTGCGCGACATGCAAACCCCGTACGAGATCAATGTCGACGTCGACATGGCCAACGACGACCGCATGACCGTGTTTATCAACTACAAGGTGTTCGACTACCAGCAGCGCTTTATCGGCGCGACCGGTGTGGGCCTGACCGTGGATGCGGTGGTCAAGCTGATCGACACCTACCAGCAGCGCTATGAGCGCAGCGTGTTCTTCGTCGACACCAATGGCCTGCTGGTACTCACCGGCGCCAGCGGCGGGCCGATGGGCGCGCGGGTTGGCCAGTCGCTCAGTGAAATCCCCGGCCTGGAAGAACTGCAGGCCAAGCTGCCGCATCCGCAAAGCGGCGACTTCGAGTATCAGGAACACGGCCGCGATCACTTCCTCAATGTGCGTTTTATCCCCGAGCTGAACTGGTACCTGTTTGTCGACAAGCATGAAGACGGCGCGGTCGCCGGCATCCGCAAGTCGCTATACCTCAATCTGCTGATCTGCCTGGTGGTCACCGTTATCGTCATCAGCCTGGTCAGCCTGGTGCTGCGCCGCTATCAGCGACGCATCAGCGCCCTGGCCACCACCGACCTGCTGACCGAGCTGCCCAACCGTCGTGGCTTCGACCTGCTGGCCAACCAGGCCGTGCAGGAAGTGCGGCGCAGCCCAAGCGCGCTGTGCGCCCTGATGCTCGATCTGGACAACTTCAAGCAGCTCAACGACAGCCACGGCCATATGGCCGGTGATGAAGTGCTGCGCCGCTTTGCCAGCAACCTGCGCAGCACCGTGCGCCAATCCGACATCATCTGCCGCTGGGGTGGCGAAGAATTTATTCTGCTGCTCAAGGACACCTCGCCCGAGCAGGCCCGCGAGCTGGGCGAAAAAATCCGCCAGCAAACCGAGCAAAGCAGCATCAGCTTCAACGGCGCGCAGCTGCGCATCACCACCAGCATCGGCCTGGCGCAATTGCATGCCGATGAGTCGCTGGATCAGCTGATCACCCGCGCCGACCGCGCCCTGTACCGGGCCAAACAGGGCGGCCGCAACCGCCTGTGTGAAGAAATCGCGTGAGTGATGACACCCGCCGCTGCCCCTGCTGCGGACAGCTCAACCAGTGCGCCCAGGCTGGCGCCGACGCACCGGTGACAGAATGCTGGTGTTTTCGCGTGCCGGTCGATGCCGCGCAGTTGGCCAAACTGGCGCCCGAGCAGCGCAACCGCAGCTGCCTGTGCCCACGCTGCGCTCAGGGCTTGCCGCCTGAGCCCTCAACCAATTAGCCATGCGCCTCGACCGCTTTCTCAGCAACCTGCCCCAACTCAATCGCCAAGCCGCCCGCCAGCTGCTGGCCAGCGGCCGCGTGCGAGTGGACGGCGCGGTGGTTTGCGATGGCTTGTGCGAAGTCAGCCAGTTCAGCCGTATCGAGGTCGATAGCGAGCTGCTGCAGGCCGGCAAAGCCGCACGCTACTTTATGCTGCACAAACCCATCGGCGTGGTCAGTGCCACCGAGCATGAACAACACCGCACCGTGCTGGATTTACTCGATGAGCCTGACAAAACCGACCTGCACCTGGCCGGTCGCCTGGACCTGAATACCAGCGGCCTGCTGCTGATCACCAACGACGGCCAATGGTCACGCCGCCTCACCGAACCGCGCAGCCGCCTGGGCAAGGTTTACCGCGTTGAGACCGAACAACCGATCAGCCCTGAGTACATCGAGGTGTTCGCCCGCGGCCTGTACTTCGCCTATGAAGACCTCACCACCCTGCCCGCCGAGCTGGTCATTCTCGATAGCCACAGCGCCCTACTGACCCTGCACGAAGGCCGCTACCACCAGGTCAAGCGCATGTTTGGTCACTTCCAGAACAAGGTCATCGGCCTGCACCGCCTAAGCATGGGCGCCATCCAACTCGACCCGCAGCTAGCCCCCGGCCAGTACCGCGCCCTGACGACAGCGGAAATCGCCTGCGTCTAAGGCCACCCCTGATCAAGTCACATACTTAGCTAGCTAACCGACAAACGGTTGTTCGATATCCCAATATTCACTTGCGCCAGCAGGAACACGGCTGCTTAAATCGAACCATAAGGTCTTAACGTGACTTATTGGTCACAGAAAGCCATCTAAGCGTTCCATCGGTTACTTGCGCACTGCGCGAAATGGGTTCCTGCCTGGTCAAAGACGCCACTCCACACCTGCCAAAAGGTCGTGGACGGATGCTCTATTTCAGCCCTAACTGATTGAAAATAAATAACTTATAAAATCCTCCAGCCTGACATCTTGCTGTCACGTCCAGGCGCTTTCCTGATTGTCCTGCTTAGCCCGGTTTAACGGCACCGCCGTTTTGCCATGCCCACTTTTGCGCCAGGAGGAAACGACATGAAGCCAGCCACCGCTGTCGTCGATGTTCACGGAATCTACAAGATCTACACGGAGTTCTACGCCAATCCGAGCGCGCGCAAGACCATCATCCTGGTTAACGGCTCACTCTCCACCACCGCAGCCTTCGCGCAAACGGTCAAATACCTGCGTACCCAGTTCAATGTGGTGCTCTACGATCAGCCCTATGCCGGCCAGTCGAAGCCGCACAACCATCACCACCAGCCGATCACCAAGGAAGACGAAGCCAGCATTCTGCTTGAACTGATCGAACAGTTCCGCGCCGACCACCTGATGTCGTTCTCTTGGGGGGGCGTCGCCGCCATGCTCGCCCTGGCCCAGCGCCCGGCGCGTATTGAAAAGGCGGTAATCACCTCCTTCTCGCCGTTGCTCAACGAGCCGATGGTCGACTACCTGGAACAAGGCCTGGCCCATCTGCACGCCCTCGACGGCGACCAACTCGGTCACCTGGTCAACAGCACCATCGGGCGCTACCTGCCGTCGCTGTTCAAGCGCTATAACCATCGCCATATCAGCAGCCTCGACAGCCACGAATACCAGCAGATGCATGCCCATGTGCACCAGGTACTGCACCTCGACGCCCATTGCCAGATGCAGTGCCTGGCAGGCATCGAGATCCCGCTGCTATTCGTCAACGGCGAACACGACGCCTACACCTCGCCTGCCGACGTGCGCCTGTTCGCCAAGCACCTGAACGACTGCCAGTTCGTCACCATCGACAACGCCGGGCACTTCCTCGACATGGAGCACAAAGCCGCATGGTTGCAGAGCCAGGCCGCACTGCTGGGCTTCCTGCAGAGCAAGCCACTGCGCCAGACCCACTACCGCCCACAGATGGACGTGCTGCACGCGCTGGCCGTATGAAGCCTGTACACACCCGCGCCCGCACCGCGTTATTGCAGATAACCGGGGCGCGGACTTCATTTCAACCAAGACTTCCGGTATAAAGGCACCCGCTGCGGGCGTCGTATAGTGGTAATACCCTAGCTTCCCAAGCTAGAGCTGTGGGTTCGATTCCCATCGCCCGCTCCAAATCGCAGAATCTAAAGCCTCGAGACCATCTGGTTTCGGGGCTTTTTGCTTTCTGGCCTAGGTCGGTGTCGAGAAAGTGTCGAAGATGGGATTTCGGCGCAAAGCATCCTGCAGGTGATCAGGGGCCAGGTGTGCATAGCGCATGGTCATAGTGACGGACGCATGACCAAGCACCTTCTGCAGGGTAAGGATGTTGCCGCCAGTGATGACGAAGTGACTGACAAACGTGTGGCGAAGCACATGGGTTTTCTAACCTTGCAGACCCGACGTCTACGGCATTTCTCCGCTATCTCCTCCTGTATTTTCGACGTTTACGTTTCTAGTTTGACGCAAGTATTTTCCACCGTTCATTCGCGTTGCTGCAGATTTTCTCTACCTCGGTTATGCATTCAGTGCTCCACTGACTTCGCCCCCTTAAAACTGCCACGCTGGCTCGATCCTTGGACAGAAGATCGATTGACTTTTGGATTCTATACGCCTAGATTTTAATTATTAAAACTCAATTTTCTATTTTTGAGGTATGCATGGCCAAGCCTACAGTAGAGAGAGCCCCTGTATTCGACCGTAGCAAGCCTAATTTTGAGGCAATCGGTAAATATATGACGAAGTATGATAGTACTGATGAAAAAGGTAATTATTTACACTGGGATAAGTTTAAGTGGCGTGTGCCTAGTGCAGAAGCCAAAGATATTTGGCAAGCAGTAAAGTTTAAGAGGTTCATGCAGGCCAAGACTGTTTTGCTATCTGGCGATGGCGAGAATTCGGATATATTTCATTACTGTATACCTCACTCGCTAGAGGCGAAGCTTCATCAGATTGTAAAGATTGCTGGTGGTAGCGTGGCTTCTATTGGCGGAAGTAAGGCAACAGATGATCTTCAGCGCAAGTATCTTGTTTCTTCTCTTATTATGGAGGAGGCAATATCAAGCGCACAGCTCGAGGGGGCATCTACAACTAGAGAAGTTGCAAAGAAGATGCTGGAGGAGGATAGAGTTCCTCTAGATGAAGACGAGAGGATGATCCTTAATAATTATCTTCTTCTTAAGTATGCGGAACGCACTTGCGATCAAGCTCTAACAATTGACTTGATCTTGGAGCTTCACCGGATTGCAACCAACGGGACAACGGAAAATGGTGTGATACCTGGTGAGTTTAGAGCTGACAATGACATTTTTGTTTCGGATCGTGATGATGAGATTGCTTATCAGCCTCCCTCTTATGAAAAGATTCCAGCCCGGTTAAGCGAACTGTGCAGATTCGCGAATGCAGACCATTCAGGGCAGAACGGTTCAGAGTTTTTACATCCAGTTATAAAGGCTATCATTTTACATTTCATGATCGGTTATGAGCATCCGTTCAGGGATGGAAATGGCAGAACTGCTCGGGCATTATTCTACTGGTACATGCTGAAGTGTGATTACGACTTGTTTAAGTACGTATCTATAAGCAAGCTGATTAAAGACAACCCAAAGGATTACGGACTCGCGTATTTATATACGGAGAAAGATCAGAATGATCTGACGTATTTTATATACCACCAGGTGGACATAATCCTGAAGGCATTCGCCGATCTTCAGAATTATTTGTCTTCTAAGACAAATGAGTTTAGGCGAATCCTCACTATCCTTGAAACCACGAGATTTAGTGCTGCCCTAAATTTTACTCAGAAAGATATAGTTAAGAGAGCGTTTAAAGAGCCGGGTAAAATTTTTACTGTCAAGGAGGTTTCTAGCAACTACGACATATCGGAAAATACTGCAAGGACATATCTTGAGAAACTGAGTAAACTAAAGCTGCTGTTACCCACAAAGGATGTAAGGAGAGTTCTTTATATATCCCCTTCTGATCTTCTAGGAAGATTGAAAGGCTAATGACACCTTTAACGCACAAGGGGAATAACCAGGCTCGCGGGATAACTCAGGCAGAAACAAATAGTTCATCGTCCATACCCCGCTCCAAATCGCAGCATCCAAAGCCCTGAAATCATCCGATTTCAGTTTTTTGCTTTCGGGGATAAACGACGTAAGCGCTGAGTAGCGCGAGCATGCCGCCAGGCATTTGAAACAACCCTGACGGACTGCAGTAGATGGCGTTCCCAACTGGATTCGAACCAGTATCTAGCCCTTAGGAGGGGCTTATTCTATCCATTGAACTATGGGAACCGAGGCTGGATAGACGGGCCACCAGCGGGCGGCATCTTAGCGAGACCGGAGGCGTTTGTCATGCCGCTGCCATCATCTCGGCGCCATACTGCCAACTGACTGCCAACCGGCTGTCATAAGGAGAGGAGATCGCCATGCGCCCTGCTGCTTCGCATCATCTGCCGGATTCGCCTTTTGCCGATTTTCACCTGCGTGCGGTCAGCGTTAACGATGCTGCTGCCCTGGCTGCCTTGCTGCAGCAGCTCGCGCCCGATGAGCCGCGTGCCGATGCCAAGCTGCTGGCTTTACGCCTGAGCGAGCTGCCGGTGAGCCGCGTGGTACTGGTGGCCGAGCGTGACGGCAAGTTGCTCGGCACCTGCACGGTCAACCTGATCGAGCATCTGGCGCATAACTTCGCCCGCTCGGCGATTCTTGAAGATGTGGTGGTAGATACTGAGGCGCGCGGCCTGGGGATTGGCCAGACGCTGATGGGTAAAGCCATCGAACGCGCCCGCGCCTGGGGCTGTTACAAGGTCGCGCTGTCCAGCAGCCAGAGCCGTGAAGCGGCCCATGCCTTTTATGCCAACCTGGGGTTTAAGCCGCATGGGATTAGCTTGGCGTTGATGTTGGATTAAGACGCTGTGAGAGGCTTTTGTAGGAGCGGGGGGACGCCTAGTTGTTTACCCGCGACCAGCGTCGCGGGCAAGAACCGTAGGGTGGATGACGCTTCACCCATCCACCAACTGCGCCACGGTGGTGGATGAAAACAACGTCATCCACCCCACAACGACAACCCGTAGGAGGCTTGCCCGCGAATCGAGGGCACCGGAAGAACATCGCGGGCAAGCCCGCTCCTACAGGTTTTGTAAAACGTGCCAGTAGGGCGGACAACAGTCAGGCGTTTTTAACGGCCGAAGCGCTCTTCGGCTAATTGATCAGCGATTTCTACGGTGGTTTTGCTCGACGCATCGGCGCGCTGGAAGATCTGTTCCAGGGTCGCGCCGATGCCTTCGATATGTGCCTTGAGCTGTGCGGCGCTGCCGCCGGTGCGCTCGTAGCAAACATCGATAATGCCGCCGGCATTGATCGCGTAGTCCGGCGCATACAGGCACTCGTTGCGGCGCAGGGTTTCCGCCAGGCTGGCATCGGCCAGCTGGTTATTGGCGGCCCCGGCGATAATCGGCGCGCGCAGGGCTTCCAGGGTTTGCTGGTTGATAATGCCGCCCATGGCGCAGGGCGCGAATACATCGACATCCAGGCCGAAAATCGCCTGCTGGGTAACGGCGGTTGCGCCCAACTGCTCGACCGCGCGACGCACATTGGCCTCGACGATATCGGTAACCCACAGCTCGGCACCGGCGGCTTTCAGCTGGCGCGCCAGGTCGAAGCCCACCTGCCCTACCCCTTGAATCGCGACTTTCAAGCCGTACAGGTCATCACGGCCCAGGCGGTGTTTGACTGCGGCCTGGATGCCGATAAACACCCCGTAAGCGGTGGACGGAGACGGGTCGCCATTGCGCGTGCCGCCGGCGAAGGCCTCACGCAGCTCGGCGCCGGATACGTGGCGCGTGCGTTCGGCCATGATCTGCATTTCCGCAACGCCGGTGCCGGAGTCGGCGGCGGTGATATAGCGGCCGCCGAGGCTGTCGACAAAATCGCCCATGGCCTGGAACAGCGCCGCGCTCTTGCCGGTATGCGGGTCGCCGATGATCACCGCCTTACCGCCACCCAGCGGCAGATTGGCCAGAGCCGATTTGTAGGTCATGCCGCGCGACAGGCGCAGCACATCGCGCAGCGCTTCATCGTCATTGGCGTAGGGCCACATGCGGCAACCGCCGAGGGCCGGGCCGAGGTTGCTGTTGTGAATGGCGATAATCGCCCGCAGGCCGCTGGCCTTGTCGTGGCCGTAGACCACCTGTTCGTGGTGGTCGAAATCGATATGGGAAAACACGGACATGGGAGTTCCTTGATTGTTCTTGTTGTTTGGTTAAAGCCCCCTCTCCCCCGGCCCCTCTCCCATAAATGGGCGAGGGGTGCATTGGCTCCCTCTCCCGCCTGCGGGAGAGGGTTGGGGAGAGGGCGGTTTTTAGGCTGCCGGCTCGAACAGCTGCACGGCCTGAATCTCGCTGACCAGCATGCGCGCCTTGAGCTGAGCGCTCTGCTCGCGCACCTTGGCCAGGCTGCGTTCCTTGACGTGGCCATAGCCGCGGATCTGCTCCGGCAACTCGGCCAGGGCCAGCGCGGTGCGGTAGTTGTCGGCGTTGAGTTCCTTGAGCAGGTACTCCAGGTTCTGCTCGTAGTCGTCGATCAGGTCCAGCTCCAGCTTGCGCTCGGCGCTGTAGCCGAACAGATCCAGCGGCGTACCGCGCAGAAACTTGAACTTGGCCAGTACGCCAAAAGCCTTGAGCATCCAGGCGCCGAACTGACGCTTACGCGGCTCGCCGGTGCTGGCATCCGGCTTACTCAGCCAGGACGGTGCCAGGTGGAATTCCAGGCGGTAATCGCCACTGAACTGCGCCTCCAGCTGGCGGATAAAGCTGCCGTCGCTGTACAGCCGCGCCACTTCGTACTCGTCCTTGTAGGCCAGCAGTTTGAAGTAGTAACGCGCCACGGCCTTGCTCAGGGCTTGGTCAGCGCTCTTGTCGACCTGCTGCACCCGCGCCACCTGTTCGCGGTAGCGCTCGGCGTAGGCGGCGTTCTGGTAGGCAGTCAGGCGCACCACTCGGTCCGCGATGATGTCTTCCAGGGTCTGGCAATGCGGTGCTTCGATCACTTCCGGCTTGGCCAGACGTTCCACGGCAACCGCATCATGGGCCGCACGCCGTCCCCAGAGAAATGCCTGTTGATTGAGCTTCACGGCCACGCCGTTAAGCTCGATGGCCTTGTTGATGGCTTCGGCGGACACCGGTACCAGGCCCTTCTGGTAAGCGAAACCGAGCATAAACAGGTTGGTGGCGATGCTGTCGCCGAGCAGGCGCGTGGCCAGCCGGATGGCATCGACAAAGTGGGTTTTGCTCGCGCCGACCGCCTCAATCAGCGCCTCACGCATGGCCGCGCCAGGTACCTGGGCATCGGGGTTGCGGGTGAATTCGGCGGTGGCCGCTTCATGGCTGTTGACCACCGCATGGGCGATCTTGTCATTCAGCTTGGCCAGGGCTTCTTCGCTCGCCGACACCACCAGATCGCAACCGAGCAGCAAGTCGGTCTCCCCGGCGGCGATGCGCACGGCGAAAATGTCGTCCTGCTTGGCGGCAACGCGGATATGGGTGATCACCGGGCCGAACTTCTGCGCCAGGCCAGCCTGATCGAGCACGCTGCAGCCCTTGCCTTCGATATGCGCAGCCATGCCGAGCAACGCGCCGACGGTGGTTACACCGCTGCCGCCGACACCCGGCAGCAGAATATTCCACGGCCGCTCCAGAGTCGGCTGCTTGGGTTCTGGCAGGGCGATAAACAGCGCGCTCAAGCCCACGGCTTCCGGTTTGCGCAGGCTGCCGCCGTGCACGGTAACAAAGCTTGGGCAGAAGCCTTCAACGCAGCTGAAATCCTTGTTGCAGGAGTTCTGATCGATCTCGCGCTTGCGCCCCAGTTCGGTTTCCAGCGGCAGCACTGAGAGGCAGTTGGATTTGACACTGCAATCGCCACAACCCTCGCACACGGCCGGGTTGATAAAGGCGCGCTTCTGCGGATCGACCAGCTTGCCGCGCTTGCGCCGACGGCGTTTCTCGGTGGCGCAGGTCTGGTCATAGATGATCACCGAACAGCCCTGGAACTCGCGCAACTCGCGCTGCACGGCATCCAGATCACGCCGATGGTGGAACGTCACGATGGGCGCGAAGGTATTGCGGGTTGGGTACTTGTCCGGCTCGTCGGTAACCAGGGCGATGCGTTTCACGCCTTCGGCGTACACCTGCTGGCTCAGTTGGTCGACGCGCAGTTCGCCGTCGATGGGCTGGCCGCCGGTCATGGCCACGGCGTCGTTGTAGAGAATCTTGTAGGTGATATTCACCCCGGCAGCCACGGACGCACGCAGGGCCAGCTGGCCAGAGTGGAAGTAGGTGCCGTCACCGAGGTTCTGGAAGATATGCGGTGTGTCGGTAAACGGCGCCTGGCCGATCCAGGTCGCGCCCTCGCCACCCATCTGGGTAAAGGTGTCGGTGTTGCGGTCCATCCACTGGGTCATGTAGTGGCAACCGATACCGCCCTGTGCGCGGCTGCCTTCCGGCAGTTTGGTCGAGGTGTTGTGCGGGCAACCGGAGCAGAAATGCGGGGTGCGCACAGTGGTGTGCTTGGGCGCGGCCAGCGAGGCTTCCTTGGCCGCGAGAAAGGCCAGGCGCTCTTCAATCTGTGGGCTGCTGTAGATCGGCGCGAGGCGCTTGGCGATGGCGCGGGCGATCATCGCTGGGGTTAGTTCGGAGAGATTAGGCAGCAGCGAATGGCCGGCCTCGTCGAACTCGCCAACCACCACAGGGCGCTTGCCCACGGGCCAGTTGTACAGCTGACCGGTGAGCTGGTCTTCGATGATGCTGCGTTTTTCCTCGACCACCAGAATCTCGTCCAGGCCCTCGGCGAACTCATGCACCGATACCGGTTCCAGCGGCCAGCTCATGCCGACCTTGAGCACACGCAGGCCCACCTGGGCGCACAGCGCTTCATCCAGGCCGAGGTCATCCAGAGCCTGGCGCACGTCGAGGTAGGACTTGCCGGTGGTGATAATGCCCAGGCGCGGGTTGGGCGAATCGAGCTTGATCTGGTTGAGGTTGTTGGCCAGCGCAAAGGCGCGGGCTGCGTAGATTTTGTAGGTGTTAAGGCGCGCTTCCTGGGCCAGGGGCGGGTCCGGCCAGCGGATATACACGCCGTCTTCTGGCAGCTGGAAGTCCTCGGGAATCTTCACCTGCATGCGTAGCGGATCAACATCCACCACGGCGGAAGAATCGACGTTTTCCGCGATGGTTTTCAGCGCCACCCAGCAACCGCTGTAGCGCGACAGCTCCCAGCCGATGATGCCGTAATCGAGAATTTCCTGAACGTTGGCCGGGTTGAGCACCGGGATCGAGGCGGCGATAAACGCATGCTCGCTCTGGTTGGCGATGCTGGAGGATTTGCAGCCATGGTCGTCGCCGGCCAGCAGCAGCACGCCGCCATGCTCGGAAACGCCGGCCGAGTTGCCGTGCTTGAACACATCACCGCAACGGTCCACGCCCGGGCCCTTGCCGTACCACATGGCGAACACGCCGTCGTAGCGCGCACCGGGGAACAGACTGGTCTGCTGGCTACCCCACACCGAGGTGGCGGCCAACTCTTCGTTGACGCCCGGCTGGAAGTGGATGTGATTCTCTTTGAGGTACTGCTTGGCGTCCCACAGGCTCTTGTCGAGGTTGCCCAGCGGCGAGCCACGGTAGCCGGAAATAAAGCACGCGGTATTCAGGCCATGAGCTGCGTCGCGTTGCTTCTGCAGCATGGGCAGGCGGGTCAGCGCCTGGGTGCCGGTCAGGTAGAGGTGACCGGTAGCAAGGCGGTACTTGTCATCCAGGCGGATTTCGGCCAGAGACATGGTGGTGCTCCTGTTATTTTTATCGAGAGCTGGGTTGGCAACGGTTAATGCCACCCTTGTTAAGCCTAGTGCGGGATCACCACACAAGGCGTATGGCCAAGAATATGAACGGAGCGCGCGGCTTTTTTATTTCTTTTTGCTGGCCGTTTTGCAGATACTGCGCATGATTAATCCAACAAGAACAAAAAATTCGGAACAGTCATGCAAGAAAAACTCAGCCCCATCGACCGCAAGATTCTCCGCCTGCTGCAACACAACGCCGACCTCTCCGCCGCCGAGATCGCTGAGAAGGTGGAATTGTCACAATCGCCCTGCTGGCGGCGGATTCACCGCATGCAGGAAGAAGGCATTATCGAGCGCAAGGTTGCCCTGCTCAGCCACAAGCAACTGGGCTTCAGCATCACCGTGTTTGTCGATATCAAACTCTCGGCGCACGGGCGCAGCAACCTGGAAGAATTCGAGCAGGCGGTGGTCGGTTACCCCGAGGTGCTGGAGTGCTTCACCATGGCCGGCGGCTCGGATTACCTGCTCAAGGTGGTGGCCAAGGACATCGCCAGCTACGAACGTTTTCTGCGCGACCACCTGCTGCAACGCCCGCATGTGCACGAAGCGCACTCGCATATCGCCATGAGCGAAGTTAAACGCACCACTGAATTACCGTTGGATTGAGCAGTGTTGTAGCCCGGATGAAATCCGGGGCATGGGTGGCACAATTCCCCGGATTGCATCCGGGCTACGGGCTGGATTAAAGGCCTCCCTACGTTGTGGTGGCCATTCGTAGGGTGGACAACGCGCAGCTTGTCCATCTTTTTGCCTTATGACCCTACGAACGCTGACAACCTGCTCATAACACTCGCCCATCAAAGGCCAGGCTAACCCCCGCAGGCAAGGCATCGGGGTGTTCCAGCAGCCAGGCGTCGAAGCTGTGGCCGATATGGGTCAGCACGGTTTCTCTGGGCTGCAACTGCAAGGCCACTTCCAGCGCGCGGGTCAGGTCGTTGTGATTGCGCGGGGCGATGGGTTGCGGCGCGGTGGAGCAGTCCAGCACCAGCAGATCCAGCGGCTGCTGGCGCAGGACCTCGGCACTGGCGTCCGGCACGCCGAGGGTATCGGTGAGGTAGGCAATACGTCGCCGCTCTCCGTTTACCGCAGGGCCTTCCAAGAGATAGCCGAAGGTCAGCTTGGAGTGATTGAGCGGCAGCGCCGTAACGCTTAACTCGCCCAACTGCCGTTGCTCGAAAGCAGCAAACGGCTGGCTGAAATCGAGAATGCCAGGGTGTTTGTACAGATCGGCCAAGCCTTCCGGATCATCCGGGCCATGCACCGGAATAATCAGCCCCTGGCCCCAGCGCAGGTGCAGCAAGCCCTGGGCGTGATCGGCGTGGTAATGGGTTTGCAGAATGCCGCTCAGGCTATGGGGTGGAAAGCGCTCGCACAGATCGGTCAGGCCCGAGTCGATCAACCAGCGCTGCGTACCATATTCGATCAAGGCGCAACACGGCCCACGCCGCCGCGCAGGATTTACCCGTGCGCTATCGCAGGCCACGCAGCTGCAGTTGTATACCGGCACCTGCCGCGCATCGCCGGTGCCGAGCAGGGTCAGGCGCATGTGCGCGTATCGCTAAGCAGCTGCAGCAACTGGGTGACGGTCTGTTCGAGCGGGCCGGAGTTATTGAGCAGGTATTGCGGCTCGACCTCGGCCCTCTCCCCCGGCCCCTCTCCCGCAAGCGGGAGAGGGGAGCAAGCAGCGTGCGGTTGCAGTTCGCGGCTGCGCGCCAAGCGCGCCTCGATCTGCTCGGCGCTTTCCCGGCCGCGCGCTTGCAAGCGCTGACGCAAGGCCGCTTCATCCACCTGCAGCAGAATCGCCAGCAGTTCGGGATAACGCTCGCGCGCCCTGGGCAGATAGCCGCGCGAACCGTTGACCAGCACATCCTGCGCCGCCGCCAGCCAGTCATCGATCTGCCGTGGGATGCCATAGGCCAGGCCATTGGCGCGCCAGCTCAGGGCAAAAGCGCCGGCGGCTTCCTGCTGGTCGAACTCGGCAGGCGACACGCCGATGGCGTCCTCGCCCACCGCTTCCGCCGAGCGGGTAATGACCCGCCGGGCGATCACACAATTTCGTTCGGCCAGGCGCGCGCGCGCGGCATTCAACAGGCTGTCCTTGCCCGAGCCCGAAGGCCCCATCAGATAGATCAACCGGCCGCTCATCAGAACACCCTTTTCGCTTGTCGCCAGACTTGCTGGATCACCGCCTGGCCCCCGTGCACCTGTGCCTGCACCAGGTCGGCACGCAGGCCGACGCGGATTTCGCCGCGATCATGCAGCCCCGCCGCCTGTGCCGGCACGCGGCTGACGGTGGCAATCGCTCGCGGCAGATCATAGCCGTTATCCTGCCCGGCCAGCAGCAAAGCGGCCTGCAGCAGGCTAGCCGGGTAGTAGTCGCTGGAGAGGATATCCAGCACACCGTGTTGGGCCAGTTCGGCGGCGGCGATATTGCCCGAGTGCGAACCACCGCGAACGATATTCGGCGCGCCCATCAGCACCTTCAGGCCCAGTTCGTGGCTGGCCTTGGCCGCCTCAAGGGTGGTGGGGAATTCGGCGATGGACATGCCAAAGCTCGCCGACTCCTGCACATGGGCCTGGGTCGCGTCGTCATGGCTGGCCACGGAAATACCACGAGCCTGGCAGTCGGCAACAATGCTGCGGCGCTGGCGGTCGCTGTACTGCCGTGAGTTGTCCACCTGCTCGACGATAAAGGCATCCATCTCCGCTTCGCTGAGGTGGTACTTGCCCATGTAGTACTCGCGGTATTTGTCTTCCTTGGCGAACTGGCGCTGGCCCGGCGCGTGATCCATCACCGAGACCAGTTGCACCAGCGGGTGCTCGACCAGATCGCGAAACACCGCGAGGGTCTCCGGGTGGCAAACCTCGCAACGCAGGTGCAGGCGGTGATCGGCGCGCATATGCCCGGCCGCGGCCGCTGAAGCAATCGCTTCGAGCATCGCCGGCAGTTGCTGCATGCGCTTGCCGCGCGGGTTGACGTCGCCAATCGCCAGGGCATCGAACACCGTGGTGATGCCCGCCGAGGCGATCTGCGCATCGTGGGTCAGCACCGCCGAGGCCGATGGCCAATCCACCCCCGGCCGTGGGCTCATGTATTTTTCCAGGTTGTCGGTGTGCAACTCGACCAGGCCGGGCAGCAGGTAATCACCGCTCAAGTTCTGCGCCTGGGGCAAGCCGCTGACGCCCTCTTCCACCTGGGCAATCAGGCCATCGCGCAGCACCAGGGTGCCGACAAACTCCTGCTCGGCGGTGACGATCCGCGCGTTGGTCAGAATCTGTTCAACCGGCATATACATACTCCTGCTGCGCCGCAGCGCTCATATCAAGGTAGCGATCGGCCACCGCCTCACGGGCGGCGCGGTCGTGGAAGATGCCGATCAGCGCGCTGCCGGCGGCCTTGGCTTCATCGATCAGTTCCAGCACCACCTGGCGGTTGGCGTCGTCCAGGGAAGCGGTGGGTTCGTCCAACAGCATCAACGGCCAGGCGACCATAAAGCCGCGGGCGATATTCACCCGCTGCTGCTCGCCGCCCGAGAAGGTGCCAGGGGCCAGCTGCCACAAGGCCTGGGGGATATTCAGGCGGCTGAGCAGGCTTTTCGCCCGTGCTTCGGCATCCGCTTTGCTCCAACCACGGGCTAGAGCCGGTTCCGTCACCACATCCAGGGTGGCGACCCGAGGAATCACCCGCAGAAACTGGCTGACATAGCCCAGGGTCTGCCGGCGTACCGCCAGCACCTGGCGCGGTTCGGCGCCAACCAGCTCAACCCATTCATTCTGATGACGCACGCGAATGCTGCCGCCAGCGGCCAGGTAGTTGCCGTACAGGGTGCGCAGCAAGGTCGACTTGCCCGCCCCGGATTGGCCGTGCAGCACCAGGCACTCGCCGGCACGCACACTGAAATGCAGCCCACTCAATACATTCAGCACCACGCCGTGCTGCTGATGCAGGGTGAAGGTCTTGCTGAGGCCGGAGACCTCGATAAGGTTGTTCATACACACCTCAAATACCAATGATTTGCCTCCGCCATGTGCGGTCTGCCCCCTCTCCCATTTATGGGAGAGGGCTGGGGAGAGGGTGTTACAGGCGACTCGGTGCGGTGCACAGGCCCTCTCCCCCGGCCCCTCTCCCGCATGCGGGAGAGGGGAGACAAGCCCCGCCTTATGGCTGCAGGACAGACGACACCAGCAACTGCGAATAGGGATGCTGCGGGTCATCGAGAATCTGGTCAGTGAGACCGGCCTCGACCACGTGGGAGCGGCGCATCACCATCAACCGGTCGGCCAGCAAGCGCGCCACCGCCAGGTCGTGGGTGACGATCACCACCGCCAGGTCCAGCTCACGCACCAGGCCGCGCAACAGGTCGAGCAGGCGTGCTTGCACCGACACATCGAGGCCGCCGGTGGGTTCGTCCATAAAGATCAGGCGTGGGCTGGAGACCAGGTTGCGGGCGATCTGCAAGCGCTGCTGCATGCCGCCGGAGAAGGTGCGCGGCAGGTCGTCGATGCGCAGCGGATCGATTTCCACCTGGCTCAACCAGTCAATACCGGCCGCACGCAGCTCGCCGTAATGACGCACGCCCTGAGCCATCAGCCGCTCGCCGATATTGGCGCCGGCCGACACGCCCATGCGCAGGCCGTCACGCGGGTTCTGCTCGACAAAGCCCCACTCGGTGCGCAGCAGTGTGCGCCGCTGCGCTTCGCTGGCGCTGTACAGGTCGAGCCAGTTGCCGGCTGTATCGCGATAACTGACCGCGCCACGATCCGGCGGACAGCGCCCGGAGAGCAGGCTGAGCAGGGTCGACTTGCCCGACCCGGACTCGCCGACAATGCCCAGCACCTCGCCGGGATAGAGATCAAAGGACACGCCCTGGCAGCCCTTCTCCAAACCGTATAGGCGGGTCAGGTCACGCACGCTGAACAGCGGCTGCGCCGTGTCGGTGTGCAGGTGCATTTTCTCGGCAGCACTCATTGCTCGCCCTCCTCTTCAAGGTCACGGCGTTGCATGCAGTAATCGGTGTCGGAGCAGACGAAGCGCTTGCTGCCGGCGTCGTCGACGATCAGTTCGTCCAGATAAGAGTCGTGGCTGCCGCAAAAGGCGCAGCACTCGTCCCAGCGCTGGATCTCGAACGGGTGGTCTTCGAAGTCCAGGCTGACCACCCGGGTGTACGGTGGTACGGCATACAGGCGCTTCTCGCGACCGGCACCGAACAGCATCAGCGCCGGGCTCATGTGCAGCTTGGGGTTGTCGAATTTGGGGATCGGTGACGGGTCCATCACGTAGCGCTCATCCACCGTCACCGGGTAGGCGTAGCTGGTGGCGATATGGCCGAAGGTGGCGATGTCCTCGTACAGCTTCACGTGCATCACGCCGTAGTCTTCCAGCGCATGCATGGTGCGGGTCTCGGTTTCCGAGGGTTCGATAAAGCGCAGCGGCTCGGGGATAGGCACCTGGTAGACCATGATCTGGTCACCATTGAGCGGCGTTTCCGGGATGCGGTGACGGGTCTGAATCACCGTCGCCTCCGGGGTGCGCGTGGTGGTTTTGACCCCGGCGGTGCGGGCGAAGAAGCGCCGGATCGACACCGCATTGGTGGTGTCATCCGCGCCCTGGTCGATCACCTTAAGCACATCGTCCGCACCGAGAATCGCCGCAGTCAGCTGCATACCGCCGGTGCCCCAGCCGTAGGGCAGCGGCATCTCGCGGCCGCCGAATGGCACCTGATAACCGGGAATCGCCACGGCCTTAAGCAGGCCACGACGGATCATGCGTTTGGTTTGTTCATCGAGGTAGGCGAAGTTATAGCCAACCTCAGTTGCATACTGCGTTTGGGCCTGGGCATTCATGCGCGTTGCTCCTCGGCGGCTGGCTGCTCGCAGGTCTGCTTGCGCAGTTTGCGGATCAGCTCCAGCTCGGATTGGAAGTCGACGTAGTGCGGCAATTTCAGGTGCGAGACAAAACCGGCGGCCTCGACGTTGTCGCAGTGCATCAGCACAAACTCTTCCTGCTGCGCCGGGCCTTCCACTTCCTCGGCGTACTCGGCGGCGCGCAGCGAGCGGTCGACCAGGGCCATGCCCATGGCCTTGCGCTCGGCATAGCCAAAGGCCAGGCCGTAGCCACGGGTGAACTGCGCATCGATGCCCTTGCCACCGACGAACTGGTTGACCATTTCGCACTCGGTCACTTCGATATCGCCCAGCGGCACGGCGAAGCCGAGCTCTTCCGGCTCCAGCCAAACCTCGACCTCGCCAATGCGAATCTCCCCGGCAAAGGGGTGATTGCGCCCGTAGCCGCGCTGGGTGGAGTAACCCAGCGCCAGGAGAAAGCCTTCGTCACCACGGGCCAGAGCCTGCAGGCGCTGGGCGCGGCTAGCGGGGAAGTCCAGCGGTTCGCGGGTGATATCCGGCACGGCAGAACCTTCATCGACTTCGCGGGCCATCAGGCCTTCGTCGGCGAGAAAATCCAGCACCCGCGGGCACGGCGACAGTTCAGCCTGCCGATCAATCTGTGGCCCTGGCTGCTCGCCCTCGGCCAGCAGGGCGAAATCCAGCAGACGGTGGCTGTAGTCGAAGGTCGGGCCGAGCAGCTGGCCGCCGGGCAAATCCTTGAAGGTCGCCGAAATGCGCCGGCTCAGCTGCATCTGCGTGGTGTCCAGCGCAGCGCTGGCACCGAAACGCGGCAGCGTGGTGCGGTAGGCGCGCAGCAGGAAGATCGCTTCCATCAGGTCGCCGGCCGCCTGCTTGATCGCCAGTGCAGCCAACTGCGGGTCATACAACGAGCCTTCGCTCATCACCCGGGCCACGGCCAGGGGCATCTGCTCTCGCACTTGTTCGACACTGAGTTCAGGGATGGTGGTATCGCCACGGCGCTTCTTGGCCAGCAGCAAATGGGCATTGTCGATGGCGCGCTCGCCACCTTTGACGGCGACGTACATCAGGCAGCCTCCTCTGCACTCAGCAGCACGCGGGTGCTGCGCGGCAGGCCGATCACCTGATCGCCAGCAGCGAAGAAGGCATCCAGACCACGGGGAAAAGCACTGCGCGCCTGGCGCTGTTGCCAGAACACCGCCGGCAGTGGCAGCTCGACGCAGCGCACGTCCTTGATGCCCGGCCCACGCCAGCGCAGCGCGTCGCCATTGCTGAGGGCATCGAGCTGGATCAGCAAGGTGCAGGACTGGTCCGGGTAGCGCTCGCTGCCATTATCGAAATCCGACAGATCCGTCAGCTCGCTTTCATCGAGCAGGGCAAACAGCGCCAGCTCGCGCTCGGCGACAATCGGGCAACCGCAGTGGAACGCCAGATTGGCGCGGATCGCCGGGGTGTCGAAACGCGGCGCCAGCCACAGCGGCGTGTCGACATCAAGAAACGCCAGGCACAGGGCGTAGGTCGCCGGATGCAGGTTTTCCAGGGCCAGGGCGCGGTTCAGCGGTTGCGCCAGGCCAGGCTCGGCCAGGGCCTTGAGGGCACTGCGGAAGCTGGTCTGCGCATCCAGCACCGGATCATTGAAGGCCGGTTGCAGCCATTGCGAGCTATTCGCCGCGTTCATCAGTCTTCTCCTCGGACCAGGGTGAAGAATTCCACCTGGGTGGTTGCGGTTTCTGCGGCCTTGGCCGCCTGTTGGGCGTGCTGCGCTGCCGCCAGGGGTTCGATCAGTCGGCTCAGCCAATGCGGCTGCTCGGCGCCCTGCAAATGGGCGTCGGCCAGGGCCGCCAGTTCGGCGTGTTGTTTGTCGCGGCCAGCCACGTAGCTGTAACCGGTGCGGCCATCGGCCAGGCGCACCACGCAGCGGGTCACGCTCATCTCGCCAAGATTGAACGGGCTACCGGTGCCGCCCATACGCCCACGCACCAGGGTCATGCCGATTTCCGGGGCGCGAATCAGGCGGTACTCGGCTTCCTTCAACGCGGACTCATAGGCCGCCAGTTGGCCGCTGGCGCGGGCGAGTACGCCCATCCAGCGCTGACGGGTGGCGATCTGCGGGTCGCTGTGCTGCATGTCGCTGTGCGGTCTATCGCGGTTCATCAACAAGCCTCCATCAAAGGGCGAGCTGGTACTGGAAGCGGTCGGCGCGGCTGGTCGATAACGACAGCTCCACCGGCCGTCCAGCCAGATCGCGGGAAAGGGTTTGCACGCTAAGAAGAGGCGCGTGCCGGGGCATCAGCAGACGCGCGGCCTCGTCACGGCTGGGCAGGCGCGCGCCGATCAGGCTGAAGGTGCGGGTCAGGGTCATGCCGCGCTGACTGAGGTACTGGCGCAGCGAGCCGCCCTGGTAGTCGGCGAGCAACTCGGCGTATTCGGTGCTGAAGGCATGCCGAATCAGACTGACGGGCTGGCCCTCGATCAGCCGTAGGGTGCTCAGTTCCAGCAGTTGCGCACCACTGGGCAGCTGCAGGTATTCACGCTCCTCACAACCAGCCGGGCGCAGGCGGCTTTCCAACAATTGCGCCTCGACCTTGTGGCCGAGCGCCGAGAGCGAGGCGCTGTAGGCACTGCCGGCCTGCATCGGGTAGATCAGCGGTTTGGCCAGCACCCGCGTGCCCTTGCCCTGCTGGCGCAGCAGGCGGCCTTCAAGCACCAGCTCATCCACTGCGCGGCGCAGGGTGTGGCGGTTGACCGCAAAGCGCGCCGCTAGCTGCACCTCACCCGGCAGGTAATCGCCAGGGCTCATGCGCTGCAGCTCATCGCGCAGCACGGCGGCCAGTTCGCGGTACAGCGGCTCGGGTTGTCTAGACAAGTGCATGGCTAATAAAGGGCATCCGCAGATGCCCGTTCTCCGTCAGATAAATTGTTTGCGCAGGCGCTGCGAAATGATGTCCAGCAGGCTGACCACCAGGATGATCACGATCAGCAAGGCGCAGGTTTGGGCGAACTGGAAGCCGCGAATCGCTTCCCAGAGAATCACCCCGATACCGCCGGCGCCGACCATGCCGACCACCGTGGCCGAGCGCACGTTGGACTCGAAGCGGTACAGCGAGTAGGAAATCCACAGCGGCAGGACCTGCGGAATCACCCCGTAGATGACTTCCTGCAGCGCGCTGGCGCCGGTGGCGCGCACGCCTTCAACCGGGCCCGGATCGATGGCCTCGACCGCTTCGGCGAAGAGTTTGGCCAGCACCCCGGTGGTGCCGATAAACAGCGCCAGCACCCCGGCGAATGGACCCAGGCCGACCGCCACCACAAAGAGCATGGCGAAGACCATTTCGTTGATCGAACGGCAGGCATCCATCACCCGGCGGATCGGCTGATAGACCCACCAGGGCACGATGTTTTCCGAGCAGAGAATGCCCAGCGGGATAGCCAGAATAATCGCCAGCACCGTGCCCCAGAGGGCGATCTGCACGGTGACGACCATCTCCTTGAGGTACAGCTCCCAGTTGCTGAAATCGGGCGGAAAGAAGTCCGCGGCAAAGGTCGCCATGTTGCTGGAGTCGCGGATCAGCGCCAGCGGATTCATCTCCGCGCCCTGCCAGGACCAGGCCAACACAACGAAGAACAGCCCCCAGCCGATCAGCTGCAGCCAGGAACGCTTGGCGGTCAGGTCGGGCGTGGGTGCGGTGGTCAAAGTGGTCATAACAACATCTCGAATCAAGCGGCAGAACAGAGCGACCCGCCCACTGGGCGAGTCGCTGGCGGCACGTGCAATTAACCAGCGCTTGCCGGGTTCTTCTGGGCGATTTCAGCCAGACGCTTTTCCAGCTTGGCCAGCTCGGCATCCAGCTCCTTGAGCTGAGCCTGCTTGTCGGCAGCGTTAAGCTTTTCGTTGTTAGCGACTTCGGTGCGCTTCTTGAACAGTTCCAGCTGGCGGATCGGCAGCAGCTGGTCGTCATCGGAAGCCTTGAACTTGGCCCACTGCAGCCCTTCAAGCACTTTCAACTCAGCCGGTTTGTCGCCGTAAGTCATAAAGAACTCGCGCAGCTTGTTCTTGGTGGCGTCATCCAGATTCTTGCGCCATACCATCGGGTCAGACGGGATCAGCGGCGAGGTCCAGATCACTTTCAGTTGTGCGGCCTTGTCCGGCGCAGTCACTTGCAGGCGCTCCATGCCTTCGCTGTTGAAGGTGCCGACATCGACCTGCTTGTTGGCCACCGACAGCGCGTTAACTTCATGGCTACCGTTAAGGGCGCGTTTGAAGATTTTGTTGGCATCAGCGTTGTTCTGCGCAAACACGTAGTAGCCCGGTACCAGATAGCCCGAGGTGGAGTTCGGGTCGCCGTTGGCGAAGGTCAGGGTCTTGGCGTTTTTCAGCATGTCTTCGATCGAGTTGATCGGGCTGTCCTTGTGCGCAACCATCAGGCTGTAATAGCCCTGAGTGCCGTTAGCCGCGACGGTCTGGGCGAAAACTTGCCCACCGGCACGATCCACAGCTTCCATCGCAGCCTTGTTGCCGTACCAGGCCATGTCGACCTTGTCGAAACGCATGCCCTGGATGATCCCGGCGTAGTCAGGGGCGAAGAAGGCTTTGATCTTCAGGCCCGTTTGCTGGCTCATGTCCGCCAGGAAGGGGTCCCACATGGTTTTCAGGTTCTGCGAGGACTCAGTGGAGATGATGCCGAAATTGATTTCCTGCTCAGCGGCTTGGGCGGCGCCCAGAACCGAACCGGCCAGCAGCGTGGATGCGGCGAGAACGCGACTGATACGTTTGAACATGCAAAGCACTCCTAGTGCAGATGGACATACAGGGGTTGGCATAACAGGCAAGCGGCTCAGGCCTTAGCCAGAGCCAGCGGGACTTTCGGCGTGCGCGCACGGCGCGATTTTTCGGCGGTTTGCGGCTCGGCTAGCAGCTCGGCCCCGTAAAGATCGTTAAGGAAGTTGGGATGCAGCTCGGCGGCGGCGCCGTCGAAATGAATCCGCCCCGCTTTCAACGCCACGGCGCGCTGGCAATAGCGCATGGCGTAATCGACCTGATGCAAAGTGACCACCACGGTGGTGCCGTCTTCGCGGTTGATGTCGGCGAGAATCTGCATGACCTTGCGCGCTGATTCTGGGTCGAGCGAGGCAATCGGCTCGTCGGCCAGAATCACCTTGGCGCGCTGACACAGGGCACGGGCAATCGCCACGCGCTGCTGCTGGCCGCCAGACAGGGTCGAGGCGCGCTGCTGCGCCAGATCCGCCAGCCCAACACGGGCCAGAGCCTGCAGCGCCTGCTGCTTTTCTTCGGCACTGAACAGACCGAAGGTGCCACGCCAGCGCGGGATGCGCCCCAGGCAACCGAGCAGCACGTTCTGCAATACGCTAAGGCGGCCGACCAGATTGAACTGCTGGAAGATGTAACCGATATCGGCGCGCAGGCGACGCACTTCGCCATTCAACCGGCCTGCAGCCTGTACTTCACGGCCCAGCACCTGAATGCTGCCACCGCCGCTACGGTCGCAGCAGGCCAGGCCCGCCACATGACGCAGCAAGGTCGACTTGCCGGACCCCGAGGCTCCAATCAGCGCCACCATTTCACCGGGCTCAACGGACAGCGCCAGATCAAACAGCGCCTGCTTGCGGCCGAACGTTTTGTTCAGGCTCTCAACCCGGATCACTGCGCTCATGGAATGCCTCCTTTTATTAGCGGTTACACCACGGCTAGCAGCCGCCTTCTGGTGTAGACCAAGGTAGGCAAATCCTGTGTCAGGCCGATTAATGGGCCGTGACACTTACGTGACCATTGCTTGACGTTTTTTCTGCGAGCGGGCAGTTTTCCTTGCTTTTTGCACAGTACGGCGCATTTCTGATGACTGGTGCTGGCATAACGCCTTTACCCATCGCAAAATGCGACACGCGATTGGCGTCAATTTACCGACCAAGCGACTGTAGAGTCACACACGATCTAAGCGGCTTTCTGGCTGAACGGTTAGTGCTATAGGCGGTCAAACCGGTGACAATCCTATAGCCCATTGCCAGTATCGCTTTCCTAAACTAACCGGTTTAATGTACGCGCCCTATGAAACCAGCACTCTATTCCAGCCGTACCGCTGACAAATTCGTAGTTCGTCTGCCCGATGGCATGCGCGAACGCATTGCGGATGTCGCACGTAACCATCACCGCAGCATGAACTCGGAGATCATTGCTCGCCTTGAGCAAAGCATGCTCCAGGAAAGCGCTCTGGGTGATGACCTCAATATGCGCCTGGACAGCCCAGACCTGTCCTTGCACGAGCGTGAGCTGCTGCAACGCTTCCGCCAGCTGTCGCGCCGTCAGCAAAATGCCCTGGTGGCATTGATTGCTCACGACGCCGAGATGGCCGCAGAAGAAGCCTGATTGCGCTGCACAATGAAAAAACCGGCCTAGGCCGGTTTTTTTGCTGCCCATTTTTCTGCCAATAAAAACCGCCTTTCGGCGGTTTTTATTGAGCGCAGCAATCAGCCAACAAAGCTGAGCAGCACCCCCGCCGCCACTGCCGAGCCAATCACCCCGGCCACGTTCGGGCCCATGGCGTGCATCAGCAGGAAGTTCTGCGGATTGGCCTCCAGCCCCACCTTGTTCGACACCCGCGCCGCCATCGGCACCGCAGACACCCCGGCCGAGCCGATCAGCGGGTTGATCTTGTTCTTGCTGAACAGGTTCATCAGCTTGGCCATCAACACCCCAGCTGCCGTACCGGCGCAGAACGCCACCATACCCAGGCTGAGAATGCCCAGGGTTTTCAGCTGCAGGAAGGAATCGGCCGAGAGCTTCGAGCCTACGGTCAGGCCGAGGAAGATGGTGACGATATTGATCAGCGCATTGCGTGAAGTATCGGCCAAACGCTCAACCACACCGGCTTCGCGCAACAGGTTACCGAGAGCAAACATGCCGATCAGTGGCGCCGCATCGGGCAGCAGCATGCCAATCAGCAGGCACAGCACAATCGGGAAGATGATCTTCTCGGCCTGCCCAACAGGGCGCAGCTGCTGCATAACGATGCCGCGCTCTTCCTTGGTGGTCAGCGCGCGCATGATCGGCGGCTGAATCAACGGCACCAGCGCCATATAGGCATAGGCCGCCACGGCAATCGGTCCGAGCAGATGCGGCGCCAGCTTGGAGGTCACGAAAATCGAGGTCGGGCCATCGGCGCCACCGATAATCGCGATGGATGCGGCTTCCTTGAGGGTGAACTCAAGCCCCGGGATACCCAGGGCAGTGATCGCCAGCGCCCCCATCAGGGTGCCGAAAATCCCGAACTGTGCCGCCGCCCCAAGCAGCAAGGTCTTGGGGTTGGCCAGCATCGGCCCGAAGTCGGTCATGGCGCCGACGCCGAGGAAGATCAGCAGCGGGAAGATACTGGTGGGCAGACCCACCTCGTAGATCATATGCAGAAAACCGGAGCCTTCCGCCATATTCGCCACCGGGATGTTGGCCAGCAGGCCGCCAAAACCAATCGGCAACAACAGCAGCGGCTCGAAGCCCTTCTTGATCGCCAGATAGATCAGCAGGATGCACACCGCCATCATAAACAGCTGGCCCGGCTCGACGTGGTACAGGCCGGTGCTCTGCCAAAGCTTGAGGAGCTTATCCATTACCGCGCTCCCTTAACCGATGGTCAGCAGGCTGTCGCCCACCGCCACCGCATCACCGACCTTGACGTTGACCGCACCGATGGTGCCAGCCTTGAACGCACGGATTTCGGTTTCCATCTTCATGGCTTCGAGGATGATCACCAGTTGCCCTTCTTCCACGGCATGGCCTGGCTGCACCAGCACCTTGAAGATGTTGCCGGCCAGCGGGGCATTCTGCGGCTCGCCAGCGCCAACCGGCGCTGCTACCGCCGCCGCATGAGTCGCGCCGCCGACAGCCTTGAGCCCCTCGACATCACCGCCCTCATTGACCTGCACCACATAGGACTTGCCGCCCACTTCTACGGTGTAGACCTCAGGCTTGCCGGCTTCACGAACCAGAGTTTCCTTGCCGGTTGGCACCGGCTCGAAGGCTGCCGGATTGCCGCGGTTTTCCAGAAACTTCAGGCCGATCTGCGGGAACAGGGCATAGGTCAGCACGTCGTCGATTTCGTCGGCAGCCAGCTTAATGCCCTTCTCTTTTGCAATGCCCTTGAGTTCGGCAGTCAGCTTGTCCATCTCGGCTTCAAGCAGATCAGCCGGACGGCAGGTCACCGCTTCAGCACCATCGAGCACCCGCGCCTGCAGCTCTTTATTAAAAGGCGCCGGCGCTGCGCCGTATTCACCTTTCAAGATGCCGGCGGTTTCCTTGGTGATGGATTTGTAGCGCTCACCGGTCAGCACGTTGATCACCGCCTGGGTGCCGACGATCTGCGAAGTTGGAGTTACCAACGGGATAAAGCCGAGGTCTTCGCGCACACGCGGGATTTCGGCCAGCACTTCGTCAAACTTATCCTGGGCTCCCTGCTCTTTCAGCTGACCTTCCATATTGGTCAGCATGCCACCCGGCACCTGAGCGACCAAAATGCGCGAGTCCACGCCTTTGAGGTTGCCCTCGAATTTCGCGTATTTCTTGCGTACTTCACGGAAGTAGGCAGCGATCTCTTCAAGCAGCAACAGGTCCAGGCCGGTATCGCGCTCGGTGCCCTGAAACATCGCCACCACAGACTCAGTCGGCGAATGGCCATAGGTCATCGACAACGAGGAAATGGCGGTATCGACATTGTCGATGCCAGCTTCCACGGCCTTAAGAATGGCCACAGACGACAGCCCAGCAGTAGCGTGGCACTGCATATGAATCGGGATCGACAGGGTTGCCTTCAGGCGCGTCACCAACTCGAATGCGGTGTAGGGCGTCAGAATACCGGCCATATCCTTGATGGCCACCGAGTCGGCGCCCATGTCTTCGATCTGCTTGGCCAGGTCGACCCACATCTCCAGGGTATGCACCGGACTGGTGGTGTAGGAGATGGTGCCCTGAGCATGCTTACCGAGCTGCTTGACCGCTTTGAGGGCGGTCTGCAGGTTGCGCGGATCGTTCATCGCGTCGAATACGCGGAACACATCAACACCATTGAAGGCGGCGCGCTCGACGAATTTTTCCACAACGTCATCAGCGTAGTGGCGGTAGCCCAGCAGGTTCTGTCCGCGCAGCAGCATCTGCTGACGGGTGTTGGGCATGGCCTTTTTCAGCTCGCGGATGCGCTGCCATGGATCTTCACCCAGGTAACGGATGCACGCATCGAAGGTCGCGCCACCCCAGGACTCGACGGACCAGAAACCGACCTGATCGAGCTTGGGTGCGATCGGCAGCATGTCTTCCAGACGCACGCGGGTGGCCAGGATCGACTGGTGGGCGTCACGCAACACCACATCAGTAATTCCGAGTGCTTGTTTTACGGCAGTCATACAGATGCTCCCTGTCGAACCTGACTCACCCACGGCGGGCGCGGTGCTGGTGAATAGCGGATTGGATAGCGGCTAGCACATCAGCGCTCGGCTCGTCGGAGGCCGGCTTGACTGCTGATGGCACAGATACGGGAATGGGTGTTTTCGCGGCAAAGTGCTCGATAACCCACGACATCACGCGGATCATCAGCACCAATAGAATCAGAAAGAGAAATACGGTGCCCAGGCCGAACAGCATGAGCTCGACACCCTCGAGGAGGAGTTCACTAGGGGTCATCTTGGCTCCATTACCAGCTACATGTGAGCTGCGTTAATTATTAGATAGGAGCGCCCGGGAGGTGATCCCGGGCAAAGCTGGCGAACCTTAGCGTGAAACGAGCGTTTGAAGCAAACCCAGAGCAGCCCAATGAGACATTTTCTGTAGAAAAAGCGCCATCACCGCAACAAGCCGCTAGAGCAGAAACAGACTGGCCAAACCCAGGAAGATAAAGAAGCCACCACTATCGGTTACCGCCGTGATCATCACACTGGCGCCCAAGGCCGGATCACGCCCCATACGCACTAGCGTCATAGGGATCAGCACCCCCATCAGCGCTGCCAGCAGCAGGTTCAGCACCATCGCAGCTGTCATCACCACGCCCAGCGACCAGCTGTCGTAGAGCAGATAGGCCACCACACCAATCACTCCACCCCAGACGATGCCGTTGACCAGACCCACACCCAGCTCCTTGCGAATCAAGCGCGAGGTATTACCGGTGCTGACCTGATCCAGCGCCATGGCGCGTACGATCATGGTGATGGTCTGGTTACCCGAGTTACCACCGATACCCGCGACAATCGGCATGAGTGCAGCCAGGGCCACCAGCTTCTCGATGGAATCCTCGAACAACCCAATCACCCGCGACGCCATAAAGGCGGTGACCAGGTTGATCGCCAGCCAGGCCCAGCGGTTGCGCAGGGATTTCCACACCGAGGCGAAGATATCTTCTTCCTCGCGCAGACCGGCCATATTGAGGACCTCGCTTTCGCTCTCCTCACGGATCAGGTCGACCATTTCATCGATGGTCAAACGGCCGATCAGCTTGCCGTTCTTGTCCACCACCGGCGTAGAAATCAGGTCGTAACGCTCGAACGCCTGCGCGGCGTCGTAGCCGTCCTCATCCGGATGGAAACTTACCGGGTCGGTGGCCATAACCTCGCTGACCAGCTTCTCCGGGTCATTGACCAGCAAACGCTTGACCGGCAGCACACCCTTGAGCACGCCGTCGTAGTCGACCACAAACAGCTTGTCGGTGTGCCCGGGCAGCTCCTTGAGGCGGCGCAGATAACGCAAAACCACTTCCAGGCTGACGTCTTCGCGGATGGTGACCATCTCGAAGTCCATCAGCGCGCCGACCTGATCTTCCTCGTAGGACAACGCCGAGCGCACGCGCTCACGCTGCTGCGCATCGAGGGTTTCCATCAGCTCATGCACAACATCGCGCGGCAGCTCGGAGGCCAGGTCGGCCAGCTCGTCGGCGTCCATGTCCCTGGCGGCGGCGAGAATTTCATGGTCGTCCATGTCCGCGAGCAGGGTTTCACGCACTGCGTCGGACACTTCGAGGAGGATGTCGCCATCACGCTCGACCTTGACCAGCTGCCAGACCGTCAGGCGGTCATCAAGCGGCAAGGCTTCAAGAATGTGAGCAACGTCGGCGGAGTGCAGCTCATCGAGCTTGCGTTGCAATTCGGCAAGATTCTGCCGATGCACCAGGTTTTCCACCCGGTCGTGGTGCTGGCCTTCCTGACGATGCGTCAGGTCTTCGACCAGCTTGTGCCGATGCAACAGCTCGACCACCTGGGCCAGGCGATTTTGCAGGCTGTCCTGCGGCTTTTTTGCTTCTACTTCAGTCATGGCGCGCTCCACCCCCAGCGGCAGCGCACGCCACAGAGGGTCAATCAGTCAACACGTGATTGCACAATCGAGATTCAGAGTAACTACTGGGTAAGTCCATGGTGGTTTTCCACAAGCCCCGGCGGGGCTGACGCGGCAAATGATACCACCGCCCAGGCGCTTTGCATGTGACAAAAACAATCCTAGAACAAGCGCTTGCACGACAAACTTAAGCGCACCTTCACATCTGTAACTGCGACGTGCCGGGCACTGGCAAAGGCACGCCTGGCGCAGACAAAGCCATCGACTACCCTTACACATGGATCGTCACGGAGGACGCACCATGCATGGACTGCGCTGCGCAGCTTTCTGCGCCATTCTGCTTTGCCCGCTGCCCACACTCAGCTCAACGGTATTTCGCTGCGAAGACGCCAAAGGCCATATCACTTTCACCCGCCAGGGTTGCCCCAACGAACACAGCCAAAGCCTACAACAGGCCTACAACCCCACACCCGGCAGCGGTAAACCGGTGCCATTGGCCAAACCGCGCAAGGCGAGCCGCGAGAGCAAGAAGAAAGATGAGCATGAGCTGACAGTGATCGGCGTGAAGCAGGACGGCTGCGGCAACCACCTGAGCAGTAGCGAACGGCGCGCCGCCATCATCAAACAGCAGGTACGCCTGGGCATGAGCCGCAGCGATGTCGAGAGCAGCCTCGGCAAGCCTGACAAGGTCAGCGAACAGAACGGCCAGACGCGTTACGTTTACCAGGGCAAGAAAGGCAACAAGCGCAACGTCAGCTTCGATGAAGCCGGCTGCGTCAAAAGCAAGGCCAACCGCTGAGTTCGGCGAATAAATAATGACCGGGAGTCGTTTTAAACGTCGCACAGCGACGAGTCGCCGGGTGACCGCCATAAATGGCAGGCAATAAAAAGGGCCTGCATCGCTGCAGGCCCTTCTTGTTTGGTGCACTCAGGAGGATTCGAACCTCCGACCGCTCGGTTCGTAGCCGAGTACTCTATCCAGCTGAGCTATGAGTGCATGTAACACTTGCACTGTAGACTTCTAAATCAACGCCTACAGCACTAAATAATGGCGGAGAAGGGGGGATTCGAACCCCCGACACCCTTTTGAGATGTACTCCCTTAGCAGGGGAGCGCCTTCGGCCACTCGGCCACCTCTCCGCAACACGGGGCGCATGATAACCATGTTTTCCCCGTTTGCAAAGCCAAAATTTCGATAAAAATTAGTGGCTTGGTTCTTCGCCTTTCTCTTTCTGGATGCGCTGGTAAATTTCTTCGCGGTGCACGGCAACCTCTTTCGGCGCGTTAACGCCAATGCGCACCTGATTACCTTTAACGCCCAACACGGTGACAGTGACTTCGTCACCCACCATCAGGGTCTCTCCGACCCGGCGAGTCAGAATCAGCATTCCTTTCTCCTTACGGATTTCAGTTCAGGACAACAGCAGTCTGCAAAAAAGAAAACGGTGGCAGCCCCGAACATCTCAAGCAGAGCCTTCACCCAAGTATTGACCAGTGTGAGCAGAAAGAAAGTTCCTGCTCATGCCAACCAAAAAGACAAAAGGCGCGGGATAAACCGCGCCTTTCGGATAATGCCTCAGTCGCCCTGACGGGCCGGGGCATCCAGTTCAAAAGCAGTGTGCAGGGCGCGCACCGCCAACTCCAGATATTTCTCCTCGATTACCACAGAGACTTTGATCTCCGAGGTGGAGATCATCTGGATATTGATGTTTTCCTTGGCCAGCGCTTCAAACATGCGACTGGCAACACCGGCGTGGGAACGCATACCGACGCCGACGATCGACACCTTGGCAATCTTGGTGTCGCCAATCACTTCACGCGCACCCAGTTCACGGGCGGTGTTTTCCAGCACCTGCTGCGCCGCGGTGTAGTCATTGCGGTGCACGGTGAAGGTGAAATCGGTGGTGTTATCGTGCGCAACATTCTGCACGATCATGTCCACTTCGATGTTCGCAGCACTGATCGGGCCGAGAATTTTGAACGCCACGCCCGGGATGTCCGGTACGCCACGGATGGTCAGCTTGGCTTCGTCGCGGTTGAAAGCGATGCCGGAGATGATCGGCTGTTCCATGGATTCCTCTTCATCAAGGGTAATGAGGGTGCCCGGCCCCTCTTGGAAGCTGTGCAGCACGCGCAGCGGGACGTTGTACTTGCCGGCGAATTCCACCGAACGAATCTGCAGCACCTTGGAACCGAGGCTGGCCATTTCCAGCATCTCTTCAAAGGTAATCTTTTCCAGACGCTGAGCCTGCGGCACTACACGCGGATCGGTGGTGTAGACACCATCAACGTCGGTGTAAATCTGGCACTCGTCAGCCTTTAGCGCAGCAGCCAGCGCCACACCGGTGGTGTCAGAGCCGCCGCGCCCAAGCGTGGTGATATTGCCGTGCTCATCGACACCCTGGAAACCCGCGACCACCACCACACGACCGGCCTTGAGGTCGGCACGCAGTTTCTGATCATCAATTTGCAGGATGCGCGCTTTGTTGTGCGCGCTGTCAGTCAGGATGCGCACCTGGTTGCCGGTATAGGACACCGCCGGCACGCCAATCTTGATCAGCGCCATGGCCAGCAGGGCAATCGTCACCTGCTCACCAGTCGAGACCATCACGTCGAGCTCACGCGGTACCGGCTGACCATCACTGACCTGTTTGGCCAGATCGATCAGGCGATTGGTTTCACCGCTCATGGCGGAAACCACAACCACAATGTCATCGCCGTTTTCGCGGAATTTCTTCACCTTCGCGGCCACCTGCTGAATACGCTCAACAGTGCCGACGGAGGTGCCGCCAAATTTCTGTACGATCAAAGCCATTTCAAAGCCGCCTCAGCCCGTGAAGGGCGCCCATTAAACAGATAACTCAATACCCTGCCAAGGCCCGCCGGGCGTATACCGGGCCTTGGGCTGTAGATCCGGGGAATCAGGCGTTTACAGCCCCTGCTCGGCGAAAGCCACGGCCAACGCCAGCGCACCATCCAGCGCCGCAGCATCGACACCGCCGCCCTGCGCCATGTCTGGACGACCGCCGCCCTTGCCGCCGACTGCCGCGGCAGCTTGCTTCATCAGCTCGCCAGCCTTCAGCTTGGCGGTCAGATCCTGGGTCACACCGGCCACCAGCACGACCTTGTCGTCCTGCACGCCGCCGAGCAGGATCACCGCGCTGCCGAGCTTGTTCTTCAACTGATCGACCATCGCCAGCAATGCCTTGCCGTCCAGGCCATCGAGTCGCGCCGTCAGAACCTTAATGCCTTTGACGTCGACAGCCGAACCCGCCAGGTCATTACCTGCCGCACTGGCAGCCTTGGCCTTGAGTTGCTCCAGCTCTTTTTCCAGCTGACGGTTGCGCTCCAGCACACCGGCGAGCTTATCCAGCAGGTTGTCACGGCTGCCCTTGACCAGCGCCGCCGCTTCTTTCAGCTGCTCTTCCGCGCCATTCAGGTAAGCAAAGGCTGCAGCGCCAGTGACTGCTTCAATACGCCGCACGCCTGCGGCCACGCCGCTTTCGCTGGTGATCTTGAACAGGCCAATATCGCCAGTGCGTTTGACGTGGGTACCGCCGCACAGCTCGACAGAGAAGTCGCCGCCCATGCTCAACACCCGCACCTGATCACCATACTTCTCACCGAACAGCGCCATGGCACCTTTGGCCTTGGCGGTTTCGATATCGGTTTCCAGGGTTTCCACGTCGCTGTTGCCGCGCACTTCACGGTTAACGATGGTTTCCAGCTCTTTCAGCTGCGCAGGCGTGATCGCCTCAAAGTGGCTGAAGTCAAAGCGCAGGCGCTGACTGTCGACCAACGAGCCTTTCTGCGTCACGTGCTCGCCCAGTACCCGGCGCAGGGCGGCGTGCAGCAAGTGAGTCGCCGAGTGATTGAGCGCAGTAGCCTGACGCACACTGGCATCCACTTCGGCCTTGACCGAGGTGCCGACGCTCAAACCGCCTTTGACCGCGACGCCGTGGTGCAGAAACGCGCCGCCAGCCTTGGTGGTATCACGCACGTCGAAACGCACGCCAGCACCTTCAAGGAAGCCGCAGTCACCAACCTGGCCACCGGATTCGGCGTAGAACGGCGTCTGATCGAGGACAACTACACCCTCCTCGCCTTCGCCCAGACTGTCGACGGCCTGACCGGCCTTGAACAGCGCAATGATCTTGCCGCTGCCGCTAGTGCCCTGGTAGCCGAGGAACGCAGTGTCGCTATCGACCTTAACCAGCGCGTTGTAGTCCATGCCGAAGGCGCTGGCAGAACGGGCACGCTCGCGCTGCGCCTGCATTTCGCGCTCGAAGCCTTCTTCATCCAGGGTCAGCTCACGCTCACGGGCGATGTCGCCGGTGAGGTCCATGGGGAAGCCGAAGGTGTCATACAGTTTGAAGATCACCTCACCCGGAATCACCGTGCCTTTGAGCTCAGCCAGATCCTGCTCAAGAATCTTCAGACCCTGCTCGAGGGTCTTGGCGAACTGCTCTTCTTCGGTTTTCAGCACGCGCTCAATATGCGCCTGCTGCTGCTTCAGCTCTGGGAAGGCACCGCCCATCTCGGCCACCAGCGCGGCAACGATCTGGTAGAAGAAGCTGCCCTTGGCGCCCAGCTTGTTACCATGACGGCAGGCGCGACGGATGATGCGGCGCAGCACGTAGCCACGGCCTTCGTTGGACGGGGTCACGCCGTCGGCGATCAGGAAGCCGCAGGAGCGGATGTGGTCGGCCACCACTTTCAGCGAAGCCTGAGCTTCGTTGGCACAACCGATGGCCTTGGCCGCCGCATTGAGCAGGCTCTGGAACAGGTCGATCTCGTAGTTCGAGTTGACGTGCTGCAACACTGCACTGACGCGCTCCAGCCCCATGCCGGTGTCCACACTCGGCGCCGGCAGCGGGTGCAGCACACCATCGGCAGTGCGGTTGAACTGCATAAACACGTTGTTCCAGATCTCGATGTAACGATCGCCATCTTCTTCTGGCGAGCCCGGCGGGCCACCCCAGATGTGCTCGCCGTGGTCGAAGAAAATCTCGGTGCACGGACCGCACGGACCGGTATCGCCCATGGTCCAGAAGTTGTCGGACGCATACGGCGCGCCTTTGTTGTCGCCGATGCGGATCATGCGCTCGACAGGAACGCCGACTTCCTTGGTCCAGATGTCGTAGGCCTCGTCATCAGTGGCGTATACAGTGACCCAGAGCTTTTCCTTGGGCAGGTTCAGCCACTTGTCGCCTGTGAGGAACTCCCAGGCGAAGTGAATGGCGTCGCGCTTGAAATAGTCGCCAAAGCTGAAGTTGCCGAGCATTTCGAAGAAGGTGTGGTGACGTGCGGTGTAACCGACGTTTTCCAGGTCGTTGTGCTTGCCGCCGGCACGCACGCACTTCTGGCTGGTGGCGGCGCGGGTGTAGGCGCGCTTTTCCAGGCCGAGGAAGCAATCCTTGAACTGGTTCATCCCCGCGTTGGTGAACAGCAGGGTCGGGTCATTGCCCGGAATCAGAGAGCTGGAGGCGACACGGGTGTGCCCCTTCTGTTCGAAGAAGCTGAGGAAGGCTTCACGGATTTCTGCGCTTTTCATAGGAATCTTCCAAAAACCAGCGGCCACGACAAAGCCGGCAAAGGGCCGCATTATATCGGGCCTGCGCTAGGGGGCTAGTGCCTTTATTGATAGATAACAGCTATTAGCTGCCCTCTATAGATTCATCTCGAACGAAAATCGGCAAAAGCCGCCACTACCTGATCGATATCTTCAGAGGAAATATCCAGGTGAGTGACCATACGCAGCCGTGGCGCCGCAGTGAGCTTGATCCCGCGCTCGGCGCAGAAGGCCTTCAGCGCGCCGGCCTGCTCGCCGACCTGGGCGTAGACCATATTGGTCTGCACCGACTCCACCGCATAACCCAGCTCGCGCAGGCCGGCAGCCAGGCGCTCGGCGTTGGCGTGATCCTCGGCCAGGCGTGCCACTTGATGCTGCAAGGCATACAAACCAGCCGCAGCCAGCATGCCGGCCTGGCGCATGCCGCCGCCGACCATCTTGCGCAAACGGCGCGCCCTGCCGATCAGCTCGGCTGAGCCGCACAACACCGAGCCAATCGGCGCGCCGAGGCCTTTGGACAGGCACACCGACACCGAATCGAAGTACTGGGTTATCTCCCGCGCCGGCACGCCCAGTTTGACTGCTGCGTTATACAACCGCGCGCCGTCCAGATGCAGGGCCAAGCCGCGACGCGTGGTCAGCTCGCGCGCCGCCTGCAGGTAGGCCTGCGACAGCACCTTGCCCTGCATGGTGTTTTCCAGCGCCAGCAGGCGGGTGCGGGCGAAGTGGAAATCATCCTGCTTGATCGCCGCCTCGACCTTGGCCAGGTCCAGCGAACCATCAGCTTCGCCCTCGATCGGCTGCGGCTGGATCGAGCCAAGCACCGCCGCACCGCCGCCTTCGTATTTATAGGTATGCGCCTGCTGGCCAACAATGTATTCATCGCCCCGCGCGCAATGGGCCATTAGCCCGAGCAGGTTGCTCATGGTGCCAGTGGGTACGAACAGCGCCGCCTCGAAGCCTAGCTCGGCCGCCAGGTACTGCTCCAGACTGTTCACCGTAGGGTCTTCGCCATACACGTCATCGCCCAGTTCGGCGGCTTGCATGGCGTCGCGCATGCCTGGAGTCGGCTGAGTGACGGTGTCGCTGCGCAGGTCGATAACGGGCATGGCGGGCAGTCCTTAGTGGGGCTAAAGCCCGATGCTAAAGCGCGCCACGTAGGCAAACAAGGTACAGATCAGGCAAGAAAACGCAGGACAGCTGTGTAGGGTGGATGACGCCTTTTTCATCCACCTGACGCGCATCAGTTGGTGGATGGATAAAGCGCCATCCACCCTACTGGCTGGCTACGGGTTAACCGCCGCGTCGTAGCCCGGATGAAATCCGGGAAACTATTGTGCGGCTAACACCGCGCCCCGGATTGCATCCGGGCTACACGTTGGCACTTGCCATTGGGATCAAGCCAGCTGCACGTCTTCGGCGGGAACAATCAGGATGCCGGCGCGCAGGCCGTTCTTGACCTTGGGATTGGGGAAGATAATCCGCGCACCTGGCTCATCCACCACCCAGCGGGTATCAGCCAGGTCTTCAGCCAGCAAGTAGCCAATCGGCAGTTCGCTGAAGTTCTCGATATCGGCCGGCAAGTGCAGCTTGAAGGCGTCGCTGTGCTTGATCACCTCGCGCGCCACGGCAAACAGCTTGAGCTCGCCCAGATCATCGCTGGCGCCTTCGGGCTCGCGACCCTCGATCAGCGCCTGCAGATGCAGTTCGAGCAGGTCCAGGTTGACCAGCTCGTTCTGCCCAAACGGCCGCGCTTTGCCCAGCTCCAAGGTGAAGGCTTCCGCCCCAAGCTGGGTATAGGTGTAGGCACTAAAGGTGATCGAACTCTTGTTGTGCAGCAGCACCGCCTCAATCCCGGCAGCGCTCAAGCGCGCCAGTTCACGCTGGCTGCGTGGACGGCCTTCCTGAAACGGATAGAGGGCGAACTGCTCGATCTTCGACGCGCGGATCGCGGTGTGTAAGTCGTAATGCAGACGGGTGCGATCCGGCTTGTTGAAGAAGGTTGCGGCCAGATGCTCCAGATCGCAGGCGCGCAGCGCTTCGGCACCGGTGTGCTGATCGTGGCGGCCATTGAACAGGCGGTTGATGTCCTGCTCGATATAACGCTCACCGCTGCGCATGGCGGCGGGGTTACCGAACAGAAAGAGAATGCGTGCGCGGGGCTTCAACTGGTTGCGGGCAATGCCCTGCAACAGGCGGTCGAGCAATTCAATCGGCGCGGTTTCGTTGCCATGGATGCCGGCTGACAGCAGCAGATCCAGGCCATTGTCGCTGGCCACCGGCGGCGTTACTTCCAACGCGCCTTCGGTCAGCCAACGCAAACGCGTGCCCTCGGGGGTCAGTTGAATCTTCGCTGCAGGCTCGTGGCCGGCCAGGGTCAGTTCAAGCAGTTTGCCGAGGGCAAGCATGGGCGTTTCCTCAGAAGAGCGTTTTTACGATCTCGCGAGCTAGAGCCATGCAAGGCAAAAGCAGGCGAGGACGCGGAGTTTACGAGCTGTAAATGAGCATTCCGAGCCTGCTTTTAACGCAGCAGGGCCGACGCGCAGCAGATCGTAAACGGGTTCTTAGTGGTTGCAGTCAGGACCGTGCACATGATCGTCATCTTCGTCCGCCAGACCGGCCGCTTCCATCTCCAGCTCCAGGCTTACCAGGTTGGTGGCCAGCGGGCGCAGCAGCAGGTTGGCGTACTCGGCAGCGCCCTCCTCCACGTCCACACCGATCATCAGCTGGTTGTTGCCCACCTGCTGGAACCAGATTTCCTGGCCCTGCCAGATCACGGCAAAACGCGTGCAGGAGGTTTCCAGCTGGGTGCCGTCAGTGTCTTCGAGGATCAGTTGCAGGGCGTCGCTCATAAAATCTCCACAGGTATTGGCGTAGGGTGGATGTCGTTTTTTACATCCACCACAGCCCGTAATGGTGGGTCGATAAAGCGTGACCCACCCTACTCAAGCTAATTGGAATGGATAAACCGCGCCCAGTTTAAGGATCTGCGTCAGTTCGTCCAAGGCCGCACGGCATTCATTGAGCAATTGTGGGTCAGCCAGATCGTTTTCGCTCAGGCGATCACGGTAGTGCTTGTCGACCCAGACGTTGAGGCTGTCGTGCAGGGTTGGGGTCATGATCACGCCCTGATTGACCGCCGCCAGCTCGTGCTCCTTGAGCGCCACGCGCAGGCGCAGGCACGCCGGGCCACCGCCGTTCTGCATGCTCTGCTTGAGGTCGAAGACTTTAACCTCGCGGATCGGCCCGTTACCGCTGGTCAGTTGCTCCAGGTAGCGCCAGACATTGGCGTTGTTGCGGCACTCTTCCGGCACGATCAGCAGCATGCCGCCATCGGCGCGGTTGAGCAGCTGGCTGTTGAACAGGTAGGACTTGACCGCATCCTCCACCGTCACCGCATCACGCGGCACGCACACGGCCTGGAAGTTGCCGCCACGGCGGGCAAGCTTGTCGCTCAGCTCAGCCAGCACCTTGTCGGTGTCGAGGAAGGCGTCCTGGTGATAGAACAGCACCTCGCCATTGCCCACAGCGATCACGTCGTTGTGGAACACACCCTGATCGATCACGGCCGGCGTCTGCTGGGCGTAAACCACGCCGTCATCGCTCAGGCCATGCAAGCGGGCAACCGCCTGCGAGGCTTCCAGGGTCTGCCGCGCCGGGTAGCGCTGCGGAGCCGGGAAGCGGCTGTCGAAGGCACTACGGCCGAATACGAAGAACTCCACGCCAGCATCACCGTAGCCTTTGCAGAAGCGCGTGTGGTTGGCCGCACCTTCATCGCCGAACTGACCGACTGCCGGCAACGCCGCGTGGTGAGCGAAGTGCTGCTCAGTAGCGAACATGGCGCCGAGCACACGACTGGTAGTCGGGTGTTCGATCGAGCGGTGGAATTTGCAGTTGAGGTTGGCAGCGGTGAAATGCACGCGGCCATCGGCTGTGTCGGCACTGGGGCTGACGGTGCAGGCGTTGGCCGTCCACATGCTGGAGGCCGAGCAGCTGGCGACCAGCAGCGGCATGGCGTCTTTCGCGGCCTTCTGGATCACCTGCGCGTCGGTGCCGGTAAAACCCAGGCTGCGCAACACGGCGACGTTCGGACGTTCCTGCGGGGCCAGTACGCCCTGCTTGAAGCCCATTTCCATCAGGGCCTTCATCTTCGCCAGGCCCTGCTTGGCTGCTTCTTTCGGGCTAGACGCCGCCTGACTGTTGCTCTGCGAGGCGACGTTGCCGTAGGACAGGCCACCATAGTTGTGAGTCGGCCCGACCAAACCGTCGAAATTCACTTCAAATGCAGACGCGTTGGATACTTGGCTCACAGGCTTACTCCGGGTGTCAGGGTGGCAGGCAGGCTCAGGCTGTCGGATTCCAGCGAGGCCACCGGGTAGGCGCAATAATCCGCCGCGTAATAGGCACTGGCGCGGTGGTTGCCGGAGGCGCCCACACCGCCAAACGGCGCGGTGCTGGCTGCACCGGTCAGCTGTTTGTTCCAGTTGACGATACCGGCGCGGCTTTGCAGCCAGAACTGCTCGTAACGCGCCTTGGAATCCGACAACAGGCCAGCGGCCAAACCGTATTGAGTGTTGTTGGCCTCGGCAATGGCGGACTCGAAATCGGCGTAGCGGATCACCTGCAGCAGCGGGCCGAAGAACTCTTCATCCGGACGCTTGGCCACCTCAGTCACATCAATAATCCCAGGCGTCAGCAGAGCGGCGCCGGGCAACGGCTGGGTCATTTCCAGCAGCGGCTTGGCGCCTTGGCTAAGCAGGTGCTGCTGGGCCTTGATCAGGTGCTGCGCGGCGGCCAGAGAAATTACCGAGCCCATAAAGGGCGCAGGCTGGGCGTCGAAACTGCCGACCTTGATGCTGGCGGCAACCTCCACCAGACGTTCCAGCAGGCTATCGCCCCACGCGCCTTGCGGCACCAGCAGGCGGCGCGCACAGGTGCAGCGCTGGCCGGCCGAGATAAAGGCCGACTGAATGATGGTGTACACGGCGGCATTGAGATCAGCGACCTGATCCACCAGCAGCGGGTTATTACCACCCATTTCCAACGCGAGAATTTTGTCCGGGCGACCGGCGAACTGGCTGTGCAGCAGGTTGCCAGTACGGCTGGAGCCAGTGAAGAACAAGCCGTCGATGCCGTCATGCGCGGCCAGGGCCACACCGGTATCGCGCGCCCCCTGCACCAGGTTGAGCACGCCCGCCGGCAGACCGGCTTCGATCCAGCATTTGACGGTCAGCTCGGCGACTTTCGGGGTCAGCTCGCTAGGTTTGAACACCACGCAGTTACCTGCCAGCAGCGCCGGGACGATATGGCCGTTTGGCAGGTGACCAGGGAAGTTGTACGGACCGAATACGGCGACCACGCCATGCGGCTTGTGCCGCAGTACGGCGGTAGCGTCAGCCAACGGGCCACTCTTCTCACCGGTGCGCTCGCGGTAGCTCTGCACCGAGATGGCGACCTTGTTGACCATGCTGGTGACTTCGGTGGCGGTTTCCCACAGCGGCTTGCCGGTTTCTTCACCAATGCAGTGGCCCAGTGCGTCGGCATGGCTTTTCAGGGTGGCGGCGAACTGCTCGAGCACGGCGATGCGTTCATCCAGCGAGCGCGAGGCCCAGGCCGGGAATGCCGCGCGGGCGGCCTGCACGGCGGCGTCTACCTGTGCAGCACTGGCAGCCTGACCTTGCCAGATGGCTTCCTGGCTGACCGGATTGAGCGATTCCAGGGCTTCACCCTGGCCTGCGTGCCAGGCACCGGCAATGTAATGAGTGCTCATCTTGTTTTATCACTCCCAGCAAGGTGTAGACCCGGCCTACGCCGGATCGGCAAATAGAGACAGCGGCGGCGCACTACTTGGGCACGCAGCCTTTAACCGCGAGCGGAAACCGTCACGGCGCGCACCTGATCGCCCGCCGACAGTTGCAGGCGCTTGGCGGTTTGCGCATCCACCACCAGGGTGCCGGCAGCCAGGCGTGCCGGCGCTGCGGTAATCCGGCAGTCTTCACGCTTGCGGTTGTGGATCAGGAAACGCGGCGCGTCGTCACCCGGAGTACCGACAGCCAACACCAGCACCTGACTGTCCTGCACGGCGCGGATCTTCGCGGTTTCGGCTTCGATGGCCGGGCCGGCGTCAAAGATATCGACATAGCCCTGGTAACTGAAACCCTCGCCCTTAAGCATGGCCAACGCCGGCTCGGTGTCCGGGTGCACACGACCGATGATGTTGCGCGCATCCTCCGAGAGGAAGCAGGTATAGAGCGGGAATTTGGGCATCAGCTCGGCAATAAAAGCTTTATTGCCCACGCCGGTGAGGTAATCGGCCTGACTGAATTCCATCTTGAAGAAGTGCCGACCGAGGCTTTCCCAGAACGGCGAACGGCCCTGTTCATCGGACATACCGCGCATCTCGGCGATCACCTTGTCGCCGAACAGCTCGCGGAATTCGGCGATAAACAGAAAGCGCGCCTTCGACAGCAGCCGGCCATTCAGGCCACTGCGCTGGTCGCTGCGCAAAAACAGCGAGCACAGCTCGGAGTTGCCGGTCAGGTCGTTGGCGAGAAACAGCGTGGGCACCTGACGGTGGATATTCAGCTCCTGCGAAGCGCTGACGGTCAGGCCGACCCGGTAGTTGTACCAGGGCTCGCGCAGACCAACGGCGCCAGCGACGGCGGAGATACCGACCACTTCGCCATTGTCGTCTTCGAGCACGAACAGGTAGTCGGCATCGGCACGCGCGGCTTCACCACGGAAGGTTTTCTCGGCCCAGCCAACGCGGTGCGCCAGGCGCTCCTCATTGGCGGGCAGCGTAGTCAGGCCTGCGCCGGTACTGCGCGCCAGCTGGAACAGGGCCGGCAGATCGGCGCTGCGGACGGGACGAACGATCATGCGCTAACTCCTTAAACCGCAACCAGGCGTACGCTGACGCCTTCGCCGACGCCCAGGGCCTCGGCGGCCGCCAAACTCAGGGTGACCGGCTTGCCAGGCACCCAATCAAGATCCACAACGATGGCGCGGAAATCCTGCAGCTGGCCGTTACTCACCAGATACGGCCGGCCGCCTTTGACCGGCTCGCCGATGCGCAGCGGCACCACGCGGCTCTGGGCAATCGAGCGGATACCCGAGGTGCGCGCGTGCAGGGTCGGGCCGCCATCGAAGATGTCGATGTAATGGTCGGTCTCAAAGCCTTCGCGCATGAGGATGTCAAAGCTGATCTGCGCCCGTGGATGCACCTGGCCCATGGCTTCTTGCGCCTCATCGGGCAGTAGCGGCACGTAGATCGGGTAATGCGGCATCAATTCGGCAAGGAAGGTGCGGCTCTTCAGACCACACAGGCGCTCGGCCTCGGTGTAGTTCATGTCGAAGAAGTTGCGCCCCACCGCATCCCAGAACGGCGAATCACCGGCCTCGTCGCTGTAGCCGACAATTTCTACCACCAGCGCATCGGCAAAACGCTCCGGGTGGTTGGCGAGAAACAGCAAACGGCCACGGGAGTTAAGCTCCGACCAGGCGGTGTTCACCAGCGGCCGCTCGACGTAGAAGCTGGTCAGCAGGCTATTGCCAGTCAGATCGTGGCACAGCGAAAGCACGTGGATCTTGTTATGGATCTTCAGCTCGCGGGAGTTGTGCACAAAGGTTTCGTTGCGAAAGCTGTAGAACGGCTCGGAGTAGCCGGCAGACGCGACAATGCCGGAGCAGCCGACCAGGCGACCGCTCTCAGTGTCTTCGAGGACGAAGAAGTAGCTTTCTTCACCGTTGAAGCTGACTTCAGCGGAAAACGAGGCCTCCGAAGCGGCGATCTTTTCGCGCAGACGCTCGCTGTCGTCCGGCAGTGAAGTCACACCAACCGGGCTGTCCGCGGCGAGACGCTGCACTTCAGTGAGGTCGGCCATTTGCGCGGGGCGCATCACCAGCATGGTGCCACTCCTTTTGATAAAAGCTCCAAGCAGCCCAAACCGGGCGGCCTAGAGAAAACCGCAACAAACGCCGCGGCACACACAGAGACAGGCTTCCTTGCTGTTTACTCAACCCATCCATAGGTCGAGCGGGCGCAGCCTGATCCGCCGTATAACGGCAGAACAGGCCGGCAATCAGGCTTGGGTCAGCTTGGCCACGGCACGTTCACAACGCGCCAGACCTTCATCGATATCGGCGTCTTCAACCACCAGGCTCGGGGCGAAACGCACCACATCCGGGCTGGCCTGCAGCACCATCACACCTTCCACTGCCGCGGCGTCGAGAATTGCCTTGGCCTTGCCTTTCCAGGCATCGGACAGCACCGCACCGATCAGCAGACCGAGGCCGCGCACTTCGCTAAACACGCCGTATTGCTGGCCGATCTGCTCCAGCTTAGTTTTGAAACGCTGATGCTTGGCTTTAACGCCAGCCAGCACTTCAGGGGTGTTGATGGTGTCGATCACCGCCTCACCCACCGCGCAGGCCAGCGGGTTGCCGCCGTAGGTAGTGCCGTGGGTGCCGACGGCCAGGTGCTTGGCCAGCTCGCTGGTGGTGAGCATCGCGCCAATCGGGAAACCGCCACCCAGGCTCTTGGCACTGGAGAGGATGTCCGGGGTCACGCCGTAGTGCATGTAGGCGAACAGCTCGCCGCTGCGGCCCATGCCGCTCTGCACTTCGTCGAACACCAGCAGCGCATTGTGCTTGTCGCACAGCTCGCGGGCCGCTTGCAGGTAAGCCAGGTCAGCCGGCAGCACGCCGCCCTCACCCTGAATCGGCTCCAGCACCACGGCGCAGGTCTTGTCGGATACTGCGGCCTTCAGCGCCTCAATATCGTTATAAGGAATGTGGCTGATGCCCTGGATCTTCGGGCCGAAACCGTCGGAATACTTCGGCTGACCGCCGACGCTGACGGTAAACAGGGTGCGACCGTGGAAGCTGTTGGTCGCGGCGATGATCTCGCATTTGTCTTCGCCGAACTTGTCGAACGCTACACGACGGGCCAGCTTGAACGCGGCCTCGTTGGCTTCGGCGCCGGAGTTGCAGAAGAACACGCGCTCGGCGAAGGTGGCGTCGATCAGTTTCTTGGCCAAGCGCAGGGCCGGTTCGTTGGTGAACACGTTGGATACATGCCAGAGGTTGCCGGCCTGCTCGGTGAGCGCCTTGACCAGCGCTGGATGCGCATGACCCAGCACGTTGACGGCAATACCGCCAGCAAAGTCGATCAGCTCGCGACCGCTTTGATCCCACACGCGCGAACCGGCGCCACGTACTGGAATAAAGGCAGCGGGTGCGTAGTTGGGCACCATCACCTGGTCGAAATCGGCGCGTTGCACCGGGTGACGATTCACCGGGTCGTGCTGAACGGACATCTGAGCTCTCCTAACGAGGAACACCTGCATTCAATAGCAGGCGATGTGAAAGATTGTAGGGACTGATCCGGGGCCGGCATTGCCGCCATGCGACAACTTCTTATAGCGCCAACCCCAGGAAAACCGCAGCTTTCGCAAATGCGACAGAAAGCATCGGGAAGGCGCAGTTTAAATGCAGCCACCCGCCTTGGCGCGGTTTTCTCGGTCACGCGGAAAAGGAATTTGGCCGCACCGGCGGCCGGGATCAAACAAGAGGTGATGGCCTGGCTAGGCAGTTACCGGAATCACCGCCGGCACCGGCGGACTGTCCAGGCAGAGAAACTCGATCAAGCGGGCTTTCTGCGCCATGGCGTCCTGATAACCCAGTTCGATCAGCTCATTGCAGTAACCCGGCTCGAACAGCAGGTAACTCAGCACCCCGGCGCCGCTGGCCTTGGTCGCCCCCGGGCCGCGCAGAAACAGACGCAAGGCCTTGGGCAGCTCATGGCGATGGCGTGCAGCGATCAGGTCCAGCGGCTGGCTGGGGGAAATCACCAGTACATCCACCGGTTTAAGGCCCAGGCCACGCGGGTGATTTTCCGCAGGAATCAGCCGTCCCATCTGGTTAAGCCGCTCAAGCAGTTCGATATCGCTTTCCAGGCTGTCAATAAAGGTGCTGTTGAGCATATGCCCGCTGATCTGCGCCAGGCTCGGCGGCCGGCTGCTCTGCGGCCGCACCACTGGCACCGGCGCCTGCGCACCGGCCGGATTGCCACTGACGCCAACCACCAGCACCCGCGTCGCCCCCAAATGCAGAGCCGGGCTGATTGGCGCGGACTGGCGCACAGCGCCATCGCCGAAATATTCACGGTTGATCTTCACCGGCGGAAATATCAGCGGAATCGAGGCACTGGCCAGCAGGTGCTCAAGGGCCAAGCGGGTCGGCACACCGACCCGACGATGGCGGAACCAGGGATCGATGGTGGCGCGGCCTTGATAGAAGGTCACCGCCTGGCCGGTTTCGTAACCGAATGCAGTCACTGCCACGGCGCGCAGCTGACGGTGGCGCACCGCTGCGGCAATCCCACTGAAATCCAGCTCCCGCCCGAGCAGATCGGCCAGCGGCGAGCTGTCGAGCAGCGCCACCGGCACCTGCCCGCCCAGCCCGAGCAAGCTGTGGCCAATAAAGCGACTGGCCTGGCGCAGCACGCCCGGCCAATCGCTGCGATACACCTGATGAGTATGAAAGCCCTGCCAGACGCTGGTCAGCCGGCGCACAGCTTCGGTGAAGTGCAACGCCCCGCAGGCCAGGCCCACTGCATTGATCGCACCTGCCGAGGTGCCGACGATAACCGGAAAAGGATTGTGCGCCGCATTGGGCAGCAGGTCGGCAATCGCCGCCAGCACGCCCACCTGATAGGCCGCCCGTGCGCCACCGCCGGAGAGAATCAGCCCGGTAACCGGCTGACTGGTTGGAGCAGTGTGCGGCATAGGCTGTTTCCCACTGTTTTACAGCCAGTATAGGAGCCAGTCAGGCGCTCGCGGAACCACCAGGTGCCAAGAAAACCCACTTTAAGCGCGCACCCGCCAATTAGATGGCGAATCTAACGCTTCTTTTTATAGAGCTTCGGCTCGCCTTCTGGCCGCGTCTTGAAGCGCCGGTGCGCCCACAGGTACTGCTCGGGGCAGACGCTGATGGCTTGCTCGATCCACTGATTGACCCGCAGGCAGTCCGCCTCTTCGCTCTCAGAGGGGAAGTCCGCCAGCGGCGGATGGATCACCAGACGATAACCCTGGCCATCCGGCAGGCGCTGCTGGGTAAAGGGAATCACCTGGGCACGGCCCATGCGAGCAAACTTGCTGGTGGCGGTGACGGTGGCTGCCGGCACGCCGAACAGCGGGGCAAACACACTGCGCTGTGCGCCGTAGTCCTGATCCGGCGCATACCAGACCACGCCACCGGCGCGCAGCAGCTTGAGCATGCCGCGTACATCGTCACGGCCAATCACCCCGAGCAGACGTTGCTCGCGGCCACGGCGCTGCATATAGTCGAACAGCGGATTTTTGTGCGGGCGGTACATGCCATACATGTTCTGCGCCATACCAAGCAGGCCGCCGCCCATTTCCAGGGTGGTGAAATGCAGCGCCATGAGGATCACGCCCTGGCCGTCGGCCTCGGCCTGACGCAGATGCTCCAGCCCCTCGATGCTGCCCAGACGGCGCAGGCGCTCGGCGGGCCACCACCAGGCGATGGCCATTTCAAAGAAGGTAATCCCGGTAGAGGCGAAGTTTTCCTTTAATAAGGCCTCGCGCTCGGCGGCTGGCATCTGCGGGAAACACAGCTCCAGGTTGCGCGCGGCGATCTTGCGCCGCGAACTGGCCATGCGATACATCACGCTGCCCAGGCAGCGCCCCAGCCACAGCAGCACTTTGTAAGGCAGCAGGGCAATCAGCCACAGCAGGCCCAGGCCCAGCCACAACAGCCAGAAACGTGGATGCAGGAAATAAGCGCGAAATACAGGGCGATCCATAACACAGGTCCGAGGCACGCAATAAAGCGCGGCATTCTATCAGGAGTTTGCTTGCTGCCTGGTTTCGCGGCGCGCAACTTGCGAGCGCGCGGCGTTCTCGCTATAAGTCCGGCTTACTTTTCCCCCAGTTTCTAAATAAGGGCCGTATCAGGCAGACCATGAGCCAAGCCGATCTCCTCGAGCAAGACCCTGTATTCCAGCTTAAAGGCAGCATGCTGGCCATCACCGTGATGGAGCTGGCGCACAACGACCTCGCCCGCCTCGACCAGCAGCTCAGCGAAAAAGTCGCCCAGGCCCCTGCCTTCTTCAGCAATACCCCGCTGGTGCTGGCCCTGGACAAGCTGCCGGAAGGCGAAGGCATGCTCGATCTGGCCGAGCTGATGGCGGTCTGCCGCAAACATGGCCTGCGCACCCTGGCGATCCGTGCCAACCGCGAAGCCGATATCGCCGCCGCCGAAGCGCTGGATTTGCCCGTACTACCGCCGTCCGGCGCCCGCGAGCGGCCCATCGACCTGGCGCCGCCGAAGCCGGAAAAAACCGCAGAACCCGAATTCAAACCGAGCAAGATCATCACCAGCCCGGTGCGTGGCGGCCAGCAGGTGTATGCCCAGGGCGGCGACCTGATCGTCCTGGCCCCGGTCAGCGCCGGCGCGGAACTTCTCGCCGATGGCAACATCCATGTTTACGCACCGATGCGTGGTCGAGCACTGGCCGGCATCAAGGGCAATCTCAAGGCGCGGATTTTCTGCCAGCAAATGGGCGCGGAACTGCTCTCCATCGCCGGCCAGTACAAGGTGGCCGAAGACTTGCGCCGCGACCCACTCTGGGGCGAAGCGGTGCATGTCAGCCTGTCGGGTGACGTGTTGAACATCACCCGCCTTTAACGGATACTGCCGCCACTTTTCAAGGACACAGACAGGGCACCCGGAAGCCTGAGATAGGCCACGGAAACCTGCGTTTTTTCTACATTTTGGGGTGAATCACCTTGGCCAAGATCCTCGTTGTTACGTCCGGCAAAGGTGGCGTTGGTAAAACCACCACCAGCGCTGCCATCGGTACCGGCCTCGCCCTGCGCGGGCACAAGACAGTCATCGTCGATTTCGACGTGGGCCTGCGTAACCTTGACCTGATCATGGGCTGCGAACGCCGCGTGGTGTATGACTTCGTCAACGTGGTCAACGGTGAAGCGACCCTCTCGCAAGCCCTAATCAAAGACAAGCGCCTGGAAAATCTCTACGTGCTGGCTGCCAGTCAGACCCGTGATAAAGACGCGCTGACCCAGGAAGGCGTCGAAAAAATCATTAATGAGCTGCGCGAAACCTTCGAATACGTGGTCTGCGACTCGCCGGCCGGTATCGAAAAAGGCGCGCATCTGGCCATGTACTTCGCTGATGAAGCGATTGTCGTGACCAACCCGGAAGTCTCCTCGGTACGTGACTCGGACCGCATGCTCGGCCTGCTGGCGAGCAAATCGCGCCGCGCCGAGAAAGGCGAAGAGCCGATCAAGGAACACCTGCTGCTGACCCGCTACAACCCAGAGCGCGTGGTTAAAGGCGAAATGCTCGGCGTCGAAGACGTCGAGGAAATCCTCGCCATCCGCCTGCTCGGCGTGATCCCGGAGTCGCAAGCCGTACTCAAGGCCTCGAACCAGGGTGTGCCGGTGATCCTTGATGACCAGAGCGACGCGGGCCAGGCTTACAGCGATGCGGTTGACCGCCTGCTGGGCAAGGAAGTGGCACATCGGTTCCTCGATGTGCAGAAGAAGGGATTCATGCAACGCCTGTTTGGAGGTCGTGAATGAACATTTTTGACTTCTTTCGTGAGCGCAAGAAAGAAACCACAGCGTCCATTGCGAAAGAGCGTCTGCAAATCATCGTCGCCCACGAGCGCGGCCAGCGCAGCCAGCCGGACTACCTGCCGGCCCTGCAGCAAGAACTGGTCGAGGTGATCCGCAAGTACGTGAATATCGACTCGGATCAAGTACAGGTCGCACTGGAAAACCAGGGCAGCTGCTCCATTCTGGAACTCAATATCACCCTGCCGGATCGTTAATCCGTATCCGCAGGCGAAACCTGAATAAAATGGCGGCCCAAGGGCCGCCATTTTATTTCAGCCCTACACAGAACCTGTAGGAGCGGACTTGTCCGCGAAGCTTTCACTCGCCACAAAGCCATCGCGGGCAAGCCCGTTCCTACACCAGCAGACCGACGTGCACTCAAGAAGCCCATGCCCCTCAGCCAAGTAGAAATCCTCCACCAGGACGCCGCCCTGCTGGTGATCAACAAGCCCACCCTGCTGCTCTCGGTACCCGGCCGCGCGGAAGATAACCGCGATTGTCTGGTCACCCGCCTGCAGGAAAACGGCTACCCGGAAGCGCGCATCGTCCATCGCCTGGACTGGGAAACCTCAGGCATCATCGTCCTGGCCCGTGACGCCGATAGCCACCGTGAGCTGTCCCGGCAGTTCCACGACCGCGAAACCGAGAAGGCCTACACCGCACTGTGCTGGGGCCAGCCGGAACTGGACAGCGGCAGCATCGACCTGCCACTGCGCTACGACCCGCCGACCAAGCCGCGCCACGTGGTTGATCATGAGCAGGGCAAACACGCGCTGACCTACTGGAAAGTGCTGGAACGCCACGCCGAGCATTGCCGCGTCGAGCTGACCCCCATCACCGGCCGCTCGCACCAGCTGCGCGTGCATATGCTGTCCATCGGCCACCCACTGCTCGGTGACGGCCTCTACGCCCACGAACAAGCCCTGACCGCCTACCCGCGCCTGTGCCTGCACGCCAGCATGCTCAGCCTGACCCACCCGCAAAGCGGCGAGCGGATGCGTTTCGAGTGCCCGGCACCGTTCTAAAGCTAACCCGCAGCAATTGATGGGTTGTACCTAGGCGGCCCCGCCACCCTACAAGGGCAAGCCCGGTTACGTGCCAACCGCAAAAGCTTCGCGGGCAAGCCCGCTCCTACAGGTACAGCGCCTAGCCGGGTAGGAGCGGGCTTGCCCGCGATAGCTATGGCCGCAACGCCGCTGCTTACTCCTGCTTACGTGGCCAGATCAGGGTAAAACACGCGCCGCCCAGCTCTTCGCTGCGACTGATCTGCGCGCGACCGCCGTGCCAGTAGGTGATACGCCGCACGATGGACAGGCCCAGGCCATGCCCGCCAGAGGCGCGGGTGCGGCTGTCGTCCAGGCGCAGGAACGGCGTGAATATGCGCTCCCAGGCCTCTTCTGGCACGCCGGGGCCGTCGTCTTCGACATCCAGGCGACAACGCTGCTGCCCCACCTGATAACTCACCCGCACCCGTGATTCGGCATGGCGCATGGCGTTGCTCACCAGGTTCTGCAGGGCGCGGTGTAAGTAGCGCAGCTCGGCTTCAACGCAGGCACCGCCGCCATCCAGGGCATCGCGTGACGGGCCGTGTTCGACCCGCACACTGGCGCGCAGCGGGGCCAACTCGGTGATCACCTGATCGATCAGCTCACCCAGGTCGACCTGCTGGAAGTTCAGCGCCGGCGCGCCCTGCTCCAGGCGGGCGTAGGTGAGCATCTCGTCAACCAGCTTGTCGAGGTCCTGGATATCGCTGTCCATGCCCTCCATATATTTGCGCCGCGCTGCATCGGTTTCCGCGTCGCCGATCATTTCCAGGCCGAAACGCAAGCGCGCCACCGGCGTGCGCAGCTCATGGGAGACCGCGCGGACCATCTCACGCTGGATACTCAGGGAGCGCTGCAAGTGCTCGGCCATGGCGTTAAAGGCCGCCGCCAGGCGCCCCACCGAGTCGCTACCACGGGTCGGCACGCGGGCATCCAGGCGGCCGCTGGCGATGTGCGTGGCGGCGCCTTCCAGATCGCTCAGGCGCTGCTCCAGCGGCCGTACCAGTAGGTAAACCATGAACCCGATCAGGCTCAACCCCAGCGCACCGATCAGCACCAGCCACTGCGCCGGGTAAGGGTTCATCTGGTACAGCGGGCCGATTTCCAGCACCCAGGGCGTGTCGACGATGCCGGAGAACACATGAATGCTGTCGCCGCCCCGGCCCAGGGCCATCACCGTGTCGCCTTCATCCACGCGGCGGCGTTGATCAGGGTCGAGGTCGGCCTGATCGAGGCGCACCAGGCGCAAGTCAAAACCGAACTGTTTATCCTTTTTCAGCGCTGCCAGCCGGCGCGGCTGCTCGTCCCAGGGGTACCGCACCAACTCATCGATCAGCAGAAAACTGGTGGCGCGGGCCAGCTGCTCGCTGACCTGCTGCACGTCGGCAATCAGCAGCAACGGCTGTTTATCCAGTTGACTGAAGATGCGTGCCTCGTGCGGGCCGGTCTGCTGCACCAGCACCTGACCACGCCGCAGACTATTGCGCGCGCCGCTGTCCAGCTCGGCACTTTCCAGCGTTTCAACGCGCAGCGGTATACCGAGCAAACGCCCCCACACCGTCACCGCGCGGCGTCGCTCGATATCCACCATCGGAGAGAGGTTATCGGCCATCAGGCGGAAGGTGCCCTGTGCCAGGCGCTCACGGTATTGATCGACCCGCACATCGTTAAGCAACTGCAGCGCGCCGACGCCGAGCAGCGCCACCAGCACCAGCACGGCGAGCATGCCGCCGTAGATGCGCAAGAAGATCGAGTTCATGGCAGTGAATTCATGTCAGCGCTTCAGCCGCTTCGGCAACAAACAGATAGCCCTTGCTGCGCACGGTCTTGATCAGCCGTGGGTGCATCGGGTCGTCGCCGATTTTCGGACGGATGCGAGAAATGCGCACGTCGATGGAACGGTCCTGGCCGTCGTATTCGATGCCGCGCAGGGCATTGAAGATTTCCTCGCGCGAGAGAATCCGCCCGGCATTGGAGGTCAGCAACCACAGCAGGTCGAATTCGGCGCTGGTCAATTCGATGCCCTGCTCGCCCAGCCAGGCTTCACGCATGGCGCTGTCGATTACCAGCAGGCCGAACTGCAAACGCCGGCGCTCGCCAGGGGCCTGCGCCTCACTGCCTTCATGGCGGCGCAGCAGCGCACGGATGCGCGCCAGCAGCACGCGCGGGCGTACTGGTTTGCACACATAGTCGTCGGCGCCCATTTCCAGGCCCAGCACCTGGTCCATGTCGTCGGTACGCGCGGTGAGCATCAGGATCGGCCCTTCGTATTGCCCGCGCACCTTGCGGCAGATCGACAGGCCGTCTTCGCCCGGCAGCATCAGGTCGAGAATCACCAGATCAGGCTGCTCCTGCAGAATCCGCGCGGCGGCCTGCGCACCGTCCATCTCGATGGACACGTTGAGGCCATTGCCCTGCAGGTACTCACGGGTCAACTCGGCCAGGCGCTGGTCGTCTTCGACAATAAGAATGTGCCACGACTGCTGCTCCACAACGGACTCCAGACAACACGGAAACGGCCGGCATTGTATCAATGCGCCGGGCACTGCATAGCGCATGCCATATTTCTGTAAAAACACTAGATGTAGTATCGACCTGAGAGATGGGCCACGTCTGGGCAACCCCCGGGAAAAGCCCGATCAACACCGACGAACGGTACACCCCAGCAAGCATGCGGGCTTGCCGCCAATCGCGCGGTTTAACCCACAATTCACCCACAACTTATCCACAGGTTGTTCTTGCTCTATCGCCTTGCAATACCCCAGATAGCGCATTATCTTGTATGCCAATCGCGCGACACCCACCACATGTTGGGTTTAGCCTGGCAACCGGACACAAGAAGAATGACTCGCACACGGCCTGATCCCAGCCCGTCACCGGTCGCCCGAAAGACCTTTGCAGTACGCCTGCTCTACCGCAGCAGGCCATCCTTCAGCGCAGCGCTTGGCGCGCCTGAAAAACAATAAAGCGGCAACCGCACACGCGGTTGCACCACTAGATGTAGTAGTTGAGGCGCTAAAAACGCCTTGACGTGTGACTCTTGAGCCAGGAAGGCGCTTTAGTCGTACCTTCCCTGCCCAATTTGCAAGTCCCCATGTGCCCGGCCTTTGGCTGCGCCCATGGCATTGTTGAAATGGAATGAATGGCAGTAGCCACAGTGATCGACGGCAAAGCGTCTAACTAATAAATACAGAACATGGAGACTTTCATGCACACCGACACCTCCCGCGAGAACCCGCAGGCCAATGCGCCGCAGGCCACCGATGACAACCAGAGCCTGAACGCCACTGCGCCGGGTCAACTGCGTGTGATCAAGCGTAACGGCACCGTGGTGCCCTACACCGATGACAAAATCACCGTTGCCATCACCAAGGCCTTTCTCGCTGTTGAAGGCGGCACCGCAGCCGCCTCGTCGCGTATCCATGAAACCGTTGAGCGCCTGACTGAGCAAGTCACCGCCACCTTCAAGCGCCGCATGCCGTCCGGCGGCACCATCCACATCGAAGAAATCCAGGACCAGGTCGAACTGGCCCTGATGCGTTCTGGCGAGCAGAAAGTTGCCCGCGACTACGTGATCTACCGTGAATCGCGCAGCCAGGCGCGCAAGACCGGCGCCGCCGATATTGCCGAGCCGCACCCAAGCATTCGCGTTACCCACCTCGACGGTACGGTTGCGCCGCTGGACATGGGCCGCCTGAACACCATCGTCACCGAAGCCTGCGAAGGCCTGGCTGAAGTCGACGGCGCGCTGATCCAGAAAGAAACCCTGAAGAACCTCTACGACGGCGTAGCCCAGGGCGACGTCAGCACCGCCCTGGTGATGACCGCACGCACCCTGGTTGAGCGCGAGCCGAACTACAGCTACGTCACCGCGCGTCTGCTGATGGACAACATCCGCGCTGAAGGTCTGGGCTTCCTCGGTGTTGCCACCAGCGCCACTCACCACGAGATGAGTGAGCTGTACGCCAAGGCCCTGCCGGCCTACATCGCCAAAGGCGTTGAGTTCGAATTGCTCAACCCAGTGCTGCTCGACTTCGACCTGGAAAAACTCGGCAAGGCGATCAACCACGAGCGCGACCAGCAGTTCACCTACCTGGGCCTGCAGACCCTCTACGACCGTTACTTCATCCACAAGGACGGCACCCGCTTCGAACTGCCGCAAGTGTTCTTCATGCGCGTGGCCATGGGCCTGGCGATTGAAGAGAAGCACAAAGAAGACCGCGCCATCGAGTTCTACAACCTGCTGTCGTCATTCGACTACATGGCCTCGACGCCGACCCTGTTCAACGCCGGCACCCTGCGTGCACAGCTGAGCTCGTGCTACCTGACCACCGTGCCGGACGACCTGGGCGGCATCTACGACGCCATCCGCGACAACGCCTTGCTGTCCAAATTTGCCGGCGGTCTGGGCAACGACTGGACTCCAGTGCGTTCGCTGGGCGCTTACATCAAAGGCACCAACGGCAAATCCCAAGGTGTTGTGCCGTTCCTTAAAGTGGTCAACGACACCGCAGTAGCCGTTAACCAGGGTGGCAAGCGCAAAGGCGCGGTCTGCGCCTACCTGGAAACCTGGCACATGGACATCGAAGAGTTCATCGAGCTGCGTAAGAACACCGGTGATGACCGTCGCCGCACCCACGACATGAACACCGCCAACTGGATTCCGGACCTGTTCATGAAGCGCGTGTTCGATGACGGCCAGTGGACCCTATTCAGCCCGTCCGAAGTGCCAGACCTGCACGACCTCACCGGTAAAGCCTTCGAAGAGCGCTACGAGTATTACGAAGCCCTGACCCAGTACGGCGGCAAGATCAAGCTGTTCAAGACCATCCAAGCCAAAGACCTGTGGCGCAAGATGCTCAGCATGCTGTTCGAAACCGGCCACCCATGGCTAACCTTCAAAGACCCATGCAACCTGCGCAGCCCGCAGCAGCATGTGGGCGTGGTCCACAGCTCGAACCTGTGCACCGAGATCACCCTGAACACCAACGCCGACGAAATCGCCGTGTGCAACCTGGGTTCCGTCAACCTGCCGAACCACATCGTTGACGGCAAGCTGGACACCGCCAAGCTGCAGAAGACCATCAAGGTCGCCGTGCGCATGCTCGATAACGTTATCGACATCAACTACTACTCGGTACCGCAGGCGCGTAACTCCAACTTCCGCCACCGTCCGGTCGGTCTGGGCATCATGGGCTTCCAGGACGCTTTGTACCTGCAGCACATCCCATACGGCTCCGACGCCGCTGTTGAGTTCGCTGACAAATCGATGGAAGCGGTCAGCTACTACGCGATCCAGGCCTCCTGTGACCTGGCCGACGAGCGTGGCGCCTACGAAACCTTCCAGGGTTCGCTGTGGAGCAAAGGCATACTGCCGCTCGATTCGCAGCAGATCCTGATCGAGCAGCGCGGCCAGAAGTACATCGACGTCGACCTGACCGAGTCCCTGGACTGGGCCCCGATCCGTGCCCGAGTGCAGAAAGGCATCCGTAACTCGAACATCATGGCCATCGCACCGACCGCCACCATCGCCAACATCACCGGCGTATCGCAGTCGATCGAACCGACCTACCAGAACCTCTACGTGAAATCGAACCTCTCGGGCGAATTCACCGTGATCAACCCGTACCTGGTTCGCGACCTCAAAGCCCGCGGCCTGTGGGACTCGGTCATGATCAACGACCTGAAGTACTACGACGGTTCCGTGCAGCAGATCGAGCGCATCCCGCAAGAGCTGAAAGACCTCTACGCCACCGCGTTTGAAGTCGACACCAAGTGGATCGTTGACGCCGCCAGCCGTCGCCAGAAGTGGATCGACCAGGCCCAGTCGCTGAACCTCTACATCGCCGGCGCCTCGGGTAAGAAGCTCGACGTGACCTACCGTATGGCTTGGTACCGTGGCCTGAAAACCACCTACTACCTCCGTGCCCTGGCCGCGACCAGCACCGAGAAGTCCACCATCAACACCGGCAAGCTCAACGCCGTATCCAGTGGTGGCAACGATGGCCTGAGCGCAGCACCGGCCAAGGCCCCGGAAGTGGAAATGAGCGCAGGCCCAGCGCCAGTACCAAAGGCCTGTGCCATTGATGAACCAGACTGTGAGGCGTGCCAGTAAGGTGTTCGGCAACGCGCGGATCTGAACGGCATTCGCGGCGTTACCTGCCGGAGCGGCCCCCATCACGTACATGCGTACGCTCAGGGGTTCCACTCCAGCAGGTGCCTTGCGACTACTCGCTCAGCTACACGCTCGAACGTCGAGCAAAGAGCAAAGAGCACAAGCAACACACGGCTTTATCCCCTCGCCCCTTCGGGGAGAGGGTTAGGGAGAGGGGCAAAAGCAACACCACCTCCCCACTTATTACCAACCCCCGCCCTCACCGGCGTGGGCTTCGGGGCAACACCGGCCACTAGAGCCGCCCCGACCAGCGGTACCCGTTTTGCCCTTGCGCGCTGTACGCAACGGAACACAATAAAGACTGTATATCCACACAGGTCGGTTATTTCACCGGCCCGCAAGCAGGAGCCAAGCCATGCTGAGCTGGGATGAATTTGACAAGGAAGACGGCGCCGACGCCGTAGTAGCCAACAAAGCCTCTGCCCAACTGGCAGACATGAGCATCGACAAACTCGACCAGGTGGGCGGTGCTGCTGCCGTTGAAGCCCGCGCCGTAGCCGCTGATGACAGCGACGCCGTAGCCCGCGCCAAAGCCTCGCTCGACCAACTCGACATCGCCGAAGGCCTGGCCGAGCTGGAAGGCACCGCCGCGCGCGTTGCCGTCGACGAAAAACGCATGATCAACTGCCGCGCCGACCTCAACCAGCTCGTACCCTTCAAGTACGACTGGGCCTGGCAGAAGTATCTGGATGGTTGCGCCAACCACTGGATGCCGCAGGAAGTGAACATGAACGCGGACATCGCGTTGTGGAAAACCCCGGACGGCCTGACCGACGACGAGCGCCGCATCGTCATGCGCAACCTCGGCTTCTTCTCCACCGCCGACAGCCTGGTTGCCAACAACCTCGCCCTGGCCGTGTACCGCCTGATCACCAACCCGGAGTGCCGCCAGTACATCCTGCGCCAGACCTTCGAAGAGGCGATCCACACCCACGCCTACCAGTACTGCATCGAATCGCTGGGCATGGATGAAGGCGCGATCTTCAACATGTACCACGAGATTCCGTCGGTCGCGAAGAAAGCCAGCTGGGGCCTCAAGTACACCCGCTCGATCTCCGACCCGACCTTCAACACCGGCACCGTCGAGACCGACAAAGAACTGCTGCGCAACCTGATCGCCTACTACTGCGTACTGGAAGGCATCTTCTTCTATTGCGGCTTCACCCAGATCCTCTCCATGGGTCGCCGCAACAAGATGACCGGCGTTGCCGAGCAGTTCCAGTACATCCTGCGTGACGAGTCCATGCACCTGAACTTCGGCATCGACGTGATCAACCAGATCAAGATCGAAAACCCGCACCTGTGGGATGCCCAGCTCAAAGACGAAGCCACCCAGATGATCCTCCAGGGCACTCAGCTGGAAATCGAATACGCACGCGACACCATGCCGCGCGGCGTACTGGGCATGAACGCGGCGATGATGGAGGACTACCTCAAATTTATCGCCAACCGTCGTCTGACCCAGATTGGTTTGAAGGAAGAGTACCCAGGTACGTCTAACCCATTCCCATGGATGTCGGAAATCATGGACCTGAAGAAAGAGAAGAACTTCTTCGAGACGCGGGTTATTGAGTATCAGACTGGTGGGGCGTTGAGCTGGGATTGATTCCAGTCACCGCTCAAAATCGCTATGACGTGAAAGTTTTTCACTCATAGCGAAACGAGCGCACCAAATTAATGCAAAAATAAATAAAAGCCCAAGCAAAAGCTTGGGCTTTTATTTAGCCGTGGAAACTCCGACTATCCAAAGTAGGTTTATGGGTACGCGCAGCCCGCGCGAATGAAGGATCAACAGCACAAAGGAGTCCGATAAATCTATGGGCATGAACGAAGCGGATACCCGTTACCATCTGATTGATCCTGTGCTGCGCGACAAAGGTTACGTCAGCCGTGAGCACATCACGCTCGAAACCATCCTTACCCCAGCCCCCGTCGAACCCAGTGGTGCAAAAGGCCGCCGCCGTAAGGGTCCAGGACGCACAGACTATCTACTCTGCGTGCAGGTGGGCGAGATGCCCAAACCGCTGCCCGTCGCCGTGCTTGAAGCCAAGAAAGAAAGCGAAGACCCGCTCAAAGGCATGCAGCAAGCGAAAGGTTATGCTGATTGCGAACGCTTCGATGTGAAGTACGTTTTCGCTACCAATGGCCACCGCTATGGCGAGTTCGACTGCGTCTCCAGCTTGCAAGGTGGTCCTTTCCCGTTTGCCGACTTCCCGCCGCACGCTGACCTGACCGCACGTTACGCCCAAGACACAGGTATCAACATGGCCCGGCCCGAGGCCGCTATGCTGTTCCAGGCTGACAGCCCAGCATGGGCGCTCTCCCGCTACTACCAGGATGCGGCGATCCGCGCAGCTTTTGAAAAAATCCTGCTTGATCAACAGGCTGGAACGCCTCCACGCGTGCTCCTGACGCTGGCCACCGGCGCTGGCAAAACCATCATTGCTACCAACCTGCTGTGGCGAATGAGCCAGGCCGGGCAATTGCCAAAGCCTGCGCTGTTCCTATGCGACCGAGATGAGTTGCGCACACAGGCATACGCCAAACTCAAAGCCGCCTTTGGCGACAACGTCCGTGTAGTTAGCACCGAGCGTGGCGGCAACAGTGCGCAAAATGCCCGCATCCACATTGCCACCTACCAGACACTTGGCCTAGATGACGATGATGGTTTTGCCAGCTTCTTGTCCGAGCACTATGGAGAAGATGCCTTCAGCGTGATCATCATTGATGAATGCCACCGCTCGGCCTGGGGTCGCTGGTCTGAGGTTTTGAAACGCAACCCCAACGCCATTCACATCGGCCTGACCGCCACGCCGCGCAAGCTGGAAGAATCCAAACACGCCAGCGCTGATGATCAGGAAATCACTGCCAACAACCGCAAGTATTTTGGCGAACCGGTGTACGAATACACCCTGATTCAAGCGCAGGAAGACGGTTACCTCGCCGCCTGCGAAATCGTCAAACGCAAGGCCAGCATCGATAACGCCACCTTCACCAAAGAAGACATCCTCAAAGCAGGCGTCAAGGACATCAAAACCGGCCTGCCGTTGACCGCAGACGACCTCACCAAGAACGAATACACCGGTAAAGACTTCGACGACGAACTGTTCATCGAACTGCGCACGCCCAAGATGTGCCAAGACCTGTTCAAGCTCTTGTGCGAAAACGGCGGGCCAGAACAAAAAGTCATCATCTTTTGCACCCGCGAAATCCACGCCGACCGCGTGGCCCAGCACATGAACAACTTGTATGTGCACTGGTGCAAAGAAAAAGGCCACCCCCCCAAAGATCACTACGCATTCAAATGCATGGGCGGTGCCAACAATGGCTCGGACATGATCGAACCCATGCGCGGCTCCGGCGAGCGCGCTTTCATCGCCTGCACGGTAGACCTGCTCGAAGCGGGTGTGGACATCGAGCGCCTGAATGCTGTGGTGTTCTTTCGCTACCTGCAATCACCCATCAAGTTTTACCAGATGGTCGGGCGCGGTACGCGCATCCACGAGGAAACCCAGAAATACAAGTTCTGGCTCTACGACTACACCGACGTCACCAGCCTGTTTGGCACAGACTTCATCACCAAACCGCCGCGTCCGGGCAGTGGTGGCAAGGGTGATGGCGATGATGGAGGCGATACGGGTGGCGGCGGTGACGATGGCCCAGCCGTGGCCGAGATCGGCGGGCAATCCGTCGTCATCAACGCACTGGGTCACTTCATCCTCAGCCGCCGGGATGGGCGCGAAACGCTCATCCCGGTCGATGAATACCGCAGGGAAGTCATACAGCGGGTAGTGTCTGAAGCCCACAACCTCGACGACTTCCGCGCCCTATGGATTGAAGCGAAAAAGCGCCGCCAACTGATTGACCACCTGCTGGGCGATAACTTCAGCCCGGAAGCAATCCGAGACATTGACCACATGAATGATTTTGACCTATTCGACTTCTTTGGCCACCACGGCTACCACGCACGCGCCCTAAAGAGGCCCGAGCGTGGCGAGCTTTTTATCAGCCATAACGCCAGCTGGTTCAGCGGCATGGATGACAAAGCAGCCATAGTGCTCAAGGGCCTCGGCCACCAGTTCGCCCAAGGCGGCACCGATGCGCTGGAAAGCCAGAACCTGTGGGAAGTGCCCGAAATCAAACTGGCTGGGGGATTGAATGCCTTGCGTGTTTTGGGTGCACCGACGCATGTGATACACGATGCCAAAGCAAGGTTGTTTGGGGTATGAGCGGTACAAAACTAGCAGACGTCGCCCACGTAATCATGGGGCAATCACCTGATGGAACTACGTATAACAAGAATAGAGTTGGTTTTCCGTTACTAAATGGCCCAGCTGAGTTCGGTGCAACCACCCCTGTCGCTGTTCAATGGACTACAGCGCCAACCAAAATAGCGGCGCGGGGAGATATCCTCTTTTGTGTGCGAGGCAACACGCTCGGGCGACAAAATATCGCCGATCAAGAATATGTCATCGGACGTGGCTTAGCGGCAATTCGAGCGCGCAGCGACAAAGCTGACACTGACTACATTGGTCTTTGGTTAAGGCACAAGGCAGATGCCTTGTTAGCGGCTGGCAATGGATCAACATTTCCGAGCGTGTCAGGTGAGTTTCTTGAGGCACAACCATTTCCAGAGGCTAATGAGCGAGAGCAACGCCAAATCGCCGCCCGCCTGCAAGCCCAGCTGGCCGAAGTGGAAACCGCCCGGCAAGCGGCGCAGTTGCAGTTGAGCGATACACGCTTGCTGCGTGCCCGCATGCTCAAGGCATTCTTTGCGGAACTGGATGGCGCAACGAAAAAGAAGCTCGGCGACTACGCCGAAACAACCAGCGGCTCAACGCCGTCGCGCGGCAACAAACAGTATTGGCAACCGGCAGAAATCGCTTGGGTAAAAACCGGCGAAGTGGCCTTTGCGCCGATCACGGCCACCGAAGAAGCCATCTCGAAGGCAGCGCTAGCGGAATGCTCGCTGACATTGCTGCCACCCAAATCAGTCCTGATTGCAATGTATGGACAGGGAAAAACACGCGGGCAATCAGCCATTCTGGAAATTCCTGCCACCACCAATCAAGCCTGCTTCGCCATCCTGCCTAACGACACATGGGAGTCGGACTTTCTTTATCTCTGGCTGAAGTCGTCGTATCAGGATTTGCGCGATCTGTCGGAGGATAGGGGTGGCAATCAGGCCAATCTGAACGGTGCGCTGCTGAAGGCGCTGGAAGTGCCAGCACCCAGCAAGACTGAACAACAACACATCGTGGCGCGCATTCAGGCCGCTATGACCGAAATCGACGCATTGGAAAATTCAAGTAAAGCAGCGCTGGAAGACATCAATCGCCTTCCCAATCGTGTGCTCGCGCAAGCCTTTGAGGTGTAAATATGGCCAGAAAAAATACAACCGAAAAACAGTCCAAGGCCATTGCCTCCACCCAGTCGCTCTCCAGCTTCGTCAAAAGCATCTGCGATGTGATGCGCCGCTCCAACTGCGCGAGCGCCTTGCAATATGTACCGGAGCTGACCTGGATTCTGTTTCTGCGCATTCTCGATGCGCAGGAAGCCAAGGAGCGCGAAGAGGCCGAGGTCTTGGGCAATAACTTCTCACCCGCGCTGCACAGTCCCTACCGTTGGCAAGACTGGGCTGCGCCCTATTCCGAGAAACCCGGTCACCCAAAAACGGCTGAGGGCTGGCTCTTCGGTTGGAAGCGACAGGAGTTATTTGCGGCGGGTGACGGCAAACTATTCGAGTTTATCAATAAAGAATTGCTGCCCCACCTACACAGTCTGGACATCGACACACGCACTGGCCTGCCCAACCCGGCAGCCAGTCGCAAGCAGCGCATCATGGGCCGTACCATGACGGCGGTGGAAAAGGTGCGCGTCGATAGCGAAACCAATCTGCGCGATATCCTCGACAAGGTTCACCAGATCAATATTGACCATGTAGACGATCAGCATTTCTTCACTTTGTCGCAGGTGTATGAAGATTTGCTGTTGAAGATGGGTGAGAAAAATTCCGACGGAGGCCAGTTCTTCACGCCGCGCGAGGTGATCCGCGCCATGGTGCATACGGTCAATCCTCAACTCGGGCAGACGGTATACGACCCCTGCTGTGGCACTGGCGGTTTTCTGGCCATTGCCTATGAGCACATCGCCCGGCAGTTGGGTAAAAGCGCCACCAGCACCGACATCGACACCCTAAAGCACGACACTTTCTTTGGTCGTGAAAAAGAGAATTTGGTGTTCCCGATTGCGTTGGCGAATTTGGTGCTGCACGGCATCGACCAGCCTAATCTGTGGCATGGCAACTCGCTGACCCGTCGCGCGACTTACGCGGCGCTGTTTGATCAGGCACCCAAGACTTTCGATGTAATCCTTACCAACCCGCCCTTCGGCGGCAAGGAAGGCAAAGATGCGCAGAAGAACTTTGCCTATGAAACCAGCGCCACGCAGGTGCTGTTTGTACAGGACATTCTTGGCGAGTTGGCGCCCAAAGGCACTTGCGCCATCGTACTGGACGAGGGGCTGCTGTTCCGCACCAATGAAAGCTCATTCGTTGAAACCAAGCGAAAACTGGTGGATGAATGTGACTTATGGGCCATCGTCAGCCTGCCCGGTGGCGTGTTTTCTACCGCTGGCGCTGGCGTGAAAACCAATTTACTGTTCTTCACCAAGGGCAAGAAAACCGAAAAGACGTGGTACTACGACCTGTCTTACGTGAAGGTCGGCAAGAAAACACCACTGACCTTGGCGCACTTTGGCTTTGCCCCAGACGGTTCGGTGTTGGCCGATGCGCAATTGCCCTCCATCCTCACGGCCGATTGGCTGTCCGATGAGGCCAACGCAGGTAAGCCCTTCCCCAGCTATGCCCGCATGTTGGCGCAGCGCGGCAAGCCGGAAGGCGCAAGCCCTTATTCCTGGACAGTGGATTTTGCCGCCCGCCGCGCCAAGGCTCGCGCCGAGATGCAGCCGCTGCTGGATGAGGCAGCGCAAATCAAAGCCACAGTTATTGATTTGAAAGAACAGCTCAAACGCTTGAAAAAAGACAAGGCCAGCGATGCTGAACTGCTGGCACTGACCAGCGAGATTCAGGAAAAAGAAAAGGCCGCACGAGACCTAGAAACAAAAGCTGCTGATATTGATGCCGCCGTATTCGACTTGAAGGCTGTTAATCCGACCGCCGTAGTCGATGTGGACACTCGCACACCACGGCAAATCATCAGCAATATCGAGGGGCAAGGTCGAGTCATCAGTGATGCCCTGGCTAGGCTTGCCGCACTGATGACAGTGACTGACTGAGCAACCCGTTGAGATTAGACATAGCCCTTTTAGCGAAGAGCTATGTCAATTTCGGCTAGCGCATCAACAATTCCTCGGACTGTCCCACGATCAAATTCGTAACGATCATCCTCATGAGTGCCCGAGTTCAGATATGCCCACTCGGGAGATGCTCCATTGATGCCTAGTAGCTGAGTGAGTGCAGCGAGCAGTTGCTCCTTTCTAGCATGCACAAGCTGGGGTTTGGCCAGAATACTCTTGAGTTGCTCGCACAGATTTCTAAGCTCTGGCTTCGCTCCAGGGCTCCGATACGTCAATTTGACCGGTTCAGGGGATAGCTTGGATATCCACTTCCAGAGCTGCTTCGAGAGTGACTCTAAAGCACGACGGGACTGAGACAGGGCGTCTCGGCTGTTCTGACGGGCTAAATAGTCTTGTGCGCTCAGAACATAATTCTTCGTCGGCGGTTGCGTATCTACCAATGGATGGTGATCCCCATCATGGGGGAGCAACTCATAGTAAGAACTGAATCGCCCCTAGTTTCGTAGACACCTCCATGCCTCATAATACGGCCCATTAGGAGGTGCCATGAGCAACCCGCGTTATCCCGAAGAATTCAAAATTGAAGCTGTCAAACAGGTGACCGAACGCGGTCTTCCTATAGCT
>NZ_JAUXXP010000038.1 GCF_030684895.1 Pseudomonas sp. | reverse complement strand
GTTGAAGGTGTCTGGAAAGAGTACAAGGGCGATGTCATGCATGACGTCCTTGCACCCTATCTGGCAGAGCAACACGGTGTCGATCAACAGATGTTGCAGATCAATTCGGGCGTTCTGGGTTTCCAGGTCGAGGCGTCACACCTGATGGATGAGACCTTGGCCCTGATCGATGTACTGCATCCGATGGTCCCCACGATCCATGTTGTCGAGCAATTTGCCGTGGGTGTTGCTGCCAGGCATTTGGGGCGACCTGCGCAGGCGCGCGGTGTCGTGATGCATTATTTTTCAGGCAAGAACTATTGGCGCCATATGATCGCGGTATTTTTTCAGCGCTATGGCGAGGCATTTTCTGCGCAGACCGTGCAAGCGGTGCGCGAGGTCCCGACCTCTAAACCCAGGCCTGCCTGGTGGCAGCGTCTCGACTATCGAGTGAGAAGTTTATTTCTCCCCGCCAAAAGCCGTTCGCTCGCCAAGCTTGCCTATTACGCAGCTGTGATGCGCGCCGATCCTTATGCTGAAGCCTGCGGTTGTGGATACGCCGAGGAGCTAATGCGAAAAGTCTTAGCCAAAGGCGACGCGCTGAGCAATCAGCCCTGGAGTAAAGTCCTCAGTCGGCGGGATAAGCAGCGTTTGGCCGAGCTGTTGCAACTACCAGATGGGACGCTCTAGCGGATTCGACGACAGGCTCTGCTTCTGCCTTCGTGGCGGTTGCTCGCTGTATAGATGCTTCGGGGCAGCTATTGCGCTGTTCTCATAGGCGATTATGGGTACCGTTTTTGAGGTGTGTCAGTGAACGTGCTTTTTCTGGTCCAAGCCGAGCAGCGTGCAATCTTAGACAGGCTGTATGACGGCATCGCCGCGTCATGCGACAACTGCGACATTCGTTGGCTGAGTAGCGATGAGCAGGCCAATCTGAAGCGCTATTTCCGCCAACACGTTGATCTGTCTCGCTACGACAGGGTTCTTTTCTTTCTGCGTTTCAAGAAAGAGATGCGCCAGTGGCGCTTCATTCGCACCTTGCCCAACGTCGTGATTCTCGAGCACGACGCCTACCAGAACTATATTCCGTGCAAATATACGGGCAAGTTCAGCGCCCACTATCGACGTATGCCCTGGGTGCGCATCATCAGCTCCGGTGCCCAAGTCAGCCAGCGTTTGCGTGCCGAAGGGTTCGATGCTGTTTTCGTGCCCAAAGGCTACGACCAGGGGCTGATGACCTATCAAGGCCTGGAGCGTGATATCGAGTTGGCCTTTGTTGGCAGCACCAAGAGCGTGGCCTATAGCGGGCGCAAGGCGCTGCTGGATGAGTTGGCGTCCGTCGAGAACCTGTTGGTCACCAAGACGAAATCCGGCCAGGAATATAACGACACACTCAACCGTATCCGCTTCTTTGTGAGCGCTGATGTCGGGATGGGTGAATACATGATCAAGAACTTTGAGGCGATGGCCGTGGGTTGCGTATTGCTCGCCTATGACCAGGGCGCTGAAGAGAATACTGCACTGGGTTTTGTCGATATGCATAACCTGGTGCTTTACCGCGATATTCCTGAGCTCCGCGAGAAGCTTGGCATATTGCGTGCCGACCCGGAAAAAGCCCAGATGATTGCAGAGGCCGGTCGAGTACTGGCGCAGCAGCGTTACAGTTTTGCAGCGCTCGGGCATGCAATCGCTGAGGTCATGCGCCCTTCATTGCGCGTTCACAGCCGTTTGCCATGGTTTCTTCGTCCGCTGGCCAGGTGGAAGTTGATCTGAGGGCCTGCCGGTCCAATTAAGGAGTGATCGTGAGCGTTCTGAACGTTATGTGGAGCGGTGGTGCAGCCTTCGTCTCCGTGCATAAGGTGCATCGGCAGGTTCTCCAGATGGGTAAGCCCGGTGAAACCGTAGAAACGCTGTTATTGCAGTCAGGTGATGCCGCACCGCTGGCTGATTTGGGGTGCGTTACTGCGCTCGGTCTTTCCTCGGCGCGCATCAAGGGCGCAGGGCTGCTGGGGAGGCTGCAGCGTGTGCGGGATCGGCGGCGTCTGGCTAAGCGGCTGATGCAGCAACCGCCACGCGTGGTGCTTATCGACGGTATCGGTGTGGCAGCTTTTATTCTCCCCTTGTTGGCAGCGCTGACCGCTACACGAGCGGTGGTGATGTTTCATGGCTCAAAACGGCTAAAGGCAGCACACATTGCTCTCTTGAGACGCTTTCCTGCGGACCGTCTGGATCTGGTAGCGGTTTCTGCCACGTTGGCCGCTGAGCTTGAAGCGCAGGTCGGCTTAAAGGTGCTGAGCGGGCGTGTAGCGATCGAACCCGTGGCATTTCGATCCTCGCTTATGGCGCGAGAAGCCGCGCAGCGCGCTCTTGGCATTCCGCCAGGTGCCGGGCGAACGATTGGTGCGGTGGGCCGCCTGGTGCCAGAGAAAGGCTTTAGTCGTCTGGTGACTGCTGCCGCGGGTTGGCTCCTGAACAACCCCGAGGATCGTCTTGTGATCGTCGGGGAGGGGGTTGAGCGCCAGCAATTGACAGCCCTTGCTGAAAAGTTGGGTGTGCTCAGGCAGGTTTATTTGACCGGTCATCATGCCGAAGCTCCCCGCCTGTACTCGGCCTTTGATTTGATCTGCATTCCATCGGAGCAGGAGGGGTTGGGGTTGGTCTTGCCTGAGGCGGTGATTGCAGGCGTACCGGTTTTGGCGAACGATTTAGCGGTCTTTCGTGAACAGCTCAATGGTGCGGCAGGGCTTTTGCCATGCGCTACTGAGGCGTGGCGCAATGCGCTCAATACTGTGCTGACAGAAGACCCCGCTGCCCTGGCTGATGTGCAACGTGTGGGCTTGGATGCCGAAGGTGTTTGGGCACGATTCGAGGCGTTTTATCAGCACTTGCTTGCACGTTAGTCTGCTAAAACGGCAGCCGATAACTCCACCATTGGGAAGCGTCCGGCAATCTCCATTTGCCGCAGCAGACGAGCGAAGTGCTTGAGGTTGCGTGCGGCTTTGGCTTTTGATAGCGGTCGACGGTGAAAGGCCAGATCGGCAACATCAATTAGTCCCAAGGTATCTTGTGGGGTCAGCACGATGTTGCCCATGTGAAGTGAGCGGAAGTAAATCCCTTTTCTGTGAAGCTCGCGGATGAAGTCACAGAGAGCCGGCAGGCGCGTGATAAAGCTTTCGGGATTCTGCAGGTACAGTTCCTTGAGTGTCTGGCCTGGAAGCGGTGTATAGAGAACGGCACTGAGCTGCTTTTCAGGAAAGGTGTACAGCGTGATAGGCGTCAGCGTTGGGATGCCTAATCCAGCCAGGCGCTCTGCATTTTGATAAAAGCGTACGGAATACGGCCTGAGCAGGGCTGAGGAAATCAAGCGTTTGCGCCGGAAAAGCTTGAGGAAGTGGCCGTTGGAGAGGCGATAAACCTTGGGGCCTAGACTGTCTTCTTCGAGTACTTTCGCCTCGGCGGTCAGTGTCGCCAACGCGCTATCGGTCAGGTGTTTCGTGCTCAGCATCGTGTGTCCTTAGCCTTAAATGACCTGCTTGGCCTTGAGGCGGCTTAGTAGGTGGGCCAGCATGGTGTCGTAGTGGCGGCCTGCCAACAGTTTTAACAACGGATCTGCCAGCCATAGCGTCATATGCTCGCTGCTCAGCGGTTGTCCCTGTCGTTCTTCAATATTGACTAATGCTTTATCCCACCAAGCCACTGCACAGGCGTGATCGAACTCGTTTGAGTAGTCATGGCAGCCATAAAGCAGCTCTCGTATAAATTGTCTGCGCTCTTTGGCGATTAGAGCAGTCACAGCTTTTTGCCAGCTCCGGTAAGGCTGTGGTGGTCGTGGCAAGCGATCATTCACGAGCAGAACATCTACCATTGCTGCTTTGCTCAGAGGTTCACCGTGATGCTTTGTGTGCCACGCTTGGATTTTGGCTCTGAACTGCGCCTTGCGGCTCCAGTAGTGGTGTATGAGGTCGGTGCATGCGTTGAGCTGCAGCCGGCCATGTGCTGCCAGAGCCAAGCTGAGCTCTTCTAATGTATAGAGTTCTGGTGCCAGTGGGCGCAGGTCATCCATCAGCTTAATGGCGTGTTCGAGAACCCCTTTGTCAGTCGTGGTTAGACCGATTACGCCAGAGTTCGTCTGGCGCATATTCGTCTCCAAAAGTCCATTCTGCTCGAGATAGGTGACTGACTGGCTGGGAAGCGATGGTGATTCTCCGAGAACAGCTCCGATAGCATTGCAGAGTAGATGACCACCTGTTAAGCGCCCGAACAGTGACTCAGGAGAAGTGCGGAAAAACGTGTCAGTGTCAATCAGCGCAGCCTTTTCATACTTATTGAGTATGTTGAGCAAGAGGGCGTGCTTGATCCTGAAATGGTAGCGGTGAGGGCCATTCCAGGTGGGGTCTATGGCGTGAGTTGTGACGGGTAGCTTCGTGTAAAACTGAGGGTTATCGGTAAAGACCTGAATCTCAAACCGGCGATCACTTGCGCAGAGGGCTGAGTGGGCGAGCGCGCTGGCTATGCTGAAAACCGCTTCGCGTTGGTAAATGTCTGCGCCGAAGGCGAGATAGATAAGTTGTGGGGTGGCGTTCATTACTTAAGGTATCGAATGTTAGATACCGCATAGAATACCCCTTTTTTAGGTTGAGCCGCCCACTGAGTGCCCTGGGCGTTGGGAGTTGGGAATTGATGTTGAGAATGTCGGCGAAGGGAACAATGCTGCTGATAACCTTTGGTTATTTGTGGTTTCTATTGGGGATTGCATGGGCCCCGAGCAATAAGGTTTATCAGCAAGCGTTGGTTGTTTTGCTTTGGCTGCCCGGTTTGCTGTCAATGGTTGTCTTTCACCAGCGCTTGCTTGAGCTTTGGCGCAAGAGTCAGGTTTTCTGTTCGCTCTTATTGCTCTTCTTGGCCTGGGCTGCGCTGAGTACTTTGTGGACTGGCGCTGACGAGCCGCCGAGAGAATTGAAACGCGTGCTTTATATCGGGATTTTTCTTGTGTCCCTGGCACTGCTGTCCTCTCAGTATCCTGAGCGCGTGTGGCAGGGCCTGGCTGTCGCCTTTGTAGGCTTAGCGCTTTCTTGTTGCGTGAGCATTTATCTGTTTTATATCCGCGATATGCAGCCACTCAGTGCTCGGCTTGAGGGTATAGGGCAGGTGGGGCACCCGATTCTCGGTGCCTATGTCATGGCGCTTGTGGTGATTTGGGGGGCGCGGTTCAAACCGTCGGGTGTCTCGCAGGGTTTTCTGTGGGGTGTGCTGATGCTGTTCGCCCTAGCGTTTGTTCTGCTGGGGCAGAGCCGCGGTGCAATGCTGGCATTAATCGCTGGTATTTCTGCCCTGCTTTTACTTCGCGGTGGTCGCTTTGTGTGGATGGGCGGCATCGTACTCATGGTTGTCTGCTGGGTCGGTTATGAGCTTTTCGCGCCGTTTATTCTCGCGCGCGGTCTGTCGTACCGACCAGAAATTTTCCAGGCCAGTCTAGACATGGTTATGCAAAATCCCTTTCTCGGGTTGGGAATCGGTACGGATTATCGTGTTGTGACGTCCAACTACCCCGAGGGCTTCGACCATACGCACAATGGTTTCACCCATGTTGCAGTTGAGCTGGGTGTCCCGGGTGTGATTTTGTGGATAGGCCTGTGGTTGAGTGCATTTCATATTGCTTGGCAGCATCGTTTTTCCGCCGGAGGGCGGCTGGTATTCGGAACGTTGGTTGTCTCGCTGGCGGCGCTTCAGTTTGATGCGGCCAGTTTATGGGGCACCCCCAGGGCCGAGTGGTTCGTAGTCTGGCTTCCTCTGGCCCTTACACTTGCCCTTATTGCACAGCCGCACAGTGTTAGACTGCGATCCGCCTGTATTGAAGTGAGTTGATTCATGAGTGATGCGAGAAATGATGCGGTCCAGCCCAGCAGCCTGAAAATCTACTTTCGGCTGCTGGGGTACGTGAAACCGTACATTGGTATGTTTTTGATCAGTATTTTCGGGTTTCTGATCTTCGCCTCAACTCAGCCAATGCTTGGCTACATCCTGAAGTTCTTTGTTGATGGACTCAGTAATCCGAATGTCGGACTTTTTGCTGGGGTACCTTGGGTGCAGGCCCATGCGCCCTGGCTTGCAGAGCTTAAACTGCTCCAGGCCGTTCCTCTGCTTATTGTTCTTATTGCTCTTTGGCAGGGCATTGGTTCATTTCTCGGCAATTTCTACCTCGCCAAAGTTTCCATGGGCTTGGTTCAAGATATGCGTATTGCGCTATTCAACAATCTTCTAACGCTGCCCAATCGGTATTTTGATAGCCACAACTCAGGTCACCTGATATCCAGGCTTACTTACAACGTGACCATGGTTACTGGTGCCGCTACGGATGCGATCAAGGTGGTGGTGCGTGAGGGGATGACGGTTGTCTTTCTTTTTGCAACCTTGTTATGGATGAACTGGAAGCTCACGCTGGTTATGGTTGCGATACTGCCGATTATTGGATTGATGGTGTCCAGCACCAGTAAGAAATTTCGCAAGCAAAGCAAGAAGATTCAAGTTGCGATGGGGGATGTTACCCATGTGGCTTCGGAAACCATTCAGGGGTATCGAGTTGTCCGTAGTTTTGGCGGTGAACGTTATGAGCAGCAACGTTTCCAGGCCGCCAGCGAGGATAACCGCCTCAAGCAGCTGAAAATGGTTAAAACAGGCGCGGTCTACACCCCAAGCCTGCAGCTGGTGATCTACAGCGCCATGGCCGTATTGATGTTCCTCGTACTGCTGTTACGTGGTGATGCCAGTGCCGGTGATTTAGTGGCTTACATCACGCTGGCGGGGTTGCTACCCAAGCCAATTCGTCAGCTGTCTGAGGTCAGTTCGACTATCCAAAAAGGGGTGGCTGGGGCCGAGAGTATTTTTGAGCAGCTGGATGAGCAGCCTGAAGTTGACCTGGGTACTCAGGAGCGTGAGCGAGTAACGGGTCGTTTGCAGGTCCGCAATCTCAGCTTCCAATATCCGACCAGTGAAAAGCCCGTGCTAAATAATGTTTCCTTTGTTGCCGAGCCGGGGCAGATGGTGGCGTTGGTGGGGCGTTCTGGTAGCGGCAAATCCACGTTGGCGAGCCTGATTCCGCGTTTCTATCACCATGAACAAGGTCAGATTCTGCTCGATGACCTGGATGTAGAAGAGTACACACTGCGTAACTTACGTCGCCATATCGCTTTGGTGACCCAGCATGTCACGCTGTTCAATGACACCGTGCGCAACAATATCGCCTATGGCGATCTGGCCGGTGCGCCTCTGGACGCCGTCAAGCGTGCCGCTGAGGATGCATACGCCGCTGAGTTCATCGAGAAAATGTCGCAGGGCTACGACACCCTGGTGGGCGAGAATGGTGTATTGCTCTCAGGTGGTCAGCGCCAGCGCCTGGCGATTGCTCGGGCGCTGCTCAAGGACGCTCCGCTGCTCATCCTCGATGAAGCCACCTCCGCGCTGGACACCGAGTCCGAGCGGCACATCCAGGCTGCGCTGGATAAGGTTGTCGAAGGGCGTACTACTATCGTGATCGCCCATCGCCTGAGCACTATTGAGAAAGCCGATCTGATTCTAGTGATGGAGCAAGGCGAAATTGTTGAGCGCGGTACCCACGCGCAGTTGTTGTCGCTTAATGGCTACTACGCACGCCTACATGCCCGTGATTTTGCCGACGATGCTGACCTGCATGCGGAGCCAAGTGCCTGATGCTCAGTCATTTGCGCGCCTGGCGTGAGCACGGTTGGACGCCGATTGATGCTGCTGCGTATGCCGATGCCTGGCTGCGCTTCGGCGGCAGCGTCGCCACCCATCCGCAGGTCATCGAACGTTTGGCGGGGCTGGCCGGTTTGCCGGTGCGTCACCTGGGCTGGTTTGAGCAGGGCGAGCTGCAGGCGGCAATTCCGACCTGGGGACGGCACCTGGCGCTGTCCAAGGATGTGCTCAAGCAGCAGGGCAAGCGGGGCCTGTTTGACCTCGGCAATGCGGAATTGATTCTTCCGATAGCGCCCTCCGCCAGCGTCTCGTTGCGCCATCGCGGTCGTTATATTTCAGTGCTGAATGCCAGCTCGATCAGTACGTTGCGCGAGCAGCCTGAAGGCCTGGCGTTGGCCCGCGAGCCTGAGGAGTACAGCAAGAAATTCCGCTACAACCAACGCCGCGAACAGCGTCTGCTGGAAGAGGCGGGCGGTGTTATCCGGCCGATGCTGGAATTGTCCGCCGGCGAGCAGGCGCTAATCTACGCCGAGCTGTTTCAGCGCCGTTGGGGCTTCGAGGCGACCGGTAAGGCGCATTTGACCGAGGTGTTCAGCCTAATGCGCGACTTTATGACTGGGGCGCTGATCTACCTGAACGACCAGCCAGTGGCGATCCAGGTGCTTTACCGTGTCGAGGCGCCGCAGTGGGTCAGTCTGGAGTACATCAACGGCGGCGTTGATCCGCAAAACCGCGAGTTCAGCCCCGGCAGCGTGCTCAGCTTTATCAACACGCAAACCGCCTGGGCTGAAGCGCGGGCGCTGGGTAAGCCGCTGCGTTATTCCTTTGGCCGAGCTGATCGCGAATACAAAGACCGCTGGTGCAACCGCGTTCCGGTTTATCAGGTTTGACCATGTCCGCACGCAAGCAAGCCCTGCTCAAGCTGCATCGTCGGCAAAAGCGCATTGCGCTGTTGGTGGCGCTGGCGCTGTTGTGCCTGCTCGGCGTATTTGCCGCATGGTGGTGGGTGCCAGTGCTTTTGCTGGTGGGCTGGATAGCCCATGAGGCCTGGTTTGCCGATCATCTGTTTTACGCGCCAGGCGATGACTACAACTATCGATTTGCAGCGGATGTGCCCGCTCTTGCCGGGCGTATCGAGGCGTGCTGCCTGCGCTTGGATGGCGATATTGGCGCTGCCGATACCCTGATTCTGCAAGTGCAGCTCAAGGCGAACTGGTTGGGGCGCTGGCTGGACCCTTATGTTGTGGTCGGCAACGACCGTCAGGATTTCGAGCGGGGCGTGAAGGGTCGTCGCTACCTCAACCTGTCCGGTCAGCAGGATGCATTGGCCAGTGGCGCGCTGCAGCTGCGCGGTCGCTTCTGCCGCATTGAACCGGCCGTCACTCTGTTTGCCCTGAGCAATCCGGATTATGCCGAGCAGCGCCTGATGGTCATTGCGCCGCATGCCGACGACGCCGAATTGGCCGCCTTTGGCCTGTATAGCCGGGCGCCTGATGTCAGTATCGTGACCCTGACCCAGGGCGAGATCGAGGCTGAGGCCTATCAGGCGCTGAAACTGGACAAAGCCGCCGCTGCCCGGCTCAAAGGGCGCCTGCGTGCATGGGACAGCTTGGCCGTTCCGCTCTGGGGCGGCGTGCCGCAGAGTCAGTGTTTGCAGCTGGGCTATTACTGCCTGCAGTTGCCGGCGATGCAGGCGCAACCCGAGGCAGCTTTTGCTTCGCGCGAGTCGGCTGAGGGTGATACTCGCAGCGTACGCGCTGCTAATTCAATTCAGCTGCCAGGCGATGCTGATGGTCTGCCTAGCTGGCGCAATCTGCTGGCCGATTTAGTGGCGGCGCTTGAACACTTCCAGCCTGAGGTGGTGGTGACACCGCATCCGCAATTGGACCCGCACAGTGACCATGTTGCCAGTACCGAGGCGCTGCTGCAGGCGATTGAGCTGAGCAGCTGGAAGCCGAAAACCCTGTTGCTGTATGCCAATCATCTGCACGACAACGACCGTTGGCCGATGGGCCCCGCAGGCTTTGGCATTGCACTGCCGCCAGCTATTGAAGCGCTGCCGGCGGATGGCTTGTGGAGCCCTGGGTTGGATGTCGCGCGGCAGCTGGATAAAGCCATGGCCTTGGCCATGCAGCACGATTTACAAGGCGCATTGCCGCTTAAACGGCGCATCCGCCGGCTGATCCAGCGCCTGCTGGTCGGTCGGCGCTGGCCGGCAACTGGTGAAGATGAGTTCTTCCGTAAGGCGGTGCGCCGCCACGAACTGTTCTGGGTGCGTGCGCTCGACGGTTGATCAGCGTATTTACCTGCCAATGTTATGATTTGCGGCGATTCGTTTTAGCCGCTTCTGGAGTGTTTATGAAGTTGTCCATGCCGCGTTTTGACCAAGCCGCCGTTCTGGTGGTGGGCGACGTTATGCTCGACCGTTATTGGCATGGTGGCACCTCGCGGATCTCTCCGGAAGCGCCGGTGCCGGTGGTCAAGGTTGAGCAGATCGAGGATCGTCCAGGTGGTGCGGCCAACGTCGCGCTAAACATCGCCGCCCTCGGCGCGCCAGCGACATTACTGGGTGTGACCGGTCAGGATGAGGCCGCTGAAAGCCTGCGCAACAGGCTGCAGGCGGTTGGCGTAAAGACCTTCTTCCAGACAATCAACGATCAGCCGACCATCGTCAAACTGCGGGTGATGAGTCGTCACCAGCAACTGCTGCGCATGGATTTCGAAGAGCCGTTCCGCACTGACAGCGCGGCGTTGGCTGCCAGCGTCGAAGCGCAGCTGGAGGGCATCAAGGTGCTGATCCTTTCCGATTACGGTAAGGGCGCGCTGCAGAACCATCAGGCGCTGGTGCAGCTGGCGCGTAGCAAAGGTATTGCGGTGCTGGCCGATCCCAAAGGTAAGGATTTCTCCATCTACCGTGGCGCCAGCCTGATCACCCCGAACTTGCACGAGTTTGAAACCATTGTCGGTGCATGCCGCGATGAGGCCGAGCTGGTGGCCAAAGGTGCGGCGCTGATGGCTGAGCTGGAGTTGGGCGCGTTGTTGGTGACCCGCGGCGAGCATGGCATGACCTTGCTGCGCCCAGATCATCCGGCGCTGCATCTACCGGCTCGCGCCCGCGAAGTGTTCGATGTCACCGGTGCAGGTGATACGGTGATTTCCACCCTGGCCGCCAGCCTAGCGGCAGGCGAGGAGCTGCCGCATGCCGTCGCTTTGGCCAATCTGGCCGCTGGCATTGTGGTCGGCAAACTGGGTACTGCGGCGATCAGTGCGCCGGAACTACGCCGCGCGATCCAGCGTGAGGCCGGCTCCGAGCGGGGCGTGCTAAGCCTCGATCAACTGCTGCTGGCGATTGAGGACGCCCGCGCCCATGGTGAGAAGATTGTCTTTACCAATGGTTGCTTTGACATTTTGCATGCCGGCCATGTCACCTATCTGGAGCAGGCGCGTGCGCAAGGTGATCGACTGGTGCTGGCGGTCAACGACGATGCCTCGGTCAGCCGTCTGAAAGGCCCTGGCCGGCCGATCAATTCGGTGGACCGGCGTATGGCCGTGCTGGCTGGCTTAGGTGCGGTGGACTGGGTGGTGAGTTTCAGCGAAGACACCCCGGAAAACCTGCTGCGCGCGGTCAAACCGGATGTGCTGGTCAAGGGCGGTGACTATGGTATCGAGCAGGTGGTCGGTGCCGATATTGTCACGGCCTATGGCGGCGAAGTGCGGGTGCTGGGGCTGGTGGAAAACAGCTCGACTACCGCGATCGTCGAGAAAATCCGCAATAACTAAACTTCATCAGTGACTGGCTGTTTTGCCAGTCGCTGACGTCGGCGCGGTCATAGGCGCTTGCCCTGACCGCGCGCATGATCATCGGCATCCCCCGCATGGAGCGAGATGCCATGACTTCCGACATACAGGGCCGTGCCCTGGCAATGCTCAACCGGGTCGCCCAGGCTGACTGGCCGGACCGCTTGAAACTGCGCAAATCCTTCGAAAAACTCATCTACACCGGTAGCCGCGCGAGCTTTCGTGCGGCCGCGCAGCGCGCGGGCAAAGTTGCCAAATTGCCGCGCCCGGCTGATCCCGATGCCTTGTTCGATCTGTCGCTCTCCGATGAGCAGCAGATGCTGGTGGAGATGCTCGAAGCCTTCGCCGGCGAAGTGCTGCGCCCGCTGGCGCACGATGCCGACGAGCAGGCCGCGCTACCGGCTGCCTTGCTCAACCAGGCGCATGAACTGGGGCTGACCCATTACGCGGTGAGCGAAGCTCAGGGCGGTATGGCGGGCGAGCGCACCACCCTGAGCAACGCACTGATTGCCGAGGCGCTGGGTAAGGGCGATTTATCCTTGGCGGCGGCCTTGTTGGTGCCTTTGTCGGCGGCCAACTGCATTCGTCGCTGGGGTAGTGCGGCGCAGCAGGCGCGCTGGTTGCCGGCCTTTGTCGGTGAGGAGCCAGCGCCGCTGATGGCCATTGCGGTCAATGAGCCGACGCCGCTGTTTGACCCACACAAACTGGCGACCCGTGCGCGCAAGCGTGGCAAGCACTACGTGCTCAGCGGTGAGAAAAGCCTGGTGTTGCGTGGCCTGGATGCCAGCCAGCTGATTGTCGCGGCGCAAGCGGCTGACGGCCCAGCGCTATTTATTGTCGAAGCCGGTGCTAAGGGCCTGCAGCGCAGCCCGCAACCGGCCATGGGCCTGAAAGCGGGCGGTACTGCGCGCTTGCGCCTGAACAGCGTCAAGGTGCCGCTGGATGCGCGTCTGGCGGCTGAGGATTTCAACTACCAGAGCTTTCTCGATTACGCCGGCCTGGCCTGGTGCGCCCTGGCGGTGGGCACGGCGCAGGCGGCGCTGGATTATGTGGTGCCTTACTGCAACGAGCGAGTGGCCTTCGGCGAGCCGATCAGTCATCGCCAGGGTGTGGCCTTTATGGTCGCCGATATGGCCGTGGAGCTCGACGCCATGCGCCTGATGGTCTGGCGAGCGTGTTCGCGCGCCGAACAGGGTTTGCCGTTCCAGCGCGAAGCCTATCTGGCGCGCCTGCTGTGCAGCGAGAAGGCCATGAAGATCGGCACCGACGCCGTGCAATTGCTCGGTGGTCATGGCTTTACCAAAGAACATCCAGCCGAGCGCTGGTACCGCGATTTGCGTGCGCTGGCGATTATGGCCGGCGGCCTACAGCTCTAAGGGCGCCTCAACATGAATCTGGAAACCCCGAAGAAATTCCGTGGCCTGGTCAACCAGGCCCATCAGGTGGCGGAAAACTATTTCCGGCCGATTTCCCGCAAGTACGACAAGGCCGAGCACGCGTACCCCAAGGAGCTGGACCTGCTGGCGGCGCTGCTCGATGGCATGAATGCCGGCTCGCCGGACGCCATCGGTGCCACCTCCGCAAGCAAACGCGGCGCGGCCCGTGAGCAGCAAGAAGGCATCAAAAATGGCGGCAATCTGTCTGCCCTGCTCGGGGTGATGGAGCTGTGCTGGGGCGATGTCGGCCTGCTGCTGGCCATGCCGCGGCAAGGCTTGGGCAATGCGGCGATTGCGGCGGTGGCTAATGATGAGCAATTGGCGCGCTTCGGCGGCACCTGGGCGGCCATGGCGATTACCGAGCCGGGTTGCGGTTCGGACTCGGCGGCGATTCGCACCACGGCGATCAAGGATGGCGATCACTACGTGCTCAACGGCGAAAAAATCTACGTCACCTCCGGCGAGCGCGCCGATGCCGTAGTGGTCTGGGCCACGCTGGACAAGAGCCTCGGTCGCGCAGCGATCAAGTCCTTTGTGGTGGAGCACGGCACGCCGGGGATGAGCGTGACCCGCCTGGAGAAGAAGCTCGGCATCAAGGCCTCGGATACGGCGGCGATCAGCTTTAGCGATTGCCGCGTGCCGGCGGCCAACCTGCTCGGCAACCCGGAGATCGATGTGCAAAAAGGCTTTGCCGGGGTGATGGAAACCTTCGACAACACCCGTCCGCTGGTCGCTGGTATGGCGGTGGGCGTAGCCAAGGCATCGCTGGACCGCACCCGCGAGCTGCTGAGGAAGGTCTGCACGCTGGATTACCGCACCCCGCTGCTCAGCGTCAGCCATGCCGAGGCAACGCTTTATCGCCTGCAGGCCGAATGGGAGGCCGCGCGCCTGCTGACCCTGAAAGCCGCCTGGATGGCCGACAACAAGTTGCCCAACTCCAAGGAGGCGTCCATCGCCAAGGCCAAGGCCGGGCGGGTGGCTAACGAGGTGACGCTGAAATGCGTCGAACTGGCCGGTGCGCTGGGTTATGGCGAGGACGAGCTGTTGGAAAAGTGGGCGCGCGACTCAAAGATTCTCGACATCTTCGAAGGCACCCAGCAGATCCAGTTGCTGATCGTTGCAAGGCGTTTGCTGGGCAAGAGCTCCAGCGAGTTGAAGTAGTCGTTCATGCAGGCTGGGTGAAGCCCAGTCTGCATGCTTGAAGAATCCCTTTTTGCCCTGCTTAGGTGGGGCTTTTTTGCGTCTAAGCCAGCCAGTTTTAGGGTGGATGGCGCTTCACCGATCCACAGTAAAGGTGGATGAAAAGAGCGTCATCCACCCTACGATTTTGGCCGTTGCAGATTGCCTCTACGGCTGCGTTCAGATGCCTTGCAGGCTTAGCCAAGCCTTCCAGCGAATACGCTCCTCGTGCACCAGCCAGCCATCCTGTGGCGCAAAGCTTTCCGCTAACCACAGACCGCGTGTGCTGGCAGGTAAGAGTTGGCCCTGCTTCAGAGTCAGCAGCTCGGCAGTCGGTCGACCCTGGTCCAGTGGGATGAGAAACAGATCGGGGCGGGCGCGGTTGAGGCGGGCGATCAGTTGACCGTCTTCCAGGTGCTCATCGACGTGCAGTAGGCTGAGCTGCCGCGTTTCTTTGGGCAGATCCAGGCGCAGGTCATACACCAGCTGCAGTGAGGCGGTCGGCAGGTGGACGTAGGCGCGCGGGCGCTCAAGCAGTTTGAGGTTGCCGCATTGCACCGGACGCGCCGCGCCGGACAGCGGGCTGAGGCTGAAGTGCGCGGTTTCCCGGTAGTGCAGGCTGCTCTGGTAGGGCGTCGGCAGCCAGGTGTCGCCAAAGCGCCCACTTAGCCAGCCTTCCGGCGTCTCCAGCAGGCATTCCTCGGCCACTTCCTGAATTGCGGTGAGCAGCGGCAGGTTGAGTTCGTGGGCCGGCACGTAACCAGAGATCAGCTTAAGCACCACATCACCGCGATCCGCGCGGCGCTGGCGCACCAATACCCAGTATTCCCGGTCTTGCCAGCACAGCGTTAGGCGCACCGATACGCCCAGGTTGGCCAGCTCAACGGCAAAGCGCTGGTTGTCAGCTACCGCCACCGGTTTACGCTTTTCCAGCATCTGCGCAAAGTTCAGCGGCATGCCCAAGCCCTGATAACTCAGCCCTTCCGTGCTGGCTTCGACAAACAGCTGCAGGGTTTTGAAGTTGCTGGGATCTTTGCGGATCAGGGTGCGCGGCATTGCAACTCCTCGCTGGCATAGGTACGGCCACTGAGCTTGGCACAGATGGGCGAGCGTGAACGCTTAGGCAATATCCTGAATTACAGCGGCGGCGGTGGCGACGTTATGCGCCAGGTGCTGCGGGTTGATGGTGCCGATGATCGCGCTGGTGGCAGCCGGGTGGCCGAAGATCAGCTCGAAACTGGCGCGTACCGGGTCTGCATCAGCCAGGCAGGCGTGGCCGCTGGCCAGGGCCTTCTTGATCAGGATGCCTTTGCCGTGCAGCTCGGCGTAGTCGAGTACGGCCTGCTCGGCCTGTTCATTGAGGTTGTAGGTGACCATCGCGCAGTCACCGTGCTCGAGGGCCAGCAGGCCGCCTTCGACAGTTTTGCCAGAAAGGCCAAAACCGCGAATCTTACCCTCGCGCTTAAGCTCGGCCAGGGTCTGGTACACGCCGCTGTCACGCAGAATCGCCACATCGTTGCCGTCGGAATGCACCAGTACCAGGTCGATAAAATCAGTTTCCAGGCGCTTGAGGCTGCGTTCCACCGAAAAGCGCGTGTGCGCCGGGCTGAAGTCGAAGCGCGACTGGCCGTTGTCGAATTCTTCACCGACCTTGCTGACGATCACCCACTGTTGGCGCTGGCCGCGCAACAACGGGCCGAGACGCGTTTCGCTGGTGCCATAGGCGGGCGCGGTGTCGATCAGATTGATGCCCAGGTCATGGGCCTGGGCCAGCAGTTCGCGGGCGGCGGCGTCATCGGGGATGGTGAAGCCGCTGGGGTATTTCACCCCTTGATCACGGCCCAGCTTGACCGTGCCCAGGCCCAGCGGCGAAACCAGCAGCTCGGTGGCGCCCAGTGGGCGATGCAGGTTGTGCAGGCTGTGCAGTGGATGCATCAGAACAATTCCTCCCAGGCGGGTGGAGCGACGCTCGGGCGTGGCAGCTCGGGCAATGGTGCGTGTTGCGCCGGCTGAATGCCGTCACGGGTCAGCGCCGCCAGTACGCGGTCGGCAAAGTCCGGGGCTAACGCCAGTTTAGTCGGCCAGCCCACCAGCAGCGTGTCCTGTTCGTGCAAAAAGGCATTGTCCGGGCGCACCAGACCGGATTGCGCAGGCTCGGCGCGCTCCACCCGAAGCGTCGCCCACTGCGCCGAGGACAGGTCGACCCAGGGCAGCAGCTCGGCCAGTTCTTTCTGCGCCGCCTGGATCTGCTCCGACTCATTACGGGCCACGCCATCGGCTTCTGCCAGGTCACCACCGAGGTACCAGACCCATTGGCCATCGGCGGCCGGGTGGGTGGTGATGGTCACGCGTGGCTTCGGTCCGCCGCCCAGGCAATGGGCGTACAGCGGTTTCAGCGTCGGTCCTTTGACTAAGGCCATATGCAGCGGACGCAGTTGTTGTGCCGGCTGGTTTAGGCCAAGGGCGCTGAGCAGTTCGGCATTACCGCGCCCTGCGCTAAGGATGACGCGTTGCGCACGGATCTCCCGGCCATCAATGATTAGGCCGATCAGCTCACCATTTTCCCGCAGCGGTTCGATGCGCTCGGCAGCCAGTAGGCCATCGCCGGCCAGCTCGCTGAGACGGCTGATCAGGCTTGGCACATCCAGCACCAGTTCGGCCAGGCGGTAGACCTTGCCTTTGAACTTGGGGTGTTGCAGGGCCGGTGGCAGCTGCTCCCCCTTGACCTGATCGACCCGGCCGCGCACCGCCTTGCTGGCAAAGAAGCTGGTGATATTGCCGGCCAGACTGCCGGGCGACCACAGGTAGTGGGCATCGGAGAGCAGGCGCACGCCGCTCAGATCCAGCTCGCCGTTACCGGCCAGCGCTTCGCGCCAGCGTCGCGGCATATCGGCGATGGCTTCGGAGGCACCGGTCAGCGCGCCATGCAGGGCGTATTTGGCGCCGCCATGGATGATGCCCTGGGATTTCACGCTCTGCCCGCCGCCGAGGCGGGCGTTTTCCACCAGTACGCTGGCAAAGCCCTGGCGGCGCAGGCGCGCATTCAGCCAGAGGCCGGCGATGCCGCCGCCCACGATCAAAACATCAGTGCTTAACGCCTGGGACATGCATGTGTCTCACCGGGAAAACAGGCGCGCAGTATAACCCGCTTGCGCTAGCGCGCCTCCCTGGCCCAGAACCGGCTAATGTCCGACGCTTTGCGAGAACAACTGAATCACCACCACGCCTGCGACGATCAAACCCATGCCAAGGATGGCTGGCAGGTCCAGCCGTTGTTGGTAGAGAAACCCCGCAGCGATGCTCACCAGTACGATGCCCAGGCCCGCCCACACTGCATAGGCGACACCGACCGGGATGGTTTTCACCACCAGACTGAGCATCCAGAACGAGATGGCGTAGCCGACCACAACCAGCAGCAGGGGCAGGGGTTTGTTGAAGCCATCCAGGGCCTTCATCGAGGTGGTGGCAATGACTTCGGCAGTGATGGCAATAGCGAGGTAGAGATAGCCGCCCATGATGTGGCCCCCATAGTGATCTGGCTACCATTCTAGTGATCTGGCGGATGGGATAAAGTGATTACCTATCTGAAATGGAGATGGGTTATGCAGTGGAGCCTGGAGCAGATTCGCCTGTTTGTCAGCGTCGCCGATGGTCAGTCGTTCTCTGCCGTGGGCCGGCAAATGCAGCGCGCGCAATCGGCGGTGAGCAATGCGATTGCCCTGCTGGAGACCGATCTGGGCGTGCGCCTGTTCGAGCGCAGCAGTGGCCGTCAGCCACGCCTGACCGACGCCGGCGCGGCTCTGCTGGAAGAGGCGCGTGAGGTGCTGCGTCAGTGTCAGCGTCTGGAAGGCCGTGCGCTGGGGCTGGTACGCGGTGAAGAGGTGCGCCTGCGTCTGGCCCAGGATGAGGCGATGCCCTATCAGCCGGTGCTGGACAGTCTGGAGGCGCTGGCGCAGCAATTTCCGCTGCTAGAGGTGCAGCTGGCCAGCGGCGCCCAGGGCGATGTGGCGCGCAAGCTGCGGGAGCACCGCGCCGACCTCGGCCTGCTGTTTCACCACGAGCAGATGCCCGACGCCCTGGAGCGTCAGCGCCTGGGCACCATCGAGATGGTGACCGTGTGCGGGGCAGGGCATGCGTTGGCGGGGGCTGGGCATGTTGATCGGCGTGAACTGGCGAGACATCGGCAACTGCTGATGGCGCCGCAGGACAGCCATTACCCCGGAGGCGAGCAAATCAGCCCGTCGGTCTGGCGCACTGACAGCTTCTACGCCATGGCCGAACTGCTGATGCGCAACCTAGGCTGGGCCTGGCTGCCACGCCATGTGGTGCAGTACCCGACCTACCAGAGCCAGCTGGTTGAGTTAAGCAGTGATTGGACGCCGCCGCCATTGGTGGTGGAGCTGGTTTGCCGGCGTGATGAGGCGCTCGGGCCGGCTGCGTTGTGGCTGGCCGAGTGCTTTGCCCAGCATTTGCAGGCGATTGGCTGATGCGGAGCTGCGCGTTACTCGACGGTATTGGTCAAAATGCATAAGCTGCGCGCCATGAATAGAAGCCTCTACACCCTGCTGTTTCATCTCGGCTTACCACTGGTGGCCGGGCGTTTGGCCTGGCGTGCCTGGCAGGCGCCGGCCTATGCCAAGCGCATTGGCGAGCGCTTTGCCCTCGGCCTGCCGGCGCTAAAGCCGGGCGGCATTTGGTTGCACGCGGTGTCGGTGGGCGAAAGCATCGCCGCCGCGCCGCTGGTGCGCGAGCTGCTGGCGCGTTATCCGCAGTTGCCGATCACCATCACCTGCATGACGCCGACCGGTTCGGAGCGCATTCAGGCGATGTTTGGCGGCACCGAGTACGCTGGGCGTGTGCAGCATTGCTACCTGCCGTATGACCTGCCTTGGGCAGCCGCGCGCTTTCTCGACCGCGTGCAACCCAGGCTGGCGGTGATTATGGAAACCGAGCTGTGGCCCAACCATATCCACCAGTGCGCCACGCGTGGCATCCCGGTGGCGCTGGCCAACGGGCGGCTGTCCGAGCGCTCGGCCCGTGGTTATGCGCGCTTTGCCAACCTCACTGCGCCGATGCTGGCCGAACTGGATTTGCTGGCCGTGCAAACGGCGCTGGAAGCCGAGCGTTTTCGCAGTCTGGGTGCGCGCGCCGAGTGCATTGAGGTGACCGGTTCGATCAAGTTTGATCTGACGATTGATCCTGCATTGCTGACCCGCGCCGCTGCCTTGCGGGAGCAATGGCAGGCTACGCAGCGCCCGGTGTGGATCGCGGCGAGTACCCATGCCGGTGAAGACGAGATCGTTCTCGCTGCTCACCGTGAATTGCTCACGCACAACCCCGATGCGTTGCTGATTCTGGTGCCGCGCCATCCCGAGCGCTTCAATACGGTGTTCGAGTTGTGCCAGCGGCAAGGCTTTAGCACGCGGCGACGTTCCACTGGCGAAGCGTTGCTGGCGAGCGATCAGGTGTTGCTTGGCGACACCATGGGCGAGCTGTTGTTTCTCTATGCCCTGGCCGATATCGCCTTTGTCGGCGGCAGTTTGGTGGCCAATGGCGGGCATAACCTGCTCGAACCTGCCGCATTGGGCAAGCCGGTGCTGAGCGGGCCGCATCTGTTCAACTTCTTGGAAATTGCCGCGCAGTTGCGCACGGCAGGCGCGCTAAGCGAGGTGACAGATGCTAATAGTCTGGCGCAGCGTGTTGCCCAGTTATGGAGTGAGCCCGAGGCGTCGCAGGCGATGCGTGATGCTGGTTTGACGGTGATGCAGGCCAATCAGGGCGCGTTGGCGCGTTTGTTGGCGGGGCTTGGGCGGTTGCTTCAGTAGGTCATATGCTGGGTTGAATCATGGACTCCTACCAAGGGAGTCCATGACGTTGGCTCAGTTGGTCTATGCCATTCGTATCAGAATGAGATAAGCCATTACCTGCACTGCCTTTCGCAAGGTCTGCCATCCCTGTCACCATCTATATTTGGGTTCCCACACACCGACAGTTGGTATTGCGCCTCAGCACAGCTCATTTGGCCGCACCATTTGAGCTTGCTGCAGTTAAAGCTACCGCCTGAAGATTCCGTTTGAGAAAACGTTGTCTGGCGCGCGGGCTGAGTGTCGGGTGTTGAATCTGTCTGCCCAGAATGACGCCATTCCCATGGGGGGATTTGGTCGGAGGCTGGCAATGCCCATATGCCTACTTGGCGATTTTTGGCCTCAGCCTCTACTACTAGTAGTGACTTGTCCTTTAGGTGCTTTGGATAAACCCAAGCGGCTCCTGCGCGAACCTGCTCAGCGTTTACATCGAGACCATCCACTCGTTTAACCCGAGCCACTGTGCGGCCATAGCTGTCTGTATCTTGAACATCCAGCCTCACCATCTCACTGGATATCAGGCTGTATAAGGCCTGTCTAGCGCGGTCGCCGTAGGGTTGATTTAATTCGGGAGCATCAATCTCTGCCAGCCTCACTTTCACTTGTTCATTCTCATCGGTGAAGCAGGTAAATGTATCGCCATCGTTAACATCAATTACTTTGCAGTTACCGGCAAACGTTATGGCGGGTACAAGGGCCAAAAATAAAAAAAGTAAGCGGCTCACGTGGTATCCGTTCATTGTTTTCAGTTCAGTGTTTTAAAGCCATTTGTACACAGTACATAAAAAAGCCCGCTGATTTCAGCGGGCTTTTTTTGTTTTGCTCAACTCAGTACTGCGGGCTGCCACGCAGCTGGGCTTCGGCGGCTTTGGCCAGGTCTGGCGGGAGGAAGTCTTTATCCGGGTTGTAGTCGGATTTCAGGTACTGCTCCAGTGCCGCCAGGTCGTCCGGGCTGAGGGTGCCGGCGGCCTGCTTCAAGCGCAGGTTGTTGAGGATGTAGTCGTAACGCGCGTTGTTGTAGTTGCGCACTGAGCTGTACAGCTGGCGCTGGGCATCCAGCACGTCAACGATATTACGCGTACCGACCTGATAGCCGATTTCGGTGGCTTCCAGGGCGCTCTGGTTGGAGATGATCGACTGCTTGCGCGCCTGCACGGTTTCCACGTCGGTGTTGACCGCGCGGTGCAGGTTGCGGGTGTTCTGCACTACTTGGCGACGCAGGCTTTCACGCAGCTGCTCGCTCTGGTTCAGGCGCTGGTAGGACTCGCGCACCTGAGAGCTGGTCAGGCCGCCGCTGTACAGCGGGATATTCAGTTGCAGGCCAATCGAGCGCTGCTCGACGTCACCGCTGAAGCGATTGACGCTGGCGGCGTTGTTGCTGAAGCCGAGGCTGTCGTTATCGCCTTTCTGGTAGCTGGCTACCGCATCCAGGGTCGGGGCGTGGCCGGATTTGCGCTGGCGCAGGGTTTCTTCGGCGGCTTCAACGGCGTAGTTGCTGGCCTGCAGGTTGAGGTTCTGCGCGGCGGCGGTATCAACCCAGGCCTTGGCGTCGTTCGGCGTCGGCGCGAGGATCGGCAGGCTGTGTTCGATGCCTTCCAGTGCAGCGAAGTCGCGGTGGGTCAGGGTGATCAGGGCCTCGAAGGCGTCTTCTACCTGTTTCTGGGCGATGATGCGGTTGGCGCGGGCAGTGTCGAAACCGGCCTGGGCTTCCAGTACGTCGGTCTTGTCCGAGAGGCCGACATCGAAGCGCTCGTTGGCTTGATCCAGCTGACGCTTGAACGCGGCTTCTTCGGCCTTGGTCGATGCCAGGTTGTCCTGGGCGCGCAGTACCGCGAAGTAGGTTTCGGCGCTCTGCAGAATCAGGTTCTGCTCGGTGGCCGACAGTTCCAGTACGGCTTGTTCGTTGCTCGCTTTGGCGGCCTGCAGCTGGAACCAGCGGTCAGCGCGGAACAGCGGCTGGCTGAGGTTGGCCTGGTATACCGTGCCGCTGCGCGAGCTGGTGTTGGCTGGCGAGTCGACCTGGGTACGGGTGTCGCTCAGGTTGGCGCCGGCCGACAGGTTCGGCAGCAGGCCGGCGCGGGCCTGGGGCACCACTTCGCTGCGTGCTTCATAGTCAGCACGGGCGGCGGCCAGGTCGGCATTGTTGGCGGCGGCTTCCTGGTAAACCGTGACCAGGTCAGTTTTGGTAGACAGCGGGGCTTGTTCAGCAGCCCAGGCCATTCCGTTGGACGCGGCGGCCACAGCGAGAGCCAGAGAGAGTCTGCGCAACATGGGTGTGATCCTGATTTTGGCGGTAATCGGCAAGGCTATAGGGGCGCTGCCTAGAGGGTCAAGATTTGTCTGGGGCTGAATGAGTGTAGATTGCAACAATCCATGGCGTGTTCTGCGTTTCGGGTTATTTGTGGTGGCTGCTTTCGTCACTTTCCGACGCGTGGGTCATAAGAAATTGACTCCCGAGTTGGTTTTATTGGCTGGGGTTGATTAGACTGGCCGCGTTCTTGTCGGGGTGCCCCAATTGCGGGGCTGAGATTGGCAGCTGCCGGATCCCGTTGAACCTGATCAGGTTAAGGCCTGCGTAGGGAACAAGATGTGCTCGCCTTTCCCCTGGCGAGCCTCTGGCACCGCCCCAGGTGCGCCTTTCGCCGCTCATTTATCTCCAGGTTCGCTCCGACATATAGCCCTGGAGAGCCGCCGATGAGCACACAAGAAAAAAACCTCAATCCGATCCTGAGTGAGTCCGCCCAGGTCGACCAGCAGTCGATCCAACCCTTCCCGCGTTCGCAGAAAGTTTATGTGCAGGGCTCGCGCCCGGACATCCTGGTGCCGATGCGCGAAATCAGCCTGGATATCACCCCGACTGACTTCGGCGGCGAGATCAACGCGCCAGTGGTGGTCTACGACACTTCGGGTCCGTACACCGATCCGAATGTCATCATCGACGTGCGTAAGGGCCTGGCCGATGTGCGCTCGCCGTGGATCGAGTCCCGTGGCGACACCGAGCGGCTACCTGGCCTGAGTTCCAACTTCGGCCAGCAGCGCCTCGCCGATGCCGAGCTGACCAAGCTGCGTTTCGCCCACGTCAACAACCCGCGCCGCGCCAAGGCTGGGGCCAACGTTAGCCAGATGCACTACGCGCGCAAAGGCATCATCACCGCCGAGATGGAATACGTTGCCATCCGCGAGAACATGAAGCTGGAAGTGGCGCGTTCCGCCGGCCTGCTCGATCAACAGCATCCTGGCCACAGCTTCGGCGCCAGCGTGCCGAAAATCATCACCCCCGAATTCGTCCGCGAAGAGATCGCCCGCGGCCGCGCGATCATCCCGGCCAACATCAACCACACCGAGCTGGAACCGATGATCATCGGCCGTAACTTCCTGGTGAAGATCAACGGCAATATCGGCAACTCGGCGCTGGGCTCAAGCATCGAAGAAGAAGTGGCCAAGCTGACCTGGGGTATTCGCTGGGGTTCGGACACGGTCATGGACCTGTCCACCGGCAAGCACATTCATGAAACCCGCGAGTGGATCATCTGCAACTCGCCCGTGCCAATCGGTACCGTACCGATCTACCAGGCCCTGGAAAAAGTTGACGGCGCGGCCGAAGAACTGACCTGGGAGCTGTTCCGCGACACCCTGATCGAGCAGGCCGAGCAGGGCGTGGACTACTTCACCATCCACGCCGGCGTGTTGCTGCGTTATGTGCCGATGACCGCCAAGCGCGTCACCGGCATCGTTTCCCGTGGCGGCTCGATCATGGCCAAGTGGTGCCTGGCGCACCATAAAGAGAACTTCCTCTACACCCATTTCGAAGACATCTGCGAAATCATGAAGGCCTACGACGTCAGCTTCTCGCTGGGCGATGGCCTGCGTCCGGGCTCGATTGCCGACGCCAACGATGAAGCGCAGTTCGGCGAGCTGGAAACCCTCGGCGAGCTGACCAAGATCGCCTGGAAGCACGACGTGCAAACCATGATCGAGGGCCCTGGCCACGTGCCGATGCAGTTGATCAAGGAGAACATGGATAAGCAGCTGGAATGCTGTGACGAGGCGCCGTTCTACACCCTCGGCCCGCTGACCACCGACATCGCGCCAGGCTACGACCACATCACCAGCGGCATCGGTGCGGCGATGATCGGCTGGTTCGGTTGCGCCATGCTCTGCTACGTCACGCCCAAGGAGCACCTGGGCCTGCCAAACAAGGATGACGTGAAGACCGGCATCATCACCTACAAGATCGCTGCTCACGCCGCTGACCTGGCCAAAGGTCACCCGGGCGCGCAGATTCGCGACAATGCGCTGAGCAAGGCGCGCTTTGAATTCCGCTGGGAAGACCAGTTCAACCTCGGCCTCGACCCCGACACCGCGCGCAGTTATCACGACGAAACGCTGCCCAAGGACTCGGCGAAGGTGGCACACTTCTGCTCCATGTGCGGGCCGAAGTTCTGCTCGATGAAGATCACCCAGGAAGTTCGCGTCTATGCTGAAGAGCAACGCATCGCCGCACTCGACCTGGACGCTGAGGCGGGCATGCAAGCCAAGGCAGAGGAGTTTAAGGCGCAGGGTGCGCAGCTCTACCACAAGGTCTGATAGAGCTTTTGCTGCGCCCTGTTTCGGCGCAGCATAGGATGCAACTAGGACGGGCCTTCGGGCCCGTTTCTGTTAATCAGGGGGCGTTATGCAACGAGAAGATGTCGAAGTGATCGAGCGCGAGGCCTGCTTTAGCGGCTTCTACAAACTCGATCGGCTGCGTTTGCGCCATCGCCAGTTTGCCGGTGGCATGGGCCCGGAGCTGAGTCGCGAATTGTTCGTGCGCCACGATGCGGTGTGCGTGCTGCCCTATGACCCGCAGCGCGATTGTGTGGTGCTGATCGAGCAGTTCCGTGTTGGCGCGCTGGAGAAAAGCGCTAATCCCTGGCTGCTGGAGCTGGTCGCTGGATTGATCGACAAAGATGAGCAGCCGGAGGAAGTCGCCCGCCGTGAGGCGATGGAGGAAGCCAATCTGCCGTTGACCTCCTTGTGGCCGATTACCCAGTACTACCCGTCACCCGGCGGCTCGGATGAACGTGTGCACCTGTTTGTCGGTCGTTGCGACAGTGAAGGTGCCGGCGGTGTGCATGGTCTGGCGGAAGAGGGCGAGGACATTCGCGTGCACGTCTGGCCGCTGGAAGATGCCCTGGATGCGCTGAAAGATGGGCGTATCGACAATGCCGCGAGCATCATCGCTCTGCAGTGGCTGGCGCTGAACCGCGCCGAAGTACGGGGGCTGTGGTCGTGAACCTGTTGCGCGAGCGCTATCGGGTCGACCTGGTCGAGCTGCAGACCGCTTGCGAACTCAACTACGTGCGTCTGCTGCAGTTGCTGCCGGACATGCGCGGTGAGGCCCGGCAGCAGATTCGCCGTGTGGCCCTCAGTCAGGGCGAGCACCTGCTCGGGGTGTTGGCCCTGGAGGTGCTGGAAACCTGCCCTTATACCTCGACCATCGAGGTGCGCCAGGAACACAGCCTGTCCTGGCTGCCGGTGCCGCGTCTGGAGGTGCGGGTCTATCACGATGCGCGCATGGCCGAGGTGGTCGGCACGCAGAGTGCGCGGCGCTTCCACGGTATTTATCCTTACCCGAATGCGGCCATGCACCAGCCGGATGAAAAGACCCAGCTCAATCTGTTTCTCGGCGAGTGGCTGAGCCACTGCCTGGCTTGCGGCCACGAACTGGCTCCGGTGCGTTAGGTTTTTCCACGTTCTGCCGATAATCAGTCGCAGGCGCATTATTCCGATACGCGCTAGCCTTAGGGTGGGCGTTGGATTTACAGCGGGCGTTCTGTGATCTATTCCCCTTTCGCGGGTTTACCGCCCGCAGGGCTAGCCAGCATAATTCACGCATTCCGCTCAAGGAGAAGGTCTTGCCGGGCGCGCCGACTAAAACCACTGCTGTTGATCGCTCGGTACTGCTTGTGCAGTTATCCGACAGTCACCTGTTTGCCGACGGGGCAGGCAAGCTATTGGGCATGGATACCCAAGACAGCTTGCAGCGGGTGATCGAGCGCGTGCTGCAGGAGCAACCGCAGATTGACCTGATCCTGGCCAGTGGCGACCTCTCGCAGGATGGCAGTGCCGAGTCCTACCAGCGTTTTCGCGAGATGACCGCTGTCATCCCCGCGCCCGCACGCTGGTTCCCCGGTAACCACGATGAAGTACCTGCTATGCAGGCAGCCTGTGTTGGCAGTGACCTGCTGGAGCCGGTGATCGACCTGGGCAACTGGCGCGTGACCCTGCTCGACTCTTCGATCCCCGGTGCCGTTCCCGGTTACCTCAACGATCAGCAGCTTGCCCTGCTGGAACGGGCGCTCAGCGAAGCGCCGGATCGTCATCACCTGATCTGCCTGCATCACCACCCGGTGTCCATCGGTTGCAAATGGATGGAGCCCATCGGTCTGCGCAACCCGGATGCCCTGTTTGCCGTGCTCGAGCGTTTCAGTCAGGTGCGTGCGGTGCTCTGGGGGCATATCCATCAGGAACTCGATCAGCAGCGCGGCCCGATTCGTCTACTGGCGTCACCCTCGACCTGCGTGCAGTTCGCCCCGGGCAGCGAGGAGTTTCAGGTCGATAAAACCGCGCCGGGCTATCGCTGGCTGCGTTTGTTCGATGACGGCCGCCTGGAAACCGCAGTGTCGCGGGTGACTGGCATCAAGTTCGAAATCGATTACACCATCAAAGGCTATTAAGCCGCTCGGCTAACCGGTTGCAGCCGGTCGCCGCAACCGGTTAGCCTCCCGCCCATGACCGCATCCATTCTCTATATTCACGGGCTCAACAGCTCGCCGGCATCGCTCAAGGCCAGCCAGTTGCAGCGCGCCATGGCGCAGCTGGGCCTGGTCGCGCAGCTACGGGTGCCAGCCTTGCATCACCATCCACGCCAAGCAATTGCCCAGCTCGAAGCGCTGATAGCCGAGCTTGGTCGGCCCGTGCTGGTTGGCAGCTCGCTGGGCGGCTACTATGCGACCCACTTGGCCGAACGCCATGGGTTGCCGGCGCTGCTGATCAATCCCGCCGTGCGCCCGCACCTGCGTTTCGATGGTTACCTGGGCCCGCAGAAGAACTATTACAGCGATGAGACCTGGGAGCTGACGACCGACCATGTAACCGCCCTGGCCGAGTTGGATGTAGCGGTGCTGCAAGACCCGGCGCGCTATCAGGTGTGGCTGCAGACCGCCGACGAAACCCTCGATTATCGCGATGCCCAGCACTATTACCGCGCCTGCGCGCTGCGTATCCAGGCCGGTGGCGATCACGGCTTTCAGGGTTTTGCCGAGCGCCTGCCGATGCTTTTCGCTTTCGCCGGTATTCCACGCCAGCTGTGGCAGGATATCGACTTTTCCGTTTTCAATTGACCAACAAGAGACCCCATGGCCCAGCAAGGTTCTAGCTCTTACAACGCCGATGCCATCGAAGTCCTTTCCGGCCTCGACCCGGTGCGCAAACGCCCGGGCATGTACACCGACACCAGCCGGCCCAACCACCTGGCTCAGGAAGTCATCGACAACAGCGTCGACGAAGCACTGGCCGGGCATGCCAAATCGATTCAGGTGATCCTGCATGAGGACAACTCCCTGGAAGTGCTCGACGACGGTCGCGGCATGCCAGTGGATATTCACCCGGAAGAGGGCGTACCAGGGGTCGAGCTGATCCTGACCAAGCTGCATGCTGGCGGCAAGTTCAGCAACAAGAACTACCAGTTCTCCGGCGGCCTGCATGGCGTGGGCATCTCGGTGGTCAACGCGCTGTCGACCAGCGTGATTGTCACGGTCAAACGCGACGGCAACGAGTACCAGATGAGTTTCGCTGACGGCTACAAGGCCAGCGACCTGGCCGTGGTCGGCACCGTGGGCAAGCGCAACACCGGCACCAGCGTGCATTTCTGGCCGGATGCCAAGTATTTCGACTCCTTCAAGTTCTCGGTCAGCCGCCTTAAACACGTACTGAAAGCCAAGGCGGTGTTGTGCCCGGGGCTTGCGGTCAGTTTCGAGGACAAAGCCAGCGGCGAGAAAGTCGAGTGGATGTACGAAGACGGCCTGCGCTCCTATTTGGTGGACGCGGTCAGCGAGTTTGAACGCCTGCCTAATGAGCCGTTCTGCGGCAGCCTGGCGGGTAATAAAGAAGCAGTAGATTGGGCACTGCTGTGGCTGCCGGAAGGCGGCGACGCGGTGCAGGAAAGCTACGTCAACCTGATCCCCACCGCTCAGGGCGGCACCCACGTCAACGGCCTGCGCCAGGGCCTGTTGGATGCCATGCGCGAGTTCTGCGAGTTCCGCAGCCTGCTGCCGCGCGGGGTCAAGTTGGCCCCGGAAGATATCTGGGAGCGCATTGCTTTCGTCCTCTCGATGAAGATGCAGGACGCGCAGTTCTCCGGGCAGACCAAGGAACGTCTGTCGTCCCGCGAGGCCGCCGCCTTCGTTTCCGGTGTGGTGAAAGACGCCTTCAGTCTATGGCTTAACGGCCATCCGGAACTGGGTCAGCAGCTCGCGGAGCTGGCGATCAGCAACGCCAACCGTCGCCTTAAGGCCGGCAAGAAGGTCGAGCGCAAACGTATTACCCAAGGTCCGGCGCTGCCGGGCAAGCTGGCTGACTGCGCTGGCCAGGACCCGATGCGCTCCGAACTGTTTCTGGTCGAAGGTGATTCCGCCGGCGGCTCGGCCAAGCAGGCGCGCGACAAAGAGTTCCAGGCGATCCTGCCGCTGCGCGGGAAGATTCTGAATACTTGGGAGGTCGATGGCAGCGAGGTGCTGGCCAGCCAGGAGGTGCACAACATCGCCGTGGCGGTTGGCCTCGATCCGGGCTCCAGCGACCTCAGCCAGCTGCGCTACGGCAAGATCTGCATCCTCGCCGACGCCGACTCCGACGGTCTGCATATCGCGACGTTGCTCTGCGCGCTGTTCGTCCAGCATTTCCGCCCGTTGGTGGATGCGGGTCACGTCTATGTCGCCATGCCGCCGCTGTACCGCATCGACCTGGGCAAGGAAATTTTCTACGCCCTGGATGAAGCCGAGCGCGACGGCATTCTCGACCGTCTGGTGGCCGAGAAGCGCCGCGGCAAGCCGCAGGTCACCCGCTTTAAAGGCCTGGGCGAAATGAACCCGCCGCAGCTGCGCGAAACCACCATGGACCCCAACACCCGGCGTCTGGTGCAGTTGACCCTGGACGATTACCCCGGCACCCAGGAAATGATGGACATGCTGCTGGCGAAGAAGCGCGCCGGCGACCGTAAATCCTGGCTGGAGTCCAAGGGCAACCTGGCCGAGGTGTTGCTCTGATGCAGCGGTTGTTGGCTGTCTGCCTACTAGTCTGCTCACCCTTGTTGGCGAGCGCGACGGCGCTGGAGGAGCTGAAGCTGCTCAATGAACAACCGGTTAGCGGCATCAGCAGCGGTAATTTGTCCGGGTTGGCCTGGTGCGATAACGCGCTGTGGGCGGTTTCTGATCGCGATGATCAGCAGCTGTATCGCCTGACGTCGGATGAGGCGCAGTGGCAGGCCAGTGCCGAGACCTTTGTTGCTCCCCCCGCCCCGGATACGCGCTTGCCTTGGGGCTTGCGCATGCGCAGCTGGGTCGCCGGGCTGGTGCGCGGTGGTGAGTTGGATTTCGAGGGCATCAGCTGTGACGCTGCCGGTAACCGTTACCTGGTCAGCGAGGCCAAGGCGGCCGTGCTGCAGTTGCCGGTCGTGGGTGAGCCTAATTGGCTCAAGCTGCCCCAGGGGCTGATCCGCCAGGCGCGCGCCAGTGGCATGTTGTTGCACTACAACTCGCTGTTTGAGGGAATTGCCGTCGATCCGGCGGGCGAGCGTTTGTATCTGGCGGCCGAGCGCATGCGTCGCGGCTTGCTGGTGGTGCATAAGCAGCGCAGCGTCTGGCGTTGTACCGGTGGCTGCGTGCTGTTCAGTGAGGCGGGCACCGAGCCCGCGCCCGAGCAGCTGGGCGCGAAAGAGCAGCCACGGGACTTCTCCGGACTGGCCTTCCATAACGAAAAGCTGTTCACCCTTGAGCGCCAGGCGCACCGCATCTGTCGGCGCAGCCTGAGTAATGGTCAGGTCGAACAGTGCTGGTCGTTTGCCGGTGAAGCGCTGACCCCTGAACGCCTCTACCCGCCGTCCTATGGCCTGGCCGAGGCGCTGTGGGTGGACCAGGCCGGTGCCTGGGTGGGTGTCGATAACGGCCGTTTCAGCCGCGCTGACGGTGAATCGCGGCCGATTATCTGGCGCTTTGCCGCACCCCAAGGCGGCTGGGGTAGCAAGCCGTGAGCGAGCAGCCTGCGGGCAAACGTGCCGGGCGGGTGATGCTGGTGCTGGCCTGGGGTGCTGCTTTGCTGCTGGCGACCAAGTTTTTCGGCGACTGGGAAGATGCCCAGCGCAACCCCAATCGCGCGCCTGAGTCGCTGCATGGCAGCGGCTATGTCGAGGTGCACCTGGCCAGCAGCCGCCAGGGCCACTACATGGCCGGCGGCAAGATTAACGGCGAGGAGGTGACCTTCCTTCTCGATACCGGGGCGACGCAGGTTGCGGTGCCGACCGAGGTGGCGCAGCGCCTGGGTTTGCAGGCTGGCGCGGCAATTACCATCAGCACTGCCAATGGCCGCGCCACGGCGCACCGTACGCGGCTTGAGCGCTTGCAGCTGGGCGATATCGTGCTGACCGACGTAGAGGCTTTGATCGCCCCCGGCATGGGCGGCGATGACGTATTGCTGGGCATGAGTGCCCTGAAACAACTCGAATTTACCCAGCGCGGCGGCACCTTGATGCTGCGCCAATCCACTTTGCAATGAGGCACGCATGAGCGAATCCCTCGATTTGAGCCTGGACGGTGTTGAACGCCGTTCCCTTGCCGATTTCACCGAGCAGGCTTACCTCAATTACTCCATGTACGTGATCATGGACCGCGCGCTGCCGCATATAGGCGACGGCTTGAAGCCGGTGCAGCGGCGCATTGTCTACGCCATGAGCGAGCTGGGCCTGGACGCCGACTCCAAGCACAAGAAGTCGGCGCGTACCGTTGGTGACGTGCTCGGCAAGTTTCACCCGCACGGCGACAGCGCTTGCTACGAAGCCATGGTGCTGATGGCGCAGCCGTTCAGCTACCGCTACACCCTGGTCGACGGCCAGGGCAACTGGGGTGCGCCGGATGATCCCAAATCCTTTGCCGCCATGCGTTACACCGAGGCGCGTCTGTCGCGTTATTCCGAGGTGCTGCTGACCGAATTGGGCCAGGGCACCGTGGACTGGGTGCCGAACTTCGACGGCACCATGAACGAGCCGGCGACCCTGCCAGCGCGCCTGCCAAATATTCTGCTCAACGGCACCACCGGTATCGCCGTGGGCATGGCCACCGATGTGCCGCCACATAACCTGCGCGAGGTCGCGTCGGCCTGCATTCGCCTGCTGGACGAGCCGAATGCCACGGTCGAGCAGCTTTGCGAGCATATTCTCGGCCCGGATTACCCGACCGAAGCGGAAATCATCACCCCGCGCAGCGACCTGCTGAAGATCTACGAAACCGGCAAAGGCTCGGTGCGTATGCGCGCCGTGTACCGCGTCGAGGACGGCGATGTGGTGGTGACGTCGCTGCCGCATCAGGTCTCCGGGGCCAAGGTACTGGAGCAGATCGCCGCGCAAATGCAGGCCAAGAAGCTGCCGATGGTCGCCGACCTGCGCGACGAGTCGGACCACGAGCACCCGTGCCGCATCGTGATTATCCCGCGCTCCAACCGCGTGGATGCCGATGAGCTGATGCAGCACCTGTTCGCCACCACCGAGCTGGAGTCCAGCTACCGGGTCAACAGCAACGTGATCGGTCTGGACGGCAAACCGTCGGTAAAAGACCTGCGCACCCTGCTCACCGAGTGGCTGCAGTACCGCGTCGGCACCGTACGCCGTCGCCTGCAGTTCCGTTTGGACAAGGTTGAGCATCGCCTGCACCTGTTGGAAGGCCGCTTGATTGCCTTCCTCAACCTCGACGAAGTGATCCGCATCATCCGCACCGAGGACTCGCCCAAGCCGGTGCTGATGGAGCGCTTTGGCCTTACCGAGGTTCAGGCCGAGTACATCCTTGAGACCCGCCTGCGCCAGCTCGCGCGGCTTGAGGAAATGCAGATCCGTGGCGAGCAGGAAGAACTGGCCAAGGAGCGCGACAAGCTGCTGGCCTTGTTGGGCAGTGAAACCAAGCTGAAGAAGCTGGTGCGCCAGGAAATTTTGGCCGACGCCGAGAAATATGGCGATGACCGTCGTTCGCCCATCGTCGCTCGCGCCGAAGCCAAAGCACTCAGCGAAACCGAATTGATGCCGACCGAGCCGGTCACCGTGGTGATCTCGGAAAAAGGCTGGGTGCGCTGCGCCAAGGGCCACGATATCGACGCCACTGGCCTGTCGTACAAAGCCGGTGATGGTTTCAAGACTGCCGCGCCAGGTCGCTCTAACCAGTACGCGGTGTTTATCGACTCCACTGGGCGCAGCTACTCGCTGGCGGCGCATTCGCTGCCATCGGCCCGTGGCCAGGGCGAGCCGTTGACCGGCCGCCTGACGCCACCGCCGGGGGCGACCTTCGAGTGCGTGCTACTGCCGGATGACAATGCGCTGTATGTGATCGCCTCCGATGCCGGCTACGGTTTTGTGGTCAAAGGCGAAGACCTGCAGGCCAAGAATAAGGCCGGCAAGGCGCTGCTTAGCCTGCCTGCCGGTGCCCTGGTAGTGCCGCCGAAACCGTTGGCTAATCGTGAAGAGGATTGGCTGGCGGCAGTGACCACCGAAGGCCGTTTGCTGCTGTTCCCCGTGCGCGATTTACCGCAACTGGGTAAAGGCAAGGGCAACAAGATTATCGGCATCCCGGGTGAGCGGGTCGCGTCGCGTGAGGAATACCTCACCGATCTGGCCGTGTTGCCGGCAGGCAGCACCCTGGTATTGCAGGCCGGCAAGCGTACCCTGTCGCTGAAAGCCGATGATCTGGAGCACTACAAAGGTGAGCGCGGGCGGCGTGGCAACAAGCTGCCGCGCGGCTTCCAGCGCGTCGACAGCCTGCTGGTCGAGGTTCAGGGCTAGCGAGTACTGCGCTGGAGTCGCGAGCGGCTTTCAAGGATGATACGCGGCCGTAAGGCGGGTCACGCAAGCGACCCGCCGGCACCTAATGTGTATGCACGCCGGCAGACTGGCCGGCTGGATGAGTAAGATGACTGCACTGCGTTTTCCCGGAATTTTGCTGCTGACCGGCGTGCTTGGGCTGGCGGGTTGTATGCGCTATCAGCAAGCGCCGCTGTACCAGCTCGACAGCGGCGATATTCGCGTTCCCGTAGCCGAGCAAGGCATTGCCGTGCTGCTCGGGCCGGTAGCGGTGGCTGATTACCTGCAGCGTGACGCGCTGTTGCAACGTCAGGCTGACGGCAGCCTGACCGCCGCTGAGGATGCGCGCTGGGCCGGCAGCCTGGCCGCCGATATCGATCAGCAGCTGTTGCGCCAACTGGCCTCGCGCCTGGACAGCCAGCGCCTGGTACTGGCGCCTGGCGCCGCCGGATTTGTGCCGCAGGTCCGTTTGGGCTTGTCGATTACTCGACTGGACTCTGGCCCACAGCGTCCCGCCGTGCTGGACGCGCAGTGGCGCCTGGCCGGGGTCGATGGCAAGTTGCTCGATGGGCGTCTGGTCAGGCTGGAAGAGGCCCATAGCGGCACCATCGTCGATCAGGTGCGGGCGCAGAGCCTGGTGCTGCAGCAGCTGATCGAGCAGCTGGCCGTCGCCATCGAAACCCACGGCACACAAGTGCCGCCAGTCGTCGCGCCGGCACCGGTGCGTAAACCTGCGCCGATAAAGCCGGCGCCGCCCGCGCCGCCGCGTATTCCGGTGGTTGAGCCGATGCGTGGTGAAGGCGAAGTGTTCCGCTTCTAGGGATAACGCCTGGCGATTCAGCCAGGCGCGTGTTTCTAGTTGCTTTCGTGCATGCGCGCCAGCTGGCGCTCCAGCAGCGATGGATAGGGCTCCAGCAGGCGCTCCACGCAGCAGGCACCTTGCGGGCTGGCGATGGCGCGAATGCGCGCACGCTGGCTGACCAGAGCATCGTCGGCAATGCTGCGCTCGACCAGCAGCAGGTTGCGGCTGTGCTGTGACAGTGCCAGGGCGTTCTGCGCCGTTTCACTGAGCAGCAGGTCGCCTTGGCTGAGATCGCTGAGGTTCTCGCCCAGGGTCAGACCCAGCTGCAGTTGCAGGGTGATGCCGCTGTCCGCCACTTCAATCTGCAGGGCATGGCCGAGGGCGCGCATCAGTTCGCCGCAGCAGATGGCGTGAGTCAGGTAGTCCTCGCCAATATCCAGCTGGTGAAACAGCATCAGGCTGCTACCGTCGCTCAAGGTATGCAGCTCGCCCTGATACAGATTGGCGGCGCGGTCAAGGCAGTCACGGTAACGCTGTAGCAGCTCCATCAGGCGGCTGCGCGGTAGGCGGCGCAGTTGCTCCTGTGCGCCCAGTTGGATCGCCAGTACGGCGCTGGGCAGCGGCTGACGGATCACGGGGGCTGGCGCGGGCTCATGCTCGGGCTGCTCGCGCAGCTCGGAGAATGGATCGTCCATGGCGCTGTCTACGTATGGCTGGTCATCGCTGTGCAGCGGCTCGAGCAACTCGTCGCGCTCATCGAAGCGCTCATCGTGCAGGTCACGCACTTCAAAGTCCGGCTCATCATCGAAGGCTTCAGGCAGATAGTCGTCATCCTCCTGGGCGAGTGGCTCGTCGTCGTAGAGCGGCTCTTGCTCGTCTTCTGGTAGCGCAGGCTTCTCGGGCACCAGGCGTGCTTGCAGCTGACGCGCCAGGTCGCCGATTTCATCCTGGCGGCCAGCGCCTGGCGCAGGGTCATCCGGGTCGCGCAGCCATACCCGCAGTTGCAGCAGCGGGGTGGAGATATGCCGACCTAAACGCAAGCTCAGGCTGAGAGTCAGGGCCAGCAGAATCAGGCTAAGAATGCCCATGCTCTGCAGGCTGATGGTCATCGGCTGCTGGAACTGCTGCATATCCAGGCTGATGCGCAGCTGCCCGGCGATTACCTCCTGAAAGGTGATCGGTGTTGAGTACAGCCCCTCGGTTTCCCCGAGCATGCTTTTGCTTGGGCGTGAACCGGCCTCGGCGAGGATGCGGTTGTCCACGCTGTAGATGGCGGCGTGGGCCACCAGCGGGTTTTTCACCAGGTTATTGAGCAGCACGTTGAGACTGAGGATGTCGTTGGACACCAGCAGTTCGGTCGCCGAGGCGGCGGTCTGGGTAATCAGGCTGGTGCCCAGGGCTTCGGCCTGCTGCTGCATGGCATGCTTGAACTGCATGCCGATCACCCAGCCATAGATCACCAGGGCCAGGGCCACCAGCAGCAAGCTATGGCTGACAATGCGTAGCGCCAGGGGGATGCGCCGTTGGCGCAGGGCCTGGAACAGCAGCAGGAAGAAATTATCGGGTTTTACGGGGGCGGGCCGGTTCACAGAGCTCGGCTCATGTCGACTGTAGTTGGCGCGCAGTATAGCGGCGCCCCCGCAGTGGGCAAAGCGCCGTGCGTGGCTGTTTGCCGCTGAAAATGGGTAGAATGTGCGCCTTTTCCACGGCTTGTGACCTGTTCAGCAAGCCGCTGCCCCTGACGCTGTACTGGAGACCGAGCCTTGCGCGAAATCGTCCTGATCAATATCACCGGCGAAGATCGCCCCGGTTTGACTGCCGCCATCACTGGCGTACTGGCTCAGGGCGGGGTGAATATCCTCGATATTGGCCAGGCAGTGATCCATGACACCCTGTCGTTCGGCATCCTGGTGGAAATACCGGATACCGAGCGCGCGTCCTCGGTGCTCAAGGACATTCTCTTTACCGCCTACAAACTTGATCAGCAGGTGCGCTTTACCCCGGTATCCGAGGTGGACTACCAGCAGTGGGTCAGTGGCCAGGGCAAGGCCCGGCATATTGTCACCCTGCTGACGCGCAAGGTGACGGCCGAGCAACTGCAGCGCGTCAGTGCGATTACCGCGCGTTATGACCTGAATATCGACCATATCGACCGCCTCTCCGGGCGCATGCCGCTGGATATGCCGGCCGAACAGGGCAAGGGCTGTATTGAGTTCTCGGTGCGTGGCGAGCCGGCTGATCCGGCCGCTCTGCGTGCCGAGTTCCTTAGCGTGGCGCAGGAACTCAACGTCGATATCGCCTTCCAGCGCGATTCGCTGTTCCGTCGTAATCGCCGTCTGGCGGTGTTCGACATGGACTCGACGCTGATCGAGGCTGAGGTGATCGACGAGCTGGCCAAAGCCGCTGGTGTTGGCGAGCAGGTCTCGGAAATCACCGAGCGGGCGATGCGCGGCGAGCTGGATTTCGCCGCCAGCTTCCGCGAACGCCTGGCGTTGCTCAAGGGCTTGCCGGAAACCGTGCTGGCGGATATCGGCGCCTCACTGCGCCTGACCGAAGGCGCCGAGACGCTGTTCAGCGAGCTGCGCCGCCTGGGCTATAAGACTGCGATCCTTTCTGGCGGCTTTACCTACTTTGCCAGGCAGCTGCAGGCCAAGCTGGGTATCGACTATGTGTTTGCCAACGAACTGCAGATTGTCGATGGCCTGGTCACTGGTGTGGCAGTTGAGCCGATTGTCGACGCTCAGCGCAAGGCTGACCTGCTGCGCGAGCTGGCGGCCAAGGAAGGCTTGCGCCTGGAGCAGACCATCGCCGTGGGCGATGGTGCCAATGACCTGCCGATGCTGGCCATCGCCGGCCTCGGTGTGGCGTTCCGCGCCAAGCCGCTGGTCAAGCAATCGGCCAAGCAGGCGATCTCGACCCTGGGCCTGGACGGTATTCTCTATCTGCTCGGCTTTCGCGACCGCGACGGCCTGGAGTAAATAGCAAGCAAACTAAAGCCGCCCTAGAGGCGGCTTTAGTTGTATCTACACAGTCTTATTCGTCGCCGGCCGAGAAGTCGTAGTCCATCGACTGGCTCGGGCCCTGCAGGTAATGTCCCTGAATGTAGTTGACCCCGGCCTGCCAGAGAGTGGCCAGCACGCTGGCGCTCTCGACGAAGGGCACGATGGTCAGCTTGGCCTGGGAGTGCAGGCTGGCCAGCAAGGTTTTCAGCGCTTCCTGGTTTTCCGTCTTGCTCAGGTCCTGGGAGAAGGAGCTGTCAACTTTGACGAAGTCGATCTGCAGGTGCTTGAGTGTGTTGAACGGATTCAGCGAGCAGCCGAATTGAGTTAGCGCGGTTTTGCAGTGCAGTTCGTTGAGGCCCTGGGTGATGGCCTTGGCCTGCTTCAGGTAGGCAATCGCATCCGGCTCGCTGAACTGGAACACCAGCGAGTCTGACGGCAGACGTGCGGCTTTCAGTGCCACGCTGAGCCACGGCAGCAGGGTCTGATCCTGCACGCTGGCGGTCGACAGGTGTACGAACAGGCGGGTGTTATGGCCTTTGCTGCGATGGTCGGCGAGCAGTTTGATCGAGTTGAGGATCACCCAGCGATCGATCTTCTCGGCAAGTCCGGCATCTTTCGCCGCGTTGAACAGTTCGGTCGGCGGAATTTCCTCGCCTTGTGGGCCGATCAGGCGCAGCAGCGCTTCATAGTGTTCAAAGCTGTCGCCGCGCAGGCTGATGATCGGCTGGAACAGCAGGCGGAAGCTGTTCTTCTCCAGCGCCTGCTGGATCATCGCGACGATATTGCCGCGGCTCGCAGCGGCGGCCAGCTCATCGGCCGGGTTGAACAGCTTGATCGCGTTGCCATCGCTCAGCTCGTCGGCGCAGCGATGGGCGCGGTCGACCACTTCCTGGGCCTTGGCGGTTTTCTCGTTGAGCCCGGCCACGCCAATCGACAGCGTGCTTTGCACGGTGCGGCCGCTGACGTCGAACAGATGACCTTCGACTTTTTTCAGCAGGCTGCTCAGCTGCTCGCGAGTACTTTCCGGGCTGACGCCGGGTTGCAGCACAGCAAATACGTCATCGCCGAAACGCGCCAGTTGCGCGTCAGCGCTGAAGTGCGCGCGCAGCAGGTTGGCCAGATCGGTCAGCAGAATGTCGATGCCGGCCAGGCCGATATCGGCGAGCAGGCTGGCGTAACGGTCAACGCGGATGTAGGCGAGGCTGGACGGCTGTCCGGCATTCACTGCGCGCTCGGCGGCGCTGTCCATCAGTTCGAGGAAGTGAGTGCGGTTGAACAGGCCGGTGACCAGGTCCTGGCTGCTGATCTCGCGCAGCTTTTCTTCCAGTTCGGCGTTACCCGTTTCGGCGCGAATCACCACCTGGATGCAGGGTTCGCCATCGTAGGTGGCCGGGGAGAAGCTCATCTGTGCCGGGAAGCTCTGGCCGTTGGCCTTGATTCCGGCGCAGTTGAGTTCAGCGCTGCCTTCGGCACTTTGATAATTCTTCAGGAAGTCCTTGAAGCTGGATTGGTCGCTGCTGCCGATCAGGTCGATCATCGGCATACCTTCCAGCTCGTCGGCATCTTCGTAGGCAAACAGCTCCAGATAGGCGCGGTTGGCGTAGATGTGCATGCCGTCGTGCACATAGGTGATGGCATCAACGGAGCTGTCGAGCAGTAGTTGGCAGCGTTTTTCCGCTTCACGCAGCGCCACCTCGCAGGCGCGGCGCGCGCGGCGTTCTTCCAGGTTGGCCAGCTCGCGCTTGGCCACCAGTACCAGGCGCTCGTCTTCGCCCTGCGGCAATGCGTCCTGGGCGCCGAGCATCAGCGCTTCGGTGATGCTGTCGGAATCGTTGTCGGCGAGCAGCTGGATAACCGGAATATCCTTGGCCTGGCGTCGGATCGCGCCAATCGCTTCACTCGGCGCCAGCTGTTCGCTGCTCGGTGCGCAGATCAGCAGATCCCAGCTTTGTTGCAGGGCCTCGTTGAGGTCATCGCTGGAACTCAGGCGATGCACGCGGGTTGCCCGCCCCGCATTACGGAACAGGCTGACCAGGCGCTCGGCCTCGTTCTGCGAGTCTTCGAGTATCAGTAGCCGTATGGTTTTTTTTTCAATGGCCATGGTGTGGTATCAAATCTGCGTCGAACGGGCGCGAAAAGGCGACAAACGGGAGTGCGTCGGCAATCTACAGCGACTTCCAGAGTGAGTCAAAGTCTTCCTCCCCGCCTGGCGTGCGGCTTTTCGGCGCTGTGACAGGCTTCCCGTGCTCACTGCTGATCTGCTCGACGCCGCGGTACTCGAACTGGTTGAAACTGCCGGTGCTGGTTTGCCGGCGGCTGAGTACTGCGCGATGTTCGTTGCCATTCAGATTGATGCTGACCTTGTTGCCTTCCTGGAACGGCAGGCGCGCAGTAATCAGGCTGGCCGGCCGCGAGATGGCGCTGATTTCCGGCAGCAGCAGGGCGCGCAGGTACTGGCTGTTCTGCTCGGCCTTGCGCACCAGCTGCAGGCCGCAGGCTTGCGCGTGCGGAGCGATCAGTTCGATGCCCATCTGTGTGCCGCCGCCACGTACCTGGCGAATCCAGCGCACCACGGCAATGCTCCAGCCTTGCTGCGGCAGGCCTTGTACGCCGAGCAGTTCACCGGCCTGGAGTTGGCTGGGGACGTCTTTCGGCCACGACAGGCAGTAGCCGCCGGGGCTGATATTGACGATGGCCACTTCGAATACCGGGTAGCTGTCGGCATTGCTGTCGGCGCTACCAGCCATTTTTTCCGGTTTGTTGTACTGGATCTCTTCGAAGGGCAGGCCGTTTTCCCACTGGTTGCTCTTCTGTGCATCGAAGGCGTTCGACCAGACATCCGGTGCGCCGGTTTCGGCTTTGAATACTGCGGCATTGGTTGTCACTGGTAGCTGCAGCACTTCGTTGAATGGGCGTTTGCCGGCCAGGTAGAAATGCAGCGCGCTCATGCCGATGCACAGAGTCAAGGCGCCCTGGCCCTGGCTGCGCTGGAAGGTACGCTCGGCGATATCGCCCCAGGCCGCGGCCAGATGCTGCAGCATGTCGTGACTGAAGCCTTCGGGCACCGTCAGGCGTGATTGTGCAAGGTTCTCGGCCGGCAGCAGCAGGTGCTCCTTGATCGCATCTACCAGTTGGCTGGGGTCGATGCCGACTGCGGTGTGCAACTGGCTCTGTTGAAACAGCGAGATATAGCGCGGCGGGCCATCCAGCTGCGGCGCAATGGCAAACAGGCTGGAGGGGGCGTCGCCGGCTTGCAGGGTGGCCAGTGCGCTCCAGGGCTCAAGTACTTCGGCCAGGCGGGCAATAGCGCTCTGACGCATCTGGTTGCAGCGCGCGCAACCGAGCAGCAGGGCGACCAGATAACTTTGTTCAGTACTCAGGCCTTGGGTGCGCAGGGCCTGGGTGTCACGAATTATGGTTTTGTGCAGGTCGCGCGCCAGGGCGATCTGGTACAGCTGGTGTAGCTCAAGCCAGAGCCCCTCCGGAACCGGGCAGTATAACTGGCTGGCGCGAATCAGCGGGCCGCACAGGCTGTGGGTGGCGCGCTGCAGGGCTACGGCAAGCAGTTGGTGACGTTCGCGGCCTGGCTGGGCCGCCAGCCGGGCGACGATCAGCTTGTAGCCGATTGCCAGGTGGTTCTGCAGGGCCTGGCAGAGGTTGGCAACCTTGCGCGGCCGCTCATCAAGAACGATGGCCTGGTTAAGGAAGTGCTTTTCCAGCTGCTTGCAGACGAAATAGATTTCCGGGCGGAGGATTTCCAGCAGCTGCAGGCGATTTTCCGAGGGGGTCAGCAGCTGATTGAGCTCGACCAGGGCCTGATACAGCTGGCGCGCGGTTTCGCCAATATTAGCTTTGGGCAGGCCTTCGACCCATTTTTTCAGATCACGAGGACTGGCTTCGCAGAATGACAGGCTTTGCTTGTCCGGCGTTGTAACGCGCAGTAGCAAGTGAGAATTCTGTTTATCCATCTAAATCGGATACTCCACAGCACACGGGCAAGGCAGGTGAGTCTAGAAATTATGTTTCGACTCTAGCAGCATCTCGCGTGCCCCGCAGCCATGTCCTTGGCTGGGTTGCCAAGTTGGCGCGGCACACAAATCATCTGGAAGTCATTGTTGTGACTGGTTTTCGTGGTCGGAGGTTCACCCTGGCCAGTCTTCCGGCACCGTCTGCATGGGCTGACGGTGCCAGTCTTGGTGGGCTAGCCGCGTGGTGCGGCGAGGCGCTGGCCCATCTGCACTGGGCTGTTGGCGGCCAATTCTGCGGCCCACTGCACCTGTTCCGGGCCAAACAGCACGATGGCGGTGGAGCCAAGCTTGAAGCGCCCAAGCTCTGCGCCTTTTTCCAGCATGATCGGCGCACGTGCCGTTTCGTCGTAACTGAATGTTTTCAAGGTGCGTTTTGGCGGCGTGACCAGGCCCGCCCAGACGGTTTCGATCGAGGCCACGATCATCGCGCCGACCAGCACCACGGCCATCGGGCCGCGCTCGGTATCGAACAGGCAGACCACGCGCTCGTTGCGGGCAAACAGCTCAGGGACGTTTTCCGCCGTGGTCTGGTTGACCGAGAACAGCCGGCCCGGCACGTAGACCATCTCTTTCAGGGTGCCGGCCAGCGGCATGTGCACGCGGTGGTAGTCCTTGGGTGAGAGGTAGATGGTGGCGAAGTCGCCGCCCATAAAGGCCGCGGCGCGCTCAGTGTCGCCGCCCAGCAGCTCAATCACGCTAAAACTGTGGCCCTTGGCCTGGAATACCCGGCCTTGTTCGATTTTGCCGAGCTGGCTGACTGCGCCATCGGCGGGGCTGAGCACCGCGCCAGGCGTGCTGTCGAGCGGGCGGGCGCCGTCTTTCAGGGCGCGGGTAAAGAAGTCATTGAAGTGGGCAAAGGCGCTCAGGTCTTCGACCTGGGCTTCGCTCATGTTGACCTGGTACTGCTTGGCGAACCAGCCGATCAGGCGGTTCTTGAACCAGCCAGCGCGGCATTCGGCGGCGCAGCCGATCAGGCGCGACAGCAGGTGGTGCGGCAGCAGGTACTGGCTGAGGATAAACAGACGATCTTTCATTGGCGTTCCTTAAAAATGACTGGCGGTCTGCGGGTGCTTAGCGCTCGACCGGGGTGTCCGGGTGGTTGCCCCACTCGCCCCAGGAGCCAGCGTAGGCTTTTACCCGTGGGTAGCCGAGCAGCTTGGCGACCAGGTAGGTAAAGCCGGAGCGGTGGTGGGTCTGGCAGTGGGTGATGATTTCCTTGTCGGCGGTGATGCCGAGGCTATTGAGCTGCGCCTGGATATCCTCGCGGATGCGCAGTGCTCGGGCTGGGTCCATGCCCGCAGTCCATTCGAAGTTGAGGGCGCCAGGAATGTGCCCGGCTTTTTGTGCCAGGGCTTTTTCACCGCTGTATTCGCTGGGCGCGCGGGCGTCCCAGATCGCCAGGTCGGCGGCTCCGAGGCGGCTTTGCAGGTATTCGCGGGTGGCGGTCGGCGCGCTGTCCAGTTGCAGTGCAACCGCCTGTGCGCCGGCATCTGGCACTGTGGTGCTGAGCTCGCGCTCTTCTGCCAGCCAGGCCTGCAAGCCGCCGTCGAGGTAGTGATAGCGCGCGTGGCCAATCACATCCAGCAGCCAGATAAAGCGTCCGGCCCAGCCGCCGCCTTCATCGTCATACACCACGTAGACGGCGTCGGGGTTATGTCCCAGCTCGCCGAACAGCTGCTCAAGCTGCGCCTGTTCCGGCAGCAGGCCAGGTGCTGGCGGCTGGCCCAGTTGGGTGCGCTTGGGGTCGACAAAGCGCGCGCCAGGGATGTGGCCGGCGGCGTAGCGGGCGCTGCTGGTCAGGTCGATCAGGATCAGTTCGGGCGCATTCAGGCGGCTGGCCAGTTGCGCGGGTTCGATCAGCAGGGGCAACTCAGCGAAGGCGGTCATGCCGGGGCTCTTTTGACGGGAAAGGGACGGATTGTAGCGGAAAGCCTAGCGGCTGCGGCCGGCAAAGCTGGCCAGGGCACGCTCAATGCATTGCACGGTTTTGCCGAAGCCCTGCACGCTGGCATCGCTCAGCGGTCGGCCGCCCTGGTCGGCGAAGATCAGCATAACCACGCGGTTGTTGCTGGCGATGGAGCGAATCAGCAGGTGTTCGCTGGGGAACAGGCTTTTCAGCGAGCCGGGTAGCATGGCGGAAAACTGCGCAATGTTGGCCGGGCTCAGTTTGAGTTGTGCAGGGGCGCTGAGCAGGCGGCGTAGCACCTGGCTGTGCTGCGGGTCCAGGCTGAGGCTGGCGGTGGCTTTGTCCAGGCCGCTCTGCTGCTGGGCCATCAGGCGGGTATGGGTACGATCAGCGAGCAGGATCAGCACGCGCTGCATGCCGCAGGCCTGGATTGCCTGATTGGCGCAGGCGGTGAGCTGCAGCACATTGCTAAACGCGCTGGGCTGGGCGAGCAATTGTGCGCATTGCTGACGCCACTCGCTGACGACTGCGGGCTTGGGCTGTTCGGCTGTGGCCTGCAGGTGCCGTGCCTGCCACGGCCAGAGCAGCGCTTCGGCCGGGTGCCAGAGGTCGGTGCCGGGCATCTGTCGGGCGCTGCTGACGGCGTTTTGGTGCAGCAACTGCTGCACGGTATCGAGCGGCAACTGTAGGAATAAGCCGGTTAGGCGCTGCCAGCGCAGGCTGTGCGGGCTGTTCCAGGCGTAGTGTGCGGACAGCGCCAGGCCGTTGGCCAACAGAATGCTGTTGGCCGGTTGAGTCAGCCAGCGGCGCAGGTTGCTGTCGGCGTCTAGGATCTGTTGCTGGTGCAGTGGATGCTCATTGTCGCGGGCGATATGCAGCGCCTTGACCAGTAAGCGGCGGTCGCTAACCAGCAACCGATAGCCCTGAATGACCCATTCCGGCAAATGCCACTGCTCGCTCAGGGCCAGGCACAGCTTCAGCAGCGGTACCCCCAGCAGTTCCTGCTCCACCTTGCTCGCTGCTTCGCCCTTGACCAGCACCCGCTGTTCCCAGGCCTCGAACAGCTCAGGGTGGGCGGCGAGCAGGGTCCAGATCGGCGCGAGAAACAACAGGCTACCCCAATGCACTTCCTGCCACAGCCGTGCCAGACGGCCGGCAAACAGACCATTGGCCTGCTGGCTGGCATGCTGGCTGATCAGCTGGATTTGCCGCAGCGCTTTAGGCAATTGCTGCTCGGGGAGGGCGGGCAGGGTATTGAGCAGGTCTTCAGTGCGTTTAATGCCGACGCGGCTAATCGCAGCTTCAAGACTTTCGGTTTGCTCGCTGAGCCCACTGCTCTTGCGGTTGGCTTCACGCAAGACACTGAGCGCCAGCGCCGGGCAGCCCTGCATCAAATCTGCCAACTCGCGCATCGAGCGGCTGCTATCTGCCAGGGCGCGGCGCAGCGTCTGCTGACTGTCGATGGAGGCGGGCAATAGCTGGCTATCCAGCTGCTTGAGCCAGTCTGTCAGGGTGCGCGGATAGTGGACGGGCTTTGGCATGCGGGTTGAGACAAGCTGGCTTTTGACCTTAACTGGCTATAGTCTCGCGCAAAACTTCCGATAAATAGAAGGGTTGTTTTGCAAAGCCCCTTTCTACCCTCTCTGGCAAGTCTCTTTCTATGGCAAAAATCATCGGTATCATTGTTGTACTCGCCAGCGTTTTAGGGGGGTTTATCCTCTCTGGCGGTAAGTTTATGGCGTTGGTCCACCCCTTCGAAGTGTTGATCATTGGTGGGGCTGCCTTGGGCGCATTTCTGCAGGCCAACCCTGGCAGCATGTTTATGCAGGTGTTTAAGAAATCGCTGAGCATGTTCAGCTCGCGCTTCACTCACCACTACTATCTGGATGTGCTTAAGCTGCTTTATGAGATTCTCAACAAGAGCCGCCGCGAAGGCATGATGGCCATTGAGGCCGATGTTGAAGACCCCGCGGCCAGCCCGATATTCAGCAAATATCCCGGTATTCTCAAGGATCAGCGGATGACATCCTTCATCTGCGATTACTTGCGCATCATGTCCTCCGGCAACATGGCCCCGCACGAGCTTGAGGGCCTGTTCGATATGGAAATCACCAGCCTCAAGGAAGAACTCGAGCACCCGGCACATGCTGTTGCGAAGATTGCCGACGGTATGCCAGCCATGGGGATCGTGGCAGCGGTGCTGGGTATCGTGATTACCATGTCGATCCTTGCCGAGGCTGACAACGCGGAAATTGGCGAGAAGGTCGGCACTGCACTGGTGGGTACCTTCCTTGGGATTCTGGCGTCTTATGGTTTCTTCGGTCCGTTGGCCGGCTCACTGGAGCATGACGCCAAGGAAGAGCTGAACGTTTATGAGGCAATCAAAGCCGGGTTGGTAGCCTCTGCTTCAGGTATGCCACCGTCGCTGGCGGTCGAATTTTCCCGCAAGGTGCTCTACCCGGCGCACCGTCCGAGTTTCAGCGAGCTTGAACAGGCTATGCGTGGGGGCTAAGGCATAGCATGGAAAACAACCAGCCGATTATCGTTAAGCGGGTCAAGAAGGTTGCCGGCGGCCATCATGGTGGCGCCTGGAAGATTGCCTTTGCCGATTTTGCCACGGCGATGATGGCGTTTTTTATGGTGATGTGGCTGATGTCTGTGGCGACGCCTGAGCAGAAGAAGCTGATTTCCGGCTACTTTCAGGACCCTGTGGGATTCTCGGAAAGTGCCAGCCCCTATGTGATTGACTTGGGCGGCACGCCGACGCCGGCCCCTGATCGCACCCTGAACCCGGAACCGCAGGACGAAAAGAGCCCGGCCGAGGATGCGCAGGCGGATGTGGACAAGCTGCAGGCCGAGTCGATAGCCGAAGAAGTCGAGCGTGAGCGCCTGGAATTGCTGCTGCAGGAATTGCAGAACAAGGTTGAGGAAAACCCTCAGCTGCAGAATTTCAAGGATCAGATTCTTTTCGAGATCACCCAGGACGGCCTGCGTATCCAGATCATGGATGCCGAGAACCGACCGATGTTTGCCTCCGGCAGCGCGCGCTTGCAGCCGTACTTCGAGGACATCCTGCTGGCCATGACCGACACCATCTCGGCGGTGCCAAACAAGATCAGTGTCAGTGGTCATACCGATGCTGCACCCTTTGTCGGCCGCGGTGGCTATGGCAACTGGGAGTTGTCTTCTGATCGCGCCAATGCGGCGCGGCGCGTGCTGATTGCGGGGGGCTATGACGACGAGCAGGTGGCGCGGGTGGTGGGTTACGCGTCGTCGGCCTTGTTTGATCGGGAGAAGCCGCTCAATCCGGTCAACCGGCGTATCGACATTGTGGTGCTGACCAAGAAGGCTCAGCGCGCCATCGAGGGTGGGCAAAGTGATGCGGCAGATCCGCCTGCTGATGCGGGTAGTCCCTCGCCCGCTCCCACGGTCGCACCGCCCGCTGCGCCAGGCGATCCATTACCCGGCGGACAGTTGCGCGAGCGTTTGAATATCTTCGAGGAAGGTGTGCTGCAGTTCGATCAGCCCGCTGAGTGAGCTGCAGCTAAATGCACAAGGCCGCGACATGTCGCGGCCTTTTTTGTTGATGGTCTGCCATCCCTGGCGGCCATCCTACGGGCCGTCGCGGCGCGATGTTAAAAATCGCTCCGGCGATTTTTCAGTACTCGGCTTCTGGCAGGCTGGCCAGGATATGCCGGTAACTGGCCATGCGCTGCGGATGCAGGCGGCCATCTTCCAGGGCCTTGAGCAAGGCGCAACCTGGCTCGCGGTCGTGTTTGCAATCGCGGAAGCGGCATTGGCCGATCAGGTCGTGAAACTCGATAAAGCCCGCTTCGACATCATCACGGCTGACGTGCACCAGGCCGAATTCGCGAATCCCCGGGGAGTCGATCAGCTCACCGCCGCCGGGGAAGTGGAACAGCCGCGCGGTGGTGGTGGTGTGGGTGCCTTTGCCGGTCAGCTCGGAAAGCGGGCCGACGCGGGTATCGACTTCCGGCAACAGGCTGTTGACCAGCGACGACTTGCCCACCCCAGACTGGCCGACGAACACGCTGACATGGCCATCGAGTTGCTGTTGCAACTGCTGCATGCCGTCGCCGCCATGGGCAGACACTTCCAGCAGCGGATAACCCAGCTCGCGGTACACGCCGAGCATGCGGTTAAGGGCCACGGCGTTCTGCTCATCCAGCAGGTCGGTCTTGTTCAGCAGCAGCAGTGGGCGGATACCGGCGTGTTCGGCCGCCACCAGGTAGCGGTCGATCAGATTGGCGTGGGGCTCGGGCAGCGGGGCGAAGACGATCACGATCAGGTCGACGTTGGCCGCTACTGGCTTGAGCTGGCCGCGGGTGTCCGGGCGGCAGAGTTCGGTGCTGCGCGGCAACTGCGCGACGATCACGCCAATGCCCTGGTTGCCGGCGCGCCACACTACTTGATCACCGGTGACCATGGTCGGCAAGTTGGCGCGCAGGTGGCAACGGAATACCTGGCCGGCAAGTTCGCCATCCAGGGCTTCAACTTCGATCTGCACGCCGAAGTGAGCAATCACCAGGCCGGTCTGTTCCGGGCCGAGGTCGCCACCTTCAAGAATTTGTACAGCCTGCGACTCGCGCTTGGCGGCGCGGGCGGCACGCTCGCCTTGGATTTTTTCGATACGCCAGTTTTGCCGGCGGTTGAGTTGGCGTTTGGCCATGGGTCTTCCGAGAGTTGAATTACGCAATAAACGGTCGCGAGTCTAGCACGGGCTGCCTATTGAGCTGCTGGCGCGGCTAAACTGCGGCGCATCATCGGTCGGACGGTTGAGGAATTTGCATGTTGCGCGTTGTTCGCCACTATCCGGCGCTGCTCGCCTTGTTTGCCCAGTTGGCTGCGACCTTGCTGATCGGTTTGGCGTTGTATCTGGCCGCTCAGCTCTCGCCCTGGCGGCCGACCTGGCTGGCCACCGGCCTGTTGCAAGGCTTGCTGGCTGCCATTTTGGCGCGTTACCTGGGGCTGTCGCGCTGGTGGTGCGGATTGAATCTGCTGTTCGTCCCGGCGCTGTTGCTGGCCAGTGGCGCGCCGCTGCCGTCTTGGGTGTTTCTTGGCGGCTTTGTCTTGTTGTTGCTGCTCAACTGGAACAGCTTTGGCGAGCGGGTGCCACTGTACCTGACGGCTGCCGGCACGCGTCAGCATCTGCGTGCGGTGCTTGACCAGCAGCCTGCGCAGTTCCGTTTTATTGATCTGGGCTGTGGCCCGGCCGGCACGCTGCTGAGTTTGGCTCGCCACTATCCGCAGGCGCAGTTTGTCGGGGTGGAGACCGCGCCGCTGTCCTTTGCCATCGCCTGGTTGCGCGCCTTGTTCCAGGGCAATTGCCAGATCCGCTATGAAAACCTCTGGCGCAGCGACCTGTCGGCGTTTGATGTGGTGTATTGCTTTCTTTCGCCTGCACCGATGCCGGAGCTGTGGGCCAAGGCCTGCGCGCAGATGCCCGCTGGCAGTCTGTTGATCAGCAACACCTTCGAGGTGCCGGGGCAGACGGCGGATCAGCAGATCGAACTGCACGACTGGCGCAAGTCTCGCCTGCTGTTATGGCGCATGCGCGGCGCGGCTTGAGCGCAATGCTGTCGGCCGAACGCAGTAGTTTTTCGGCGGCCTGTTAAACTGTCGGCCTTAGCCGAGGAGCGCAGCATGCAGAACCCGCAGAACCTTATCTGGATCGACCTAGAAATGACCGGTCTGGAGCCCGAAACGGACGTCATCATTGAGATGGCCACCATCGTCACTGACAGCGACCTGAACATCCTCGCCGAAGGCCCGGTGATTGCCGTGCACCAGAGTGATGAGCTGCTCGCCGGCATGGATGAATGGAACACTCGTACCCACGGTGGCAGCGGTCTGACCCAGCGCGTACGTGAAAGCAAGATTGGCCCGGCCGAAGCGGAAGCCATGACCATTGCCTTTCTGGAGCAGTGGGTGCCGAAGGGCAAGTCACCGATCTGCGGCAACAGCATCGGCCAGGACCGACGCTTCCTCTACAAGTACATGCAGAACCTGGAGGCCTACTTCCATTACCGCTATCTGGATGTCTCGACCCTGAAAATTCTCGCCGGCTTGTGGGCGCCGCAAGTCAAGGAGTCGTTCCAGAAGCAGGGTACGCATCAGGCGCTGGATGATATCCGTGAGTCCATCGCTGAGCTGAAGCATTACCGCCAACACTTTCTCAAAGTCTGACACTGGCAAAAGCCCGCTACGCGGGAACGCTGTTATGTAAAAGAAAGATGCGTAGGATGGGTGATAACCCATCAGCCAATTGATGGGTTATCACCCATCCTACGACCTGCGAGCACAGCCGCATTCGTTACAGGCCATGACGCGCCAGCGCCCACTCGACATGCTCGCGTACTAATTCGGATGGGTGCTCGCGGCGCGCCTTGAGCGCTTCCAGCACGGGAATGCTGGAGGGGGCGTTGCCCAGGCCGACGGCCAGGTTGCGCAGCCAGCGCTCGTAGCCGGCGCGGCGCAGCGGTGAGCCCTCGGTGCGGCTGAGAAATTCGTCTTCGCTCCAGCAGAACAGCTCGGCCAGTTCAGCGTTGTCCAGGCTGTGGCGCGGCTGGAAGTCGCTCTGCTCGGTGGGTTTGGCAAAGCGGTTCCACGGGCAGACCATCTGGCAGTCGTCGCAGCCGAACACCCGGTTGCCGATCGGTGCGCGCAGCTCTTCCGGAATTGAGCCCTTGAGCTCGATGGTCAGGTAGGAAATGCAGCGCCGCGCGTCCAGCACATAGGGGCCGACAAAGGCGGCGGTCGGGCAGATGTCCATGCAGGCGGTGCAGCGCCCGCAATGCTCGCTGGCGTGGGGTGGGTCCACCGGCAGTGGCAGGTCGACAAACAGCTCGCCGAGAAAGAAGTAGCTGCCGGCCTTGCGGTTAAGCACCAGGGTGTTCTTGCCGATCCAGCCGAGCCCAGCCTGTTCGGCGATGGCCTTTTCCAGCACGGGCGCGCTGTCGACAAAGGCGCGGTAGCCGAACGGGCCGATCTGCTGCTGGATGCGTTCGGCCAGCTGCTGCAAGCGCTTGCGGATCAGCTTGTGGTAATCGCGGCCCAGGGCGTAGCGCGACACGTAGGCTTTTTCCGGCTGGCCGAGGCGCTGGGCCATCTGCGTGTCGCCGGGCAGGTAGTCCATGCGCAGCGACACCACGCGTAGAGTGCCGGGCACCAGTTCATCGGGGTGGGTGCGTTTGCTGCCATGGGCGGCCATATAGTCCATCTCGCCCTGGTAACCAGCGTCCAGCCAGCGTTGCAGGTGCGCCTCGTGTTCGCCCAGTTGCACACCGGCAATCCCGACCTGTTGAAAGCCCAGCTCGCGGCCCCAGTCTTTGATCGACTGGGCGAGGGCGGCAAGGTCAAGGGTGTCTATGTTCATATGAGGGCGGGTAACCGGGGCGCAGGTGGGTATAATTCTGCCAGACATCGGAGCCAACGCATGCTGCATTCGCCTGACAATCTTCCTCTGCCGCTATACAGCGCCGCCCAGGTGCGCGAGCTGGATGCGCTATTGATCGCTGCTGGCACGCCGGGTTTCGAGCTGATGAGCCGCGCCGCGCATGCTATCTGGCGTGCCCTGCGCCGTCGTTGGCCGGATACAGGTGTGCTGACGGTGCTGGCCGGGCGCGGCAACAATGCGGGTGATGGTTACCTGGTGGCGGCGCTGGCGTTGCGCGCGGGCTGGCAGGTGCAGGTGCTGGCGGTCGGCGATGCAGCGCAGTTGCAGGGCGATGCCGCCTTGGCCCGTGACCATGCGCTTGCTGCTGGTGTTGCGGTGCAACCCTGGAGCGAGTGCGCCGAGCTGCACGGCGTGGTGCTTGATGCCCTGCTCGGCACGGGCTTACAGGGTGCGGTGCGCGAGCCCTATGCCCAGGCCATCCGCCTGTTAAATGTCAGTGGTTTGCCAGTGCTGGCGGTGGATATTCCGTCCGGGCTCTGTGCCGATACGGGGCAGGTGCTGGGTGTTGCCGTGCGTGCGCAACTGACGGTGACCCTGATCGGTCTGAAGCTGGGGCTGTTTACCGGGCAATCGGCGGATTATCTAGGCGAGTTGCAGTTTGATGATCTGCAGGCCGATGCGGCCCTGGTCGCTGCTCAGGCTTTTACCGCACAGCGCCTGACGCCGGCCTGTTTGCCGCAGTTACCGATGCGTTCGCGCAACGTGCACAAGGGCCAGTTGGGCCATGTGCTGGTGGTCGGCGGAGACCGTGGTTTTGCCGGGGCTGGTCTGCTGGCGGCGCAAAGCGCGCTGCGCGCCGGTGCCGGGCTGGTCAGCCTGGCGACCCGCGGTGAGCATCTGCCGGCAGCGCAGGCGCGCTTGCCTGAGGTCATGGCCGCTGGCGTGGCCTCGGCCAATCAGCTGCTGGCCCTGGGCGCCAATGCCAGTGTCTGGGTGGTTGGCCCAGGTCTGGGGCAGGGCGCCTGGGGGCGTAGTCTGTTATCGGCGGCTGCGGTCAGTCGCGCTGTGCAGGTCTGGGATGCCGATGCGCTGAACCTGTTGGCGCAAGCACAGGTCCAGTTACCGGCGGACTCCGTGCTTACGCCGCACCCCGGCGAGGCGGCGCGTTTGCTGGGTATCAGCACGGCTGAGGTGCAGGCCGATCGGCCAGCAGCGGCACGTGCCTTGGCGCAGCGCTATCAGGCGGTGTGCGTGCTGAAAGGCGCGGGCAGCCTAATAGCTGCGCCTGATGGCGGCTTGTGGCTGTGTGATCGTGGCCATCCGGTTATGGCCGGCGCCGGCTTGGGCGATGTATTGGCAGGTTTGACCGGTGCATTGTTGGCCCAGGGGCTGTCTGGGCTGGGGGCGGCTCAGTTGGCGGTCTACCTGCATGCCTGTGCTGGCGAGCAGCTGGCGCAGCAGGGCAGTGGCCTGGCGGCCAGTGATTTGTGTGCGGTTATTCGTCAATTGTTGCAGGAGCAGCATGCGTGTCTGAATTAGAACTGTTTGCCGCCGATGAAGAGGCGATGCTGGCGCTGGGCGCGCGTATCGCCGAGGCGACCGGCGGCGTTGGTGTGATCTATCTGCATGGCGATCTCGGTGCCGGCAAAACCACCCTGTCGCGCGGCATTATTCGCGGGCTGGGGCATGTTGGCGCAGTGAAAAGCCCGACCTTTACCCTGGTAGAGCCCTATGAGGTCGGCGCCTTGCGCGCCTTTCACTTCGACCTCTACCGCCTGGTCGATCCTGAGGAGCTGGAGTTTCTCGGCATTCGTGATTACTTCGAAGGTGATGCCCTTTGTCTGGTCGAGTGGCCGCAGCGCGGCGCCGGCGTTTTGCCAAAGGCTGACCTGGACATTACCATTAGCCCGCATGGGGCTGGCCGGGCGCTGCGTTTGCAGGCGCAGGGCGCACGTGGCACCACCTGGTGCGCCACTTTGGCCGTCGGGGCATGAATTTATTATGGGGTTGGCTATGCGCATAGGCGCGCGTTTCATCGCACTTGGAGTGGCATTGGTAGCCCTGGCCGCCGATGTAATGGCCGCGTCGGATGTGCGTAGTGTGCGGCTGTGGCGTGCGCCGGATAACACCCGTCTGGTGTTTGACCTGTCCGGCCCGGTGCAGCACAGCGTATTTCTGCTGTCGTCGCCCAATCGCATCGTCATTGATGTCAGCGGGGCCAAGCTGGCCACCAATTTCGACCAGCTGACCCTGAGCAACACCCCGATCACGGGTGTGCGCTCGGCGCAGCGCACCCCGGATGACCTGCGTGTGGTCATCGATCTGTCTGCGGCGGTCACGCCGAAGAGCTTTACCCTGGCGCCCAATCAGCAGTACGGCCATCGTCTGGTCGTCGACCTGTTTGACCAGGAAAGCGGCGCCGCACCTAGCCTGCCTGCCACTACCGTGGCCACTGCGCCGCAGGTGCCGGTAACGCCAACCCAGGCGCCGCCGAAGCTGACGCCGATACCCAATGGCAAGCGCGATATCGTGATTGCCATCGATGCGGGCCATGGCGGCGAAGACCCGGGGGCGTTGTCGCCGGTCAAAGGCCAGTATGAAAAGCATGTGACCCTGGCGATTGCCAAGGAGCTGCAGCGGCAGGTCAATGCCGAAAAGGGCTTCCGCGCCGAGCTGGTGCGTACCGGCGACTACTTTATCCCGCTGCGCAAACGCACCGAGATTGCCCGCAAGAAGGGCGCCGACCTGTTTGTTTCCATCCACGCCGATGCGGCGCCGCGAGCGGCGGCATTCGGTGCCTCGGTGTATGCACTGTCAGATCGTGGTGCCACTTCGGAAACCGCGCGCTGGCTGGCGGATGCGGAAAACCAGTCGGACCTGATCGGCGGCGCAGGCAATGTCAGCCTGGACGACAAGGACAAGATGCTTGCCGGGGTGCTGCTCGACCTGTCGATGACCGCCTCGCTGTCGTCCAGCCTGAACGTCGGCAACAAGGTGCTGGGTCATATGGGCCGCGTCACTCCGTTGCATAAGCGGCGGGTGGAGCAGGCCGGCTTTATGGTGCTGAAGTCGCCGGATATTCCGTCGATCCTGGTGGAAACTGGGTTTATCTCCAATCCCAATGAAGCCCGCAAACTGTCCAGCGCCAGTCACCAGCAGGCCCTGGCGCGCTCGATTGTCACGGGCGTAAGGCAGTTCTTCCATGAAAATCCGCCACCCGGCACCCATGTGGCCTGGTTGCGAGATAACGGCAAGATTACCCTCGGCCCGCGCGAACATGTAGTCAGCTCCGGCGAAAGCCTGGCGCTGATCGCCCAGCGTTACCAGGTCAGCCTGGTCGTGCTGCGCAGTGCCAATTCGCTGACAAGTGATGTGATTAAGGTCGGTCAGCGTTTGCAGATCCCAGCGACTGCTCTGGCTGCGCAGCCATGAGCAGCCATGAGCCGTCAGTAAGAGAGACCGCACGCATTCAGCTGCTCAGCCCGCGGCTGGCGAACCAGATTGCTGCCGGCGAGGTGGTCGAACGTCCGGCCTCGGTGATCAAGGAACTGTTGGAAAACAGCCTGGATTCCGGCGCCAAACGCATCGAAGTGGATGTCGAGCAGGGCGGCGTCAAGCTGCTCAAGGTGCGTGACAATGGCAGCGGCATCTCCCCGGATGATCTGCCCCTGGCGTTGGCCCGGCACGCCACCAGCAAGATTCGCGAACTGGAAGACCTTGAGCAGGTGATGAGTCTGGGCTTTCGCGGCGAGGCGCTGGCGTCGATCAGTTCTGTGGCGCGCCTGACCCTGACTTCGCGCACGGAAGGTGCTGAGCAGGCCTGGCAGGTGGAAACCGAAGGTCGTGATATGCAGCCGCGGGTGCAGCCCGCCGCGCATCCGGTTGGCACTTCGGTGGAAGTACGCGACCTGTTTTTTAACACCCCGGCGCGGCGCAAGTTTCTCAAGACCGAAAAGACCGAATTCGATCACCTGCAGGAAGTGATCAAGCGCCTGGCCCTGGCGCGCTTCGATGTGGCCTTCCATCTGCGCCACAACGGCAAGACCGTGCTCGGCTTGCACGAAGCACCAGATGAGCAGAGCCGTGCGCGACGGGTGGCTTCGGTGTGTGGCCCGGCGTTTCTCGAGCAGGCGCTGCCCATCGACATCGAGCGCAACGGCCTGCACCTGTGGGGCTGGGTGGGCTTGCCGACCTTTTCCCGGAGCCAGGCTGACCTGCAGTATTTCTATGTAAACGGACGTATGGTGCGCGACAAGCTGGTTGCCCACGCGGTGCGCCAGGCTTACCGCGATGTGCTGTTCAATGGCCGCCATCCGACCTTTGTGCTGTTTCTGGAAATCGACCCGTCGGTGGTCGATGTCAATGTGCACCCGACTAAGCACGAAGTGCGTTTCCGCGATGGGCGCATGGTGCATGACTTCCTCTACGGCACGCTGCACCGTGCGCTTGGCGAGGTGCGCCCGGAAGATCAGCTGGCGGCTCCGGCAACGGTCAACGAGATGCTGCGTCCTACCGGCCAGGCTGCCGGCGAGTTTGGTCCGCAGGGTGAAATCGGCCTGGCGGCCAGCCTGCTGCAACCCGCGCCCAACAACTCGGTGTGGCGTTCGCCAGGCGCCGGTTATCAGGGCGCTCGCCCGGAAGCTGCCTTGCCTGCCGCCGAAGCTCAGGGCGCCTATCGTGAGTTCTTCTCGCCGATGGCCACTGCGCCGGCTCCGGCGGGCCTGCCGGATGCGCAGGGCGATATTCCGCCCCTGGGCTATGCCATCGCCCAGCTCAAGGGCATCTATATCCTTGCCGAGAACGTCCAGGGGCTGGTGGTGGTGGATATGCACGCAGCCCATGAACGCATCACCTATGAGCGGCTCAAGGTGGCTATGGCCAGTGAAGGCCTGCGCGGCCAGCCGCTGCTGGTGCCGGAGTCGATTGCCGTGAGTCAGCGTGAGGCTGATTGCGCCGAAGAACATGCCGAGTGGTTCCAGCGTTTGGGTTTTGAGCTGCAGCGTCTGGGCCCGGAAACCCTGGCGATCCGCCAGATTCCCGCGTTGCTCAAGCAGGCTGAGGCCACGCGGCTGGTGCAGGATGTGCTGGGTGATCTGCTCGAATACGGCACTACCGACCGCATTCAGGCACACCTCAATGAGCTGCTCGGCACCATGGCCTGCCACGGCGCGGTGCGCGCCAACCGGCGCCTGACCCTGCCGGAAATGAACGCCTTGCTGCGCGATATGGAGCACACCGAGCGCAGCGGTCAATGCAACCATGGGCGGCCGACTTGGACGCAGATGGGCATGGATGACCTGGACAAGCTGTTCCTGCGCGGCCGCTAGCCGCTGCGCCACTAAGAGAATTTTTGAGCATGTCCGAGCGCCTGCCTCCGGCGATTTTCCTGATGGGGCCAACTGCGGCCGGCAAGACCGATCTGGCCATCGAGCTGGCACGGGTGCTGCCGTGCGAGCTGATCAGCGTCGATTCCGCGCTGATTTACCGTGATATGGACATCGGCACGGCCAAGCCGGATAAAGCCACGCTGGCCGAGTTTCCTCACCGACTGATCGATATTCGTGACCCGGTCGAGAGCTATTCGGCGGCAGAATTCCGTCGTGATGCCCTGGCCGCTATGGCCGAGATCACCGCGCGCGGGCGTATTCCGTTGCTGGTGGGCGGGACCATGCTGTATTTCAAAGCGTTGCTTGAAGGCCTGGCGGAAATGCCCAGTGCTGATGCAGCGCTGCGCGCCGAGCTGGAGGCGCGCGCCCAGGCCGACGGTTGGGAGGTGCTGCATGGCGAGCTGCGTGCGGTCGATCCAGAGTCGGCAGCGCGTATCCATCCCAATGACCCGCAGCGCTTGATTCGCGCCCTTGAGGTCTATCATCTGAGCGGGCAGAGCATGACCGTTCATCGCCAGCGCCAGGCGACAGAAAATACTGCCGGTGGCGCATCGGCAGCGCGGCAATTCCCCTATACTGTGGCGCAATTGGCCATTGCCCCGGCACAAAGGCAGCTGTTGCATGAGCGAATTGCCCTGCGATTTCGCTTGATGTTGGAACAGGGGCTGGTTGCCGAGGTCGAACGCCTGCGTCAGCGAAGTGACTTGCACGTTGGGCTACCGTCTATACGGGCGGTGGGTTATCGCCAAGTCTGGGATTATCTGGACGGCAACCTCGACGCTGAACAGATGCAGGAGCGCGGCATTATCGCCACGCGCCAGCTGGCCAAGCGACAGTTCACCTGGTTACGTGGTTGGCAGCAGGATGTGCACTGGCTCGATAGCGCCGACTGCGACAATCTGCCGCGTGCCTTGAAATACCTGGCAGCGGTCTCCATATTGACCTGAGACCTTGCCGTTGGCCGTCTATCCTTGGGGGTATGACGGCTTTAAGCCGTTTGTTGGTTTACTAAAATTATTGAAAATTGATCCTTAAAGGAGTGCGGCACATGTCAAAAGGGCATTCGCTACAAGACCCTTACCTGAATACCTTGCGTAAGGAACGCGTCCCGGTTTCTATTTATTTGGTTAACGGCATTAAGCTGCAAGGCCAAATCGAATCTTTCGACCAGTTCGTGATTTTGCTGAAAAACACTGTCAGCCAGATGGTCTATAAACACGCCATTTCCACTGTAGTGCCTAGCCGTCCGGTGCGTCTGCCGAGCGCCAGCGAAACCGAGCAAGCTGAAGCTGAGCCTGGTAACGCCTGATTTAGGAGGCTGCATTGTTCTTCGAGCGCCATGAAGGTGGAGAGCGGGCCATTCTGGTACATCTGGACGGCCAAAATTCCGAGGCGCGCGAGGACCCGCAGGAGTTTCAGGAGCTGGCCATCTCGGCCGGTGCTGAAACTGTCGCGTTCCTCAGTGTTCCGAGCAATCGGCTGACGGCCAAGTACCTGATCGGCAGTGGCAAAGTTGAAGAGCTGCGTGATCAGGTCAAGGCTGTCGAGGCTGATCTGGTTATCTTCAATCACGTCCTCACGCCCAGTCAGGAACGTAACCTTGAGCGTGCTTTCGAGTGTCGGGTATTGGACCGTACCGGTCTGATCCTCGACATTTTTGCTCAGCGCGCGCGTACCCATGAAGGCAAGCTGCAGGTCGAGCTGGCCCAGCTCGACCATATGAGTACGCGGCTGGTACGTGGCTGGACTCACCTTGAACGGCAGAAAGGTGGTATCGGTCTGCGCGGCCCGGGTGAAACCCAGCTAGAAACCGACCGCCGCCTGTTGCGCGTGCGGATTCGCCAGATCAAGCAGAAGCTGGAAAAGGTGCGCAGCCAGCGTGAGCAGGCGCGGCGCGGTCGCCAACGTGCGGATATCCCTTCGGTGTCATTGGTGGGCTACACCAACGCCGGCAAGTCGACCCTGTTCAATACCCTGACCACATCGGACGTTTACGCGGCCGATCAGCTGTTCGCCACCCTCGATCCCACCCTGCGTCGTCTGGAACTGGATGATCTGGGGCCGATTGTGCTGGCTGATACCGTGGGATTTATTCGGCATTTGCCGCACAAGCTGGTCGAGGCTTTCCGTGCGACGCTTGAGGAGTCGAGCAATTCCGATCTGCTGCTGCACGTGATCGACTCCCACGAGCCTGAGCGCGATCAGCAGATTGAGCAGGTGTTGGCGGTGCTGGGCGAGATTGGTGCCCATGAACTGCCGATGCTTGAGGTGTATAACAAGCTCGATTTGCTCGAGGGTGTGGAGCCGCAGATTCAGCGCGATGCCGATGGCAAGCCGCAGCGGGTCTGGCTCTCTGCACGTGACGGACGTGGCTTGCCGTTGCTGCGCCAGGCCATTGCCGAGCTGTTGGGCAATGACCTGTTTGTCGCGACATTGCAGTTGCCGCAGCGCCTGGGGCGTTTGCGCGCGCAGTTCTTTGCTTTGGGGGCGGTACAAAGCGAGTCGCATACCGAGGACGGCAGCAGTCTGCTGTCCGTGCGCTTGCCGCGAATCGAACTGAATCGGCTGGTCAGTCGCGAAGGGCTGAAGCCGCAGGAATTTATCGAGCAACACACTTTGCAATAAAGCCTGCATCAGCGACTTTGCCGCTGGTTGCATGCATTCTGTAGCATTGGCGGGCGCGCCGTGGGCGCGTCTTTGCTTTATCAGATGGAGAGCGCTATGGCTTGGAATGAGCCGGGTGGCAACTCGAATAATCAGGATCCATGGGGTGGCCGTAAGAACGGTGATCGCAAGGGGCCGCCGGATATCGATGAGGCCTTCCGCAAGCTGCAGGAGAGCCTGAATGGGCTGTTCGGTGGCGGCAAGAAACGAGGCAGCGAGACTGGCTCGGGCAATGGCGGCGGCTTCGGTTTGCTGTTTGTGGGCCTGGGGCTGTTGGCTGCAGTCTGGCTGTACAGCGCGATCTATGTCGTTGATGAGCAGGAGCAGGCCGTGGTGCTGCGCTTCGGCAAATACTACGAAACAGTCGGTCCGGGCCTGAATATCTATTTCCCGCCGATTGATCGCAAGTTCCAGGAAAACGTCACCCGCGAGCGTGCGTACAGCAAACAGGGGCAGATGTTGACCGAGGACGAGAACATCATCGAAGTGCCGTTGACCGTGCAATACCGGGTCAGCAACTTGCAGGATTTCGTCCTCAACGTTGATCAGCCGGAAGTCAGTCTGCAGCATGCGACTGACAGTGCCGTGCGTCACGTGGTGGGTTCCACCGAGATGGATCAGGTGCTGACCGAAGGTCGTGAGCTGATGGCCAGTGAGGTCAAGGATCGCTTGCAGCGTTTCCTCGACAACTACCGTACCGGCATCACGGTTACTCAGGTCAACCTGCAGAGTGCGGCGGCGCCGCGCGAAGTACAGGAAGCCTTCGACGACGTGATCCGCGCCCGTGAAGACGAGCAGCGTGAGAAGAATCAGGCGGAAACCTACGCCAATGGCGTGGTGCCGGAAGCCCGTGGTCAGGCACAGCGCCTGATTGAGGATGCCAACGGTTACCGTGATGAAGTGGTTTCTCGCGCACAGGGTGAGGCGGATCGCTTCACTGCATTGGTCACCGAGTACCGCAAGGCGCCTGAGGTCACTCGCGAGCGTCTGTATCTGGATACCATGCAAGAGCTGATGACCAATACCAGCAAGGTGCTGGTGACGGGCGACAAGGGGCAGAACAACCTGCTTTATCTGCCGCTGGACAAGATGATTGATGGTCGCAGCTCGTCTGCGCCTAGCTCGATATCTGGCTCTGCGAGTACTGCAGACGCCGGCTCGCGGGTCACCATCGATCCGCGTCAGGTTGAGCTGCGTACAAGGGAGAGCCGTTGATGAGCAATAAATCGCTGATCGCCCTTATTGTTGGCGTGGTGCTGGCGCTGGTCGCCTGGAACAGCTTCTATATCGTCTCGCAGACTGAGCGTGCGGTGCTGTTGCAGTTCGGTCGTATCGTGCAGCCGGACGTGCAGCCGGGCCTGCATGTGAAGATTCCGTACGTTAACCAGGTGCGTAAGTTCGATGCGCGTCTGCTGACTCTGGACTCCACCAGCTCGCGTTTCCTTACGCTGGAAAAGAAAGCGCTGATGGTTGACGCCTTCGCCAAGTGGCGAGTGCTGGACGCCGAGCGTTTCTACACCGCGACTTCCGGTATGAAGCAGATTGCCGACGAGCGTTTGGCGCGTCGCCTTGAGGCGTCGCTGCGTGACCAGTTCGGTAAGCGCACCTTGCATGAGTCGGTGTCGGGTGAGCGCGATGCGCTGATGGCAGATGTGACCGCCTCATTGAATCGTGCTGCGCAGAAAGAGCTGGGCATCGAGGTGGTGGACGTGCGCGTCAAGGCCATCGACCTGCCGAAGGAAGTCAACCGCAGCGTGTTTGATCGCATGAGCTCCGAGCGTGAGCGTGAGGCTCGCGAGCACCGCGCCAAGGGTAAGGAGCTGGCCGAGGGTATTCGCGCCGACGCCGACCGTCAGCGCCGTGTGTTGCTGGCCGATGCCTACCGTCAGGCTGAAGAGCTGCGCGGTGAGGGTGATGCCCAGGCCGCGGCGATCTATTCCAAGGCTTATGGCATGGACCAGGAGTTCTACTCGTTCTATCGCAGCCTGAGGGCTTATCGCGAGAGCTTCGCCGATAAGCGTGACGTGCTGGTGCTAGATCCGAGCAGCGACTTCTTCCGCTATCTGGAGAAGTCCAAGCCTTAAGTCATCACCCCGGCGGGCAGCCGCCGGGGTGATCCTTGTGGAAAACGTGGTATCATGCGGCAGCCGGGAAAATCCCGGCTTTTTTGCGTCTGTGGGAAGCATGTGGCAGGAATTAGGCATCGCGTTGTGTCTCGTGCTGGTGCTGGAAGGCATCCTGCCCTTCCTGTGTCCGCGCCATTGGCGTGACACGCTTTTACAACTGACGCAGCTGTCAGACAGGCAGCTGCGTCTGCTGGGGTTGGCCAGCATGCTGCTGGGCACAACCGTCCTTTATTGGCTTCACTGAAGGCTTGTGCCGCCCGGTTCAAGAGGGGAATGGCGAAATGGCAACGGTAGACCGCTGGCTGCTGCCAGATGGCATCGAAGAAGTACTGCCACCGTACGCAGGGCGTATTGAGGTGGCGCGCCGTCAGGTGCTGGATCTGTTCCAGCGCTGGGGCTATGAATTTGTGGTGACCCCGCATATCGAGTACCTGGAATCGCTGCTGACTGGCGCGGGCCAGGATCTGGATCTGCGCACCTTCAAGGTGACCGACCCGCTGTCCGGCCGGCAGATGGGCTTTCGTGCCGATATCACGCCGCAGGTGGCGCGCATCGATGCGCATACCCTGCGCCGCGAAGGGCCGAGCCGTCTGTGCTACGCCGGTAGCGTGGTGCATGCCCAGCCGCGTGCGCTGACTACGTCGCGCAGCCCGATTCAGCTAGGTGCCGAGCTGTATGGCGACGCCAGCCCGGCCAGCGATGTGGAAGTGATCAGTCTGCTGGTCAACACCCTTGAGCTGGCGGCGGTGCCGGATGTGCACATGGATCTTGGTCATGTCGGTATCTATCGTGGCCTGGCGCGCGCCGCCGAGCTGTCTGGCGAGGTCGAGCAGCAGCTGTTCGATGCGCTGCAGCGTAAGGCGATGGATGAGGTTATCGAGCTTACCGAAACCCTGCCGGATGACCTGCGCAAGATGCTGCGTGCGCTCAGTGAGCTGTGCGGTGGACGTGAGGTGTTGGATCTGGCTCAGGCTTGCCTGGTCGATGCGCCTGATGACGTACATGCGGCGCTGGATGATCTGATGGCGATTGCCGACGCACTGAGCTTGCGCTACCCGGAATTACCGCTGTACTTCGATCTTGGCGAGCTGCGCGGCTATCACTACCACACCGGTGTGGTGTTCGCGGCCTTCGTCCCGGGCGTGGGCTATGCCATCGCCCAGGGCGGCCGCTATGACGACATCGGTGCCGACTTTGGCCGAGCGCGTCCGGCGACAGGCTTCTCCACCGACCTGAAAACCCTGGTAAGCCTGGGGCAGATGCAGTTGGGTGAAGAGCCGGCCGGAATATGGGCGCCGGACAACCATGATGTGTTTTTGTGGCAGGCGATTGTGCGTTTGCGTCAGGACGGTCAGCGCGTAGTTCAGGCATTGCCTGGGCAGGTCGCGGCTGATGCCGAGGCGGCAGGCTGTGATCGTCTGCTGCTGTTGCGTGATGGCCGCTGGCAGTTGGCTGCGCTGACAGCCTGAGTGGTCGTGCGAAAAGTTTCCGTCGGCTGTGGCCGGCATCAAGTTTGCGAAGAGGGTTAGTGTTATGGGTAAGAATGTCGTAGTCCTGGGCACCCAGTGGGGCGATGAAGGCAAGGGCAAGATCGTCGACCTGCTGACCGAACAGGCTGCAGCTGTTGTGCGTTATCAGGGCGGTCATAATGCTGGCCACACCCTGGTGATCGACGGCGAGAAGACCGTTCTGCACCTGATCCCCTCCGGCATTCTGCGCGAAAATGTGCAGTGCCTGATCGGCAACGGCGTGGTGGTTGCGCCCGATGCGTTGATGCGTGAAATCATCAAGCTGGAAGAGAAGGGCGTGCCGGTGCGTGAGCGTCTGCGTATCAGTCCATCCTGCCCGCTGATCCTGCCGTATCACGTGGCCCTCGATCAGGCGCGTGAGAAAGCTCGCGGTGATGCCAAGATCGGCACTACCGGCCGTGGTATCGGCCCGGCTTACGAGGACAAGGTGGCGCGCCGTGGTCTGCGCATTGGTGATCTGTTCCACCGTGAGCGTTTCGCCGCCAAACTCGGCGAACTGCTGGATTACCACAACTTCGTACTGGTCAATTACTACAAAGAGCCGGCCATCGACTTCCAGAAGACACTCGACGAGTGCATGGAATACGCCGAGCTGCTCAAGCCGATGATGACCGACGTGACCGCCGTGCTGCACGACATGCGTCGTGAGGGCAAGGACATCATGTTCGAAGGCGCCCAGGGCTCGCTGCTGGATATTGACCACGGCACTTACCCCTACGTCACCAGTTCCAACACCACTGCTGGCGGTATTGCCACCGGTTCCGGTTTTGGTCCGATGTATCTGGATTACATCCTCGGTATCACCAAGGCCTACACCACCCGTGTTGGCTCGGGTCCGTTCCCGACCGAGCTGTTTGATGAAACCGGCGCGTTCCTCGCCAAGCGTGGCCATGAGTTCGGTTCCACCACCGGTCGCGCCCGTCGCTGCGGTTGGTTTGATGCGGTGATCCTGCGTCGCGCCATCGAAATCAACAGCATCTCCGGTCTGTGCCTGACCAAGCTCGACGTGCTCGACGGCCTGGAAACCATCCGTATCTGCGTGGGCTACAAAGACCAGAATGGTGATGTGCTGGTTGATGCGCCGACGGATGCTGACAGCTATCTGGGTCTGCAGCCGGTTTACGAAGAGCTGCCGGGTTGGAGCGAATCGACCCTGGGTGCGAAAACCCTGGAAGAGCTGCCCGCAGCGGCGCGTGCCTACATCAAACGTGTGGAAGAGTTGGTCGGTGCGCCGATTGACATCGTTTCCACCGGCCCGGACCGCAACGAGACTATTGTGTTGCGTCATCCGTTTGCCTGATAGTCACAGGCAGTGCACAGGGGGTCGCCAATTGGCGGCCCTTTGTCGTTTCTGGCCCACGTAAAAATATCCGGGCTAGCCTTTATAAATCAGCTTTCCCGCCGTTATAGGCATTACCGTTGTCAGGAGTGTCTGCCGTGTTTGCCATTATTTCTGTGTTGCGCAGTCGCTTGCTATTGCCGGTGTTTCTCGCGCTGGGCGTGGCCCTGTTGGTGCAGGTGGTTGTGGCTGTGGCCTTGACCCGCACTACGGTGGCGACGCTGGAGGCGGATTTGGCCAAAGGCATGCAGGCCGATACAGCGCGCCTGGTGGGTGAGCTGACCAAGGCCGGAGATGAGGTGCGTGGCGGCCTGGACAGCCTTTCTGCCAGTACTCAGGCGCAGTTGGCTAAAGGCCTATCCAGCAGATTGGCCGAGGAGCAGGCGCAGATTCGTGGGGTTCTGGATAGCAACCTCAAGCGTTCGGCGGATGAGTTGGCGCAGCTGCTCTCGGCGGTTGCGCCGAAGGCGATCTGGGACGCTGATGTGCCGGCGTTGACCGAGTTGGTGCGCGGTGCTCATCGCAATCCGGCAGTGCTATTTGCGGTGTACCTCGATGCGCAAGGCGAGCGCCTGACGCGTCACCTCAATCGGCAGGACTCCCGTGTGCGTGCGCTGATGGCCAAAGGCGAGGGTGATGGCGCGCTGGATAAGGTGCTGCAGGCTGCCGCCAGTGATCCGGGTGTGTATATCGCTGAAGCGACGATCAGCCCGATGGGTTCGGACATCGGCAAGGTTCTGCTGGGGGTTTCTACTGCGTCGGTGGACGAGGAGCTGGCGAAGTTGGATCAGCGTTTCGTCAGCCTGATCGACAGTAGTGGGCAGCTGGTTTCCGACAGTTTGAGTGGTGCGGCCAGCAGCAGTGCGGATGCCCTGGCGGCGCGCTTGAGCGTTGCGCGTGAGGCTGCCGGCGGTATGGAGCAGAGCAGTCGCAAGGTGGTGCAGCAAGCCGCAGCCGGTTTGCGTTGGAATATCAGTATGGGCCTGGCGCTGGTGGCGCTGGTGATTTTGTTGGTGTTGGCGCTGGTGCTGGGGCGGCGAGTGGTCAGCAAGCTGCATACCTTGATCGCGGTACTGAATGACTGGGCGGCGGGTGAGGGGGATTTGACGCGTCGGGTCGAGCTCAATAGTCGTGATGAAATTGGCGATATGGCGGCGGCAGTCAATCGCTTCGTCGCCAAGTTGCAGCCGATTGTGCGCGAGGCGGGAGAAGTGGCATCGCTCACCGGGCAGGAAATCGGCAATCTGGCCTCGCGCAGTGCGGCGGCCGAGTCGGCGGCTGAGCGTCAGCGCGATGAGGTGGCGGGCAGTCTGCAGGCGCTGGCGGAAATGGCCGGTGAGGCGCAGGCGGAAAGTCATGCCATGCGCGAGGCGTTGCAGCGCGTCGGGGCGATTCGTCAGGCCGCGGATGACAATGCCGCGATTGCGCTGCGTGTGGGTGGTTCGATCGAAGAATTGGTGCGGCGTGTGGAGACCGGTTCGGCAGTCATCGAGCGGCTGGCTAAGCAGAGCGAGCAGATTGAAGTGGTGCTGACGGTAATTCGCTCAATTGCCGAGCAAACCAACCTGTTGGCCCTGAATGCGGCAATTGAGGCTGCGCGTGCGGGTGAAAGCGGTCGCGGTTTTGCTGTGGTGGCGGATGAAGTGCGTGCGCTGGCCAGCAAAACGCAGCAGTCCACCGGCGATATCCAGACCCATATCGGCGCGCTGCAACAGGGCGCGCGCGAAGCGGTTGAGGCGATTGGTCAGGCAGGTAAGCAGGCGGATCAGGGCTTGGCTGCATTACGTGAAAGTGCGCGGGTGCAGCAGTCGGTGCGTGAGGCGGTGGAGGAGGTGCATGGCGCAATCAATACCGCGACCGAAGCAGCTGCGCATCAGGCCGAGGGGGCGGATGCTGTGCGTGGCCGTGTCGAGGTGATTCATCGCGAGGCGCAGCGGGCAGCGGAGGCTGTGGCCGCGACGGCGAATAGTGGTCGGGTGTTGGACGGCTTGGCGAAGAAGCTCAAGGCCAGCCTGGGGCAGTTTCGCGTTTAAGCTGGATCAGGGCGGGCATGCGTAAGTGCCCGCCGGATTGGTTGCGCTGCGACGGGTTAAATCGCAGGTAATAAAAAACCGAGCCAGTGGCTCGGTTTTTTGAATTGGTGCCCAGGAGAAGACTCGAACTTCCACGACCGTAAGGTCACCAGCACCTGAAGCTGGCGTGTCTACCAATTTCACCACCTGGGCATTGATTGCAAAACTTGCTTATTTGCTATCAACTACAACTCGGTTAACTTCGTTTCCCGTCGTTGTGGCGCGCATAATACGGATCACGTTTTTACTTGTAAACCCCTGTTGTTAAAAAATTTTATTCTGTGTGCCGGGCTGACCTGGACAGTGGTTTCGCGCTTCAATAGGCACATGGCAAACCGAATTTGTGTAGATAAGGTGAATTACCTCTAATGGCCGATTGGCAATCCCTCGATCCCGAGGCCGCTCGTGAAGCGGAAAAATACGAAAACCCCATTCCAAGTCGCGAGCTGATCCTGCAGCACTTGTCTGACCGTGGCTCCCCGGCGAGCCGTGAAGAGCTGGCCGATGAGTTTGGCATGGCCACTGAAGAGCAGCTCGAAGCGCTGCGTCGTCGTCTGCGCGCCATGGAGCGCGATGGTCAACTGATCTATACCCGTCGCGGCACCTATGCCCCGGTCGACAAGCTTGACCTGATCCTGGGTCGCGTCAGCGGGCATCGCGATGGCTTTGGCTTTCTGGTGCCGGATGACGGCAGCGATGACCTGTTCCTGAGCCCTGCGCAAATGCGCCTGGTGTTCGATGGCGACCGTGCGCTGGCGCGGGTTTCCGGCCTTGACCGTCGTGGTCGTCGTGAAGGTGCCGTGGTTGAAGTGATCTCCCGCGCCCACGAAAGCATTGTTGGTCGTTATTACGAAGAAAGCGGTGTCGGCTTTGTAGTCGCCGATAACCCGAAAATTCAGCAGGAAGTGCTGGTAACGCCAGGGCGTAACGCCGGCGCCAAGCAGGGGCAGTTTGTTGAGGTGAAAATCACCCACTGGCCGACTACACGCTTCCAGCCCCAGGGCGATGTGGTTGAAGTGGTTGGCAACTATATGGCGCCGGGCATGGAAATCGACGTTGCCCTGCGCAGCTACGACATTCCCCACGTCTGGCCCGAAGCTGTAGTGAAAGAAGCGCGCAAGCTCAAGCCAGAAGTCGAAGAGAAGGACAAAGAGAAGCGCATCGATCTGCGCCATCTGCCGTTCGTTACCATCGACGGTGAAGATGCCCGCGACTTCGATGACGCGGTGTATTGCGAGAAAAACGGCAGTAACTGGCGGCTGTTCTCCGGCGGCTGGAAGCTCTATGTCGCCATCGCCGACGTTTCCCATTATGTGAAGATCGATTCTGCGCTGGACGCCGAGGCTCAGGTGCGTGGCAACTCGGTGTACTTCCCGGAGCGGGTTATCCCGATGCTGCCGGAGGAGTTGTCCAACGGACTGTGCTCGCTGAACCCGCACGTCGATCGCCTGGCCATGGTGTGCGAGATCAGTATCTCGAAGACCGGCAAGATGACCGATTACCAGTTCTACGAAGCGGTTATCCATTCCCACGCGCGTCTGACCTACAACAAAGTCAGCGCCATGCTTGAGCAGCCCAAGGGTAGTGAAGGCAAGGCACTGCGTGGCGAATACAAAGAAGTACTGCCGCACCTCAAGCAGCTGTATTCGCTGTATCAGGTGCTGTTGGCTGCGCGCCATGAGCGCGGCGCCATCGATTTTGAAACCCAGGAAACTCGGATCATCTTCGGTGCCGGTCGCAAGATCGCCGAGATTCGCCCAACCCAGCGCAACGATGCGCACAAGTTGATCGAAGAATGCATGCTGGCCGCCAACGTAGCCACGGCTGCGTTTATGCAGAAGCATGAAATTCCGGCTCTGTATCGCGTGCATGATTGCCCGCCGCCGGAGCGCGTGGAGAAGCTCAAAGCATTCCTCACCGAGCTGGGCCTGTCGTTGCACCGTGGCAAGTCCAAGGACGGTCCGTCGCCCAAGGACTACCAGCTGCTGCTGGAAAGCATTCGTGAACGTCCGGATTACCACCTGATCCAGACCGTAATGCTGCGCTCGCTCAGTCAGGCGGTGTACAGCGCGGACAATCAGGGTCACTTTGGTCTGAATTACGAGGCGTATGCGCACTTCACCTCGCCAATTCGTCGCTACCCGGATCTGTTGATTCATCGGGCAATTCGCAGTGTGGTCCGTTCCAAGCTTGATACCCCGCACGTCAAGCGTGCCGGCGCGACGATCATGCCGCGTGCGCGGATCTACCCCTACGATGATGCGATTCTCGAGCAGCTCGGCGAGCAATGTTCGATGTCCGAGCGTCGCGCCGATGAGGCCACCCGCGATGTGGTGAACTGGCTCAAGTGCGAGTTTATGAAGGATCGCGTCGGCGAAACCTTTCCGGGTGTGATCACGGCGGTGACGGGCTTTGGTCTGTTCGTCGAGCTGAAGGACATCTACGTCGAAGGTCTAGTGCACGTCACCGCCCTGCCGGGCGACTACTACCACTTCGACCCCGTGCATCACCGTCTGGCGGGCGAGCGCAGTGGTCGCAGCTTCCGTCTGGGCGATAGCGTTGAGGTCAAGGTCATGCGCGTCGATCTGGACGAGCGCAAGATCGATTTCGAGCTGGCTGAAGGTAAAACGGCAGTGCCGGCCGGTCAGCGCCGCGGTGGTTTTGAATCGGCGGCGGGTAAAACCGGGCGTCGCGGCGAACGTGCCGCGCCAGGCAATACCGACGTTGAAAAGAGTCGCGCGCTGAAAAAATCGCTGCTCAGTGATTCAAAGGGCAAAACCAGTAAAAGCTCGTCCGCCAAGGGGGAGTCGGTCAAGCCGACCAGCAAGGCTGGCAAGCCGGGCGCGCATCGCAAGGGCGCGCCTGCAGGTGGGGCGCCGGCACCTGGCGGTGCACGCAAGCGTAAGGCGAAGTCATGAGTCAGCTGGAAAAGATCTATGGTGTGCATTCCGTAGAGGCGTTGCTGCGTCATCACCCGAAGCGGGTCAAGCAGATTTGGCTGGCCGAGGGGCGTAATGACCCGCGAGTGCAGGTGCTGCTGGCGCTGGCAGCGGATGCACGAGTCGCGGTCGGCCAGTGCGAGCGTCGTGAGATGGATGCCTGGGTAGAGGGTGGTGTGCATCAGGGTGTAGTCGCCGATGTCAGCCCTAGTCAGGTCTGGGGCGAGGCGATGCTCGATGAGCTGCTTGACCGCACCGAGGGCGCACCTTTGTTGCTGGTGCTCGACGGCGTGACCGACCCGCACAATCTCGGTGCTTGCCTGCGCACCGCCGATGCGGCCGGTGCGCTGGCGGTGATCGTGCCGAAGGACAAATCCGCCACGCTCAATGCCACTGTGCGCAAAGTTGCCTGCGGTGCGGCGGAGGTGATTCCGCTGGTGGCGGTGACCAACCTGGCGCGCAGCCTGGAGAAGCTCCAGCAGCGCGGCCTGTGGGTTGTTGGCACGGCCGGCGAGGCTGAGATGGAGTTGTACGAGCATGATCTGACCGGGCCGACCGTGCTGATCATGGGCGCCGAAGGTAAAGGCATGCGGCGGCTGACCCGTGAGCACTGTGATTACCTGGTCAAGCTGCCGATGGCAGGCAGCGTCAGCAGCCTCAATGTGTCGGTGGCAACAGGTGTGTGCCTGTTTGAGGCATTGCGTCAGCGCAAGGCTGGCGGCAAGAAGTAGCACGGTGCGGGTGCCTGCGGGCGCTCGCTGCTGTGGCGCTGCAGCAGTGGCTTCCCTGCTCGAGCATTCGCGTCGAGTTGTTCAAATAATCACCAGTTCACCTTGCGTGTAGCGGGGGGCTTCACTAGAATGTCGCCCCTTGCCGCGACGGCAGGCGCTTTTGCGCCTTTCTGTTTCAGCAAGACAAACAAGTGAAATTCACTCCTTGCCTGACCGCATTTAGCGGCAGGCTACAACCCGTAAGGAGCATTTATGCGTCATTACGAAATCATCTTTCTGGTTCACCCGGACCAGAGCGAGCAAGTCGGCGGCATGGTTGAGCGTTACACCAAGCTGATCGAAGAAGACGGCGGCAAGATTCACCGCCTGGAAGATTGGGGTCGTCGTCAGCTGGCTTACGCCATCAACAACGTCCACAAGGCTCACTACGTGATGCTTAACGTTGAGTGCACCGGCAAAGCCCTGGCTGAGCTGGAAGACAACTTCCGTTACAACGATGCCGTGATCCGTAACCTGGTCATCCGTCGCGACGAGGCCGTTACTGACCAGTCCGAGATGCTCAAGGCCGAAGAAAACCGCAGTGAGCGCCGTGAGCGTCGTGACCGTCCTGACAACGCCGATTCTGTTGATGGCGATGACAGCGACAACAACGACAGCGACAACGCTGACGAGTAATCCACGGATCTATTGAGGAGCCACTCTCATGGCACGTTTCTTCCGTCGTCGTAAATTCTGCCGTTTTACTGCAGAAGAAGTGAAAGAGATCGATTTCAAAGATCTCAACACGCTGAAAGCTTACATCTCGGAAACCGGCAAGATCGTTCCTAGCCGTATCACCGGTACTAAGGCTCGTTATCAGCGTCAGCTGGCTACCGCTATCAAGCGCGCCCGCTTCCTGGCCCTGCTGCCTTACACCGACAGCCACGGCCGCTGAGACCGGATGTTCGACAAGAAGTAAGGGATAGATCGCATGCGCGCCTTAGCTGAATTCATTATGCGCGGCCGTATGCAGGCCACTCTCGTAGTGGTGGTTTCTGCGGCGTTGCCGCTGTTGTTCTGGTTGAGTGCTGCCGCTGGAAGCTTGGTGCTTCTGCGGCGCGGTTGGAGTGATGCCATTGGCATCCTCGCCTGGGCCCTGCTGCCGGCCATTGGCTGGTGGTATTTCGGTGAGCCGCGCACCCTGTTGGTGTTGCTCGGTGCGCTGGGATTGGCGTTGTTGTTACGCGCCAACCTGTCCTGGAATCGTGTGCTGCTGTGCAGCGTGGCATTGGGCCTGGTGTATGGGTTGGTCTTGGGTGCGGTGTTCCGCGAACCCATCGAGGCAATGGCGCTTGAGCTGCAAAAGCTGATGCCGCAAATGCTCGATGGGATTCACCAACAGCTGTCGGTGGATGAGCGAGCGCGTCTGGATAGCCTGATTGCACCGGTACTGACCGGATTGATCGCGGCGTTGTTGCAGATAGTCAGCTTGTTGAGCCTGATGCTTGGGCGCTTCTGGCAGGCGCAGTTGTATAACCCGGGTGGTTTTGGTCGCGAGTTTCGCGCGCTACGCCTCCCGACCCCGCTGGCGATGTTGCTGCTGGTTGGCATGCTGTTGGGGCCCAATCTGGGTCCGCAAATGGCCATGCTGACGCCGTTGTGCAGTGTGCCGTTGGCGTTTGCGGGCATCGCCCTGTTGCATGGGATGGTGGCGCAAGGTCGGCTAGGTAAGTTCTGGCTGGTCGGGTTGTACATCACGCTGTTGCTGTTTATGCAGCTGACTTATCCGTTACTGGTGGTTTTGGCCATTGTCGACAGTCTGCTTGATTTTCGTGGTCGCTTTGAGCGCAAACAAGGCTCGGGCCCCGCGAACGGTGAAGGTTAAAAGTTAAGAGGTTATTACCAAATGGAACTGATCCTGCTGGAAAAAATCGCCAACCTGGGCAACCTGGGCGATAAAGTGAATGTTAAGGCCGGTTACGGTCGTAACTTCCTGCTGCCGCAAGGCAAAGCTACCGCTGCTACCGCCGCAAACGTTGCTGCGTTCGAAGCGCGTCGCGCCGAGCTGGAAAAACTGGCTGCCGAGAAGAAAGCGTACGCTGAATCCCGCGCTGCTCAGTTGGCTGAACTGGAAGTCACCATCACCGCTACTGCGGGCGATGAAGGCAAACTGTTCGGCTCCATCGGTACTCACGACATCGCTGAAGCCCTGACCGCCTCCGGCGTTGAAGTGGCCAAAGCTGAAGTGCGTCTGCCGAACGGCACCATTCGTCAACTCGGCGAATACGACGTAGCCGTGCACCTGCACAGCGACGTTGAAGCAACCGTTAAGGTTGTTGTTGTAGCCGCCTAACTGGCTGCTCAACGGGCTTGCACTTGAGTGCAGGCTCGCTAACATCGGGCACGGCATTGCGAAAGCGATTCCGTGCCCTTTGTTTTTCCAACACAGAATTCTTTGCCCGAGCCTTATGAACGACATCAGCCTGCCCGAACAGTACGACCTGCAAACCTCAGCCCTGAAGGTGCCGCCGCACTCGATCGAGGCGGAGCAAGCCGTGCTGGGTGGCCTGATGCTCGATAACAATGCCTGGGAGCGGGTGCTCGATGCGGTGTCCGATGGCGACTTCTATAGGCACGACCACCGCCTGATCTTCCGCGCGATCTTCAAGCTGGCCGAGCGCAACCACCCCTTCGATGTGGTCACTGTGTCCGAGCAGCTGGACCAGGAAGGGCAGCTGTCGCAAGTCGGTGGCCTGGCCTACCTCGGTGAACTGGCAAAGAACACGCCCTCGGTGGCTAACATCAAGGCCTATGCGCAGATCATTCGTGAGCGCGCCACACTGCGCCAGTTGATTGGCATCAGCGGTGAAATCGCCGACAGCGCCTATATGCCGCAAGGCCGAACCGGCGCCGAGATTCTCGATGAAGCCGAGCGACTGATCTTCCAGATCGCCGAGGCGCGACCTAAGACCGGTGGCCCTGTGGGCATCAACGATATTCTGGTCAAGGCCATCGACCGTATCGATACCCTGTTCAATGCTGGTGACGCGATCACCGGTCTGTCCACCGGCTTTACCGATCTGGACGACCTGACCAGCGGCCTGCAGCCGGCCGACCTGATCATCGTCGCCGGTCGACCGTCGATGGGTAAGACCACCTTCGCCATGAACCTGGTGGAAAACGCCTTGATGCGCAGTGACAAGGTGGTGATGGTGTACTCGCTGGAGATGCCGTCCGACTCCATCGTTATGCGTATGCTCGCCTCGCTCGGCCGTATCGACCAGACCAAGGTGCGCGCCGGTCGCCTGGACGACGACGATTGGCCGCGCCTGACCTCGGCGGTCAACCTGTTGAATGACCGCAAGCTGTTTATCGACGATACCGCCGGTATCTCGCCCTCGGAAATGCGCGCGCGTACTCGCCGCCTGGCCCGTGAGCACGGCGAGATCGGCCTGATCATGGTCGACTACCTGCAGCTGATGCAGATTCCCGGCTCCAGCGGCGACAGCCGAGTGAACGAGATTTCCGAGATCTCCCGCTCGCTCAAGGCCCTGGCCAAGGAATTCAACTGCCCGGTGATCGCCCTGTCGCAGCTTAACCGTGGCCTGGAGCAGCGCCCGAACAAACGCCCGATCAACTCTGACTTGCGTGAATCCGGGGCCATCGAGCAGGACGCCGACATCATCATGTTCGTTTACCGCGACGAGGTGTATCACCCCGAGACCGAGTACAAGGGCGTGGCCGAAATCATCATCGGCAAGCAGCGTAACGGTCCATTGGGTACGGCGCGGCTGGCGTTTCTTGGCAAGTTCTCGCGTTTCGAAAACCTCGCCCCGGGTAGCTATCAGTTCGACGACGAGTGATCTGGCTTACTCTAAGCCGCGCTCTTCAGGCGTTTAGCTTTTGTACGACGGCGCGGTGGCGTGTTCACCTAGATACGGTTTGAGGTAGTCCTCCAGGCGTTGGCCCTGTACCGCTTCAAAGGTCTCCGCACGGTCCTGCAGCTGTTCCACGCGGTCGATGCGGAAGTTGCGAAAGTCGTTGCGCAGCTCACACCAGCTGCACAGGGTCCAGGTTTGTCCCCAGAAGAACAGCCCTAGCGGCCAGACGCAGCGCTGGCTGCTTTCTCCGCGTTCATCGCGGTAGCTGAGCAGCAGTTTGTGGCGCTGGCGTATGGCTTGGCGCAGCTGGCCGAGCCAGTGCAACGGATACGGATTGGTTTCGGGGGCAAACAGCTGGTTGCGATTGAGCTCATCGCGCAGCTCGTTGGGCAGCACGCTGTGGATCTTCGCCAGTGCCGATTCGGCCGCCCGTTGCAGTTGTGGGTCCGCCCAGGCCTTGACCATGCGCGCGCCCACGAGCAACGCCTCAATCTCCTCGCGCTCGAACATCAAGGGCGGCAAATCCATCGGTTGGCGCAGCACGTAGCCGACGCCTGCTTCACCTTCCAACGGCACTCCGGAAAGGGAGAGGTCCTGGATGTCGCGATAAATAGTGCGCACCGATACCTGCAGGCGCTCGGCCAGCCACTGGGCGGTGGTCAGGCGACGGCTGCGCAGGAACTGCACGATTTGAAACAGGCGGTCGGCGCGTCTCATGTGGTCTCAGCTGTTCTCGCTCTGGATTACCGGGCGCGCTGGCGCACGCCCGGAATGCTGGGTTTAGGACATGCTGTGCAGGCCCACTTCATTGCCTTCGCTGTCTTTTATCACAGCGATAAAGCCATGCGGCGCGATGGACATCTTGCTGTGGATAATCACACCGCCTGCCGAGGGCACCCGGTTTACCACGGCATCCAGTTGGCCCTCGACATTGAGGTAGACGCGGGTGCCGCCAATGCCACTCTGTTGCTCGGCAGACTCGCTCAGGCAGCCGCCGACACCGCTTTCCAGTGCGTGGGGGAACAGTGCCATACGGCCGCCCATGCCCTCCATAACCTCCAGCGGTGTGGCCAGGGCGCGTTCATAGAAACCACGGGCACGCTCGAAGTTGCTGACAAATAGCTCGAACCAGTTGATCGCATTCATGTTCTCTCTCCTTGAAGGTTGGGGTGCGACAGGCCACGGCAGTATCTGACGGCGCGTTTTAGCCTGTGGAACCCACTCTAGGGGAGGGCTACTGACAGCTTATTGTCAGTAGCTTTTGCCTCGCTGCGATTAAATTTGCGTCGCGCGCAGCGGCACCGCAAGTGTATGGCTTGTGCTGGGCTACCTGGCGCTTGCAGCCCAGGAGCTGAGGGTTAAGATGCTCGGCTTTAGCCTGCCGTGGAGCCCTGTCATGCGTCCTCTTGTTGCCACCATCGATCTGTCAGCCATCGCCCATAACTACGCGGTGGCCAAGCGTTGCGCGCCGGGGCGGCAGGCGTTTGCGGTGGTCAAGGCAAATGCCTACGGGCATGGCGTGCGCGAGGTGGTGACGGCGCTGCACGATCTGGCCGATGGTTTTGCCGTGGCCAGCCTGGAGGAAGCCGCCGAGGTACGTGCTTTGCACGGCGAAGCGCGGATTCTGTTGCTTGAAGGCTGCTTCGAGGCGGCGGAGTATCAGTTTGCCGCGCAGCTGGGCCTGGATGTGGTGCTGCACAGCGAGCAGCAGGCGCAGCATTTGCTCGCCGCCAGCCTGGTGCGGCCGCTGAATCTGTGGCTGAAGCTGGACAGCGGCATGCACCGGCTGGGTTTTAGCGCCGCTGCCGTACGTGAATGGCACGGCCGTTTGCAGGGTGCAACGCAGGTGGCCGAGCTGAATCTGCTTAGCCACTTTGCCTGCGCCGATGAGCGCGGCAGTGAAACCACCGAGCTACAGCTTGAGCAGTTTCTCGATCTGCTGGATCTGGATTTTGCCCAGCGCTCGCTGGCCAACTCGGCGGCGATTCTGACCATCCCGGCTGCACATATGGATTGGCTGCGTCCCGGCATCATGCTCTATGGCGCCACGCCTTTTGCTGATCTGTGCGCGGCTGAGCTGGGCCTGCGCCCGGCCATGAGTCTGACCGCGCAGCTGATTGCCTGCCGCGATGTGGCGGTGGGTGACGCGGTTGGCTATGGCGGCACCTGGCGCGCCGAGCGGCCGTCGCGTATAGGCACTGTGAGTTGTGGCTATGCCGATGGCTACCCGCGCCATGCCCCGGCCGGCACGCCGGTTATCGTCCGTGGTCAGCGAGTGGCGCTGGTCGGACGGGTGTCCATGGATATGCTGACAGTTGATCTGACGGATCTGCCCGATGCCGCCGTGGGTGATGCGGTCGAACTATGGGGTGCGCAATTACCGGTGGATGAAGTGGCGCAGGCTGCGGGCACCATTGGCTACGAGCTGCTCAGCAAGGTCACTGTGCGGGTGCCACGGCGCTATCGCAACAGCTGAGTCAGAGCAGGCCGCTGGGCACGCTGAGCACATCCAGGTGCAGGCGCGCGCTGGTGCTCAGCTCGCCGTCTTCGCCGCATACCGCCGAGCCTGAGCGACCACGGGTCTTGACCCGGTAGAGCATCTCGTCGGCCGCCTTGTACAGCGCGGTAAAGGTGCCGGCGTGTTGCGGATACAGCGCCACGCCGATGCTGATGGTCACGGTCAGCCGTTCGGCGCCGTACATCACCGGTTTGGCCAGCTCGGCGAGCAGGCGATTGGCGATTTCCCGGGCGTGCTCTTCGGCATCGGCACCGCACACCAGTACGGCAAACTCATCGCCGCCCAGGCGCGCTACGGCGTCGCCCGAGCGCACATGCTCGCGCAGGCGCAGGGCGATCTGCTGCAACATCAGGTCACCGGCATCGTGGCCGTGTTTGTCGTTGATTGGCTTGAAGTGATCGAGGTCGATCAGCAGCAGGGCAATCGCTTCGCTGTGCCGGCGGGCGTTGGCCAGTGCAGTTTCGCAGCGCTCGACCAGGTAGCGGCGGTTTGGCAACTCGGTCAGCGGGTCGTGAAACGCCGCGTGTTGCAGCGCCTGTTCACGCTGGCGCAGGCGTTCATTGGTGGCGGCCAGCTCTGCGGTGCGCAGTTCAACCGAGTGCTGCAGTTCTGCGGCATTGGCCTGGGCCTGGGCCAGGCGTGCGGTTTTTTCGCGGTCGGCTTGTTGCAGCGCTTCGGCTTTCTCCTGCTTGAGCATTTGAATGCGATACGCCAGGGCAAACGAGAACAGGATGGTTTCGGCGGCAATCGAGAGCGGGAACAGGTAGGCAGTGAAGTTACTCGGTTCGATCAAGCCGGCTGCGCGCATGACCAGCACGACGGTGCTGATCAGCACTGCGCCGTAGCCGAGCAGATAGAACCGCGCTGGAACAAAACCCTGGAAGCAGCGCACGCCGGCACTGAACAGTGCGGTGGGTACAGTGACGATGGGCGTCAGGGCAATCATTAGGGCGCCTTCAGCGCGGTAGCCGAAGATGTTGATGACGATGGCGATGACATAAAGCGCGCAGCCGACGTTGAGCAGGCGGTGTGGCCAGATCAGGCCACGCTTGGTGTAGAGCAACTCCTGGGTGAAACGCATGACGAAGATGCCCCAGAGCGACGGCAGGGTGATGCGGTCTAGCCAGAAGGGCACAGGGTTGTCCGGCCACAGGTACTGAAAGCCATGGCCGGTCATGCTGAGGATAAACACCAGTACGCAGGCGGTGGCCATCACGTACCAGAAGTAGGCGCGGTCGCGCAGGGCCGCCAGGATGAACAGGTTGTACAGCAGTAGGGCAAGGATCATTCCGTAGATCAGGCCGAAACCGATGTTTTCGTTAGCAGTCAGCTGTTCGAGATCGGAGAGTTGCCAGATTTTCAGCGGAAAGGAGTTGCCTGCTGGGTCGAAGCTGCGGAAATACAGGGTTGTCGGCTCTTCGCCCAATGCTGGCAGTTTGAACACCATGCGCCGGTAAGCGTGGTCGCGGCCCTCCATATAAGGCACCGCATCCCCCGTTTCGCGAATGCTCCAGCCGCTCTGGCCGTTGGGTAGGTAGAGTTGCAGGTTAAAGATGGTGATGCCTGCGTTTTCCAGCCACCACTGGCTGGGTGCACCTGCTGCGCGTTGCAGGGTTATCTTGACCCACCAGGGGTGGCGGCTCTGACCAACGGTGGCGCGTCCTTCGGCGGGTTGAAAGCGGCGTTGCACCGCCGGGTCGGCCATGTCGGTAATCGTCAGTTTTCCACTGACATCCTCGAGCAGTTCGATCTGTTCATTCAATGCGCTGCCGCTGCTGGAGGCGCTCAGCATAATTGGGGTCGCGTAGGACGTACCGCTGAATAGGCTCAGCAGCAGAAGGATCGAAAGGCTTATGCGCTGCACTGCGGACTTCCCGATGTCGAGTGACGTTTTTCGCGAGTATAGGCACAAGCACGGCAGATCGCCGAAATTGCAGGCTGTTCGTTGGTTTGGCGTTTTGTTCGAGCGGCGCATGGTGTGCGCAGCCTCGTCGAACTCAGCTCAGCCCGCTGGGTACATTCAGCACATCCAGTTGCAGGCGGGCGCTGCTGCTTAGCTCGCCGTCTTCCCCGCAAACGGCCGAGCCAGAGCGGCCGCGGCTCTTGACCTTGTAGAGCATTTCATCGGCAGCCTTGTACAGGGTGGTGAAGTTGCTGGCGTGGCGCGGGTACAGCGCCACGCCGATGCTGATAGTCACGGTCAGACGGTCAGCGCCGTAGGCCACCGGTTTGGCCAGCTCGTCCAGCAGGCGGCGAGCGATGTCGCGGGCGTGCTGTTCAGCATCCGCACCGCCGATCAGCACAGCAAATTCGTCGCCGCCCAGGCGCGCGACAGCATCCCCCGAGCGTACATGCTCGCGCAGGCGCTGGGCGATGGTTTGCAGCATCAGGTCCCCTGCGTCGTGGCCGTATTTGTCGTTGATCGGCTTGAAGTGGTCGAGGTCGATCAGCAGCAGGGCGGTGGCTTCACTGTGTCGGCGGGCATTGGCCAGCGCCGCTTCGCAGCGCTCAACCAGAAAACGCCGGTTGGGTAGTTCGGTCAGGGGGTCATGGAAGGCGGCATGCTGCAGTTCGCGTTCGCGCTCGCAAAGCTGCTGATTGGCCAGTGCCAGCTCTGCAGTGCGCAGTTTGACTGCACTTTGCAGCTCGTCGGCGCTGCCCTGCATCTGTGCCAGGCGCGCAGTCTTTTCGCGGTCGGCTTGTTCCAGTGCTTCGGCTTTTTCCTGTTTGAGCGTTTGGATGCGATACGCCAGGGCAAAGGAGAACAAGATCGACTCAGCGGCCACGGAAAGTGGGAACACATAAGCGTTCCAGGTAGCCGGCTGCACGACCCCCGTGGCGCGCAGAAGGGCCAGGCTGATGCTGCCGAGGATCAGGCCGTAGCCGCAGAGGTAAAGCAGCGCCGGAAAATAGCCCTGACGCCAGCGAATCAGCGCCGAGCCCAAGGCCGCCGGGATGCTAGTCAGTGAGAGCAGGGCAATGATCCAAGCCGCCGTATGACGTTGGCCGAAACCTTCTAGGGTGACTGCAATGACATAGCAGACGCAGGCAAAGCTCAGTAGGTGATGCGCCCAGCGCACGTGCGTGCGGGTTTGCATAAGGCTTTGGGTGAAGCGGCAGGCGCAGAAGCCCCAGATTGATGGCAGGGTCACACGGTCCAGCCAGAAGGGAACGGGGTTGTTCGGCCACAGGTACTGGAAACCATGGCCGCTCATGCTGACAATCATCAGCAGGGCGCCAGCGGTAGTCAGCACATACCAGAAGTAGGCCGAGTCGCGCAGGCTGAAAAAGATAAACAGGTTGTACAGCAGCAGAGCGGCGATGATGCCGTAGACCACACCGAGCGCCAGGTTCTCTTCCGCAGCCGTTTGGGTCAGGTCGTCCAGCTGCCAGGCGCGCATCGGGAATGAGTTGCCCGCGGGGTCATAGCTGCGCAGGTAGAAGGTCAGGGGTTGCTGATCCAGCTCCGGCAGTTTGAACAATATGTGCCGGAAGTCATGGTCGCGGCCAGCCTTGTGGTTAACGCGCTCACCCGATTCGCGCTCTTGCCAGTTGCCGCTCTCGTCAGGCAGGTACAGGCGCATGTCATGTTGGGTGACCGAGCTGATTTCCAACCACCATTGGCTTGGTGCGTCGGCCGTACGCTGCACGGTTACCTTGATCCACCAGGGGCTAGTGCTCTGGCCAACACTGGCGCGGCCATTGGCAGGTTTGAAGCGACGTTGCACTGCAGGGTCGGCCATGTCGGCAATACCCAACTGCGCGCTGCTGTCTTCCAGCAGCTCGATATCAGCGTTTAGGGAAATGCCGTTGCTATCAGGCGTTAGCGTGAGCGCAGCGCTCGTCAGGCCAGGCAGGAGGGCTAGGCTCAGCATGGTAAGGATTGAAAAAGCTAAGCGTTGCACCACGTTCACCCCTTTTCCCGGCTATTAGCAACCGATGTTATTGCCCGGAGTATAGCCGTAAGCCACTACGATACCGCTACAGTGCTATGGGTCTTTCAGCCATTTAACCTAGCGTCTAAGTCGGGTTTGGTTAAAATTTGTGCTATATTCCGCGCCCGCGATTTTCCATCCCTGTTCGCCACCGCCGGTCACTTTCCATGTCCATGCAAACTGCCAAGCCGTTGTTCGATTATCCAAAGTATTGGGCCGAGTGTTTCGGGCCAGCACCTTTCCTGCCGATGAGCCGGGAAGAGATGGATCAGCTTGGCTGGGACAGCTGCGACATCATCATCGTCACCGGTGACGCTTATGTGGATCACCCCTCGTTTGGCATGGCGATTATCGGTCGCCTGCTGGAGTCGCAGGGCTTTCGCGTCGGCATCATCGCCCAGCCAAACTGGCAGTCGAAAGACGACTTTATGAAGCTCGGCGAGCCGAACCTGTTCTTCGGCGTCGCGGCCGGCAACATGGATTCGATGATCAACCGCTACACCGCCGACAAGAAAATTCGCTCCGACGACGCCTACACCCCAGGCGGTATGGCCGGCAAACGCCCGGACCGCGCCAGTCTGGTGTACAGCCAGCGCTGCAAAGAAGCCTACAAAAACGTGCCGATCGTGCTCGGGGGTATCGAAGCCTCGCTGCGCCGCATCGCCCATTACGACTACTGGCAGGACCGTGTGCGTAACTCGATCCTGATCGACGCCAGCGCCGATATCCTGCTGTATGGCAATGCCGAGCGCGCCATCGTCGAAGTGGCCCAGCGCCTGTCCTATGGCCACAAGATCGAAGACATCACCGACGTGCGTGGCACTGCGTTTATCCGCCGCGACACGCCGCAGGGCTGGTACGAGGTGGACTCCACGCGTATCGACCGGCCGGGCAAGGTCGACAAGATCATCAACCCGTATGTGAACACTCAGGACACCCAGGCCTGCGCCATCGAGCAAGAGAAAGGTCCGCAGGACGATCCGAACGAGGCGAAGGTGGTGCAGCTTCTTGCCAGCCCGCGCATGACCCGCGACAAGACGGTGATCCGTTTGCCGTCGATGGAGAAAGTGCGTAACGACCCCGTCCTGTATGCCCACGCCAACCGCGTGCTGCACCTGGAAACCAACCCGGGCAACGCCCGCGCGCTGGTGCAGAAGCATGGCGAAGTAGATGTGTGGTTCAACCCACCGCCCATCCCGATGACCACCGAAGAAATGGACTACGTGTTTGGCATGCCCTACGCGCGTGTTCCGCACCCGGCGTACGGCAAGGAGAAGATCCCGGCCTACGACATGATCCGTTTCTCGGTAAACATTATGCGTGGCTGCTTCGGTGGCTGCACCTTCTGCTCGATCACTGAGCACGAAGGGCGGATCATCCAGAACCGTTCGGAAGAGTCGATCATTCGTGAGATCGAAGAGATCCGCGACAAGGTGCCGGGCTTTACCGGGGTGATTTCCGACCTCGGCGGGCCGACCGCGAACATGTACCGCATCGCCTGCAAGAGCCCGGAAATCGAATCCGCGTGCCGCAAGCCGTCGTGCGTATTCCCTGGCATCTGCCCGAACCTGAACACCGATCACTCGGCCTTGATTCAGCTGTACCGCAGCGCCCGGGCTTTGCCTGGCGTGAAGAAGATTCTGATTGCCTCGGGGCTGCGTTATGACCTGGCCGTGGAGTCGCCGGAGTATGTCAAGGAGCTGGTCACCCACCATGTGGGTGGCTACCTGAAGATCGCCCCGGAGCACACCGAGGAAGGTCCGCTCAACCAGATGATGAAGCCGGGCATTGGCAGCTATGACAAGTTCAAGCGCATGTTCGAGAAGTACTCGAAAGAGGCGGGCAAAGAGCAGTATCTGATCCCCTACTTTATCGCTGCGCACCCAGGCACCACCGACGAAGACATGATGAACCTGGCCCTGTGGCTCAAGGGCAATGGTTTCCGTGCTGACCAGGTACAGGCCTTCTACCCGTCGCCAATGGCCACTGCCACGGCTATGTACCACTCGGGTAAGAACCCGCTGCGCAAGGTCAGCTACAAGAGCGATGGCGTGACCATCGTCAAGAGCGAAGAGCAGCGCCGCCTGCACAAGGCCTTCCTGCGTTATCACGACCCGAAAGGCTGGCCGATGCTGCGCGAGGCGCTGACCCGTATGGGTCGTGCCGACCTGATCGGGCCGGGTAAGAACCAGCTGATTCCGCTGCATCAACCCGCTACCGACAGCTACCAGAGCGCGCGCCGCAAGAACTCGACGCCGGCCGGTAGCCACAAAGTGGCTAAGGACACCACCAAGAGCAAGCCGATGCTGACCCAGCACACCGGCTTGCCGCCGCGTGACACCGGCGCTGCGGGTGGTAACCCCTGGGACAAGCGCGAGCAGGCCAAAGCGGCCGCGCAGGTGCGTAACCAGCAGGCTGCCAAGGAGCGTGCCGACGCGGCCAAGGGCAAAGGCAAGAAGCCGGTGAAGAAACCGGCCGTGCCGCGCTGATTAAGCAGGAATAAAAAATGCCAGCTTTGAGCTGGCGTTTTTTATGGCGGAGGCAGGGGGCTAATTAGCTGCGTAGGGTGGATGACGCCTTTCTTATCCACCGCCGCTGTAGGCTGGGTTAGTCGCTGTAGCGGCGTAACCCATCGAGCGGTCTGCGGTGTGTTGATAGGTATCGCTTTGCTCAACCCATCCTACGGCTGTGCCGTTGTAGCCCGGATGCAATCCGGGAGCGATTAGACCTTATCCCCGGATTTCATCCGGGCTACAGATCAGCCGTAGCGCTTTTTCGCCTCGATGGCCAGGCCGCTGCCGATGCTGCCGAAGGTGTTGCCTTCCACGTGCTGGGCATTGGGCAGCATCGCCGCGACGCTCTGGCGCAAGGCTGGGATGCCGCTGGAACCGCCGGTAAAGAACACCGTATCGACCTGCTCGACACTGACGCCGGCATCGCTGAGCAACTGGTTGACGCTGGCGCGCACACGCTCCAGTAGCGGTTCGATGGCGTTTTCAAACAGCTCGCGGGTCAGCTCGGCGACCAGGCCGTCTTCCAGGCGGCTAAGGTCGATGGGCCGTGCAGCCTGCTCGGTCAGGGCGATCTTGCTTTCTTCCACCTGCATGGCCAGCCAGTGGCCGTCGCGGCGTTCGATCAGCTGGAACAGCCGATCGATGCCGGTGGGGTCGACGATGTCGTAACGCATGCTCTGCAGCTGGCGTTGCGATTGGGCCGAGTACACCGCGTTGATGGTGTGCCAGGTGGCCAGGTTGAGGTGGGTGCTGGTGGGCATCGGCGCATCGCTCTTCATCCGGCTGCCGTAGCCGAACAGCGGCATCACACCGGCCAGGGAGAGCTGTTTGTCGAAGTCGGTACCGCCGATATGCACGCCGCCGGTGGCGAGAATATCGGTATGCCGATCCGCCACTGTGCGGCGTTCGGGCGCCAGGCGCACCAGGGAGAAGTCCGACGTACCGCCGCCGATATCGACGATCAGCACCAGCTCTTCGCGGCTGATGCCCGACTCGTAGTCAAAGGCTGCGGCAATCGGCTCGTACTGGAACGACACATCCTTGAAGCCGAGCTTATGCGCCACGGCCACCAGGGTGTTCTGCGCTTCCAGATCGGCCACCGGATCATCGTCGACGAAGAACACCGGGCGCCCCAAGACCACTTCCTCGAATGGCCGGCCGGCGTTGTTTTCTGCACGGCTTTTCAGCTCGCCGATAAAAAAGCCGAGCAGGTCTTTAAACGGCAGGGCGCTGCCCAACACCGTGGTTTCGCTTTTCAGCAGCTTGCTACCCAAGAGGCTTTTCAGCGAGCGCATCAGGCGGCCTTCGTAGCCTTCGAGGTATTCCTGTAGGGCCAGGCGGCCATAGACCGGGCGACGTTCTTCGAGGTTGAAGAACACCACTGAGGGCAGGGTGATTTTGCCGTCTTCCAGGGGGATCAGGGTCTCGGCGTCGGGGCGCAGCCAGCCGACGGTGGAGTTGGAGGTGCCGAAGTCGATGCCGCAGGCGCGGGCGGGAGTGGAGAAAGTCATGCGGCGCGCTGTTCCTGAATAAGTACCGGGGTGTTCTGACGTTGCCTGATGGCCAGGGGGATGGCCGTCATGGAGGGCGTGGTCGCAAAAACGGCCGCGCATTCTATGCGAGTCGCCGGGCGAATGCTGCGCTTATTGATCTATGCGGCGACGAACGTTGTCCAGCCCAGGGTCAGTCCTGCGAGCACGGCATAGCGGGCGGTTTTCGCCAGGCTGACGATCAGCAGGAAAATCCATAGGCGTTCGCGCATCACCCCGGCGACCAGGGTCAGCGGGTCGCCGATGATTGGCACCCAGCTCAGCAGCAGGGACCAGCGACCATAGCGCGCGTAGCCGCGCTGCGCCTGCTGCAGGCGCGCGTCGCTGACCGGGAACCAGGATTTATGGCGAAAGTGTTCGAGGTAACGGCCGAGCAGCCAGTTGAGCAGCGCACCGAGGATATTGCCGACACTGGCCACCGCCAGCAGCGCCCAGGACGAATAGGCGCCGCTGAGCAGCAGCGCCACCAGCACGCTTTCCGATTGCAGTGGCAGCAGGGTGGCGGCGCCCAAAGCCGAAAAAAACAGGCCCAGGTAGACGGAGAGCGTCAGCATTCGTGGCGCGCCAGGCAGCGTCGCCTAGGGCTGCTTGTCCTGCTCGGCATTGGCCATCACGTCTTCCAGCTTGAGGCCGGTGAGGCCGTGGATGGTGCGCCACAGGTAATAGAAGATGGCCATCAGCATGATCATCGACGGGATCGCGATCATCGGGTAGCTGAGCAGGTTCATCCGCCCCAGCTCTTCGTTGAAGGCTTCGCTGCCGGCCGGGCTGATGACAATCCATTTGGCCAGCACGTAGTTCATCGCCGAGGAGAAGAAGAAGGTGCCACTCAGCCAGTAGGTGGCGCGGAGCAGGCGTGCTTCGAACCGCTCGGTGTTGCCGGCCTGTTCCAGACGTTCATGGATCTTGTCGACGTTGAGCACGGTCTTGTTGAACAGCATGGTGCGGATCAGCGGGAAGCGGGTGCGGGTCGATACCAGCACAGCGATGCCGATGATGCCGGGGATCGCCGCTTCCTTGATCGCCAGCCACTGGTTATCCAGTTTGAGCAGGCCGATGCCGCCGGTAAGCAGCACGCTGATCAGGCCGAGCAGGGCGATAAAGTTGAATTTGCGGTACTTGAGCAGCTCGAAACTGCCCCAGCCCAGCGGGAAGGCCAGCGCCAGCATCAGCGCACCGTCGGCACCCAGGCGGCTCTCGCCACTGAGTTTCATCAGAATCAGGGAGGGAATCAGGATACTGACCAGCAAATCGATCAGCGGGCGGGGTTTGTGCGTGGCCTGAGTGCTTTGCGTGGTATCGGTCATGTCATTCAAGGTGCAGGAAAGAGACGCGATCATCGCCTGCCTGAGCGGCGGCTACCAGCCCAGCCGTCGCTTGGAGTGTGAAAAATAATTACCCGGAGTGATTTTTAACGGTGCGCCGTAACAGTTCGGCGGATGGCGCTCAGTAAGGATTGTTCATAAAAGCAGTAGCGGATGCGGGTGTTGTTATTTTGACCCACGGTTTTCTGGCAGGTGACCGCTAATCCTGCGCCCGGCGAGGCTAATAGCCTGATGCTAAAGTGATATTGAAACTCTACGGTGACGCCTGCGTCCTGTTCTATGTGTTGCCGGATGCGGCCACGTTTTGGGAGTGATGCTGATGCACCGCCGATGCCAATCGAACTATGTGCTGCTAGTCGTTGTGTTGACCAGTTGGGCCGCTCAAGCCCTGGCAAAGGACTGTGTCGGCGTGGTGGCAGCCGGGGCTACGCCCTTCTGGGGGCAGGTGGAGGTTGGTGCGCGGCAGGCTGCCAAAGAATACGGCCTGGACATGCATTTTCGCGGGCCCAGCCGCGAGGGGCGCGTGGAAACCCAGCTGCAGATGATCAACTGGGTGCTGGAGCATGGCTGTAAGGCGCTGGTTATCGCTCCCAGCGGCTTGGAAATTGTGCCGCGTGTGCAGCAATTGGCGGCCCATGGCATCAATACCGTGTATTTCGACCGTGACTTGCCCGGTAGTGCAGTGCGCGGTGTGGTCGCCACCGATAACTTCCGCGCCGGTGTGCAGGCCGGTCAGGCCTTGGCTGCGGCGCTCGGCGGGCAGGGCCAGGTGGCGCTGTTGCGCTTGAAAACCGGCGTGCCCTCAACCAGCGAGCGCGAGCGAGGCTTTCGCCAGGGCGCGGAACAGGGTGGTCTGAGTATTCTGGTGGATACCTATATCGGCGACGACAGCCAGGTCGCGGTGGAGGCGTTGCGTGAGCAGTTGCCGCAGCTGGCGGGCGTGTTCACGCCCAACAGCACCAGTTCACGCGCCGCACTGGCGGCCCTGCGGCGGCTCGGTAAGGCCGGGGCGTTACTGCATATCGGCTTCGATGCTGATCCGTTGTTGCTTGAAGCGCTGAGCAAGGGCGAGATTCACAGCCTGATGATTCAGCAAGCCCACGCTATTGGCTATCAGGCCGTGCAACTGGCCGCGCAAAGCCTGCGTGGCGAGCTAGCGGCGCAACCGGTGAATATCGCGCTGCAGGTGCAGCAGGTAAGTCGCGAAAACCTGGCGCAATGGCAGCGGGCGCGGGAGGTGGAGCTGACGGCCAATCCATAGCCCCTCGCGCTGATTTGCCGCAGAGCTGTGCTGGTTGCTGAATCAATGGCTGTTTATCATTCTGCGTTTCGGCCCATTGTTCGTATGTTTTGTAGGTATTGCCCAATGCGGTTGAAGTTCTGGTTGGTTGTGTTGTTGCTTGGCTGCTGTACATCGGCGCCGGCGGCCGAGCTGCACCTGTATACCGAGGAATACCGGCCGCTGAGCTATACCGAGGACGGCAAGCTGACCGGCATGGCCGTGGAAGTGGTCGAGTTGCTGATTCAGCGTACCGGGCAGGAAACCCGCATCGAGCTGGTGCCCTGGACCCGCGGTTACCATCAGGTACAGCGTGAGGCCAACAGCGGCTTGTTCTCCACGGTGCGTACCGCCCGGCGCGAGGCGCTGTTCCAGTGGGTCGGGCCGATTGCCCGCGGGCATACCAGCTTCTATGCGCGGCGCGGCGCCGGGCTGAATGTGCGTACGCTCAACGATGTAGAGCGCTTCACCACCTTGGCTGTGCCCAAGCAGTGGTACTCCTATGAATACCTCAGCGACCGTGGCCTGAAAAACCTCTACGGCGTACCGACACCCCAACACATGATGAAGATGTTCAAGCACGGTCGTATCGAGCTGCTGCTGGCCAACAACCTGGCCCTGGACGACATGCTTGCGCAGCAAGGCATGCGCCGTGATGAGGTGGAGTTGCAGTTCACCCTGATGGGTAACAACTCCTATATCGCCTTCTCGAACAACACCGACCCGGCTCTGGTGCGGCAATGGCAGCTGGCCCTTGATGAGTTGCTGCGTGACGGTAGCCTGGAGCGCATTCACCAGCGCTGGTTTGCCCAGCCGTTCAGCATGCCAGCCACCCCTTCCTTGCCATAACGCGACTGGCCCGGCTCTGAGCTAGTCTGAAGCCAGTGCTGGGAGAACTCACTTTGCTCAAACGATGCTGCGCGCTGCTGCTCTTGCTGCTGGCCTGTCTGGCCGGGGCGGCGTTTGCTGAATTGCATTTGCTCACCGAGGAAGCACCGCCGACCAGCTTTAGCCGTGATGGCGAGCTGCAGGGCCTGGCCGTAGAGGTGGTGCGCGCGCTGATTGAGCGCACCGGCGACCCCGGCAAGATCGAGCTGTTGCCCTGGACACGCGGCTATCACCTGGCTCAGCACGAGCCGAATACGGCGATCTTCTCCACCGTGCGTACGCCGGAGCGTGAAGCGAAGTTTCAGTGGGTCGGCCCGCTGCTGATCGGCACCACCAGCTTCTACTCGCTGAAATCACGTCACCTGCGTTTCGACAATCTGCAGCAGGCCGCCGAGAGCGGGCCGCTGGCCGTGCCGAAACAGTGGTACACCTTTGAAACCCTGAGCGCGCGCGGCTTCAACAATCTCTACGGGGTCACCAGTGCGAAGAATATGGTGACCATGCTCAAGCACGGGCGGGTGCAATTGATTGCCACGGAAGACCTGACCCTCAAGGATGAACTGGCCAGCGGCGGTTTGCGCCCGGAGCAGGTGCAGGCGCACCTGCCCTTTATGCGCTCGGCCTACTACATCGCCTTTTCCCCGCAGACCGATAAGGCGTTGGTTGAGCGCTGGCGGCGCGCCCTCGACGCCATGCATGAGGACGGCAGCTTCGCGCAGATATTCCGCCGCTGGCTGCCGCATGCCGAGTTGCCGACGGCCACTGAATAGCCCGCTGCTCTGCGTCGCGCGGCCTGCTAACCTGGCGGCTGTTGTGTCGTTCCCATCTCGCTGAGCCTGCCTATGCCCACCTCACGTCCTGCCCTGCTTGATCTTGCTGCGCGCGCACAATTGTTTGGCCATCTGGCGGCCATGGAGAAAGCCGGTGTGCCGGTCGAGCGGGCGCTGCTCAGCCTGCAAGTGCCAGTGCGCGCCAAGGCTGCGCTGGCCAGCTTGCAAACACAGATAGCCGGCGGTAGCGATATGGCCAGTGCCGGGCTGCGCAGTGGTTTGTTTACCCCACTGGACAGCACCCTGCTGCGCGCCGCTCAGGCCAGCGGCTGCCTGGCGGCGATCTACCAGCGCCTGGCCGAGCGTTATAACCACCGGGCGCAACAGGCTGCTGCAGTCAAATCACGCCTGCTGATGCCGGCGGCGGTGTTAGTGCTGGCGCTGTTTATCCAGCCGCTGCCGACGTTGGTCGGCGGCCAGCTGAGCATCGCCGGTTATCTGTGGGGCGTGCTCTGGCCGTTGCTGGTGCTGGGGGCGCTCTATGGTCTGGGGCGTGGGCTTTATCGGCGCGGCGAGCACGCGCCCGCTGGTGCGGCTTCGCCCCTTGATGGCCTGTTGGCGAGTGTGCCGATCCTCGGCCCAGCGCTGCTGCGGCGTAATCTGCGTGATTTTTTCGACAGTCTGGGGCTGATGCTGGAGGCCGGCATGCCTATGCTTGAGGCCTTGCCCAAGGCCTGCGCGGTTATCAGCCATGCGCCGCTGCGCAAGCGCTTCAGCAGCCTGCAGATAGCTATTCAGCGCGGCCAGGGCCTGGCCCAGGCGTTGGCCAGTCTGGACTTTCCCGGCCAGGGGCTGGCCCTTGGCCTGATTCGTACGGGGGAGGCCAGCGGTACCTTGCCGGCCAGCCTGCTCAACTACGCTGGGGTGGAAACCCAGAAGCTGGATAGCCTGACCGAACAGCTGGCCACCTGGCTGCCACGCTTGCTGTATGCCGGCGTGATGCTGTGGATGGCCTATGGGCTGCTCACCGGCGCCGGCTTTGGCCCACGTTTACCGGCGGACTTGGGTTAGTGCGCTGGATGGCTGGGTAGACTGAAAGGCGGGTGCAAGGTTGTTGGTCGACTATGTAGTTTTACTACATGACGGGTTTTGTAGTTTTGCTACATAATCCCTCGCTCAGAATCGACTATGAACGATGGTGCACCCTATGCAAAGAGCCTCGCATCACGACCTTCGCGCACAATTTCGTGCGCTTCTTGCTTCGAATAGCTGCTATCACACGGCTTCCGTGTTCGATCCCATGGCCGCGCGAATTGCCGCTGACCTGGGTTTTGAAGTCGGGATTCTGGGTGGTTCTGTAGCTTCACTACAAGTTCTGGCCGCGCCGGATTTTGCCCTGATCACCCTTAGCGAGTTTGTTGAGCAGGCCACGCGGATTGGCCGGGTCAGCCGTCTGCCGGTAATCGCCGATGCCGACCACGGCTACGGCAATGCGCTCAACGTAATGCGCACCGTGGTCGAGCTGGAGCGCGCCGGGATTGCTGCGCTGACCATCGAGGACACCCTGCTGCCCGCGCAATTCGGGCGTAAATCCACCGACCTGATCAGCGTTGACGAAGGTGTCGGCAAAATCCGTGCGGCCCTGGAAGCTCGGGTTGACCCGGACCTGGCGATCATCGCCCGCACCCATGCCGGCGTGCTGGATGTCAGCGAGGTGATTCGCCGTACCCAGGCCTATCAGGCGGCCGGTGCCGATGCGATCTGCCTGGTCGGGGTCGAGGATTTTGCTCACCTGGAGCAGATCGCCGCCGCCCTGAATATCCCGCTGATGCTGGTCACCTACGGTAACCCCAAACTGCGCGACAATGCGCGCCTGGCCAGCCTGGGCGTGCGCATCGTGGTCAACGGCCATGCCGCCTATTTCGCGGCGATCAAGGCCACCTACGACTGCCTGCGCGAACAGCGCGGCGTCGATGCCTGCGACCTTAGCGCCACCGAACTGACCCACACCTACACCCAGCCCGAGGACTATATCGTTTGGGCGCGTGAGTTTATGGAGGTCAAGGAGTAGGGCGACCGCGTGCGCTTGAGATTCGCCCGCAGACGGCGCATATCTAGAGGCATACACAGCGGAGGGCAATTGCGATGGCCGGTGGTTGGGCGAATGACGGCGCGGTACAGGAGCAGATCGACAGCAGCATCGAGGACGCTATCCAGCGCGCCCGCAGCCAGCTGCCGAGCGGCGAAAGCCTGAGCCACTGCGAGGCATGCGCCGCCGCCATTCCCGAGGCGCGGCGTCAGGCCATCCCCGGCGTGCACCTGTGCGTGGCCTGCCAGACCGAGCACGACAAGGAGCAGGCTAAATTCAGCGGCTATAACCGCCGGGGCAGTAAGGACAGTCAGCTGCGCTAGTCTTGATGGCGGGCCGCACCGGCCGGCGAATGATCGTAGGGCGGGTGCAACCCGCCAAGATGCGATATCGCAACAAGGATGTTGTCATGCCCGATTACCGCCGCGCCGCCGTTCCTGGTGGCACCTATTTCTTTACGCTCGTCACTGAGCGGCGCCAGCCGATTCTTACCCGTCCCGATATCCGCCAGGCTTTACGCGAGTCGATCGAGACGGTTCGCCTGACCCAGCCCTTTGCCATCGATGCCTGGGTATTGTTGCCCGATCACTTGCATGCCATCTGGCGCCTGCCGCCTGGAGATGCGGATTTTTCCAATCGCTGGCGGCTGATCAAGCGACACGTTACTCATGCCTGTCGCGACTACAACCGCATCGACCTGATGAGCGAGCGACGCCAGGCAAAAGGCCATGGCACGCTCTGGCAGCAACGATTCTGGGAACACCTGATTCGTGACGAGCAAGACTATGCCCGGCACTTCGATTACCTGCATGGCAATCCACTGAAACATGGGTTGGTTTCACGTGTACAGGATTGGCCCTGGTCATCGTTTCATCGCTGGGTGAGGCAGGGCGTCTATCCCAACGATTGGGGCGGGGACACAAGCGTCAATGGTCTGGGGGGCGGAGAATGAATTGGCGGGTTGCACCCGCCCTACAAGTTTGTGCTGGCGGGGCAATCACCTATCCCGTAGGGCGGGTGAAACCCGCCATTGTCGTCTCAGCCGGGGATGTCAGAACAGGAAATAGCGCTGCGCCATCGGCAGCACATCGGCCGGCTCGCACCAGAGCAGCTGGCCATCGGCCTTGACCTGATAGTTCTGCGCGTCCACTTCGATAGTTGGCAGGTAATCGTTGTGGATCAGGTCGGTTTTCTGCACCTCGCGGCAGCCTTTGACCACGCCAATTTTCTTCTTCAACCCCAACTGCTCAGGTACGCCTGCATCAAACGCCGCCTGGCTGATAAAGGTGAAACTGGTGGCGTGACGGCTGCCGCCATAGCTGGCGAACATCGGCCGGTAGTGCACAGGCTGTGGCGTTGGGATCGAGGCGTTGGCGTCGCCCATCAGACTGGCGGCAATCGCGCCGCCCTTGAGGATCAGCGTCGGTTTCACGCCAAAGAACGCTGGTCGCCAGAGCACCAGGTCGGCCCACTTACCCACTTCGATGGAACCCACTTCATGGCTGATGCCGTGGGTGATCGCCGGGTTGATGGTGTACTTGGCGATATAGCGCTTAACCCGGAAGTTACTGTTGCCCGGGCCGTCGCCGTCCAGCGGGCCGCGCTGCTTGTGCATCTTGTCGGCGGTCTGCCAGGTGCGGGTGATCACTTCGCCAACGCGGCCCATGGCCTGGCTGTCGGAGCTGATCATCGAGAACGCGCCGAGGTCATGCAGAATATCTTCGGCGGCAATCGTCTCGCGGCGAATACGGCTTTCGGCAAAGGCCACGTCTTCGGCGATGCTCGGGTCGAGGTGGTGGCAGACCATCAGCATGTCCAGGTGTTCGTCGATGGTGTTGCGGGTAAAAGGCCGGGTCGGGTTGGTCGAACTTGGCAGCACATTGGGGAAGCCACAGGCCTTGATGATATCCGGCGCGTGGCCGCCGCCAGCACCTTCGGTGTGATAGGTGTGGATGGTGCGGCCCTTGAACGCGGCCAGGGTGGTTTCGACAAAACCAGACTCGTTGAGCGTGTCCGTATGAATCGCCACCTGCACATCAAACTGGTCGGCGACGCTCAGGCAGTTGTCGATGGCCGCCGGGGTGGTGCCCCAATCCTCGTGCAGCTTGAGGCCGATGGCGCCGGCTTTCACCTGCTCGATCAACGGCTCTGGCAGCGAAGCGTTACCTTTGCCGGTAAAGCCCAGGTTCATCGGGAAGGCATCGGCGGCCTGCAGCATGCGCGCCATATGCCAAGGGCCGGAGGTGCAGGTGGTGGCGTTGGTGCCGGTGGCCGGTCCCGTGCCGCCGCCGATCATGGTGGTGACGCCGCTCATAAGCGCTTCTTCGATCTGCTGCGGGCAGATAAAGTGAATGTGGCTGTCGATGCCGCCGGCGGTGAGGATCATGCCTTCACCGGCGATCACCTCGGTGCCGGCGCCGATGGCGATGGTCACATCGGGCTGGATATCCGGGTTGCCGGCCTTGCCGATGGCGGCGATGCGGCCGTCCTTGAGACCCACATCAGCCTTGACGATGCCCCAATGGTCGATGATCAGTGCGTTGGTAATCAGCGTGTCGACCACGTCTGCCGCGCAGAGCTGACCCTGACCCATGCCGTCACGGATGACCTTGCCACCGCCAAATTTCACTTCTTCGCCGTAGGTGGTGAAGTCTTTTTCCACTTCAATCCACAGCTCGGTATCGGCCAGGCGCACCTTGTCGCCGACGGTGGGGCCGAACATATCGGCATAGGCTTGGCGGGATATTTTCATGGGTTCGCCTTTAGATTCAATTGGGTTTGCAACCGTTCGCTGCGCTCACTATCGCGGGCAAGCCCGCTCCTACAGGGGAATGCGATCACATGTAGGCGCGGCGATCCGACGTGTGCGCGGTAAGGTCAAGGATGGGTTAGGCGCGTAGCGACCTAACCCATCGGGGGTAGTGGGCGATGGGTATCGCTGCGCTCCACCCATCCTACAAATGCACGGTGAGCTCAGAGGTCGCCCATCACCCGTCCGGCAAAGCCGAACACGCGGCGATGACCGGCCAGGTCCACCAGTTCCACTTCGCGGCTCTGCCCGGGTTCGAAGCGCACCGCAGTGCCGGCCGGAATATTCAGGCGCATACCGCGCGCAGCGCTGCGGTCAAAGGTCAGCGCGTCATTGGTCTCGAAGAAGTGGTAGTGCGAGCCGACCTGGATGGGCCGGTCGCCGCTATTGGCTACGCTCAGGCTGAGGGTGCGACGGCCGGCATTGAGTTCGATGTCGCCGTCCTGGATCTGGTATTCGCCGGGAATCATGGCTGTGGCCTCGACAAGGTTTTGTAATAGATGGCGTTTGCGCGGTACTGGCCGTCAGGGCCGCAGGCGTAGTCAGGCAGCCCGCCGATGCAGGTGTAGCCTTGGGCTTGGTAGAAGGCTTCGGCGTCGCTGCCGGCTTCGGTGTCTAGGTACAGCAAGCCGCGTTGCAGCTCGGCTGCTTCGCCTTCCAGGCGCTGCATCAGGCTGTTGGCGATGCCACGGCGGCGGGCGTTGCTGTGTACCAGGAGCTTCTGCACTTCGGCGCGGTTGAGGCCGTTAGGTTTCTGGCACAGCACCAGTTGCACGCTGCCCAGCACCTGGCCCTGCTCACAGGCCAGCCAGAGCAGGTGAGTGCCGTCATGTATGCCTGCCAGGACCTGGTTGAAATAGACATTGGCCGCGTCAGCATCGAGATCGGCGAGAAAACCCACCGAGGCGCCATGCGCCACGCAGTCGAGCAGCAGAGCCTGCAGGCCCTGGCGATACGGCTCAAAGTCAGCCGCGTTGAGACGCGCGATGCTCGGCATCAAGGCGCACTCCTTTCGGGGCTCAGCATCAGCTGCATAAAGGTCAGATCCAGCCAGCGACCGAACTTGCGGCCGACCTGGGACATTTGCCCGGTAATGCTGAAACCGAAGCGCTGGTGCAGGCCGATGGAGGCGAGGTTGCCGCTCTCGATGGCGGCGACCATGACGTGTTTGCCGCCGACCTTGCCGCGCTCGATCAGTGCGCCGAGCAGCAGCACGCCGAGGCCACGACCGCGCTGGTCGGCGCGCACGTACAGGGAGTTTTCCACGGTGTTGCAGAAGCCGTCGAAGGGCCGCCAGTCGCCGTAGGCGGCGTAGCCGAGCACGCTATCGTCGGCGTCTACCGCCACCAGCACCGGGTAGCCTTGCTGGCGGCGTGCGGCCAACCAGGCTTGGCGGTTGGCCAGGTCGACGATGGCGTCCATCCAGATCGCCGTAGTGTTGAGCACGGCGTCATTGAAGATGGCGCGGATGGCTTCCAGGTCGTCGTCGCGGGCATCGCGAATAATCATTCTTCGTGTCTCCAGGAAGTCGTCCAAGGCCGTAGCGAGCGCAGCTCAGGCAAGGCGCAAGTCGGAGAGGATGCGGAGTTGACGTCTGTCAATGAGCAATCCGAGACGACTTGCAACGCAGCATGGGCAAGCGCAGTAGGCATTGGGCGATTTCCTCAGGCAATCGGCTGATGGACGGTCACCAGCTTGGTACCGTCGGGGAAGGTGGCCTCGACCTGAATCTCCGGGATCATTTCCGGTATGCCTTCCATTACCTGCTTGCGGGTTAGCAGGGTGGTGCCGAAGTGCATCAGCTCGGCCACGGTCTTGCCGTCGCGGGCGCCTTCGAGCAGGGCGGCGGAGATATAGGCCATGGCTTCCGGGTAGTTGAGTTTCACCCCACGGGCCAGGCGGCGTTCGGCCACCAGGCCGGCGGTGAAGATCAGCAGTTTGTCTTTTTCGCGGGGCGTCAGGTCCATCAGTCAGGTGCTCCAGATTCGTGGGGGCACGGCAGCGCGCCCAAGCAGTTCAGGGCGCAATAAGCGCCAAAGTTCGATCAGCCAGGCGCGGGCGTGTAGCGCCTCGCTGGCCAGGCAGCGGGCCACCAGCAGGCCGGGTAATTGAGTCAGGTCACCGCGCACGGGTGTGCTCAGGTTGCGGCAGTGTTCCAGCAGGTCGCTGTCGATTTCGCCGCTGATCAGCAGGGTGGCGAACACCGGTTTGCCGTTCAGGCCGATGGGCGAATCGAGCAGGCCATCGTCGCCGGCCACGCGCTGGCGTTCATGCCAGAGCAGTTGGCCATCGCGGCGGATATTCAGCTGCGCTTGAAAGTGCCCGCTATCGAAGCGTTCGCCACTGGCCGGGCGGCCGAGGGCGACGATGTCCCAATACAGCAGCTTGGCGTCACCCGCTAAGTCGATCTCGGTGGTGATCTCCGCTTGGGCGCCGGCGTAGACGATGGTTTCCTGCGGCAGCCATTCCAGGGTGGCACCGGCTTCGACACGTAGCCGGAGGTGCTGGTAGGCCGGGCCGGCGGCACGGTACCACTTGGCTGCGCCGGGGCTAGTCAATTGGGCCCAGGCGTTGGCGCCGACCGTGGCGGAAATATCCAGGCGATCACCGCCGGCAATTCCGCCGGGCGGATGCACGATGATGTGCTGACACACCTCGGGCCCTTCTGCATACAGATGTTTTTGCACCCGCAACGGACCTTTATGCCGGCGCATAGTGGGCCGGGTAGCGTCGCCGTCGCGGCCATAGCCTAGCTCCAGCTCGGCCTGCCAGCTGGGGGTAAAGACGGCGGCGGGGGCGTTCATGCGCTGACCCGGTTACGCCGTTGGCGCCAGGCTTGCACTGCGGAATAAACACTTAGCAGAACGAGGCCCAGGCTGACCGCCAGCCACCATTGCAGGTGCAGGCCGTAGTAGGGCGGGGCATGCAGCGCACCTTGCAGCCAGAACAACGCCAGGCCCAGGGCCAGCAGGCAGGCGCACAGGGCGCGGCCCCAGGAACGGCAATAGGAGCGCGGACGCAGCATCGCCAGCAGCATGCTGCATTCGGCCAGGACGATGGCGCAGAAGATCAGCACCGGCTTGAGTGGATAGGCCGCTTCGCTGCCAACCGGCATGGCGCGCAGCATCCAGTAATCCGGCAGGCTGCCAGCCCAGATCACCAATGCCATGCCGGCCAGTGCGGTCAGCGGGAGCAGGAGCGTGCGCAAGGGTGGCATGGGGGCCTCGAATCCATGGTCGAAAGCCTGATTATGCGCAATGTGCAGTGCCAGCGTCGCCATTCAGATTGCCACCAGTCCGCGCACGCCATCGGCTTCCATGGTTTCGCCACGGCCCTGCTGGACGATTTCGCCACGGCTCATCACCAGGTACTGGTCGGCCAGCTCGGCGGCAAAGTCATAGAACTGCTCGACCAGCAGGATGGCCATATCGCCGCGCTCGGCGAGCTTTTTGATCACCACGCCGATCTCCTTGATCACCGAGGGCTGGATGCCTTCGGTGGGTTCGTCGAGTATCAGCAGGCGCGGCTTGCTCGCCAGTGCGCGGCCGATGGCCAGCTGTTGCTGCTGGCCGCCGGACAGGTCGCCGCCGCGGCGCAGCTTCATTTCGCGCAGCACCGGGAACAGCTCGTAGATAAATTCCGGCACCACCTTGGCCTCGTTACCGGGGAAGCGTGACAGGCCCATCAGCAGGTTTTCTTCCACGGTCAGGCGGCCAAAGATTTCCCGGCCCTGGGGCACGTAGGCGATACCGGCGTGCACGCGCTGGTGCGGTTTGAAACCGGTGATGGGCTGGCCTTCCCACTGCACGGCGCCTTCTTTGGCCGGGATCAGGCCCATCAGGCATTTCAACAGGGTGGTTTTACCCACGCCGTTTCTGCCGAGCAGGCAGGTGACTTCGCCGACCTTCACGTCGAACGACAGGCCACGCAGGATATGGCTGCCGCCGTAGTACTGATGCAGTTGCTCAACTTGCAGCATGGTTGTGTCCTTGTAGGGTGGATCGGGGCGCGTAGCTCGCGTTTTACCGATCCACCGTGCGATGTCATTGGTGGATGAAAACGGCGTCATCCACCCTACGAATCCCTTACCGACCGAGATAAACCTCAATCACCCGCTCATCGGCCTGCACCTGCTCCAATGAGCCTTCGGCCAGCACGCTGCCTTGGTGCAGCACGGTGACGTGGTCGGCAATGCTGCCGACAAAGCCCATATCGTGCTCCACCACCATCAGCGAGTGTTTGCGCGCCAGCGACTTGAACAGCTCGGCGGTGAACTCGGTTTCGGCGTCGGTCATACCCGCCACCGGCTCATCGAGCAGCAGCAGTTGTGGGTCTTGCACCAGCAGCATGCCGATCTCCAGAAACTGTTTCTGCCCGTGCGAGAGCAACCCAGCCGGGCGTGAGCGCGAGGCATCGAGCTTGATCGTCTGCAGCACTTCGTCGATGCGGTCACGCTGCTCGCCGCTGAGTTTGGCGCGCAGGCTGGCCCACACCGACTTGTTGGTTTTCTGCGCCAGTTCGAGGTTCTCGAACACGCTCAGCGCCTCGAACACCGTCGGCTTCTGGAACTTGCGACCGATACCGGACTGAGCAATTTCCACTTCGCTCATCTGGGTCAGGTCGAGGGTTTCACCGAAGTAGGCGACGCCGTTGTCCGGTCGGGTTTTGCCGGTGATCACGTCCATCATGGTGGTCTTGCCTGCACCGTTGGGGCCGATGATGCAACGCAGCTCACCGACGCCGATATACAGCGTCAGGTTGGTCAGCGCCTTGAAGCCATCGAAGCTGACGTTGATGTCTTCCAGCGTCAGGATGGTGCCATGGCGGATGTTCAGGCCCTTGGTTGCCGCCGCACTGGCACCAATCGGGTCGCGGCCGCTGCCGGCCGGGTCAAAGGCAGGTTCGAGCATAAATTCGGGTACCGGAGTGGCGCGCATCATTGCTCTCCTTTCTTGCGTAACAAGCCGATCACGCCTTTGGGCAGAAACAGCGTCACGACGATAAACAGAAAGCCCAGGGCGAACAGCCAATACTCGGGAAAGGCCACGGTGAACCAGCTCTTCATGCCGTTGACCAGGCCTGCACCGAGCAGCGGGCCGATCAGCGTGCCGCGCCCGCCGAGGGCGACCCACACGGCCGCCTCGATGGAGTTGGTCGGCGACATTTCGCTGGGATTGATGATGCCCACCTGCGGCACATACAGCGCACCGGCCAGGCCGCAGAGCACGGCGCTGAGTACCCAGATAAACAGCTTGTAGCCGCGTGGGTCGTAGCCGCAGAACATCAGGCGGTTTTCTGCATCACGCAGGGCAGTCAGCACCCGGCCGAACTTGCTGCGCGCAAGCCGCCAGCCCAGGTACAGGCTGGCCACCAGCAGCACTACGGTGGCAAAGAACAGCGTCGCGCGGGTGTGCGCCGAGGTGATATCGAAACCGAGAATGGTGCGGAAGTTGGTAAAGCCGTTGTTACCGCCAAAACCGGTTTCGTTGCGGAAGAACAAGAGCATGCCGGCGAAGGTCAGCGCCTGGGTCATGATCGAGAAATACACGCCCTTGATCCGCGAGCGGAAGGCGAAGAAACCGAACACCAGGGCCAGCAAGCCAGGCGCCAACACCACCAGGCACAGCGCCCAGAGGAAGTTGCTGGTGCCGTACCAGTACCAGGGCAGCTCGGTCCAAGCGAGGAAGCTCATAAAGGCCGGCAGGCCGTCGCCGGCCGCTTCGCGCATCAGGTACATGCCCATGGCGTAACCACCGAGGGCGAAGAACAGGCCGTGGCCGAGCGACAGCAGGCCGGCGTAACCCCAGACCAGATCGAGCGCCAGGGCAACGATGCAGTAGCAGAGGATCTTGCCGACCAGGGTCAGGGTATAGGCCGAGACGTGCAGGGCGTTGTCCGCTGGTAGCAGGTGCAGCACGGGCATGGCCACGAGCACGGCCAGTACCAGCAGGCCGATGGTAATCGACACTTGCGGGCCAAGCTTGGCGCTGGCGCGCGCCAATAGCGTTTGGTTGAGTGGCATGGTCATCAGTTGATCACCCATCCTGTCGCGGCAAATGATTGTTGGTTTGGGCTGAGTTCGTCAGCCTGTAGGAGCGCGCCATGCGCGCGAACAATCGTGGCGACGCGGTCGCAGGCATGGCCAGCTCCTACGGTTGCATTGCAGCTAATCTGGCTCAATCGATCACCCGTCCTTTCAACGCAAACAGACCTTGCGGGCGTTTCTGAATAAACAGAATGATCAGCGCGAGGATCAGGATCTTGCCGAGCACGGCACCGATCTGTGGTTCGAGAATCTTGTTGGCGATGCCTAGGCCGAAGGCTGCCATCACGCTACCGGCCAACTGGCCGACGCCGCCGAGCACCACCACCAGGAAGGAATCGATGATGTAGCTCTGCCCCAGGTCGGGGCCGACGTTGCCGATCTGACTCAAGGCCACGCCGCCGAGTCCGGCGATACCGGAGCCCAAACCGAACGCCAGCATGTCCACCCGACCGGTCGGCACACCGCAGCAGGCAGCCATATTGCGGTTCTGGGTTACGGCGCGGACGTTAAGGCCGAGGCGGGTCTTGTTCAGCAGCAGCCAGGTCAGCACCACCACAAACAGGGCGAAGCCGATAATCACGATGCGGTTGTACGGCAGCACCAGGTTCGGCAGCACTTGAATGCCACCGGACAACCAGTAAGGGTTGGCCACTTCAACGTTCTGCGCGCCGAAGATCACCCGCACCAGCTGGATCAGGATCAGGCTGATGCCCCAGGTAGCGAGCAGGGTTTCCAGAGGGCGCCCGTAGAGGTGGCGAATCACCGTGCGTTCCAGCGCCATGCCGATGGCGGCGGTGACAAAGAACGCCACCGGCAGCGCCACCAGTGGATACAGCGCCAGGGCTTCCGGGGCGAAACGCTGGAACAGCACCTGCACCATATAGGTGGAGTAGGCGCCGAGCATCAGCATCTCGCCGTGGGCCATATTGATCACCCCGAGCAGGCCGAAGGTGATGGCCAGACCGAGCGCGGCCAACAGCAGAATCGAGCCGAGCGACAGGCCGCTAAAGGCCTGACCGAGCAGCTCACCAATCAGCAGTTTGCGTTTGACCTGGGCCAGGCTGGTTTCGGCGGCGGTGCGTACCGTTGGGTCGCTTTCCACGGCCGGGTCGAGCAGGGTTTCCAGGCGGGTGCGGGCCAGCGGGTCGCCGGTTTCACCGAGCAGGCGCACGGCAGCCAGGCGCACGGCCAGGTCGCTGTCGACCAGTTGCAGGTTGGCCAGCGCCAGGGTCAGGGCATCACGCACGCCGTCATCGGTTTCGCTGGCGACCTGGGCGTTAAGCAGTTGCAGCTGCGCCGGCTTGGCGCTCTTCTGCAGTTGCTTGGCGGCGGCCAGACGCAGCGCCGGGTCGTCGGCCAGCAGTTGGTGGCTGGCCAGTGCAGTGGCAGTCAGCCCGCGCAGGCGGTTATTTAGGCGCAGCTTCTTCGGTGTTTCGAGCGGTTGTGTGGCGCCTTCGGCGGGCTGATACGCGCCGCTTACTTCGATAAAGGCATTTTTCGCGCTGTCGGCCGCGACGCGGCCTTGTTGCAGGGCTTCGATCAGCGGCAGGCGCGCGGCATCCGGCGCGGCGGACCAGCTTTCCAGCAGGCTGGCCTGCTTGGCTGGGTTGGCGGCGACAAAGTCCTGGGCATCACCGGCGTGTGCGGCCAGGGGCAGCAGCAACAGCAGGCTCAGCAGAATTCGGCTAAAGGCAGTGGGCATGGGGCAGTCCTTCGATTACGGTCGTGCCCCGGACTTAATCCGGGTCACGTTTGCCCTCTCCCCAACCCTCTCCCATAAATGGGCGAGGGGGCTGACCGCGTCATACTGAAGATGCGTGGCTGTCGCTCCCCTCTCCCGCGTGCGGGAGAGGGGGTGGGGGAGAGGGGCTTTTGCCTTAGTTCGACTTCACCGCGTAATCCGGCTTCTTGTCGTTGCCTTCGATATACGGGCTCCACGGCTGGGCGCGGACCGGGCTGCTGGTTTCCCAGACCACGGAGAACTGACCGTCTTCCTGGATTTCACCGATCATCACCGGCTTGTGCAGGTGGTGGTTGGTCTTGTCCATGGTCAGGGTGTAGCCGCTTGGCGCGGCGAAGGTCTGGCCGTAAAGGGCGGTACGCACTTTATCGACGTCGGTGGTGCCGGCTTTTTCCACGGCCTGGGCCCACATATGAATGCCGACGTAGGTGGCTTCCATCGGGTCGTTGGTCACGGCCTTGTCGGCGCCTGGCAGGTTCTTGGCTTTGGCGTAGGCCTTCCACTTGGCGACGAACTCGCTGTTGACCGGGTTTTCCACGGACTGGAAGTAGTTCCACGCGGCCAGGTGACCGACCAGCGGCTTGGTGTCGATGCCGCGCAGTTCTTCTTCACCCACGGAGAAGGCCACCACCGGTACGTCGGTGGCTTCCAGGCCCTGGTTGGCCAGCTCCTTGTAGAACGGCACGTTGGAGTCGCCGTTTACAGTGGAGATCACCGCAGTCTTGCCGCCGGCAGAGAACTTCTTGATGTTGGCGACGATGGTTTGATAGTCGCTGTGACCGAACGGGGTGTAGACCTCTTCGATGTCTTTCTCGGCCACGCCCTTGCTGATCAGGAAGGCTCGCAGGATCTTGTTGGTGGTGCGCGGGTAGACGTAGTCGGTGCCGAGCAGGAAGTAGCGCTTGGCCGCGCCGCCGTCTTCGCTCATCAGGTACTCGACCGCCGGGATGGCCTGCTGGTTTGGCGCGGCGCCGGTGTAGAAGACGTTCGGCGACATCTCTTCGCCTTCGTACTGCACGGGGTAGAACAGCAGGCCGTTGAGTTCTTCATAGACCGGCAGCACGGATTTGCGCGACACCGAAGTCCAGCAGCCGAAGGTGACGTCGACTTTGTCCTGGGTCAGCAGTTGACGACCGCGTTCGGCGAACAGCGGCCAGTTCGAGGCGGGGTCGACCACTACCGGCTCCAGCTGCTTGCCGAGTACGCCGCCCTTGGCGTTGATTTCGTCGATGGTCATCAACGCCATGTCTTTCAGCGAAGTTTCCGAGATGGCCATGGTGCCGGACAGCGAGTGCAGGATGCCGACCTTGATGGTCTCGGCGGCCTGTACGGTCCAGGTCATGCCCATGGCGGCGATGGAAGCGGATAGGGTAAAGGCCTTGATCAGATTGCGACGTTGCATGGTGCGATCTCCATTCACGAACTTAAGTGTTTGAGCTGCTGGTTTTTAGTTGTTTGTCTGGCAGTTGAAACAGGGCGGGGCCCTGGGTCTTCACTTCAGGTCTTCACCTCTGGTGCCGGCATGGTGCGCTGACGCGCGCTATGCAGCATGTGCAGGGTGATCTTGCGCACTTCCGCCTTGCTGACCTCTATATGGGTCTTGAGCAATAGCTGTGCCTCTTCGCACCGGCGCGACAGAATCGCCGCGAGAATTTCTCCGTGTTCGTCGTAAGTGGCCGTTACGCGTGGGCCCTGGGTGAAGTCCAAGCGCCTGATAATGCGGATTTTCTCGCTCACCTCGGCGTGCAGGCGGGCCATTTCGCGGTTGCCGGCGGCTTCCACCAACTGGCAGTGAAACCGCTCATCCAGGCGCGAGACTTCGCGGCCGTCCTGTAAACGCTGCTCGGGTTGCACCAGCCAGGTGCGTTGAAGTTGCGCCAGTGCGTCGCTGTGCTCGTCTTGGGGGCGTTCGCACAAACGCCGCACGGCTTCCAGTTCCAGGACGATGCGCACTTCGTACAGCTCCTCAAAATGCGCGAAGTCGAACGGCTTGACCTGCCAGCCGCTGCGGAAATACACCTGCAGATAGTCCTCGCGTTGCAGGCGATACAGCGCCTGGCGCACCGGCGTACGGCTGACCGCCATGCGCTCGGCGATCTCACCTTCTGAGAAGCGATCACCGGGCAGCAGGCGGAACTCGAAGATGTCGTCCTTGAGCTGCTGATAGATGCGCTCGGCGAGGTTCTCCGGGCGCTCCTTGCCAGGTGCGGGCGCGCTGACCAGTTGCATCTCAGGCCGCCTCGGTGGGGGCGAGCAACAGCAGCGCATCGCCAGGGGTAACCGCCTTGCCGGGGGCGCAGCGCACCGACTTGACCATGCCGGCGAATGGCGCGGTGACCGCCAGCTCCATCTTCATCGCCTCAACCACCAGCAGCGGCGTACCGGCTTCCACCTGCTGGCCGGGCTCGACCAGCACCTTCCACACGCTGCCGCTCATCTCGGCGTTGACCATATGGCCGTCGTTGTCGCCATCCTCATCCGGGCTGCTGATCAGTGCGGCGGCCTCGCTGGGGTCGTCGTCGCGCCACAGTTGCACTTCGGCATCGAAGGCGGCTTTCTGCTGGTTCTGGAAGGCTTGAATGCTGCCTGCGTTGGCGGCGAGAAAGCGCTGGTACTCGGCAAAGTCGAACTCGCTGTGCTCGATGCGCACCTGCGCGCGGCCCTCGCGGAAGGCCTCGCGGAACTCATCCAGCTCGGCCTCGCTGACCGGGTAGAACTTCACCTGATCGAAGAACTGCAGCAGCCAGGGCTGACCATTCTCGAACTGCGGGTTCTTCACGTACTTGTTCCAGATCGGCAGGGTGCGGCCGACCAGTTGATAGCCGCCGGGCGAGTCCATGCCGTAGATGCACATATACATGCCGCCGATGCCCACGGTGCCTTCGGCGGTGTAGGTACGCGCCGGGTTGTACTTGGAGCTGAGCAGGCGATGGCGCGGGTCCAGCGGCACGGCGCAGGGCGCGTCGAGGTAGACATCGCCGAGGCCGAGGATCAGGTAGCTGGCATCAAACAGAATGTCTTTGACCTCATCGCGGCTGGCCAGGCCATTGGCGCGCTGGATAAAGTCGACGTTGTTCGGCAGCCAGGGCGCCTCGCTGCGCACGGTTTCCCGGTAGCGCTGCACGGCGGCGAGGGTGGCGCTGTCCTCGAAGGCCATGGGCAGGTGAACGATGCGCGTCGGCACCTTGAGGGTGGCCACGTCGCCAAGCTGTGCTTCCAGGCGCAGCAGGTGTTCAAGCAGCGCGCGCTGGTGCAGCACACGGCTGTCGTAGCGCAGCTGCAGTGAGCGCACGCCGGGGGCGAGTTCTTCCAGGCCAGCCAACGGCTCGGCCTTGAGTGCCTCCATCAGCAGGTGCACGCGCAGGCGCAGGGCCAGGTCGAGCACGTTGTCGCCGTACTCCAGCAGGATGTAGGCATCCCCTGCCTGGCGGTAGACCACATGCGGACGCTTGGCCGTGGCTGGCAGTTCGGCCAATACCGTGGCGGAAACAGTGTTCGATGGCAGCAAGGATGGCGCCGGCAGGCTGACCGCGCTGATCGCCGCCAGTGCGGCGATGCTGCCCAGCTGCGCCTGCTCCAGGCTCTGCGCCTGCTGAAAGCTGATGGGGTGAAAACGCAGTGTATCGCCGGGTTTGACCTGACCGATCTTCCACAGCTCGGCCTTGGCGATGGTCACCGGGCAGACGAAACCACCGAGGCTGGGGCCGTCCTTGGTCAGGATTACCGGGAAGTCACCGGTGAAGTTGATCGCGCCAATGGCGTATTCGCAGTCGTGCACGTTGGACGGGTGCAGGCCAGCTTCGCCGCCATCGGCCCGCGCCCAGCTTGGCTTCGGGCCACTGAGACGCACGCCGAGGCGGTTGGAGTTGTAGTGCACCTGCCATTCGGCGGCGAAGAACTCTTCGATGGACTGCGCGGTGAAGAAATCCGGTGCGCCGTGCGGGCCGTAAAGCACGCCGATATTCCAGGTGCTGCCGTAGTTGGGAATCAGGCTGGCATCCAGCGCCTGCGGCGCGTTGATTGGCGCCGGGGTGGTGCAGGCGGCAAGCTCGGGTTGCGAGATGGCCAGCATATCCGCCGGGCGCAGGGTGCGTCCTGCATGCCCGCCGAACTGACCAAGAGCAAAGGTCGAGCGGCTGCCCAGGTACAGCGGCACGTCCAGGCCATTGCGTACCGCCAGGTAAGTGCGGCAACCGCTGCTGGCGCGGCCGAGCTTGAGCGTTTGCCCGGCGCTGACGCGGATCGGCGCCCAGTAGGCAACCGCTTCGCCGTCCAGCTCGGCCGGGCAGTCGGCGCCGGTCAGGGCGATCAATGCGTCACTGTGAAAGCGCAGGGTTGGGCCTTGCAGGGTGAATTCCAGGGCGGCGGCATCGTTATGGTTGCCGACAATGCGGTTGGCCAGGCGGAAGGCCAGGTCGTCCATGGGCCCCGAGGGTGGCACGCCGACATCCCAGTAGCCGAGGCGGCCTGGGTAGTCCTGCACGCTGGAGTAGGTGCCGGGCTCCAGCACCTCAATCACGCTGGCCTTGAATTGGAAGCTGTCGAGCAGGCGCGTCCACACCGCGCCGGCATGAAAGCGCGGCTCGGCCACCACCTGGCGCAGGTAGTCGAGGTTGCTGGCGATGCCATGCAGGCGGGTTTCGCCCAAGGCCTTCTGCAGCTTGGCGATGGCATCAGCGCGGGTGTCGGCATGCACGATCAGCTTGGCGATCATTGGATCGTAAAAAGCCGAGACCTCGCTGCCGGTGCTGACCCAGCCATCCAGGCGCACATCCGCCGGGAAGTGCACGTCGGTAAGCACGCCCGGGCTGGGCTGGAAGTTCTTCAGTGGGTCTTCGGCGTAGATCCTTACCTCGATGGCGGCGCCTTGCGGGGCGCGATTCAGCGCGGTCCAGTCCAGGCTATCGGCGGCAGCCACGCGCAGCATGCATTCGATCAGATCAAGGCCGGTGACCAGCTCGGTAACCGGGTGCTCGACCTGCAGGCGGGTATTCACTTCGAGGAAGTAGAAAGCATCGCGGGCGCCGTCGTAGATAAATTCCACGGTGCCGGCGCTGCGGTAGTTGACCGACTCGCCCAGCTGCACGGCGGCGGCATGCAGCTTCTCGCGGGTGGTTTGCGGCAGGTTGGGCGCCGGGGTTTCCTCGACCACTTTCTGGTTGCGCCGCTGCAGCGAGCAGTCGCGCTCACCGAGGGCGGCGACGCGGCCTGCGCCGTCGCCGAAAATCTGCACTTCGATATGCCGCGCCTGGTCGACAAAGCATTCGAGAAACACCCCGGCATCGCTGAAGAACTGCTCGCCCATGCGCTTGACGCTGTCGTAGGCGGCGCTCAGGGCGGCTGCATCGTCGCAGCGGGTCAGGCCGATGCCGCCACCGCCGGCGGTGGTCTTGAGCATCACCGGGTAGCCGATGCGTGCGGCAGATTCCAGCGCCTGTTCCAGGCTGTCGAGCAGACCGGTGCCGGGGGCCATGGGCACGCCGGCTGCACCTGCCAGCTCGCGGGCGCGGTGCTTGAGGCCGAACTCGCGGATCTGCTCGCCGGTCGGGCCGACAAAGGCGATGCCCGCGGCTTCGCAGGCATCGGCGAACTCGGCGCTTTCCGAGAGAAAGCCGTAACCGGGGTAGATCGCCTGGGCGCCGGTTTCCTTGGCAGCGGCGAGAATCTTGTCGATCCGCAGGTAGCTGTCGGCCGGCTTGTCGCCGCCCAGGGCGATGGCGATATCAGCATCGCGCACATGCTGGGCATTGCGGTCGGCGTCGGAGTAGACGGCGACGCTCTTCACCCCAAGACGCTTGAGGGTGCGCATGGCGCGGACGGCGATCTCGCCACGGTTTGCAATCAGTACGGTAGTAAACATGCTCTCTCCTTAAGCCTTAGCTGCGTTGGCGTTCTGTGCGGCGATAAACGCGCGCCAGCCGCCAAAGCTGGTGATATCGCGGGCGCCATCCAGGGCGTAGGGCTCGCAGATAAAGCCTTTGACCCAGCGACCATCGGCCAGCTGCAGATTGCCGATACCCAGCGGTGCGGGGATTTCCGCGACAAATTCGCCAAAGCGCGCCTGGGGGATATCCCAGAGCTCGACAATGATTGCCGCGCCGTCCTCGCTCACCCGCGCCAGCCCCGGTTTCGGCGGCACGGTGCCGGGCAGGGCATACAGGCGATAGGTGGCGGCGCTGGTGGTTTGCTCGACCAGCACGGCGTCGCGCGTGGTGAGCTGGAAGTTCAGCGGCATGCCCGTCAGGTGTGCGCCGACCACGGCGACGCGCACGCTGCCGGGGGCTGGCGTGCTGCTCGGCGCCTGCTCGGGCAATGCTTTACCCGTGGCGCCCAGCGGTAGCTTGAGCGCTTGCTGCCAGCGTTGACCGAAGGCAGCCAGGGCCTGGTCGTGCCAGGCTGGGGCGATCAGGGTTATGCCGGCCGGCAAACCGTCGCCACGCAAGCCCGCCGGTACGGCCAGCGCGGATAGGTCGGCGAGGTTGGTGAAGTTGGTGTAGGTGCCGAACTGGCTGTTGAACAGCACCGGCTCTGCGTCCATCTCAGCGAGGCTGCGAAGGGTCGGCGAGGTCGGTACGACTAGAGCATCGAAACCGGCCAGGATGTCGTTGATCGTGCGGCTCAGTTCGGCGCGAATATATTCGGCTTTGTAAGCGTCGCAGGCGCTGTATTTATGGCCGCCCGCGACGATGCCGCGCACCACCGGGTTGATATGTGCCGGGTCGACGCCTTCCAGCGCCACCGTGCGCTCGGCGACCCAGCTGCCGTAATACAGCTGCTCAGCCAGTTGCTGGAAGGGCGTGAAATCGATGTCCACCAGCTCTGCGCCCAGTTCGCGCAGTGTGCCCAGGGCTGCCTCGAAGACGGCCTGGTTCTGCGTGTCGCCAAAGAACTCAGGGTTGCTCGGTATCGCCAGGCGCGGCCGGGCCGGCATACCGACTTTGGCGCTGCCTGGGTTTTTGCGGCTGTAGGGATCGGCTGCGTCATAGCCGCCGGCAATCTGCGCCACGCTCAGGGCATCGCTGACGGTCAGGGCAAAGACCGAGATGCAATCAAGCGTCTTGCAGGCCGGCACCAGGCCGCTATTGGACAGCCAGCCCTTGCTCGGCTTGAGCCCGACAATATTGTTGAAGCCAGCCGGCACGCGGCCGGAGCCGGCGGTGTCGGTGCCCAGCGAGAAAGGCACCAGGCCGCGCGCGACCACACTGGCCGAGCCGGAGCTGGAACCGCCGCTGACGTAGTCCGGGTTAAAGCTGTTGCACACCGCACCGTGGGGTGAGCGGGTGCCGACCAGGCCGGTGGCGAACTGGTCGAGGTTGGTCTTGCCGATCAGGATGGCGCCCGCCGCCCGCAGCTTGGCCACCACCGTGGCGTCGGCTGCCGCGCTGTAGGCGAACTCGGGGCAGGCAGCGGTGGTGGGCCAGCCGGCGGCGTCGATATTGTCCTTGATGGCAAAGGGCACACCGTACAGCGGCAGCTTGCTGAGCTCGCCGTTGGAGGCGTCGAGTAGCGCTGACAAGCTATCGAGCTGGGCGTTGAGCTGAGAGTCGCTGGCCAGGGCGATCCAGGCATTGTCCTCTGTGCTCAGTTCGAGGCGCAGACTATGTAGCAGCTCGGCGGGCGATTGACCATCGCGGTAGGTCTGTTGCCAGTCGGCGAGGGTGAAGGCGATAGGGGCGTTGGACATGCTCTGAAATTCCATCTTGTATCCAAGTGATGGAATGCCTAGAGCAATGTCAGTGCCAGTTATTTAAAGTGCTTTATTTTCAAATAGTTAGATTGATTTTGCGGGCGCCGCGAGGGTTTTTTCACGCCGTCATGCACCGCAGCAGGGCTGTGCTGCATGCGGATGGTGCAAGGTTGTGGGTATTACACGGGAAGGGCTACGGCACCGTATTGACCGCGCAGGGGGTTACAGCGCGAGGTAGTTCTTGACCCCGGTAAAGATGATCTGCGCGGCCAGGGCGCAGACAAACAGGCCCATCAGGCGGCTGACGATCTGCAGACCCTGATCACCGAGCAGGCGCTCGAACTGGTTGGACATATACAGCACCACGCCCACTGTGAGACTGGCCAGGGCGATGCCCAGCACCGCCACGGCCTTGTCGCCCCAATCCGGTTGGCTGGCGCCCATCAACAGCAACGCACCGATGGTGCCGGGGCCGACGGTGAGCGGGATGGTCAGCGGCACGATGGTCACGTCCTGCTGCACGTTATCGCTTTGCACCGCCGACTTGCCCTGGGCCATGCCGAGGGCCGAGATAAACAGTACGCTGCCAGCGCCGATACGGAAGGCGTCGATGGTGATGCCGAACAGGGTGAAGATGTGCTTGCCGAACAGATACAGCAGTACGCTGGCGATCAACACGCCGAGGGCGACCTTCCAGGCCAGGCGCTTGCGCTCCTTGACCGTGTAGCCGCGGCTTAGGCCGATAAAACACGACAGCACGAAGAACGGGCTATAGAGCACCAGCAGTTTCAAATACAGGCTGAACAGCGCGGACGCCATGGAAAGGACTCGTCTCGATAAAGAAGGGTGGCAGGGTAAGAGTCTAGCGGCCGTCGGGCAATCCCGGCCGCATCTTCAGGAAGGCAGGGCGTCGCGCTGACGGCGGATTTCCCGCTCGGCAACCCAGTGTTCGATCAGCTCGCGCAGTTGCGACATTTCCACCGGCTTGGACATGTGCCCGTCCATGCCGACCTGGCGTGCGCGCTCCTTGTGTTCATTGAGGATATGCGCAGTGAGCGCCACCACCGGGGTGCGCGCGCGCTGTTCGGCGGCTTCCCAGGCGCGCAGCTGCTCGGTGGCGGAGAAGCCGTCGAGCACCGGCATTTCGCAGTCCATCAGCACCAGGTCGTACTGTTGGGCCTTCATCGCACTGAGGGCTTCTTCACCGTTGCTGGCGGTGTCGGGCTGCAGGTTGAGCTTGCCGAGCATGCCGCGGATCACCTTGGTGGAGATGGTGTTGTCCTCGGCCACCAGGATGCGGAAGTCGCCGGGCACGTTCAGCGGTGCGCTGACCGGCGTCGGGCTGAACATCGGCGAATCGCCCTTGCCGCGCTGCGCCAGTTCATCGGCCAGGGTGGTTTTCAGGGTGTAGCCGGCCACCGGCTTGGCCAGGATGCGCTTGATCCCGGCGTTGCGCGCGATGATCTTGCTCGGCGCATTGCTGATGCCGGTGAGCATGATCACCAGGATATCGTGATTGAGGTTGGCGTCTTCCTTGATCCGCGCGGCCAGCTGCATACCGGTCATGCCGGGCATGTCCTGATCGAGCAGCACGGCATCGAAGTATTCACGCAGATGCGCCTTGGTGCGCAGCAGGGCCATGGCCTCTTTACCCGAGGGCACGGCGCTGACCTGCATGCCCCAGGCGCTGCATTGCTGCACCAGGACTTTGCGGCAGGTGTCGTTGTCGTCCACCACCAGCAGGCGCGCGCCTTGCAACGAGGCGTCGAGATCGGCGGTGGGCTGCTCCAGGCGCGTGGTGTCCAGTGGCAGGGTCAGCCACAGGGTGGAGCCCTGGCTGCCGCCGCTCTGGATGCCGAACTCGCCGTCCATCAGGCGTACCAGCTGGCGGGCGATGACCAGGCCGAGGCGGCCGCCGAGTTTGGTCGCGGCGAGGAAGTCCTTGCTGTGCAATTCGGCATTCAGCAGTGCGTCGCGTTCGCTGGCGTCCAGCGGCTTGCCACTGTCCTGCACGGCAATGCGCAGGCGCGGTTGCTCGCCGGCGGTGTCCAGGGCCACAACCAGGAGAATTTCGCCTTCGTCGGTCTGTTTGAAGGCGTTGTCCAGCAGGCTCAGCAGGGTCTGGCGCAGGCGTGTGGGGTCACCGCTGATGACCCGTGGCACTTGCGGCTGCATAAAACTGATCAGTTCGACCTTCTGCTGTTCGGCCTTGGCGCGGAAGATATCCAGGCAGTCTTCGATTAGCGCGTTGAGGTCGAACTGCACGTCATCCAGCTCGATCTGCCCGGATTCGAGCTTGGAGATATCGAGGATTTCGTTGATCAGGGTGAGTAACTCGTTGCCCGAGCTGTGGATGGTTTGTACGTAGTCGCGCTGTTTGGCGGATAGCGGGGTGCCGAGCAGCAGCTCGGTCATGCCCAGCACGCCATTCATCGGCGTGCGGATTTCGTGGCTGATCTTGGCGAGAAATTCCGCTTTGGCTTTCAGTTCGGCGGAGCTGGCAGCGAGGGCACGGCTGGTGCTGAACTGGTCCTGCATGATGCGTCGCTGTCGCTCGCTCAGCGCCATGCTGAGGATAAAACCGCTGACGGCGGTGACGGCGAGCAGGCCGTAGGCCATCCATTCGCTCTGCACCGCCCAGTAACCGAAGAGGATCGGCAGGGCGCCGATAAAGGCTGCGCAGAACAGCAGCACTGCCAGGCTGAACAGCCGCGCCGGCTGGTAGCCATGCCGCCAGTGGGTCAGCGACACCAGCAGAATGCTCAGGCCGGCGACGGCGTTGAGCAGATAGACCAGTTGATTGAACTGCAGATTAGTCGCCACCAGCAGCGCCACGCAGACCAGGCTGATAACTGCCACTTCGCCGGTGAGCAGGTGGTTCAGCGGCGTACTCGGACAGACCTTGTGGAAGAAGCTGGCGGTGAAACACAGGGCGCAGAGCGCGGCCAGCAGCATCGATAGGTTGGCAATCTGCGGCTGCAGGCTTTGCCATTCACTGAGCCAGGGCGTGCTGATACCGAGTAGGCTGACCACCGCGATCAGCTGGCAGACCTGAGTAGCCGCCAGCCACAGGCCGCTGACGGCGCGGGTGTAGGCAAAACGCACAAGGTTATAGGCCACCAGCATGCCGAGGCAGCCGAGCAATAGGCCGAACAGCAGCGGGCGGTTGTCATCGGCAACCATCGCCTGCGCACTTTGCAGGGTAATGCTGGGGCGCAGCGAGTGTTCCGAGGCCAGGCGCAGGTAGATATCCAGCGGCTGTTCGGCCTTGGGCAGCGGCAGGAGGAAATCGCGGCTGGCCAGCGGCCGGCTGGAAAACGGCAGGTTGCTGCCGGTGTGTGCCTGCTCAATCAGCGTATCGCCTTGCAACACGTAGAGGTCGAGGTAGGCCAGGTAGGGCGCGAATACCCGCAGCATTTGCGCATCGGTGTTGGCCGGCATGCGGTGATGCAGCCACAGCGCACTGTTGCCGCCGGGAGTGTAAAGCTGGGTGAGATCGGTGGAGCGGAACTGCGCGAGGCGCTCGGGGCTGCGTACATCATTGAATTGCAGCGCGGCGCTCGGGTCGGTCAGGCTGGACCAGGATGCCTGCGCCCCTGCCTGAGCCGACGCTAGGGGGAGCGCCATCAGCAGCGTGCTGAGTAGCAGGTAGGTGGCAATCCTCAGCCGGCGCACAGTGAAGTCCCTTCAGAAATAAGTGGTCGGATTATAGCCAAGCTGTTCGCGAGGGAAATATGACAAAGGTGGCCAATTGGCCACCTTTGTCGTTAATTACCTTCACTTATCCCCGCGTTCACGGGCAATGGCGCGGTAACCGATGTCGTTGCGGTAGAAGCTGCCGCTCCAGCGGATCTTCTCGGCCAGGCGATAGGCCTGTTGTTGGGCTTCTTCAACCGTGCGGCCGATGGCGGTGGCGCAGAGTACGCGACCACCAGCGGTGACGATCTGGCCGTCCTTCAGTGCGGTGCCGGCATGGAAGACTTTACCGTCCAGTTGCGCTGCAGCATCCAGACCTTCGATCACATCGCCCTTGGCGTAATCGGCCGGGTAACCCCCGGCGGCGATCACTACACCCACGGTCGGACGTGGGTCCCAGGTGGCTTCGACCTTATCCAGCGCCTTGGCCAGTGCGGCTTCGACCAGCAGCACCAGAGAAGATTCCAGGCGGCACATGATCGGCTGAGTTTCCGGGTCGCCGAAGCGGCAGTTGAACTCGATCACCTTGGGTTTGCCGGCCTTGTCGATCATCAGCCCGGCGTAGAGGAAGCCGGTGTAGACGTTGCCTTCGCTGGCCATGCCGCGCACGGTCGGGTAGATCACTTCGTCCATCACCCGCTGGTGCACCTCGGCGGTGACCACTGGAGCTGGCGAGTAGGCGCCCATGCCGCCGGTGTTCGGCCCGGTGTCGGCGTCGCCGACACGCTTGTGGTCCTGGCTGGTGGCCATTGGCAGCACGTTTTCGCCGTCGACCATGACGATAAAGCTGGCTTCTTCGCCGTCGAGGAATTCCTCGATCACCACGCGCGAACCGGCTTCGCCAAAGGCATTGCCGGCGAGCATATCGCGCACGGCGTCTTCGGCCTCGCTCAGGGTCATAGCGACGATCACGCCTTTACCCGCGGCCAGGCCGTCGGCCTTGATCACGATCGGCGCGCCGACCTTTTGCAGGTAGGCCAGGGCCGGCTCGACTTCGGTGAAGTTCTGGTAGTCGGCGGTAGGGATGTTCTGGCGGGCGAGGAAGTCCTTGGTAAAGGCCTTGGAGCCTTCCAGCTGCGCAGCGGCGGCGGTTGGGCCGAAGATGTCCAGCTTGCGCGAACGGAACAGATCAACCACGCCTTTTACCAGCGGCGCTTCCGGGCCAACGATGGTCAATTGCACGTTCTTTTCGGCAAAATCAGCCAGTTGCTCGATGGCCAGTACGTCGATCGCGACGTTCTCGCACTTGGGCTCAACGGCAGTGCCGGCGTTGCCCGGTGCAACGAAGACTTTCTCGACGCGCTTGTCCTGCGCCACTTTCCAGGCTAGGGCGTGTTCACGACCGCCGCTGCCAATGATCAATACGTTCATGGGGTTCTCCTGAGCGTAGCCCGGATGCAATCCGGGGCTTTTAAATGGGGCGCTCCCGGATTTCATCCGGGCTACGTGCTGAAATCGTGTTGCGATGGGTATCGCCTACGGCTCCACCCATCCTACGAATCTGCGCTGCCCGTAGGATGGGTGGAGCGCAGCGATACCCATCAAATCAATGACGGAAATGACGCATGCCGGTAAACACCATCGCGATGTTGGCCTCGTCCGCTGCGGCAATCACTTCCGCATCGCGCATCGAGCCACCCGGCTGGATCACTGCGGTGATGCCATTGGCAGCAGCGTTGTCCAGGCCGTCACGGAACGGGAAGAAGGCGTCGGAGGCCATTACCGAGCCGGCGACCTGCAGGCCGGCGTGCTCGGCCTTGATTGCGGCGATACGTGCCGAGTTGACGCGGCTCATCTGGCCGGCGCCGACACCGATGGTCTGGCGGCCCTTGGCGTAGACGATGGCGTTGGATTTAACGAACTTGGCTACTTTCCAGGCGAAGATCAGGTCATGGATTTCCTGCTCGCTCGGCGCGCGCTGGGTGACGATTTTCAGGTCTTCTGCCTTGATCATGCCAATGTCGCGGCTTTGTACTAGCAGGCCGCCATTGACGCGCTTGAAGTCCCAGCCGGCGCTGCGCTCGGCCGGCCATTCGCCGCACTCCAGCAAGCGCACGTTGGCTTTGGCGGCGACGATGGCGCGGGCTTCGGCACTGATTTTCGGCGCGATAATTACTTCGACGAACTGACGCTCGACGATGGCCTGGGCGGTGGCACCGTCCAGCTCACGGTTGAAGGCGATGATGCCGCCAAACGCGGATTCGGTGTCGGTGGCGTAGGCCAGCTCGTAGGCCTGGCGGATGCCGCCTTCGCTGTCCAGGGCCACGGCCACGCCGCACGGGTTGGCGTGCTTGACGATCACGCAGGCGGGTTTGACGAAGCTCTTCACGCATTCCAGCGCGGCGTCGGTGTCGGCCACGTTGTTGAACGACAGTTCTTTACCCTGCAGCTGGATGGCGCTGGCCACGCTGGCCTCGCCCTTCTGCGCTTCCACGTAGAACGCCGCGCTCTGGTGCGGGTTCTCGCCGTAGCGCATTTCCTGGGCCTTGATGAACTGGCTGTTGAAAGTGCGCGGGAAAGCGCCGCGTTCTTCGGTGCTCAGGGTGTCACGGCTCTGGTCGATGGTGCCCAGGTAGTTGGCGATCATGCCGTCGTAGGCCGCAGTGTGCTCGAAAGCTTTCAGGGCCAGGTCGAAGCGCTGGGCGTAGCTCAGACCACCGGCCTTGAGGCTATCGACTATGCTGGCGTAGTCGCCAGCGTTGACCACGATGGCCACGTCTTTGTGGTTCTTCGCTGCAGAACGGACCATGGTCGGGCCGCCGATGTCGATGTTCTCGATGGCGTCGGCCAGGTCACAACCCGGCTTGGCCACGGTTGCCGCGAAGGGGTAGAGGTTGACCGCGACCAGGTCGATTGGCTTGATGCCGTGCTCGTCCATTACCGCGCCGTCGATGGCGCGACGGCCGAGGATGCCACCGTGGATCTTCGGGTGCAGGGTCTTCACACGACCGTCCATCATTTCCGGGAAGCCGGTGTAGTCGGCGACTTCCACAGCAGCGATGCCGTTGTCCTTGAGCAGCTTGTAAGTGCCGCCGGTGGAGAGGATTTCCACATTCAGGGCGACGAGCTCGCGGGCAAACTCAAGGATGCCGGTCTTGTCGGAAACACTGATCAAGGCACGGCGAACGGGGAGGCGGGTGGTCTGGTCGGTCATTTCAGAATCCATCAGAGCAGAAGTATTGGCAAAGGCGTTATCAGCAAAAAAGGCGGCTCATGTGGGCCGCCCTATTCGGGAGTTCGGGGTTACAGCAGGTCGTATTGCTTGAGCTTCTTGCGCAGGGTGCCGCGATTCAGGCCGAGCAGCTCGGAGGCCTTGGTCTGGTTGCCCTTGACGTAGTTCATCACGGTTTCCAGCAGTGGCGCTTCCACTTCGGTGAGCACCAGGTTGTACACGTCACTGACGTCGGCGCCCTCAAGATGGGCGAAATAATTGTGCAGGGCCTTCTCAACGCTGCCGCGCAGGGTTTGCCCCTCTTCGCTTGGCGTATTGAGATGCTGCTTCAAACTGCTGTTGTCACTCACGGGAGCCATTCCACTCTCTAAGGTCTCAGTCAACATCGTCATGCGGCCACCCCTTCTCCATTGTTATGACGTTCGCTGAAGAACTCGCGAACGTTGGTGCACTGCGCGTCCGTACTGTCCAGACGATTGAATTGGGCGCGGAACTCCCTGGCGCCCGGCAAGGTTGCGAGATACCAACTGACATGCTTGCGGGCAATGCGAACGCCCATTACATCGCCGTAGAAGGCGTGCAGTGCAGCCAGATGTTCAAGCAGAATGCGTTCCACTTCGAGCAGGCTAGGTGCCGGGAGTTGTTCACCGGTACGCAGGTAGTGCTCGATCTCACGGAATATCCACGGCCGGCCCTGTGCCGCGCGACCGATCAACAGGCCATCAGCGCCAGTGGCGGCGAGTACGGCTTTGGCCTTCTGCGGCGAATCGATATCGCCGTTGGCCAGCACCGGAATCGACACCGCCTGCTTGATCGCGGCGATGGTGTCGTACTCGGCCTCACCCATATACAGGTCGGCGCGGGTGCGGCCATGCACGGCCAGCGCGACAATGCCGGCATCTTCGGCGATTTTCGCCACGGCAATGCCGTTCTTGTTCTCACGGTCCCAGCCAGTGCGGATCTTCAGGGTCACCGGCACATTCACGGCGGCGACCACGGCCTGAAGAATCTCGCGAACTAACACTTCGTCTTTCAATAGGGCGGAGCCGGCGGCCTTGTTGCAGACCTTCTTGGCCGGGCAGCCCATGTTGATGTCGATGATC
>NZ_JAUXXP010000034.1 GCF_030684895.1 Pseudomonas sp. | reverse complement strand
TCTCGCCATGCGGTGTTGGAGGACTTGGCAAGGGGGCGACCATTACCTGCGTCCTCCGCCTAGCCTGGCGAGATTTTGCGCAGCAACGCGGCTCGCGACGAAGCGAGAACAGACCCTAAGGCTGGCCGCAGTATAAGGGCGGGGAGTGGTGGGCTGTGTTGACCTAAGTCGGCTGTTACCCATGCGTGGCGCGTGTTAGAAGAGTCGGCTGAGTTGCATCCGTTGAGCCGTTGCCCACCCCGGAGGTACACTGCCGGCCCCGTGTGGCCTGGTTAGCTGGAGTGAACGATGCGTAAAGACAAGAAACAGGTGATTGGCGAAGAGATTGGTGACGAGCCGATCAAGCTGTTCCTCAGCGTAGAACCGGCCGATGCCACGCCGCCGTCGCTGCACAAGCTGGTCAAGGCCTACCGTGGCCTGCGTATCGACGATTTCGAGCGCTTTGTCGGCTTCTTCGTTGCCGCCGGCTACGACCTGAATGCCAAGGATGCCCAGGGCAATGACTTTATCGCGCTGATCCAGGATCAACGTTTTGCCGAGCCCTATATCGACGTGATCAAAGCCGCTCGCGGCTGATTCAACCCTCCGCCAGGCCGTTTTATCTGGCCTGGCTTCGCGGTTTGTCCCATGCAGAACGCTGCGCTCCATTCTGTTGTAGCTCCACAGCTATCGCGGGCAAGCCCGCTTACACAAGCAAAGCCAGCCCTTCCGCGATCTGTGCTCATGCCATACCCGTAGCCCGGATGTAATCCGGGGGAGTTCTGCGCAAATGAGCATTTCCCGGATTTCATCCGGGCTACGGACTCAGCCAGGCAACTCGGTTTCCAGTAGGAGCGGGCTTGCCCGCGATGCTTTTGAGCCTGCAAGAGATCGCGGGCATGGCCCGCTCCTACGACTCTGATATCTGTAGAAGCGGCGGGGACGCCTAGTTCCATGCCCGCGAAATCGTATGGTCGCCAGCCCTGCTCAGGCAATTACCCGCTCTACTTCTTACTGATAATCACGCAGATCAATAGTGCTGGGCGAAGCGAGACGACCGGTCATATTCTTGCCGGTATGAACTCCAGCATTCGACTCGACAAGCGTGACCTGATCCTCGCCAAAGGCGCCGAGGTGATGACCCGTCGTGGTTATCACGGCGCTGGCGTGCAGGAAATCGTCCAGGCGGCGGGGGTGCCGAAAGGCTCCTTCTACCACTACTTCGCCAGCAAGGAAGATTTCGCCCTGCAGGCCCTGCAACAGGTCTACCAACCGCGCCTGGCGCGTTATGCCGAAGCCCTGAACAATTCGGCGCTAAGCCCGCGCGAGCGCATCCTCGGTTATTACGCCGAGCTGGTGGAGCACTTCGCTCGCCAGGAACGTCTGGAATACCACTGTTTTATTGGCAGCCTGAGTTTCGAGATGGCCGAGCTGTCACCGACTCTGGGCGCGCAGGTCGATGCGATTCTGCAAGCCTCGGCGGACACCCTGCAGAGCTGTCTGGAGCAGGCGCAGGCGGCAGGTGAACTACCCGCCTATGAAGATTGCCGCAACCTGGCGAGCTTTATCGCCAACGCCTGGCAAGGCGCGCTGACCCGGCTCAAGGTGGCGAACAACACCCGCGCCCTGACTGACTTTATCCAACGCCTGCAGCTGCTGTTGCAGGCCTGATCCCAAACTCCCTTTAACCAGTTGCGGCGCTCTGGCCGCCCCGAGGAATGATGATGACCGATCCCGTTAAAGCGCTGTTCCAACCCTTTAGCCTGGGCAACCTGGAGCTGCCGACCCGTGTGGTTATGGCACCGATGACCCGTTCCTTCTCCCCGGGCGGCGTACCCAACAGCAAGGTCATCGAGTACTACCGTCGCCGCGCTGCAGCCGGCGTTGGCTTGATCGTCACCGAAGGCACCACTGTCGGTCACAAGGCATCCAACGGTTACCCGAACGTGCCACGTTTCTACGGTGAAGATGCCCTGGCCGGCTGGAAAAAAGTGGTCGAGGCCGTGCACGCCGAAGGCGGCAAGATCGTTCCGCAGCTGTGGCACGTGGGCAATGTGCGCAAGCTGGGCACTGAGCCGGACGCCAGCGTCCCTGGCTATGGCCCGAGCGAGAAAATCAAGGAAGGCAATGTCGTAGTTCACGGCATGACCCAGGACGACATCAAGGAAGTGATCGCCGCTTTCGCCCAAGCCGCCAAAGATGCCAAAGCCATCGGCATGGACGGCGTGGAAATTCACGGTGCCCACGGCTATCTGGTCGACCAGTTCTTCTGGGCCGGCAGCAATCAGCGCACCGACGAATACGGCGGTGACCTGGCGCAGCGCTCGCGCTTTGCCATCGAACTGATCCAGGCCGTACGCGCCGCAGTGGGCCCGGAATTCCCAATCATCTTCCGCTTCTCGCAGTGGAAGCAGCAGGACTACAGCGCCCGCCTGGTGGAAACCCCGGAAGCGCTGGAAGCCTTCCTCAAGCCGCTGTCTGAAGCCGGTGTGGATATTTTTCACTGCTCGACTCGCCGTTTCTGGGAGCCGGAATTCGACGGTTCCGAGCTGAACCTGGCTGGCTGGACGCGCAAGCTGACTGGCAAGCCAACGATCACCGTCGGCAGCGTTGGCCTGGACGGCGAGTTCCTGCAGTTTATGGTCAACACCGACAAGGTGGCTCAGCCAGCCAGCCTGGAAAACCTGCTGGAGCGCCTGAATAAGCAGGAGTTCGACCTGGTTGCCGTAGGCCGCGCGCTGCTGGTTGATCCGGATTGGGCGGTAAAAGTACGCGATGGCCGCGAGCAGGACATTCTGCCGTTTAGTCGTGATGCTCTGACCAGCCTGGTCTGAGAACCTATCTCGAATCTGCTGCGCGTCGGCGATACGGCGTTAAAAACAGGCTCGCTCTAGCTCGCGAGATCCGAAACAGGTTCTAAATACCCGTTTTATCGTGTGCGCCGCAAAACGGCGCAACACTCCTCAAGCCCCGGCACATCGGGGCTTTTTTTCGTCTGCATATCGGCCTGCTTGTAGGCGCGGGGGGCGCCTAGTTCCATGCCCGCGAAGCCCTTATCGCGGCCATGGGCCGCTCCTACAACCGGTTGGTGCGTGACGGTCACAGGCAAGCTGCGAGTCGTTGACTAGTATTGCCAGTGCCCCGCCACCAGGTACCGACTATGAAACGTGTTGTGCAGATCGCCGTATCCCTTGTCCTGCTGTTGCTGATTAGTCTGGCCGCAGCGGTCGCCTGGAACTGGGCGCCTGATCGCTCTCTGGCCGACCTCAAGCCGCGCTGGGCCTTGCCGCCCTCAGAGTTTCTGGCCATCGACGGCATGCTGGTGCACTTGCGTGATCAGGGCCGGCGCGATGACCCCGCGCCGATTGTGCTGCTGCACGGCACCTCGGCCAGCCTGCACACGTGGGAAGGCTGGGTGGCGGCGTTGCAGACTAAACGTCGGGTGATCAGCCTCGATCTACCGGGCTTCGGCCTGACCGGGCCATTCCCCGATGGCGATTACCGCATGGCCCACTACAGCGCTTTCCTCGGTCATGTGCTGGACCAGTTGCAGGTGCCGCGTGCGGTGCTGGCGGGCAACAGTTTTGGCGGACAGCTGGCCTGGCAATTTGCCCTGGATTATCCGCAACGGGTTGAACGGCTGGTGCTGGTGGATGCCGCCGGTTATCCGCGCAACGCCACCTCCATGCCCATCGGTTTTCGTCTGGCGCAGATGCCCGCGCTGGCGCCGCTGATGGCCAACCTGCTGCCCCGGCAGATGATCGAGGCAAGCATCCGCAACGTCTACGGCGACCCTGACAAGGTCAGCGATGAACTGGTTGATCGCTACTACGAGCTGACCCTGCGCGCCGGCAACCGCGAAGCCTTGCGTCAGCGTTTTATCCAGGCCGAAGCGGGGCAGAGCTACACGCGTATCGCCGAACTCAAGGTGCCGACGCTGATTATCTGGGGCGGCCGCGATGAGTTGATTCCGCCGGTCAACGCCGAACGCTTCAAGCGCGACATCAAGGGCAGCCGTCTGGTGTTGTTCGACGACCTCGGCCATGTGCCCCAAGAAGAGGACCCCGCGCGCACCGTGGCGGTGCTGATGGGCTTTCTAGAGGGCTAGCCGGGGTTTAGGGCGGTTTTTTGCTGCGCACTAAGCTGCTGATATTTCGAGAGAGATTACCTGCGCAAAAGAGCTGGCGTGCTTTGTGCTAACGCACTTTGCGCTGATTGGCTTTGGCCAATCTTGGTCTAGGCTCTCGGAATAACAATTATTCGGCAGGTGCAGTATGCCCAAGGCCATCAGGCTGTTTGTGCACGCAGTGGAGGCGCTCAACCGCGTTGTCGGGCGCTTCGCCATGTACCTGATCTTCGCCATTCTCGGCGTGCTGCTGTACTCCTCAATCAGCAAGACCTTCTTTATGCCGGCCGCTTGGACGCTGGAGTCGGCGCAGTTTCTGATGGTCGCCTACTTCCTGCTTGGCGGCGCCTATTCCATGCAGCTCGATGCCCATGTGCGCATGGATCTGTTTTACAGCCGCTGGTCGCCACGGGCCCGCGCGATCATCGATGCAATCACCATCGGCTTTCTGATTTTCTACCTGGTGTTCCTGCTCTACGGCGGTATTTCCTCGACCCAGTACGCCCTTGAGTACAACGAAACCAGCTACTCGGCCTGGTCGCCGAAAATGGCGCCGATCAAGATCATCATGTGCATCGGCATCGCCCTGATGCTGCTGCAGGCCATCGCCACCCTGTTCAAGGACATCGCCGCCGCGCGGGGGGAAACGCTGTAATGGATTACGAGCTGATAGCCCTGCTGATGTTCTCCTCGATGATGTTGCTGCTGCTTACCGGCAAACGGGTATTTGGCGCGATTGGTTTTGTCGCAGTGGCGGCGGCCCTGCTGTTGTGGGGCGATGGTGGTTCGGAAATGGCCTTCAGTGCGGCCATGAAACTGATGAAGTGGTACCCGCTGCTGACCCTGCCGCTGTTCGTATTTATGGGTTACATGCTCTCCGAATCAGGGCTGGCTGAAGACCTCTACAAGATGTTCCACGTCTGGATGGGGCCGCTCAATGGTGGCCTGGCCATCGGCACCATCGGCCTGATGGTGGCGATCTCGGCGATGAATGGCCTGAGCGTGGCCGGCATGGCCATCGGTGCCAGCATCGCGCTGCCTGAATTACTGCGCCGTGGTTACGACAAGATCATGGTCACCGGGGTGATCCAGGCCGGTAGCTCGCTGGGCATTCTGATTCCGCCGAGCGTGGTGCTGGTGCTGTACGGCATGATCGCCCGCCAGCCGGTCGGCCAGCTGTGGTTGGCCGGGGTGTTTCCCGGTCTGCTGATGGCTGGGCTGTTTATCCTCTATATCGCCGTGCGTTGCCGCTTGCAGCCCGAGCTGGGGCCGGCTTTATCCGCGGAGGAGCGCGGGCAGATCAGCCGACGCGAGAAACTGCTGCTGCTCAAGGCCGGCATTGCGCCGCTGTTTATCTTCTTCTGCATGACCGGGCTGTTTCTGATGGGCATCACCAGCCTGGTGGAAAGCTCGGCGGTGGGCGCAGCGGCAGCCACCCTGATGGCGTTGGTCAAGGGCCGTTTGACCCGCCGCGTGATGGAAGAAACCCTGCGCAAGACCCTTGGCATCAGCTGCATGTTTATGTGGATCATCCTCGCTGCACTGTGCTTCGGCGCGGTGTTTGATGGCCTCGGTGCGGTCAAGGCGATTGAGGCATTCTTCCTCGAAAGCCTCGGGCTGGGGCCTTGGCAGGTGCTGATCCTGATGCAGCTGTCGTTCATCATCATGGGCATGTTCCTCGATGACACCGCCATGCTGGTGATCGTCGCCCCCCTCTATATTCCGCTGGTCGGTGCGCTGGGCTTCGACCTGGTCTGGTATGGCGTGCTCTACACCATCACCTGCCAGATCGCCTATATGACCCCGCCCTTCGGCTACAACCTGTTTCTGATGCGCGCCATGGCTCCGCCGGAAGTCTCGCTGCGCGACATCTATGTGTCGGTTACCCCATTCGTGCTGATCATGGTGCTGGCGTTGGTGCTGGTCATGGTCTTCCCGCAGATCGCCCTGTGGTTGCCACAGTGGCATTACGGCAGGTGAGCACATGAATTTCAGCAGTAGGCCAGCGCAGTCGCACCTATAGAAGCCAGTGAGGATTGCTGCGGCATGTGCCGCTTATGCCGTACGCAATCCTCAAGGGCTTTGTCGCAATCAGGTGCAGGTTGCCCCTCTGAAAACCCTGCCAGTGCCCCGTGGGCCAGGCAGTGCGGTTGTATGCCATCTGAATCGACAAGCCTGGAGATAACAGCATGAGTACGAGACGCAGTTTTCTGAAAACCGCCGCGGTGGCCACCGGGGCAGCAGGGGCAACGGCACTAGGCCCGGCGCATATCTACGCCGCCGAGCCGAAGAAAATCGTCTGGCGCCTGCAGACCTATGCCGGCGCGGCCCTGGGCGAGCATGTGATCAAACCGTCCATCGACGCCTTCAACAAGGCCGCCAATGGCGAGATGGAAATCCAGCTGTATTACGCCGACCAGCTGGTGCCCACCGGCGAGCTGTTCCGTGCCATGCAGAAGGGCACCATCGATGCGGTGCAAAGCGATGACGACTCCATCGCCGCGCCCGTGGATATCTCGGTGTTTGGCGGCTACTTCCCCTTTGCCACGCGCTACAGCCTGGATATTCCGGTGTTGTTCAACCAGTACGGGCTCAATGAAATTTGGGCCGAAGCCTATGGCGAAGTCAAAGGCGTAACCTGGCTCGGCGCTGGCGCCTGGGACCCGTGCCACTTCGCCACGGTGGAGCCGATCACCAAGCTTGAACACCTCAAGGGCAAGCGCATCTTCACTTTTCCCACGGCCGGTAAGTTCCTCACCCGTTTCGGCGTGATCCCGGTAACCCTGCCCTGGGAAGATGTCGAGGTGGCCATGCAGACCGGCGAGCTGGACGGTATTGCCTGGTCCGGCATCACCGAGGACTACACCGTCGGTTGGGCCAACGTGACCAAGTACTTCCTTACCAACAACATCTCCGGCGCCTGGTGTGGCTCCTACTTCGCCAACTCGGACAAGTGGGCCGAGGTGCCCGAGCACCTGAAAACCCTGTTCAAACTGTGCATGGACAGCTCCAACTACTACCGCCAGCACTGGTATTGGGGCGGCGAGGCGCAACTGCGGGTCGAAGGCGGCAAGCTGCAACTGACCTCCATCCCGGCCGAAGAGTGGGCCACGGTGGAAGCCGAGGCGCTGAAGTTCTGGGATGAAATCGCCAAAACCAGCCCACGCTGCGCCCGCGTGGTGAAGATCTTCAAGAAGTACAACGCCCTGATGGCCAAGGCTGGCGCGCCCTATCGTTGATCGCGTCGATCTGCTGCAAAACCACGCCCGCGCCGCAAGGTGCGGGCGTATTTTTTTGCGCGGCGGGCAGGCGGCTCAGTCAGTGCGCGTAGCGATTCTGTAGGGCCTGGAAGCGACCATCCTGCTGCACGCGCTGTAAAGCAGCGCGCCAGCGCGCGATGTCCTGCTCCGGCATGCTGCGTGACAGGGCGATAAAGCCTTCATCACGGCCCAGTTGCACGGCGCTTGGGCGTACCTTGTCGGCCGTGACGCCAGCCTCGCGCAGCCTCTGCGCCAGCCCTGAGTCAGCCGAGGCAACCAGCGCGATCCGGCCGGCTGCGAGCATGCCGAAGCAGGTGCTGTAAGCGTTGTTGCGCTTTAGCTGCGAGAACCCCAACGCCGTCAGGCGTTCGTCATGGGAGCTGCTGTTGAGCACGCACACTGGCAAGCTCTTGGCGTCGTGCAGGCTCTGGATACCGGTGGGGTGCAGGGTGTTTTCGTAGAGCCAGTCCGTCTCTTCCCAGATGGGCCCGACCCAGTGTGCTAGCGGCAGGCGCTCCGGGGTTTTGCCGAGGTTGAAGAGCACGACATCGTCACGCTGTTGCAGTTGCGCCAGACCGCGCGCCAAGGGCACTTCCTGGATCGGCAGCGGCTCGGCCATATCGGCCAGCAGCTCGCGCACCAGCTCCAGAAAGAACGCCCGCTTGCCGGCATGTTCGCGTCCGCGTAACTGGCCGTCGATCAGCTCGGCCTGGCTGTCCAGGCTGTGGGTATAGATCAGCCAGTCACGCGCTAGGCAGGTTGTGGGGGCGAGCAAGCCCGTCAGGCTCAATCCCAGCACCAGTACGGCCGTCGCAAGAGTTTTATGGCGCGTCTGGCTGCGCGCTGGCGTACGGCTGAACATCAACTTCAAACAACCTCCGGCATGAACCCTTGAGCAGTTTCATCGACTTATGCCGCCAGACTTTAACTGAGGCGTGCGCCTGACGCTTTACAGTGGATGACACGGCTTTGCCATCTAATGACTCTACGGCTCAGGTGTAAAGCGCTATCCGCCACTGAGCGCGCCGCCAACGGTTGTTTTGTGCAATCGCTCAGCCAATTCGGAAATCCTGTACCACACTGAACAGGCTTTCTGCCGGCTGTTCTAACAGGCGTTGGGTGGTAGTCAGGGCGCGTTGTGTAGGGATTGTGGGGATGCGCTTGAGACTCTGTTGTTACCCCCGGATGTCGGCCATAACGACAGTCAAAACAACAAGAGACAGGTGCATTTATGCTCAATCCGCGAGACGTGAAAACCGTTCTGGATGCCAAGCGCATTGTCGAGGAACGGGGCCTCAGCCACATCAAGGTTGGGGTGTTTGATAACGATGGGGTGATGCGCGGCAAATACCTCAGCCGCAGCAAGTTCTTCTCTGCCCTCGACAGCGGCTTTGCCTTCTGCGATGTGGTGCTCGGCTGGGATGTGAAAGACCAGCTCTACGACAATGCTCAATACACCGGTTGGCACACCGGCTACCCGGACGCGCCGGTGCGGGTGCTGCCGCATACCTGTCGCGATTTGCCCTTCGAGAACGGCATGCTGCTGTTTATCTGCGAGTTTGCCGAGGCAGCCGAGAAGGTCTGCCCGCGTGGCACCCTGCGCCGGGTGATCGAGCGCTGCAAGGCCATGGGTTTTGATGCCTTTGCGGCGCTGGAATATGAATTCTTCATGTTCGATGAAACCCCGGAGTCGGCCCGTGAAAAGGGTTTTCGCAACCTCAAACCGTTTACGCCGGACTGGTTCGGCTACTCGATGATTCGCAACTCAGTACACGCCGAGCTGTACCACGAGATTCTCGAAATGGCCGAACGCATGGACTTTCCCATTGAGGGCCTGCACACCGAAACCGGCCCAGGCGTGTTGGAGGCGGCCATCGCCTATGACCGCGCCGCAGATGCCGCCGACAAGGGTGCGCTGTTCAAAACCTTTATGAAGGTGCTGGCCCAGCGCAACGGTCTGATGGCCACCTTTATGGCCAAGTGGTCGGGCAAGTATCCCGGGCAGAGCGGGCATATCCATGTGTCCCTGCGCGATTTGGCCAGCGGCAAGTCGGCGTTCTACGACCCCAGCCAGGCGCACAATATGAGCAAGATTCAGCGCCACTTCCTCGCCGGCCAGCAGCGTCTGATGCCGGAGTTTCTCTGCATGGTGGCGCCAACGCTGAACAGCTACCGCCGGCTGATTCCCGGCTTCTGGGCGCCCACCGATGCCACCTGGGGCGTGGAAAACCGTACCGCTGCGCTGCGGGTAATTCCCGGCAGCGACAAATCCCAACGCCAGGAATATCGCCTGGGTGCAGCCGATGGCAATCCGTTTCTGGCCCTGTCGGTGGCCCTCGGCTCTGGTCTGTATGGCGTGATGCAACAGTGGGAACCGACCGAGCCGGTGGTGGGTAATGCCTACGCGATGAAGCACCCCGAGGAGTTGGCTCTGCCGCGCACCCTATGGGATGCCGCGCAACGGCTGAAGGCCTCGACGGCGGCGCGCGAGTTGTTTGGCGATGAGTTTGTCGAGCACTTCGCCGCCAGCCGCGAGTGGGAAGAGCGCGAATACCGCCGGCATGTCAGCGACTGGGAACTGGATCGCTACTTCGAAATTATCTGATCGCTCCCCTCTACCGCTGGCGGGGGAGGGGCCGGGGGAGGGGGTGACGGTTTCCCCTCTCCCCAGCCCTCTCCCCGTAGGGGCGAGGGGGCCGAGCGCGCCCCGCGATGTATCGCGTGGACTACGCGTCCACCTATGGAGCCTGTTATGAGCAAACTGCAATGCATTTCACCCATCGATGGCTCGGTGTATGTCGAACGCCATCTGGCCTCCAATCCGGAAATTCAGGTGGCGCTGGTCAAGGCCGAGCTGGCGCAGCAGGCCTGGAAGAACACCCCGCTGGCCGAGCGCATCGCCATTGGACGCAAGGCGATTGCCGCCTTCGCCGCCAAGGAAACTCAACTGGCCGAAGAGCTGTGCTGGATGATGGGCCGGCCGATCCGCTATGCCGCAGGCGAAGTGCGCGGCTTTGTCGAGCGCGCCAGCTATATGGCCGATATCGCCGAACAGGCCCTGGCCGATATCCAGGTGCCGGAAAAACCCGGCTTTATCCGTTTTATCCGCCGCGAGCCTTTGGGCGTGGCGCTGGTGATCGCCCCCTGGAATTACCCCTATCTGACGGCCGTCAATGCGGTGATGCCGGCGCTGCTGGCCGGCAATGCGGTGCTGCTCAAGCATTCAGCGCAAACCCCGCTGTGCGCCGAGCGTATGGTCGAAGCCTTCAGCGAAGCCGGCTTGCCGGATGGGGTATTCCAGTATCTGCACCTGAGTCACGGCGAGACCGAGGCGTTGATTCAGGCACCGACCATTGCCCACGTCGCGTTCACCGGTTCGGTGCCGGGCGGCACCATGGTCGAACGGGTAGCGGTGGGGCGCTTTCTCAGCATCGGCCTGGAGCTGGGCGGCAAGGACCCGGCCTATGTGCGGGCCGACGCTGACCTGGCCCATGCGGTGGAAACCACCATTGATGGGGCGTTCTTCAACTCCGGGCAATCCTGCTGCGGCATTGAGCGCATCTATGTGCACGAATCGCTGTATGACACCTTCGTCGAGCAGGCGGTGGCGCTGGTTAAACAATACAAGCTGGGCCGCTCCGATGATCCGGACACCACCCTCGGTCCACTGGTGCGTGCCGAGGCGGCGGATTTCGTCCGTGGGCAGATCCACGACGCGATCGAGCAGGGCGCCACCGCGCATCTGGTGCCGGCCGACTTTGCCTTGGACCATCCCGGCTCACAGTACCTGGCGCCGCAGGTGCTGACCAATGTGCACCACGGCATGCGGGTGATGACTGAGGAATCCTTCGGCCCGGTGGTGGGCATCCAGAAGGTCAAGGATGACGAAGAAGCCCTGGCGCTGATGAACGACAGCGAGTTCGGCCTGACTGCCGCGATTTTCAGCCGTGATGTCGACGCGGCCATGGCCCTGGCCGACCGAGTCCAGGCAGGCACGGTGTTTCTCAACCGCTGTGATTACCTCGACCCGGCATTGGCCTGGACTGGGGTGAAGAACTCCGGGCGCGGCTGCACCCTGTCCAGCGTCGGCTTCGAGCACGTGACCCGGCCGAAATCCTTCCACTTCAAGACTCAGCTGTGAGGCGCGCCATGGACCTGAATTACTACCGCATGAACTGGAATTACCCGACCTCGGTGCGCGTCGGCGTTGGCCGTATCAGCGAATTGCCTGCGGCTTGCCGGCAACTGGGCATGAGCGCGCCGCTGCTGGTCACCGATCCTGGCCTGGCTGCCTTGCCGATGATCGACCGCGCGCTGTTGCACTGCCGTGATGATGGCCTCAAGGCTGGGTTGTTTAGCGGCATCAAGGGCAACCCCACTGGGCAGAACGTGATGGATGGGGTCGCCGCATTTAAAGCCGGCGGGCATGACGGTGTTATCGCCTTTGGCGGTGGCTCGGCGCTGGATGCCGGCAAGGCCATCGCCCTGATGGTCGGGCAGAATCGGCCGCTGTGGGATTTCGAGGACATCGGCGACAACTGCGAGCGCGTTAATGTCGCTGGCATGGCGCCGGTGGTGGCGGTGCCAACCACGGCCGGAACCGGTTCGGAGGTCGGTCGCGCCTCGGTGATCACCGATGATGCGGTGCATATCAAACGCATCATCTTTCACGCACGCATGCTGCCAGCCTTGGTGATTCTTGATCCGGAGCTAACACTTGGCTTGCCGGCCAAGATCACCGCCGCCACTGGGATGGACGCGCTGTCGCATAACCTGGAAGCCTTTTGTTCTCCGCTGTTTCACCCCATGGCCGAAGGTATCGCCCTGGAAGGTATGCGTCTGGTGCAGCAGTACCTACCGCGTGCCGTGGCGCAAGGTACGGATGTTGAGGCGCGTCTGCAGATGCTGGTGGCGTCGAGCATGGGCGCGACGGCATTTCAGCGCGGTCTCGGCGCCATGCATGCCCTGGCCCATCCGCTGGGCGCGCTGTACGACGCCCACCACGGCCTGCTCAACGCGGTGCTGATGCCCTATGTGCTGGTCGCCAACCGTGAGCGCATCGAACCGCAGATGGAGAAAATGGCGCGCTACCTGAACCTGGCCAAGCCTGGTTTCACTGGTGTGCTGGAGTGGGTAATGGCGCTGCGTGAACAGGTCGGCATCCCGCACAGCCTGGGCGAGATCGGTATTGATGACACGCGCATCGAGCAGGTCGGGCAGATGGCCGAGGTCGACCCCTCAGCCGGCACCAACCCGATTGCCTTTACCGCTGCGCAATACAGTCAGTTGTTCGAGAAAGCCCTGCGCGGCACCCTCTAAGCAGCCAGTCGTAGCCTGGATGCAATCCAGGGGGATGGATTTTCCCGGATTTCATCCGGGCTACAGAGCTGTAGTTTTCGATCTGGCAGGCCTTGGTTGCTTGGGGTGACCAAGGCCTGGCTGCGTTGTAGCGAACAGATACATGACCCGCCGGTTCTTCGCTTGCGCTGCCCGCGCGTGACTCCTTATAGTCCGCCGGCACTTTAGCGCCCGGCTTGCGTCAGCAGCGGCTGCAAGCAGGGCCTGTTACCGCAATGGTGAGAGGCCATGATCGAAATAAAAAACCTAACCAAGTGTTTTGCGCAACATACAGCCGTGGATGACCTGTCCTTCAGCGTCCAGCCCGGCGAAGTCCTCGGTTTTCTCGGCCCCAACGGCGCCGGTAAATCCACCACCATGAAGATGCTCACCGGCTTTCTCGCGCCGACGTCCGGCAGCGCCAGCATCCTCGGTTTCGATATCCAGAAAGACACCCTCAAAGCGCAGCAGCAGATCGGCTATCTGCCCGAAGGCGCGCCGTGCTACGGCGATATGACGGTGCGCAGCTTCCTCGAATTTATTGCCGAGGTGCGCGGGTTTAAGGGTGTTGAAAAGCGCGAGCGGGTCGCCAAGGCAGTGGCTCAGGTCGAGCTTGAGGCGGTGTTGGAGCAGAGCATCGAAACCCTGTCCAAGGGTTTCAAACGCCGCGTCGGCCTGGCCCAGGCAATTCTGCATGACCCCAAGGTGCTGATCCTCGACGAGCCCACCGACGGCCTCGACCCCAACCAGAAGCATCAGGTTCGCAAGCTGATCCAGAGCTTGGCCTATGACAAGATCGTGATCATCTCCACCCACATCCTCGAAGAAGTGTCTGCGGTTTGCACCCGCGCGGTGGTGATCGCCCACGGCAAGTTGCTGGCCGATGGCACGCCGCTGGAGCTGGAAAGCCGTTCGCGCTACCACCAGGCGGTCACCTTGGTCGCCGCAGAGCCGCTGGATCAGGCCGCACTGGCGGCCTTACCGGGCGTTGCCGGGGTGGAAGAAAACGCCCTGGAACACAGCCTGAGCATCCTGGCCAAACCGGGTGAGGTAATCTTCCCGCAGGTCAATGCGCTGATCGCCGCGCGCGGTTGGCAAGTCAAGGAGTTGAATGTCGAACGCGGTCGGCTGGACGAAGTGTTCCGCAGCCTGACCCGGGGGGAGAGCGTATGACCAAGCTGTCGGTGATCTTCAAGCGCGAGCTGGCGAGCTACTTCGCCACGCCGCTGGCTTACGTATTTATCCTGATCTTTCTGGTGCTGTCCGGGGTGTTCACCTTCTACCTCGGTGGTTTTTTTGAGAGCGGCCAGGCCAACCTCGCGCCGTTCTTCAACTTCCACCCCTGGTTGTATCTGTTTCTGGTGCCGGCGATTGCCATGCGCCTGTGGGCCGAGGAGCGCAAGAGCGGCACCATCGAGCTGCTGATGACCCTGCCGATCACCCGTTTCGATGCGGTCACCGGCAAGTTCCTCGCCGCCTGGGCCTTTGCTGGCCTGGCGCTGCTGCTGACCTTCCCGATGATCATCACCGTCAACTACCTGGGTGAGCCGGACAACGGCGCGATTATCACCGGCTATATCGGCAGCTGGCTGCTGGCGGGGGCTTACCTGGCGATTGGCTCGTGCATGTCGGCCTTGGCGAAGAACCAGGTGATTGCCTTCATTCTGTCGGTCAGCGTGTGCTTCCTGTTTATCGTCAGCGGCTTCCCCATGGTGCTCGACGGTTTCAGTGGCTGGGCGCCGCAATGGCTGGTGGATGCCGTGGCGTCCTTGAGCTTCCTGACCCGCTTCGATGCGATCAGCAAGGGCGTGATCGACCTGCGCGACCTGCTGTACTTCCTCACCCTGATCGCCGCCTGGTTGGCTGCGACGGCGGTGGTTATCGACCTGAAGAAAGCTGACTGAGGCCGCCCATGAAAAAGCTGATGGTTTCCAGCGCCGGGCTTGCACTCATTGCCCTGGCGTTTCTCGCCTTCAACCTGTTCTCCAGCGTCAGCCTTAGCGGCGTGCGGCTGGATCTGACTGAGCAGAAGCTCTACACCCTCTCCAGCGGCACCGAGCAGATTCTTGCCGAGCTGGATGAGCCGGTGGAGCTGAACTTCTTCTACTCCGACACTGCAACCAAGGATCTGCCAGCGCTGCGCACTTACGCCAAGCGCGTCGAGGAAATGCTCAAGGCTTATCAGCGTGAGGCGGGCGACAAGCTCAAGCTGAATATCATCGACCCCGCGCCGTTCTCCGAGGACGAAGACAAAGCCGCCGAATTCGGCCTGCAGGGCATTCCACTGCAGCAGGGCGGCGACTCGATCTACTTCGGTCTGGCTGGTAAGAATGCCGAAGGTCTGACTCAGGTGATCCCGTTTTTTGCTCTGGATCAGGAGGAGTTCCTCGAATACGAACTCAGCCGCCTGGTGCAAAGCCTGGCTAAGCCCGAGCGTCCGGTGGTCGGTGTGCTGTCTGGCCTGCAGGTCAACGGCGGCTTCGATATGGCGGCGCGTCAGCCGACCCCGGCCTGGATGCTGATCGAGGAAATTCGTCAGCTGTTCCAGATCGAAAGCCTCAAACGTGACGTTGATTTGATCCCGGAAAAAGTCTCGGTGTTGCTGCTGATCCATCCCAAGCAGTTGCCCGAGCAAACCCTGTACGCCATCGACCAGTTCGTCCTGCGCGGCGGCAAACTGCTGACCTTTGTGGACCCGTTCAGCGAGGCCGATACTCAAGCCGATATGCCTGGTGAGATGGTGGTCGACAAGGCCTCTGACCTGCCAGAGCTGTTTAAGGCCTGGGGCCTGCGTATGGTGCCGGATCAAGTGCTCGGTGATGGCTCCTATGCCATGTCAGTTGGTATGGGCCAGGGGCAACGTCCGGTGCGCCATGCTGCCTGGCTGAGCCTGCCGAAGAATGCGTTGGACAAGGACGACATCAGTACCGCCTCGCTGGAAACTATGACGGTGGCCACTGCTGGCATCCTGGAGCCGCTGGAAGGCGCGAAAACCACCTTCACCCCGCTGATTCGCAGCTCGCAGTACGCCATGCCGTTTGATGCCAAGCGCTTCGGCATGCTGAGCAACCCGGAAGAGCTGATCCGTGAACTGCAACCCACCGGCGAGCGCTACACCCTGGCCGCGCGCATCAGTGGTCCGGCGCAGTCGGCCTTCCCTGATGGCATTGAGGGGCAGAAAGATGGCCTCAAACAGGCCGACACTATCAACGTGATCGTCGTGGCTGACACTGACATGCTCACCGACCGCATGTGGGTACAGGTGCAGGACTTCTTTGGCCAGCGCATCCCGCAGCCCTGGGCGGATAACGCCGGTTTTGCGATCAACGCCCTGGACAACCTGGCCGGGTCCGAAGCGCTGATCAGCGTGCGTTCGCGCGGTCGCTTTACCCGTCCGTTCGAGGTGGTGGACGCCATACAGCGTGAGGCCGAGGTCAAGTTCCGCGAGAAGGAACAGGCTCTGCAAACGCAACTGGCCGATACCGAGCAGAAGCTCGCGGCCCTGCAGCAGAGCGAGGACCCGAGCAAAGCCCTGGAGCTGACGCCTGAGCAGCAGGCCGCAGTGCAGCAGTTTGTGCAGCAGAAGCTGGCGATCCGCAAGGAACTGCGCGACGTGCGCTATCAACTGAATGCCGATATCGAGGCCCTGGGCCGCACGCTCAAGTTCCTCAATATCGCCCTGGTGCCGCTGGTGCTGACCCTCGGCGTGCTGGCGCTGTGGCTGTGGCGCCGGCGCAAGCACGGCTGATCCCGCCTGTACCTGCAAAGGGCCGCTTGATGCGGCCCTTTGCTTTATTGGCTGTTTGAGATGGAGTATGTGGGAGGGGGCTTAAGCCGCGATAACACGATTAAAAACTCGCCGCTAACGCGCGCCGCCTACAGATATCTCTCGGGCTACTTTCAGCATTGCTATGTGAAGGCCCAAAGAAGTTCGGGGTAATGTTCCTGGGCCATTGCCAGCAACATCTTTTTCATCAATCTTCCCCATTCCTTTGGATGTGCCAGCACCTAGCTACTGATTAAGTGGGAAATCGCTATCAAGCGTTTGAATTGGCGCGCCTTACAACGCCCCAAACACCTTCTTCGCCAAACTGGTCGCCGCACCGGCAGGGTTCTGGCGGATGCTGGCTTCCTGCTCGGCGATCATGGTGAACAGGCCGTCCAGCGCCTGCTCAGTCACATAGTTCTCGATATTCGCGCTTTTCGCGTCGATCACGCCGAAGCTCGCGGCTTGGCCGGCGAAGCTGTTGTATTGCTTGGCCAGGCCGACCTGGTCGGTGGCTTGTTTGACGATGGGCAGGAACTTGGCGCGGATCTGTTCGCGGCTGGTTTTGTTCAGGTACTGGGTGGCGGAATCGTTCGGGCCGGCGAGGATGCTTTTGGCGTCCTGCACGGTCATCTTCTTCACCGAGTCCACCAGCAACGCCTGGGCTTGCGGTACGGCGGCTTCGGCGGCTTTGTTCATGCTCGCTTCGAGCTGATCAACCTGCGCGCCCATGCCCATCATCTTCATGGTCTTTGCGGCTTTGCCGAGGTTGCCCGGCAGTTCGATGCGCACGTTTGGGTTGTTGCTGAAGCCGCCGGGTTTGCCCAGTTGCTGCACGGCCACTTTGGCGCCTTGGGTGAGGGCGTCCTTGAGGCCGCCGCTGGCGTCGCTTTGCGAGAGGTCGGCCAGCGACAGGGCGAAGGCGCTGCTGGAGAGGGCGAGGCCGGCGGCCAGGGAAAGCAAACGAAGCATGGTGGGCATCCTTGTGCAATGGAGGGGCAGTTGCTGGAGCTTAACGGACTGGCGCGCCGAGGCAAATCTGCATTGGTACTCGCCTGGCGCAGCTGCAGGGCCTGGGCCAGTATTTAGCCGCAGGGTGAGACAACGGTTTAGGCGGAGAGCGGCCATGCGTGGTTACCGGATGATGGGCGGGTGTGTGCTGGCTGCGCTGTGGCTCTGCGCGGTCAGCCCTGTGGCGCAGGCCAGTTTGTTTGACTGGATGTCGACGCAGCTCAATGAGGCCGAAGAGGCCGAGGTGGATAACCTGGTGCTGCCGGTGCCGGAGGATTGGATCGGCGACTTCGATGGTATGCGCGAGCGCCGCTTGGTGCGGGTGTTGGTGCCGTACAGCAAGACCTTCTTTATGGTCGATCGCGGCCGCCAGCAGGGCATCAGCTATGAGTTGGGCAGGGCGCTGGAGGCGTGGCTTAACGCCAGGTATCCGTATGCGCAGAAGTCGCTGCGCTGGCAGGTGATGTTTATTCCGGTGGCGCGCAATGAGCTGATGCCCAGGTTGCTCAGCGGCGGTGGCGATATCGCCGCCGGCGGCCTGACGATTACCGAGGGGCGGCTGCAAACCTTGGATTTTGCCGCGCCGTTCTCCAGCAATATCCGTGAGGCGGTGATTACCGGGCCGTCCAGTGCCGCGCTGAGCACGCTGGAGGATCTCGCCGGGCAGGAGGTGACGGTGCGCGCCTCCAGCAGTTATTTCGAGCACCTGGTCGCGATCAACCGGCAGTTCAAGGCGCGCGGCTTGAAGCCGATCAAGATCATCGCAGCGGATGAGAACCTGGAGTCCGAGGATCTGCTGGAAATGCTCAATGCTGGGCTGCTCAATGCCATTGTGGTCGACCGCTATATCGCCGAGGCCTGGAGCCCGCTGTATAGCAAGCTGCAGATTCATGATGAGTTTTATATCCATGAAGGCGCGGAGTTTGCCTGGGCGATCCGCAAGAGCAGCCCATTGCTCAAGCAGGAGCTGGCGGCTTTTGTGAGCAAACACAAGGCCGGTACGGCGTTTGGCAACAGCCTGCGCAACAAGTATGTGAAGAACAGCAAGCGCGTGTTGAATGCCGCCAGCGAGGCGGAGCTGAAGAAATTCAATGAGCTGGTCGGGTTGTTCGAGAAGCATGCCGGCACCTATGAGTTCGACTATCTGATGCTGATGGCGCAGGGGTATCAGGAGTCGCAGCTCAATCAGGCGGCGCGCAGCCCTCGTGGCGCGGTGGGCATCATGCAGTTGCTGCCGACTACGGCGGCAGACCCGATGGTGGGCATCAGGGGTATCGACAAGAGTGCTGACAAGAATATCGAGGCGGGCAGCAAGTACATGCGCCTGCTGGCCGACAAGTACCTGGACGACCCCGAACTGACGCCGATGAACAAGACCCTGCTGAGCTTTGCCGCCTACAACGCCGGGCCCGGCAACCTGCGCAAGTTTCGCCGCCTGGCGGAGAAGTCAGGGCTGGATCAGAACGTCTGGTTCGGCAATGTCGAACACTCGGCCGCGCGGGTGGTCGGCCGCGAGACGGTCGATTATGTTGGCAATATCTACAAGTACTACGTGGCCTACAAACTGGCCGAGGCGAAAAACCGTACGCGCCGGGTGCTGACGCACAAGGCTGAGCACTAGCCGAGCGGCCTTGCTGGAAGTTAAGCGCCACGGCCCGGCGCTTATTCATCTATAACTCACTGCATGCGTCTGACGTATTCAGCTTCAGCGCGCGTACGCAAATTGCTTAGGCAGTGGCGTATTTGCAGTACCTGATCTTGCTGGTGGAACTAGGAGCGGTTCGTAAGCAGTTCTGGTAGTCCCTCTGAGCGTCCTTTCCAAGCAGGAGTAATCGCATGGCTTTTGTCCCCGTTCGGCTGTCGCAGCGTTTGACCCTGGGTTGCATCGTCCTTCTGATTCTGACCGCGCTGGCGGTGTTTGCCGTGATGGCCCTGCGTGGCCAGCCGCGTGTGGTGGCGGCCAGTGGCGAGCTGATCGAGCAGACCGGCAGCGCCATCGTGCGCCAGCTGGCGTTGCAGTTGGCGCGCATTGAAGGGGTGACGGCCAGCCTGGCGCATCTGGCCGAAGTGCTGCCGCGTGAAGAGCCGCTGTACCTCAACAGCCTGCCCAATCTGATCGACAGTCAAGGTGATAAGGCGATTGCCGGCGGTGGTGTGTGGCCGGAGCCAAATGCTTTTAGCGAGGGCGCGGCGCGGCGCAGTTTCTTCTGGGCGCGCGGCGCGGATGGCCGCCTGGCTTATTCCGACGACTACAACGCCGCCGATGGTCCCGGTTACCACAACGATGCCTGGTACACCGGCGCGCGCAGCAGCAAGGCAGGACGATGCTTGTGGTCAGAGGCTTATCAGGATGTGTTCACTGGCGTACCGATGGTCACCTGCAGCGTGCCTTACCAGCTTGCCGGGCGCTTTGCCGGCGTCGCCACCCTGGATCTGCTGCTGGACGATCTGGCGCGCTTTCTCACCGAGCAGGGCAAGGTCACCGATGGTTACGCCTTCGCCCTCGATCAGGCCGGTAACGTGCTGCATTTCCCCGGTATAACCGGGGGTAAGGGCAGTGCGATGCTCAAGTTTGCCGACCTGGCACAGCAGCACAGTTGGCTCAAGCCGGTGCAGGCGGCGCTGACCAGCAGCAGCTCAGGGGCGATTCGTAACCTTGATCTGCAACAGGATGAACAGCTCAAGCAGGCCAGCCGCGTCAGCCTGTTTGTGATGCCCGACACCGGCTGGGTCATCGGCCTGGTCACCCCGCAGGAGCGGGTTACCGGCCTGGCGCGGGCGCTGACCTGGGAGATTCTGCTGTTCCTCCTGCCACTGCTGGCGGTGTTGCTGGCGCTGGCCTGGTTGGCGGGGCGCAAGCTGATCGGCCAACTGGAAGAAACCACCGCGCAGATTGACTCCTTGGGCCGGGGTTCGGCCAGCCGCGATGTTGAACTGAGTGTGGAGCGTGAGGATGAAATCGGCGCACTGCGCCACGCGGTCAATCGCTATGCCGGACAGTTGCGCACCATGCTCCAGCGGATCGCCGAAGAAGCCGACCATCTGCAGGCCGAAGCCGCGCAACTGGGCGGCCTCAGCAGCACCCTGGCCGGGCGCGCCGAGCAGCAGCGCCAAGAGAACACCCAGCTGGCGGCGGCGATTACCGAGATGTCGTCGAGTGCCCAGGAAGTGGCGCAGAACACCAACGACTGCGCCAATACTGCGCAGAGTTCACTGCTGGTGGTGCAGCAGGGGCAGCAGAAGGTGGCCTCCAACAGCTCGGCAATTCAGGCGCTGTCGGCGGAAATGGCCGGTGCGGCCATGGTGATCAGTCGGCTGGAGAAAGACAGCCAGCAGGTCGGCGCGGTGCTGGATGTGATCAAGGCGATTTCCGAACAGACCAACCTGCTGGCGCTGAATGCCGCCATCGAGGCTGCGCGGGCCGGTGAGCAGGGCCGTGGTTTTGCCGTGGTGGCCGATGAGGTGCGCACCCTGGCGGGTAAAACCCAGGCCTCGGCCAATGAGATCAGCACCATGATCAGCGCGCTGCAGCAGGCCTCACGCCAGGCGGTGCAGGCGATGCAAGCCGGCGAGGCGCGTACCGAACACGCGGTGGTCGAGGCCGAAGGCGCGGCGACGGCGCTGTCCAGTACGGTGCAGAGCTTCGATGATATTTCCCAGCGCGCCCAGCAGATCGCTGTGGCGGCGCAGCAGCAAAGCCATGTGACTCAGGAGATCAACGAACTGGCGGTGCGCATCCACAGCATCAGCGAAGAAAACGCCCGCGATGCCCAGGCACTGGATCAGGTCAGCAGCGCCATGCAGGCGTTGTCGTCACGCCTGACCGGGTTAAGTCGCGGCTAGCAGCCAGCTTCGTAGCCCGGATGCAATCCGGGAGCGGACATGCAGGGCGCTAGGCTTCCCCTGGTTGCATCCGGGCTACAGGTTGTTAGGCGTTTAAGCGCTGCAGCTCGCGGCGCACCATCTGCGCGTAGGCGGCGGGTTTTAGGGCGTACAACTCGGCAGCAACCCAGCTAAGCCAGCGGGCGCCAAGTTCGGCCTTGGCTGTCAACAGGCGCTGCGCTTCAACTTCGGCGCGGGCCTGGTTGGCCTGGTGAAACTCGGCGCGCGATGGTTTGCTGCTTGGGTCGTTGTCTGGGGGCATGGCGTTCGCAGGACTTGGGGCTGTGTAGGGAGGATCGGGTCGCAGGACGTAGGAGCGGGCCATGCCCGCGATGACCACGCTAGGCATATGCCTTATTCGCGGCCATGGGCCGCTCCTACAGATTCCGTAGAGCCATGACCAGGCCGGTTTATACCGGCTCGGCGACATCCGCGTTGCGATCCATGGCCACCTGGCGAATCGACAGGCGAATCTCCGCCGGCAGCACGCGCTTGGCGGCGCCTTCGGCCAGTTCGCTGAGCAGCGGGTGGTGGCTGAGTTTGCCGGCTTCGTCCTGACGCAGCACGCCATGCTCCAGCAGGCTCTGGATAAAGTGGCGGAACAGGCTCTTGTCGAAGAACTCCGGGGCGTTGAGGCCATGCAGGATCGACAGGCGCTGGGCCATCACGGTGCAGAGGTCTTCCAGCTCTTCGGCGCTGATGGCGTTCTGCCCGGCATTCAGCAGCAGGGCAGTGGCCATATAGAAGCGCTGCAGGGTCTGCACGATGGCGCGGGCCAGCAGGGTGAGCAGGACGAACTCGCGCGAGCTTGGCGCCGGGCGCACGTACATGTCGCCATCGAGCTTGAGCAGGCCCTGTTCAACGAAGGCGGCCAGCCATTGATCGACCACACCGTCCAGCTCATCCAGGTTCCAGCGGATAAACAGCTCGGCTTGCAGGTAGGGGTAGAGCGCGCGGGTAAAGCGCAGGATCTGCTCGCGGCTCATCCGTGAACTGCTCTGGAAGAAGCTCGCCAGCAGCGCCGGCAGGGCGAAGATGTGCAGCACGTTGTTGCGGTAGTAGGTCATCAGAACGGCGTTGTGCTCGTCCAGATAGAGGATCTTGCCGAGGGCATCCTTCTGTTCGGCGAGCAGGTTCATCTTCTGCACGTATTCGATCAGCGCCTGGCCGTTGCCGTCCGGCAAGGTGGTGTGTGGCGAGTAGGGCACGCTGCGCAGCAGGGCCAGATAGAGGTCGAGCACCCGCGACAGGGCGCGGTCATCCAGCGCCAATTTGCTGGTGGAGAGCAGCGCCAGGGCCACCAGGTTGACCGGGTTGATCGCCGCCGCCTCGTTGAGGTGCTGGGCTACCCGCTCGCCGAGGTTGTTGGTGGCTTCATTGAGCCAGGCCGGGCGGTACTGGGTGCCGTAATCCTGCGTGCGCCAATCGGGTTGCTCGCTGTCGAGGAATTCCGCCAGTTTGATCGGCTCGCCGAAGTTGACCCAGACATGGCCAAAGCGCTGCTTGAGCGCGCCGATGACCTTGAAGATGTCGAAGATCGACTCTTTCTTCTTGCTCGCGCCGCGCAGCTCGCCGAGGTAGGTGCGGCCTTCCAGCACACGCTCGTAGCCGATATACACCGGCACGAACACCACCGGCAGGCGGTTGCTGCGCAAAAAGCTGCGCATGGTGATGGCCAGCATGCCGGTTTTCGGTTGCAGCATGCGCCCGGTGCGCGAGCGGCCGCCTTCGACGAAGTACTCGACCGGGAAGCCCTTGCTGAACAGGGTGTGCAGGTATTCGTTGAACACCGCGGTGTACAGCGGGTTGCCCTTGAAGGTGCGGCGCATAAAGAACGCGCCGCCACGCCGTAGCAGGCCGCCGATCACCGGCATATTCAGGTTGATGCCGGCGGCGATATGCGGCGGCGTCAGGCCATTGCGAAACAGCAGGTAGGACAGCAGCAGGTAGTCGATATGGCTGCGGTGGCAGGGCACATAGATCACCTCGTGGCCCTGGGCGACTTCCTGCACGCCCTCGATATGGTTGACCTTGATGCCGTCGTAGATCTTGTTCCAGAACCAGCTCAGCACCAGCTCGAGGAAGCGAATGGCGGTATAGGTGTAGTCCGAGGCGATCTCGTTGCCATAGCGCAGGGCCTGACTTTCGGCCTTCTCCAGGCTGATGTTCTCGCGCTCGGCTTCTTCGATGATCGCCTGACGCACCTGCGGGCCGTGCACCAGGCCTTTGACCAGGTTGCGCCGGTGCGACACGTCCGGGCCGATTACCGCGGCCTTCTGATTACGGAAGTGCACGCGCAGGATGCGCTGGACCATGCGCAGGGTGCGCTCGTGGCCTTTGTCCTGTTCGACCAGCTCGCGCAGATGAATCGGCGTGGAGAACTGCACGCGGGTCTTGCGCCCGAGAATCAGGATGCTGATCAGGCGGCGCAGACGCCCGGTAACTGCCCAGCTGTCGGCGAACAGCAGCTTCCACGGGCTGGTTTCACGGTCCGGTGATTGGCCCCAGAACACGCTGACCGGAATGATCTGCGCATCGTCCACCGCATGCTGGCTCAGCGCGCTGACCAGGCGTTGCAGGGTGGGCGAGATGCCGCGTTTGTCCTGCCGGCCGAGCCAGTCGGGCTCAGGCGTCAGGTAGAAGAAGGCGGCAGGCTCCAGCAACTCACCCACGGCCACCGGCAGCACCGGGCGCGGCAGGCCGGCCTTGCGGCACTCGGTATCGACCACGGCCAGGTCACTCAGCGACGGCTGCTGCAGCACGTAGAACACCGGCTTGCTGCGGTCGAGCTTGAGGGTAAAGGCGGACTGGTTAATGGTTTCCGAGCGCACCCAGAGGTACAGCACGCGGCGCAGGGTGCCAAAAACGAGACGGCGGAACGGAGATCGGGTCATACGGAGTCTGCAGGCTTGAAAACGAGCATTTGCTCGGGGGGCGTAGTGTGCCGGATCGCTTGGCTGGCGGCAAAAATCTTCTAGGGTTTAGCCCGCGCGGAATTCTTTTTAAGGGTTATCTGTAACAGCCGCCTGTCGGCCTCGTCTATTGGGTCGAGGCAGCCAATCGGCCGCTACTGTGAACCACCATTGGAGCGTTGCCATGAACCATCTGAACACTGTTGTTGCATCCCTGGGCGCGGTACTGCTGAGCAGCGCCGCATTTAGCGTGCAGGCCGCGAGCAACCCGTTTGCCGCGCAGGAGCTGAGCAGCGGCTACAGCCTGGCAGCGGGCGAAAAATCCGCCGAAGGCAGCTGTGGCGAAGGCAAATGCGGCGGCGAAATGAAGAAAGCCGAGGGTGAAGGTAAGTGCGGTGGCGAAGCCAAGGCCGAAGGCGAGGGCAAATGCGGTGAAGGCAAGTGCGGCGCCGACAAGAAAGCCGAGTAACAGACTGAGTACAGGGGCAGAGTATGCAGATGGATTTCGTTAACGGTGCCGGGCTGGGCCTGCGGCGCGGCCTGCTGGGTGCGCTGCAGGACTGCAGCGCAGGCGAGGTGGACTTCCTCGAGCTGGCGCCGGAGAACTGGATCGGTGTCGGCGGGCGCCTGGGCAAGCAATTGCGTGCCCTGAGCGAACGCCTACCGCTGCTCTGCCATGGCCTGTCCCTCAACCTCGGTGGTTTTGCCCCGCTGGATATTGAGCTGCTTAAGGCCATCAAGGGCTTTCTTGATCTGCATGGCGTGCGCGGTTACAGCGAGCACCTGTCGGCCTGTGCCGACCATGGCCAGCTGTATGACCTGATGCCGCTGCCGTTTTCCGAGGAGTCGGTGCTGCGCATTGCCGAGCGCGTGCGTATCGTGCAGGACGTGCTGGAACGACCGCTGATTATCGAGAACGTCTCGGCCTACGCACAGTTGCCGGGCGAGCTGGATGAAGCGGCGTTTGTCCGCGCGGTGCTGGATGAGGCCGACTGCCAGCTGTTGCTGGACGTGAATAACGTCTTCGTTAACAGCATCAATTTCAACTTCGCTGCGCCGGCCTATATCGCGGCCATGCCCAGTGCGCGCATCGCCTATCTGCATGTGGCCGGGCATTACGATGAGGCCCATGATCTGAAAATCGACACCCACGGCGCCCCGGTGATCGACCCGGTCTGGGCGCTGCTGGAACAGGCCTACGCCGTGCACGGCGTGCGCCCGACCTTGCTGGAACGCGACTTCAACTTCCCGCCGATTGCCGAGTTGTATGCCGAGGTGGCGCAGATTCGTCAGCTGCAAACGGCAGCGGCACCGTTACGGAGTTACGGCACATGAGTGGCGTCGAAGCGCAGCGCGCGTTTGCCGCGCGGATTCGCCAACCGGCAGAGCAGCCGCTGCTCGATGGTATTAGTGCCGAGCGTATGGCGGTGTACGAAGAGCTGTTCTTCAACAATATCGAAGGCTTTATCAGCGGCGCCTTCCCCGTGCTGCAGCGGCTGATCGAGGCCAGTCGCTGGCAGCGCCTGGTGCGCAGTTTTATCGCCGAGCATCAGGCGCGCACGCCGTATTTTCTGCAGATCAGTCAGGAGTTTCTCGCCTGGTTGCAGCAGGGCTATGTCGCCGAGGCGGGTGATCCGCCGTTTATTCTGGAGCTGGCGCATTACGAGTGGGTCGAGTTGGCGCTGGACGTCAGCGAAGCCGAGCTGCCCACACAGGGCTGGTCGCCACTGGCCTGGCCGCTGGCCTATCAGTGGCCGGTGCAGCGTATTGGTGGCGACTTCCAGCCGGCAACGCCGCCGGACGAGCCTACCTGCTTGCTGGTCTGGCGCGATGGGCAGGACAGGGTGCGCTTTATGCAGCTCAGCCCATTCGCCTATCAACTGGCGGCGCGCCTGCAGACCGGTGAGCCTGCTAAGCACGCCCTGCTGGAGCTGGCGCAGCAACATGGGCTAAGCGCCGACAACGCTTATTTCAACAATGCCAAAACCCTGCTGGATGACTGGCAACGCCAGGGCATCTGGCGCCCTTAACCCCTCGCAGTACCTGACCCTCGGCGCCACGCGCCGGCTTGTGGAGATTCACCATGCTGAGCTTTTTCAATCGTCTCCAGGATGCCCTGGACGCTACTCGCCGCCTCGATTTTATTGGCCCGTTGCTGCTGCGCCTGTATCTGGTGCCGGTGTTCTGGATGGCGGGCATGCACAAGCTGGCCGATATCGATGCCACCGCCGCCTGGTTTGGCAACCCTGACTGGGGGCTGGGTTTGCCATTCCCCGAGCTGCTGGCCTGGGCGGCGGCCCTGACTGAGGCGGGCGGGGCGCTGCTGCTGTTGTTTGGCCTGGCGGTACGCTGGGTGAGTATTCCGTTGATCGTCACCATGCTGGTGGCGATCTTCGCCGTGCACCTGCCCTACGGCTGGCAGGCGATTGCCGATGCCAGCGCGCCGTTCGCCAATGAGCGGGTGTTGGATTCGGTGGACAAGCTTGCGCGCGCGCGCGAGCTGCTCAAGGAACATGGCAATTACGACTGGCTGACCAGCAGCGGCAAGCTGGTGGTGCTGAACAACGGCATCGAGTTTGCCGCCACCTACCTGGTGATGCTGGTGACGCTGTTTTTCAGTGGCGCCGGGCGTTGGTTAAGCCTGGACTATTGGTTTAACCGGGCATTGCGTCAGCAGCCTTGAGTCGAATATGGCCCGCCGCTGCAAGGGCGGTGGGCCGCTGGAAGCGCCGGTCTAGAGCGATTTTCACTGCTTATAGGTAAAGGAAGTAAAAAGTTCCGCTGTCATCAAATATTTATATATCAGCAACTGCCCTGAAATATCCCGTCGCCAAGATTCCCTCCAGCACGAACGAGCCCAGACGCTCGGGTGTTTTCAACACTTAAAGACCATTAGGGGAATCTTCGATGATCCGTAAGCACAGCTTTCGTGGAGTAGTGGCCGGCTTCGCAACCAGCGCTCTGGCACTGGCCGTTTCCACCCAGGCTTTCGCAGGTACTGTTACCACTGACGGTACCGATATCGTTATCAAGACCAAGGGCGGTCTGGAAGTCGCTACCACCGATAAGCAATACAGCTTCAAGCTGGGTGGCCGTATCCAGGCTGACTTCGATTCGTTCGACGGTTTCTATACCACCAACAACGAGACCGGTAATGAGGCGTACCTGCGTCGCGCCCAGCTGGAGTTCGGTGGTAACTACAAGGACTGGAAATACCAGATGAACGTCGACTTCGGTGATAACCGCAGCGGCAGCAACAAGTTCGACGAAGCCTCCATCACTTACACCGGTTTTGCCCCGGTTAATATCCGCATCGGTCGTTTCGACCCGGACTTCAGCCTGGAAAAGGCCACCAGCTCCAAGTGGGTTACCGCTATTGAGCGTTCGGCAATTCTGGATCTGGCATCGTGGACCACCGACCACGAAGGCGGCATGGGTATTCAGGTTAACGGCACCACTGCCGGGATGTTCTATGGCTCTGCCAGCGTGCAGCAGCAGGACTCCAGCAACAGCCTCGAAGATGAGAACGGCAAGGACGTCAACAGCTTCTTCGTTCGTGGCGTGTTCGCGCCAATTGTCAGCGAGAACCAAGTACTGCACTTCGGTCTTGACTATGCCAAACGCAGTTACGGCAACGAGCGTGACGGCACCCGTTTCAACGGTGCCATCACCTCGCGTCTGGGTGTGCGTGGTCTAACCGAGAACGCCACCAACGTAAACTCGGGCGCACTGAGCCTGGGTAACAGCGATGCTGCCGGCTTCGAGGACGATGCGGTAGTGGGGCTCGAGTTCGCGTATATGACCGGCCCGTTCTCCGTGCAGAGTGAATACCTCAAGCGCAACCTGGGTGGCTATGCGGCTAACGGTGATCGCGAAGCTACCGGCTATAACGTACAGCTGGCTTACACCCTGACGGGTGAGTCGCGCATCTACAAACTGGACGGTGCCAAGTTTGACTCCATCAAGCCGAGCAACAAGCAAACCGGCGCTTGGGAAGTCTTCTACCGTTACGACAACCTGAATGTGCAGGACGATGACATCATGGCCACTGTGGGCGGTGTCACCATCGACGAAACCGAAGCTAAGGTGCATACCTTGGGTGTCAACTGGTACGTCAACGAGGCGGTCAAGGTATCGGCCAACTACCTGATGACTTCGACTGACAATGACACCGTCAAGTTGCAGCCAGGTCGTTTTGCTGCCGGCGACACCGATGATAGTGGCAATGCTATCTCCATACGTGCCCAGTACGTCTTCTAATAAGCTGTAACTTCGTTTTCGCTGCTCCTTTGATAGCCCCGCCTTGTGCGGGGCTTTTTTATGGCGCTGTACCAAAACTGTGTTGCAGGCTGCTTTTGTAGGGTGGGTTAGTGGCGCTGAGGCTCGTGATGGGCGGCATCACGCAATTCGGGCGCCGCGTAACCCACCATTGCGGTTTGCCGGTAGACCGCCATGGTGGGTTACGGCGCGTTGAAAGTCGGTGGTGTTTGCCTGATCCCGGTTCGCGCCTAACCCACCCTACGTTTTACCGCGATTCATGCACCGTATAGCTGTTCGGGATGACTCAGCAGAACGCGCACGATCCAACTGCCCGGACGAGCCCTGCGTGGTGCGCACGCTGCACGCGGCCCATGGCATGCAATAGGTAATAAACAGGTACAGAGCGTTTTTATGAGCATACGACTGTGGTCGAGGGGGCTGTCGCGCGAGCGCTATCAGCAGTTTCGCGGTGCGCTGGTAATTGTGGCTCTATACATCGAAGGTTTTAGAGCAACTATCAGGGGCCGAGCGACTGCCACTGCGGTAAGGCGTTGGTCTGTCGGCGCAAAAGCCGCCGCCACTGGTCGCGATAGAACAGACTGAGCGTGGCACCTGAGCGCCTGTGTTTAGGCAATCCAGAACGCGCGTTAGGAGAGACCGGCACCCCCTAGCCACAAGGTATGCGCTGCACGTCGAGTGCAGTGCCCTGCGCATAGCTGCTCTTGCCGGCTTGTGCCCCGATACGCTACGCCATTCAGGCCAAGCGGACGCTGCTCATCATTGATCGCACTGTGCGACTGACCAGCTTGCCGAGAAATTGCCGCAACCTTGTTTGGTGCCCAATAGGGGCAAGGTTATTTCAGGGCACAGCCGTGGGCATGGAATAAGAGGGCGTGTTATCGGAGCGGGGGATTGTGCTGCAGGAGTGGCTGTGAAGGCTTGGCAGCGGATTGCCCGCTGCCAAGTTGGCCAGCATCAGCTGGCGGGGGTGATGCCGTAGTTCTGCTGGAACTGTTTGATCAGTGACTCCGGCTTCTTTTCTTCTTTTTGCATCAAGTAGATCACGCGCTCGCCCTTCGGGCCGCTGGCGATCTCGGTGTGACGAAAGATCGGTTCGCCGATATTGTTCAGGTCGATCATGTCGCCGTAACGCTGGCCGACGAAGATCATGCCGTCCTGGCGGATTTCACCATAGAACTTACTGGCTGGTGGCATGTTTTGGCGCAGGAAGCGGTAGGCGGAAACGTCATCCAGCTTTTTCTCGGCATCGTCAGCGCGCAGGGCCAGAACAATTTCCTGGCCGTACTTGTCCTTCTCGCCCAGGTCTTTGATGACCGGTGCATTGCCGCTGACTAGAAAGTCGCGATAGACCTTGTAGTCATCGAACAGGAACAGCTTCTCCTCGGTACGCACCTGGTACCAGTCTTCGTTGTTCAGGCTGGCTTCAGCCTTTGCAGCAGGGGCCGTCGAATAGCTGCTGCATGCGCTGATGCAGGCTGCGAGCAAGGCAATGGATAAAGGTTTAATGGTTGTTTTGGCGGACATCGAATTCCCTCCCTAGGAAGTTGGCAAGAGAGTTTCGCCGTGCTTGGTTACAGAGTGATGACCATTTCGTATCGATTGGCGCGGGTCTGTAGCAGGTATCTCCGGCTGTCTGGCCACCGAGCTTTGCAGCTATAGTGCCGCCTTAGCCACCGCACTGAGCAGCCGAGATTGCTGACCCGCCTGAATGCCATCCATGAAATTGCCGCCAGTCAGTGGGATGCTCTGCTGACTGATGCGCAGCCTTTCTTGCGCCATGCTTTTCTCTCGGCGCTGGAGGACAGTGGCAGTGTTGGCGGGCGCAGTGGCTGGCAGCCGGCCCATGCGGCTCTACTCGGCGAGCAAGGCCAACTGCTGGCGGCCATGCCGGGCTACGTGAAAAGCCATTCCTATGGTGAGTACGTGTTCGATCACGGCTGGGCGGATGCCTGCCACCGCGCCGGCATCGACTATTACCCCAAGCTGCTTGGCGCGATTCCCTTTTCGCCTGTCACGGGTCAGCGCCTGCTGGGTGAGCCACTGGCCGCCGGGCAACTGCTCGATGGCCTGAGCGCTGGCCTGGAACAACAAGGTCTGTCGAGCCTGCATATCAACTTCACCACCGAGGCCGAGAATGACCTGCTGCAGGGCCGCGACGGTTGGTTGCAGCGCCTGGGGTGCCAGTTTCACTGGCGCAACCGCAGCTATCGGGACTTTCAGGATTTTCTCGATGCACTCAGTTCGCGCAAGCGCAAGCAGATGCGCAAAGAGCGCGAGCAAGTGGCGGGGCTGGGCATCGAATTTGACTGGCGTGAGGGCCATCAGCTCAGTGAGCTGGAGTGGGATTTCGTCTACCTGTGTTACGCCAACACTTACCGCGTGCGCGGCCAGTCACCCTACCTGACGCGCGCCTTCTTCAGCCTGCTGGCCGAGCGCATGCCCGAGATGATCCGCGTGGTACTCGCCCATCAGGTCGGTAGACCGCTGGCCATGGCCTTTAGCCTGGTCGGCGGCGACAGCCTGTATGGGCGCTACTGGGGTTGCCTGGCAGAGTTCGACCGGCTGCACTTCGAGACCTGCTTCTATCAGGGCATGGACTTTGCCATCGGCGCTGGCCTGCAACGCTTCGACGCCGGCGCCCAGGGCGAGCACAAACTGATTCGCGGCTTCGAGCCCGTTATCACCCACTCCTGGCACTACCTCCGCCACCCCGGTCTGCGTGCGGCCGTGGCGAACTTCCTTTCCGAGGAACAACACGGCATCCGCGTTTATGCAGAGCAGGCCCGCGAGCTGTTGCCGTACCGCCAGAGCTGAGTTTTCTCGCGGCCATGGGCCGCTCCTACAGAAACAGCGTGTTGTCAGTCTATCCTCGACGTAGGAGCGGGCCATGCCCGCGAGCTTCTTAAGGAGAGCGCTTATGGATGAGCGTTACAGCTACCGAAAACCGGGGCACGCAGCATTACGCAATGGCCGTGCATCTATCTGCAATACGACTTATCTGATCACTACAACAACTGAGAATCGCGAACCGTTGTTTCTCCACTTTCCTGCGGCCTGCGCCGCCGCGCGCTGTTTTGAAGACGCCGCCTTGCTCAGACGTAGCCGCATGCTGGCCTGGGTGTTAATGCCGGATCATGTGCACTGGTTGCTTCAGCTTGGAGAGACCGACAACCTCGGTGATGTGGTGAGTCGGCTCAAGTCCGCCAGCTCCCGCCACAGCAATCGGACCCTAAGTAGAACGGGCCCGCTCTGGTCGAAAGCTTTTCATGATCACGCCCTGCGCGAAGAGCAAGACTTGCAAGCCGTCGCCCGTTACATCGTGGCCAATCCTTTGCGGGCAGGCCTGGTCAAGCGGCTTGGGGATTATCCGTTCTGGAATGCCATCTGGTTTTGATCCGGTCCCGCGTTGGTGGTGTATCCACGTTTTCTCGCGGCCATGGGCCGCTCCTACGGATAGTGCGCATATCTCTTATGCGCAGTTTAGCGGGGCGGCAACTACGCTCAGAGCATGTCCGCTGCTGCGCGAGGTGTGTCGTGAGTGCATTTGCCCTGATCGAGGAGTTCTGGCTGCTGCCGGGCGTGGCGGTCAATCTGACCCTGTTTCTGAATATGCTCGGCGCGCTGTTGCTCGGCCTGCTGGTCGGTTATGAACGTTCATACCATGGCCGGGCGGCGGGCATGCGCACCTATGGCATGGTCTGCATGGCCTCCTGTGCACTGACGGTGTTGTGCGTATACCCGCAGCACTGGTTGGGTGATCACTCATTGGCCAGTGTCGACCCGACGCGGGTGATTCAGGGCGTGGTCACCGGTATCGGTTTTCTTGGCGCTGGGCTGATCATGAAAGACGGCATGAGCATCAGCGGCCTGACTACCGCAGCGTCGATCTGGGCCTCTTCGGCGATTGGCGTGCTGGTGGGCGTGGGCTTTTATGGCGCGGCGGTGCTGCTTAGTCTGATTTCCGCCGGGTTGATGATGTGGGGCGCCAAGCTGGAGGCGCGCCTGCCGTCGCGCCCGGCGATTGCCATTGTGCTGCGTTTCGCCCCCGGTTTTGTCCGCCCGCATGAGGCACGCTTGCGTGAGATTGCCCGTGCGCGCGGCTATGTGATTGCCGGTGGCTCATTCACCGTGAGCTTTGACCAGGGCCAGCTGGAATGGCGCTTTGTCGCCGTGGCGGTGGACGGGCAGAAGAGTGCGCGGATCAGCGATATGGCCGATGAGCTGGCGCAGCTGGAAGGTGTAGCGAAGTTTCAGATGGCCCATGCGCGCAACTGAGCTTCGCCAAGTGTCAGCTCACCCTCAATCCACTCCAACAAAGCCCCCCGTCTGATGCTGCCAAAGGCGCGCATAGAGGCCGCCTTGGGCGATCAGCTGACTGTGGCTGCCGGTTTCGATAATGCGACCCTGGTCGATCACTACTAATCGATCCATGCGCGCGATGGTCGATAGGCGGTGGGCGATGGCGATCACCGTTTTGCCGTGCATCAGGGTATCCAGGCTTTCCTGGATAGCCGCTTCGATTTCCGAGTCCAGTGCCGAGGTGGCTTCGTCCAGCACCAGGATCGGTGCGTCCTTGAGCAGCACGCGGGCGATGGCGATGCGTTGCCGCTGGCCGCCGGAGAGTTTCACCCCGCGCTCGCCGATCTGCGCGTCGAAACCATGGCCGCCCATGCCGTCGTCCAGTAGTGGGATAAAGCTGTCGGCGCGGGCCTTGCGCACGGCATCGAGCAATTGCTCTTCGCTGGCGCCAGGTTTGCCGTAGAGCAGGTTGTCGCGGATTGAGCGGTGCAGCAGCGAGGTGTCCTGGGTCACCATGCCGATCTGCGCGCGCAGGCTTTCTTGAGTCACTCCGGCGATGTTCTGACCATCAATGAGGATGCGCCCGCTCTCCAGGTCGTAGAGGCGCAGCAGCAGGTTGGCCAGGGTTGATTTGCCGGCGCCGGAAGGGCCGACCAGGCCGATCTTCTCGCCGGGTGCCACCGTCAGGCTCAAACCGGCGATTACCCCGTGGCGCTTGCCGTAGTGAAAGTGAATGTTGTCGAACTGCACGGCGCCCTGGCTAACGTGCAGCGGCTTGGCCTCGGTCTGGTCGAGCACCTGGCGCGGCTGGACGATGGTTTGCATGCCGTCCTGCACGGTGCCGACGTTTTCAAAAATGCCGTTGACCACCCACATGATCCATTCAGCCATGCCGTTGATGCGGATCACCAAGCCAAGCGCCAGGGCAATCGCGCCAGTGCTGATCAGTTGCTGATCCCACAACCACAGGGCCAGCGCGCCGGTGCCGACGATCAGCAGGCCGTTGAGGCAGGTAATCAGGAAGTCCAGGGTGGTGATGATGCGTGATTGCAGGCGGAATTTTTCAAGCAGCTCCTGCATGGCGTCGCGGGCGTAATGCTCCTCAACTTGGGTGTGGGCAAACAGTTTGAGGGTGGTGATGTTGCTGTAGCCGTCGACCACTCGGCCCATGACTTTTGACCGTGCGGCTGAGGCTGCAGCAGAGCGCTGCTTGATCCGTGGCACGAAGTACCAGAGTGCCGCGCAGTAACCAATAATCCACAGCAGCAGCGGGGCAATCAGGCGCAGGTCGGCTGCTGCGAACAGGTACAGCGCACTGGCGGCATACACCAGCACATGCCAGAGCGCGTCGACCACTTGCATGGCGGAGTCGCGCAGCGAAGGGCCGGTCTGCATGATGCGCTGGGCGATACGCCCGGCGAAGTCGTTCTGGAAGAAGTTCAGGCTCTGTTTGAGCACATAGCGATGGTTCTGCCAGCGGATTAGATTGGTCAGGCCAGGATTGATGGTCTGGTGCGTCAGCAGGTTGTGCAGACCGAACACCAGCGGACGGATCACCAGCGCCACCAGCAGCATCCACAGCAGGGTGTTCTGGTGCTGCTCGAAGAACTCACCACTCGGGGTGGTCTGGGTCATGTCGATCAGTTGGCCGAGGAAGCTGAACAGCGCCACTTCGATCAAGGCGGCGACGAAGCCGACCACCAGCACGGCGATCATCAGCGGCCAGACCTGCCTCAGGTAGTGAGCGTAGAAGGCCAGCATGCCGGCCGGCGGTTCGACGTCGGGGCTGGCTTTAAAGGCATCGATCAGGTTTTCAAAACGACGGAACAGCATGTCAGGCATCCTGCCTAAATCAGGGAGTAGCGCCGGATTCTAACCAGTTTGCCAGGGTGGGTGTTGCGCAGAAAAAGCAGACGGGCTTTAACGCGCGGAGTGAGCAGGCCCACTCCGCGGGGGGCTATCAGAGACGCTTGGCTTCAGTGATCAGCACGGGCTCACGCGGCACGTTCTGATGGCCGCCACGGTTGGCGGTCGGCACCTGAGCGATCTTGTCGACCACGTCCATGCCCTTTACCACCTTGCCGAACACCGCATAACCGAAGTCGCGCGAGCCGTGGTCGAGGAAGGCGTTGTCCTTGTGGTTGATAAAGAACTGGCTGGTGGCGGAGTCGCGTACCTGGGTACGGGCCATGGCCAGGGTGCCGCGCACGTTGTGCAGGCCGTTGTCGGCTTCGTTCTTGATCGGTGCCTGGGTGTCTTTCTGCTGCATGTCGGCATCAAAACCGCCGCCTTGCACCATAAAGCCTGGAATCACGCGGTGGAACTGGGTGCCGGCGTAGTAGCCGCTGTCGACGTAGGCAAGGAAGTTGGCGGTACTGATCGGCGCCTTGTCGGCATCCAGTTCGATCTCGATTTCACCGAGGCTGGTGGTCAGCAGCACTTTCGGGTTTTCGGCGGCCAGCAGGCTGCCGGCAAACAGGATGGAGCAGGCGGCGAGGGTGAGGGTCTTGAACATGCGGGTAGTCCTTATTGTGGCTGGGCAGTGGGGGCGGCTTGTTCGACTTCGGCAAGGAAGGCGAGCAGGCTGCTGTTGAAATGTTCGGGTTGGTCCAGCGGTGTGGCGTGACGCGAATCTTCGATCACCAGCAGGCGCGCATTAGGCATTTCGTCAACGTAAGCCTGCTTCTGCGCCACCGGGGTGTAGTCGCGGTCGGCCGTGACCACCAGGGTCGGACAGCTGATCCGCGCCAGGTGTTCCCGCACGCCCCAACCGATAATCGCATCCAGGCTGGCCAGGTAAGCACGCTTGTTGTTCTGCGGCCAGCGCGCCAGGATTTTCTGCCGCAGCTCTGCCTGCTCTGGTTTGGGGAACAGCAGCTTGCCCAGGGCCTTGGCAATGGTATCGAGGCTGAGCAGGCGCGACAGGCTCCAGCGCTTGGCGATCTCGATATAGTCGCGCGGGCTTTTCGCCTTCACTTCCGGGCCGCTGTTGACGATGCACAGGCTCTTCAGCAGTTCGGGGCGATCGACGCCCAGTTGAAAACCGATCATGCCGCCCATGGAGATGCCCACCAGATGCACCTGCGGCAGTTGCAGGTGCTCAATCAGCGCCGCTACATCCTCGGCAAAACCCTGGATGCTGTAGCGTTCGCGGGGCTTGTCCGAGCGACCATGGCCGCGCACATCGAGGGCGATAACCCGGTAGTGACGAGCCAACTCGGGAATCTGGTATTCCCAGTCGCGGGTGCTCGAACCGAGGCCGTGGACCAGCAGCACGGGCGCGCCATGGCCGTATTCTTCGTAGTGCAGCTGGCAGTCGTCATTATTGAAATAGGACATCTGCTGGACTCCTTATCAGGCCGAGGGCAGGGGCGCAGCAAAGGCTGCATGCAAAGGGACGGCATCGAAGCGCTGGATCAGCTCGACAAGAATCTGCGTGGCCGGGCCCAGGGGTTTGTCCTTGTTCGAGTACAGGTAGAACAGTGGGTTGCGGCTGCCGCCCTGATCCAGCAGCAGGGGCTTGAGCAGGCCGTCCTTGAGCTCGCGCTCGATCAGGTGGCGCGGCAACCAGGCAAAGCCCAGGCCATTGCTGACAAAGGTGGCGGCGGTGGCCAGGCTGCCAACCGTCCAGCGTTGTTCGGCGCCGAGCCAGCCAACATCGCGCGGTTGCTGGCGACCGGAATCGCGGATTACCACCTGCATCTGGGCCTCCAGGTCCTGGAAGGTTACGACGCGCTGCAGGCGGTGCAGCGGGTGTTCCGGGTGGGCGACGGCGACAAACTCCACGGTACTCATTTCAGCGCCGAGAAAACCGGGAATATTTAGCGCGCTGATGGCCAGGTCAGCCATGCCGTCCTTGAGCACTTCTTCCACCCCGGACAGCACTTCTTCGCGCAGGCGCACGCGGCAACCACGGCTTTGCGGCATAAACGCGGTCAGTGCGCGCACCAGGCGGGCGTTGGGGTAGGCGGCATCGACCACCAGGCGTACTTCGGCTTCCCAGCCCTGTTCCATATGGTGAGCCAGGTCTTCTAGCTGGCTGGCCTGTTTGACCAATTGCCGCGAGCGGCGCAGCAGCACGTCACCCGCTTCGGTGAGCACCGCCTTGCGCCCGTCGATACGCAGCAGCGGCACGCCCAGCTGCTCCTGCATACGTGCCACGGTATAGCTGACCGAGGATTGCGAGCGGTGCAGCACCTCGGCCGCCTGGGCAAAGCCGCCATGATCGACCACCGCCTGCAGGGTGCGCCACTGATCGAGGGTTACGCGGGGGGCTTTCATATTCAGTTCCTGTGCTCGCTCAAGTTCCAGGGTGCCAATGCCAGCGTAATCAACCTAAACTGGCCGTCTTTTGCTGGAGACTGCCCTGATGAAAAAGCTTTGTTGTGCGCTGCTTGCCTGCTTGCCGCTGACTGTGATGGCCTACCCGATCGAGGTGGAGAAACAGCTCAATGGCGCTGAAGTCTCGGCCACCACCCAGGAAATCGACCACAACATGGGCGCCGTGCAGCTGTACAACTATGGCCGCAGCGACGCCAAGTGCACGGCACTGTTTCGCAACGGCCCGGAAGCGCCGCGCACCCGTAAGGTCAGCCTGGCGGCCGGTGAAAGCAGCAACCTGGCGGTGAAGTTCAGCCGCAGCATTATCAAGTTGCGGGTCAAACTGACCTGCGAGCTCAGCTAGCCAGTAGTGGCCGCAACAGCCCAGAGACTAAGCGCGGGCTGGCTATAAATCAAATTATTAGATTGTTTGGCGCAGGTATTTGCGCTTTTTAATCGGATTGTGCGCTCCTATTCTTTACCCATCGACGTTCAACAACCCTTCGATGGAGCACACAACATGGCAAACGTCCTGGTAATTGAAAGCAGCGCCCGTCAGCAAGGTTCGGTTTCGCGTCAGCTGACTGCGCAATTTATCGCCAACTGGTCGGCTGCCAACCCGGCCGATCAGATCAAGGTGCGTGACCTTGCGGTTGATCAGGTGCCGCACCTGGACGCCAACCTGCTGGGCGGCTGGATGACCCCGGCCGGGCAGCAGAGTGAAGCCGAGCAGGCAGCGCTGGCGCTGTCCAACCTGCTCACCGACGAGCTGCTGGCCGCCGATGTGCTGGTGCTGGCTGCGCCGATGTACAACTTCGCCATCCCCAGCACCCTGAAAGCCTGGCTCGACCATGTGCTGCGCGCCGGGGTCACCTTCAAGTACAGCGAAACCGGCCCGCAAGGCCTGCTCAGCGGCAAGCGCGCCTTTGTTCTGACTGCTCGTGGCGGCATCTACGCTGGCGGCACCCAGGATCATCAGGAACCCTACCTGCGTCAGGCGCTGGCCTTTGTCGGTATCCACGATGTCAGCTTTATCCACGCCGAAGGCCTCAACCTGGGCGGCGACTTTATGGAAAAGGGCCTGAACCAGGCCAAGGCGCAACTGGCCCAGGCCATCTGATTTTCCGCTGCATCCTGCTCTCCTGGCGTCCGCTGCTCCTGGACGTCTCTGCCCGCTCGGCTGATGCAGTGCGGGCTTTTTTATGTCCTGCGGTTTTGCGCTGTACGGCTGTTTAAGTGCCTGGCTGTGTCGCTTTGTGGCTGTGGTCTTAACTACAAGCCAGGCAAGATGTCGGGGTTTGATTGAGCAGGGTGATGTGATGCAGCTGTCTGGGCGCGGTGTGGCGCTGTCGATTATTGCTTCGGTGTTGTTTGCGCTGGTGCCCGGCTATGTGCGGCTGTTGGCACCGCTGGATGGCTTGCAGGTGTTTGCCCAGCGGGTGCTCTGGTCGATGCCGGCAGTGTTGCTGCTGATTACCCTGTCGCGGCAATGGCCGGTGCTGCTGGCTGCCTGCGGCCGTGTGCGGCGCGAGCCGTTGCTGCTCGCCAGCTTGCCGCTGGCTGCGCTGCTGATGGGTATTCAGTGGGCGCTGTTTGTCTGGGCGCCGCTGGCCGGGCGCATGCTGGAAGTGTCGCTGGGCTATTTCCTGCTGCCGCTGGCCATGGTGCTGGCCGGGCGGGTGTTCTATGGCGAGCGACTGCGGCCGTTGCAGCGCCTGGCGGTGTTCTGCGCGTTGCTCGGCGTGGCTCATGAGCTGTGGCTGACCCAGGCGTTCTCCTGGGTGGTGATGGTCACGGTGCTGGGGTATCCGCCGTATTTTATGCTGCGCCGCTGGATGCGCCTGGACGCCTTGTCCGGCTTTGCCTTCGAGATGCTGTTTATGGCCCCGGTGGCGATCTGGCTGGTGCTGCAATGGAGCCCGCCACAATTGTTCAGCCAGGCGCCGCAGCTGTGGTGGCTGCTGCCGGGGTTGGCGATCCTCAGTTCCCTGGCGTTTGCCGCGATGATGGCCGCCAGTCGCCTCCTGCCGATGGGGCTGTTCGGCATTCTCAGTTATGTCGAGCCGGTGCTGCTGTTTCTGGTGGCGCTGCTGTTTCTCGGCGAGCAGTTCAACAGCGCGCAATGGCTGACCTACCTGCCGATCTGGCTGGCGGTGCTGCTGGTCGGCTGGGACAGTGCGCGGCTGCTGATCAAGCAGGCGCGGCAAGGGTTATAGAACGCTATCCGCAGGGTTTTCTGGCAGCACCTGATAGTGCAGTTGCACCACGCCGCTGCTGAAGCTGCGTTGTTCGTGCAGCCTCAGGCTGCGTTCCAGACCGCTGGAAAACATCGGAATACCGGCGCCCAGCAGATAGGGCTCCAGGCTGACCACCAGTTCATCAAGCAGGCCGGCGGCGAAGCAGTTGCCGGCCAGCGAGCCACCACCGACCAGCCAGATACGTTGATGGCCTTGCTCGGCCAGCTCCATCAGGGCTTCACTCGGCGTGCAGTGGCGCATGCTTACGCCCGGTGGCACGTGCTCGTGCCGATAGCGGGTCAGCACCCGACAGGGTTTGTTGGGGTAGGGCCAGGGCCCCTGGCAGTCCATCAGTGCATCGAAGGTCATGCGGCCCATCAGCAGGGCGTCGATGCCGTCATAAAAAGCGTGGTAACCGTGGTCGTCGCCAGAGGTCTGGATGGCTTCCAGCCAATCGACCCGGCCATCCGGGCGAGCGATATAGCCGTCCAGACTGGCGGCTACGTAGTAGATCAGGGTGGGTTTCATGGCGAGTCCCCAGTCACAAACGCAGGGCTCGGTTGAGGTCCCTGATCAGTGGAGTGGCAATAGGGGACAAAGTTTCCTGACGGTCTTCAGTCCAGCACGTTCTGCAAAATCTCGTAGATCAGTCCCGTAGCCAGGGTGACGAGCACCACGTCGGTGCCCACTTGCTGCCATTCGTAGCCTTCGTAGCGCGGCAGTTGGCCGAGCAGGCGATTGTCGAAGCGCTTGGCAATGCCCGGCGGCAGCGGCTTGCCACGCGCCAGGTTCTTGCGAATACCCGGCGGCAGAGACTGGGCTGGGCCGATCAGCGCGCGGTTGTCGCCAAGGATGATGCGCACCTGGCCAATGTCGATGCTCGGGCCACGTATGTCGACGCGCACATCGCTGTCATCGCCATGTTTGTGGGCTTTGTCATGTTTGGGCGCGGCTTCGGCGTTGGCGAGTGTTAGCGCCAGGCCAAGGCCGGCGAATAACAGGGGTAGCGAACGGGACATGGCAGAACTTCGTAGCGGGGTATAAACGTTGGAGGTCGGCCTGACGCTATGGTTCCTCAGGCCGTTTTCGCCGTGGTGGTGGTCATGACGCGGAGTATGGCATTGAGCAGCATGCCGTAGAGCGGCACGAACAGCAGCAGGCTGACGACCAGTTTGACCCCGTAGTCAATCGTGGCGATTTCCACCCAGTGCTCCGCCATAAACGGGTTGCTGCTGTTCCAGAAGGCCACCGAGAAGAACGCGTAGGTATCCAGCAGGTTGCCGAAGATGGTCGACACGGTGGGTGCGACCCACCACAGCGACAACCGGCGCAGGCGGTCGAACACCTGGATGTCAAGGATCTGCCCCAGCACATAGGCGAGGAAGCTGGCGATGGAGATGCGCAGAACGAACTCGTTGAACTCCAGCAGTGCGCCGAAGCCGCGGAAGCTGGCTTCCTGGAACAATACCGAGACGATGTAGGAAATCAGCAGCGCCGGCAGCATCACTCGGGCGATTACCAGGCGCGCCGTGCGTTTGCCGAGCAGGCGCACGGTCAGGTCGGTGGCCAGGAAAATAAACGGGAAGCTGAACGCGCCCCAGGTGGTGTGCCAGCCGAACAGGGTGATCGGCAGCTGCACCAGGTAGTTGCTGGCGATGATGATCAGGATGTGGAACAGCACCAGTGCAGCAAGCGCATTGCGTAGGCGCTGGGGGGAGGTAAGCAGCATGACGGAACCTTTTTGCTGAATGGGGTTAGGGAACCCATGCCATCCGGGATTGAACGGCGGCGCGCATTCTACCGGCGCGACGCGGCGCTTGCGTAGTGGCCTGACGGGAGGCGTCGATCTGCGCCGTTTTAGCCTCCTGCTGGCAGTCTGCGCACTGGGCTACAGACGCCGTTGGCCAGGCCGTTCGGGCTTTTAGCCGGCAGAACCGGTAATCTATGCCGCTGTATTGCTGATTTTTTGTCGAGGTATACCCGTGTTTTCCCAATTCGCCCTGCATGAACGCCTGCTCAAAGCCGTGGCCGAGCTTAAATTTGTCGAGCCCACCCCGGTGCAGTTGGCGGCCATTCCGCTGGCGCTGCAAGGAAAAGACCTGCGGGTTACTGCGCAAACCGGCAGCGGTAAGACCGCAGCTTTTGTGCTGCCAATGCTCAATCGTCTGCTCGGCGATGGCGCTTCCCAGCCACGCATGAGCGTACGCGCGATGATCCTGCTGCCGACCCGCGAGCTGGCACAGCAGACCCTCAAGGAAGTCGAGCGCTTCGCTCAGTTCACCTTCCTCAAGGGCGGGTTGATCACCGGTGGTGAAGACTTCAAGGTACAGGCCGCCATGCTGCGCAAAGTCGACATCCTGATCGGCACGCCAGGCCGGCTGATCGAACATGCCAACGCTGGCAATCTGCTGCTTGATGAAGTCGAAGTGCTGGTGCTCGATGAAGCCGACCGCATGCTCGACATGGGCTTTGCCGAGGACGTGCAGCGTTTGTCCGAGCTGTGCAACGCCGACCGCCAGACCCTGCTGTTCTCCGCCACCAGTGGCGGCGCAGTGCTGCGCGAAGTGGTTGGCAAGGTGCTGAAAGAGCCTGAGCACCTGCAGCTCAACCGCGTCAGCCAGCTCAATGAAGGTACCCGTCAGCAGATCATCACCGCTGACCACAACCACCACAAAGAGCGCCTGGTTGAGTGGTTGCTGAAGAACGAGACCTACGACAAGGCGATCATCTTCACCAATACCCGGGTTCAAGCCGACCGCCTGTACGGCAAGTTGGTTGCCCACGACTTCAAGACTTTTGTATTGCACGGCGAGAAGGACCAGAAAGATCGCAAGCTGGCCATCGACCGCCTCAAGCAGGGCGCGGTGAAGATTCTGGTGGCCACCGATGTCGCCGCCCGTGGCCTGGATGTTGACGGTCTGGACCTGGTGATCAACTTCGATATGCCGCGCTCCGGCGACGAATACGTACACCGTATCGGCCGCACTGGCCGTGCCGGCGCTGAAGGTCTGGCGATTTCGCTGATCTGCCATAACGACTGGGCGCTGATGTCGAGCATTGAACGCTACCTCAAGCAGCGTTTCGAGCGCCGCAATATCAAGGACCTCAAGGGCATCTATCAGGGCCCGAAAAACCTCAAGGCGTCCGGCAAAGCAGTCGGCCCGAAGAAGAAAAAGATCGACCCGAAAACCGGCAAGAAGCTCGCCACGAAAAAGCCGGCAGCCAAGGCGCCGAAGCGCAACACCATCAACCGGCCGAAACCCGATGCGCCGGTGCTGGTCAGCCAGGACGGCCTGGCGCCGCTGAAACGCCGCGCTCCAGCCGCCGAGTAAGCCAATGGTTTGGCGTCTGGGTCTGTTCGCCGCGCTGGCTGTGGCTACGCAGGCGCAGGGCGCGGTACACAAATGCATGCAGCCTGACGGTGTGGTGCTCTACACCGATCAGCCCTGCAGCATCGCGCATAGCAACCTGGCCTTGAGTGTCAGCGACTACGCCAGCTACCCGCCGCTGCTGCAGGGTGTCGCGCAGCTCTGGCACGAACGGGTTCAGCCGCTGCTGGTCGGGGTTGATGTGCTGTCTGTGCTCGCGCTGGTTTACGGGCTGATGAGCCTGATCTGTTTTATCGCCTACTACCGCGACAAACAATTCGCCATCAAAGGCCAGCAGCGCACACCCGAGGCGCGCCTGCATCTGTATGAGTTATTGGGCGGCTGGCCCGGCGGGTTGCTGGCGCAGCGGCTGATTCGCCACAAGAACCGCAAGCTGAGCTATCAGCTGCTGTTCTGGTTGATCGTCCTACTGCACCTGTCCCTAGCAGGGCTGGTGCTCTGGTTGATCAATACGCCAGCAGGCGGCTGAAGACGGCGGGCTATCCGCCGTCTGCTGCTTGATCCTTACTTCGGTACGATCAAAATCTTGCCATCGCGCTCGCCGCTGGCGGCTGCTGCCACGGCCTGCTTGATCTCGCTGACGTCATAGGTTGCAGCCACTCGGGTATGCAGTTTGCCGCTGGCGATCAGTTGCACCAGTTCGCCAAATACCTTCATCTGCTCGGCCTGGCTGGCGTTCTGGAACCACTTGGCCAACCAGAAGCCGCGCAGGCTGACATCGCGAAACACGAAGGACGCTGGCGATACCTGACACGGCTGGCGGCTCATCATCCCGTAGTTAACCAGCACGCCGCCTTCGCACAGGCTGGCAGCCAGGTGATCGGTGGACTCGCCGCCCACGGCATCGATGCCCAGGCGCACACCTGCGCCGCCAGAGGCTGCGCGTACGCGCTTGGCCAGGTCCGGGCCATCGACCAGCACCACGTCACCGCCTTCGGCCTCAACGCCGGCCACTGCCGACTCACGGCGTACCACGTTGATGGTTTTGAAGCCGCGCAGCTTGGCCAGCTGGATCAGGTAGCTGCCGACGCCGGAGTTGGCAGCGTTCTGGATAACCCAGTCGCCGGGCTTGAGGTCGACGAACTGGCTGAGCATCAAGGATGCAGTCGGTGGGTTGACCGTGAGCATCGCCAGCTGCTGCGGGTCGGCTTCGGGCAGGGGAATAAGTTTATTGGCCGGTGCGTTCAAATGGCTGACCCAAGTGCCGCAACCCACCGGCAACAGCACCATCTGGCCAACCTTCAGGTTGCCGACCTCGGCGCCTAGCGCTTCTACCCGGCCAACGCCTTCGTTGCCGCCAATGGCTGGCAGCGGCGGCAGCATGCCGTATTCACCGGTGAGGGTCAGCACGTCGGATGGGTTGATCGGCGCAGCCAGCACCTTGATGCGTACCTGGCCGGCGCCAGGCTCTGGCAGTTGCAGTGCCACAGCGGCAATTACTTCGTGAGGTTGCGGGCCGCGTTGTTGGTATTCGGCTTTAAGCATAAAGGTTCTCCAGTGGGCAGCGACTGACTCAGGTGGGTCGAGTCTAGCCCTGTATGTGCCTTGGGCGACTAATTCGGATTAATCGATGTCAGTGATAGAACAATGCAGAGTCAGGCCATAGCCGGCTATGCTGGGCGCTGGTTCAACTCGGGTATCACCATGAAGTGGTTGTGGGTCTGTTGTTTGTTGTCGTGCAGCCTGAACGTGTCGGCGCAAGCCTTGCGCGTAGGCTTTGGCACGCACAAACCGCCGTATATCTTCGAGAACGAAGCCCGCGGCCTTGAGTACGATATCGTGATGACTGCTGCGCAACGCGGCGGGCTGGAGCCGGTGGCGCATTACGCGCCGATGGAGCGCTTGAACCTGATGCTGAGCAAGGGCCAGATCGACGCTATTGCCACCACCAATGAGCGCAGCGGAGGTTCGATTTTCTATTCGGATGCCTATATCCGCTACCAGAACGTTGCGGTGGCCTTGCGCTCGCGAAACCTGGATATCCAGCGCATCAGTGACCTGGTTGGCTACTCGGTGAATGCCTTCCAGCGTGCGCGTTTTCTGCTCGGCAGCGAGTATCAGGCCATGGCTGAAAACAACCCGCGCTACCGCGAGGAGGCCTTTCAGATTGCCCGTAATCGCATGCTCTACAGCGGCCGGGTGGATGTGGTGGTGACGGACATGCGCATCCTGCGCTACTTCAACCGCGAGGTGTACACCCAGGTTGATGTGACCCAGCCGCTGACCCTGTATCCAATATTTCCGCCAACCGACTACAAGCTGGGTTGCCGCGAGCAGGCCCATTGCGAGCGCTTCAATCAGGGCTTGGCAGCGATTCGGGAAAGTGGCGAATACACCACCATCGAGCGCCGCTACGCCATGCACTGACGGCGTCTGGATGCCGTCAGTGCTTCAATTGCTTATGGCGTGGGCGCAACTTTGTCGAGATTTTCCTGAGTTGCCAGCAGTTCCGCTTCGGTCGCCAGCGGCTTGCTGCTGACGCTGAAGTCGACAATCTCGATAGCGCCCTGGCCCTGACCCAGCAGGTGGAAGGAGAACGCCTTGCGTGCAGTGAGGTTGTCGAAGCTAAAACTGACTTCGACGGGTTTGTCACGGGTCAGCAGCGGCAGTTGCGGGATCGTCAGGTCGACGTTGCGGTCGTATTCCTTGGTTTTCAACTGCAGCGTGGCACCGTTTTTATCCATACGCAGGGCGCGAATTTTCAGGGTTACTGTGGTCTGGGTGTCCTTGCCCAGGGTCAGGTATTGCGCGCCCACCAGGTTGTCGGCCCAGTCATCGCTGACGCTGGGTTTGAGTTTCACCGGTCGCTGGTTGGCAAACTGGTAGCGCTGCTCGGCCTGGTCGCCGTGGCTTAGGGATTGGTCAAGCAAGGCCGCCTGCTGGCTGATCAGGCGCGCCGGTTTGCCGCTAAAACGGCCCAGGTAGCGTGCGCTGTCGGCAATAAAACCAGGGCTGGCGTAGCGCCGGCAGACATTCTGGAAGTCGCACTCGGTCAGCGTGCCCTGGCCGTCATGCTGGCGCAGCAGGCCATTGGTGTAGGAGATGATCTCGCGGCCTGTAGCGTAGTCGCGCAGCAATGAGCGCCCGGCAATATTGGCCGGTACCGGGAAGGCGAAGTAGTCGAGCACTGAGGCTGTCAGGTCAACATGGCCATACACGCCCTGCTTAAGTGCCGGCAGCTGCGCCTGTTCAGGGGCCAGTAGCAGGTTGAAGCCCCAGGCCGAGGCCAGGCGTACGTTCTCCACACCGTGGGATTCATCCGAGGTGACGATCACCAGGGTGTCTTTCATCACCCCCTGTTTTTCCAGTGCGTTGAGGAAGTCGGCGACGGCATCGTCCAGGTAGGCAATCGCCGCCATCTTGGCATTGGGGTGGCGGTCGAGGTAGTCCTGCGGAGCGGAGTAGGGTTGGTGAGTGCCAACGGTCAGCAGGGTCAGCATCCAGGGTTGGCGCTTTTTGCGCAGCTGCTGCACGTAACCCAGGGCGCCTTCGAAGTAGGCCTTGTCGTCCATGCCCCAGGGGAATTCGATATAGGGCTTGTTCTTGAACCAGTCGCGGCCCAGGGTCTGGTCGAAACCCATCTGCGGCATGATCTGATCTTTGGCCATAAAGCGCAGCCCGGCACCTTGTAGAAAGTGCGTGCTAAGGCCGCGTTCGCGCAGCTGTGCAGGCAGGCATTGCTCGCTGCGCGCCGGGTTGTTGAGCAGCTCAACGCCTTTCGGGGTGCCGGAGTCGAGTTTGTTGTAGTCACCGCAGAGCATGGCGTAGAGGCCGCGGATGGTCTGATGGCCATGCAGCACATAGTCAGTGGTGAGCATGCCGCGCTCGGCCCACTGGCTCAGACGTGGCATCGGGTCCTGCTCATAGCTGCTGCCGATGGCTTGGCGACTGGCTTGCAAATAAGCGCCGGTGACGCCTTCGAGGGTGATGATCAGCACGTTGCGGGCGCTGCCGGCCTGTTTGAGCAGCGGCGTGCCATGCAGGTCGAGTTGGTTCAAGCCGCTGATATCGGGTGGGCTGCTCGGTTCATCACCCGCCAGCCAGTCGGCCAGGTGTTGTTGGCCGCTATTGCTACTTTCCGCCAGCAGCTTGTGCGGCAGGTTGAATTGCAGCCATTGGGCAGCTTCGCTGGGTTTGAGTTGTTGCCCGACTGTGTGCACGGCAAACAGGGTCAGCGGTAGCAGCAGCCAGATGCGCGATAGCGCTGCCGCGCGGCGGGGTCTTTGTAAACTGCGCAGACCCAGGTAAAGCGCCACCAGTACGGCCATGGCCAAGGCCAATAGCGGTTGGCTCAAGCCGCTGCCCTGGGTCGAATGGCTGACGAATTGCGCATCGCCCAGGTATTGCAGGTCGGCCGGCTCCGGCATGCGACCCACCGCATTGACCAGCTCGGCGGTGCTCAGGGTAAAGATGCACCAGACCAGCAGCAGGGGAATGCTCAGCAGCCAGGTGCGTTGGTAAAGGAGCACCACCAGCAAGCTGCCGATTGCCAGGTCAGACAGATAGCCATAGGCATGCGACCAGCCCAGCGTGTAGCGGCTGAGCAACGGCAGGGCGAGTAATAGCAAACCGAGGGTAAGCAGGGTGCTGGAAGGCTGTCGCAGCCAATTGCAGGTAACGCGCACGGGTACTCCTGGGGCGATTGCCATCGTTCAGCAGTGGCAATGCCGAAACAGCCGCAAGATGCGGGCTGACATGATTCTGAAACAAGGTTGTGCTAAGCGCCAGAGGGCGGGGCGCAAAAGGGTAAAACAACTGATGTCGGGATGAGGAATGGCGCAGGTGATAGCGAGGGCTTATGCACTGGCCAGCGCCTTGTCATTGCGAGCAAAGCGCTGCATGGCCAGAAAGCGCTACTTTTTGCCGATGGTGATCTGCTTGGTGGTGCCGTACACCTGGCCGCTGACGCCTTTGGCAATTTGCTGAATTTCCCCGCCGGATTTCAGGAAGGCTTCGATCTGTGCGTCGATCGAGGCGCTGGTTTCCACGGCTGGAGCCGGCTTGGGTTTGCTGTTGGATGCTTTTACGCGCATGACGGCCATTAACCTATCTCAAAAATTAATTTGGCCGCGCATAATACTCGAAATGCTTGACAATTGCTTGGTAAATAAAGCTCGGATGTGGCGATATGCAGAAAGATTATTCTGTAAATAGTCCGGGTAATTAGGGAAACTCTGAAGAAGACTTCCTGATTTTGGCAAAATACCCGGATTCCACCTGCCGAGTTTTCCGATGAAGCAAATGACCTTCGCCGACGCCGAGTACGCCGGCAAGCGCAAGCAGACCCGCAAGGAGTTGTTCCTGA
>NZ_JAUXXP010000033.1 GCF_030684895.1 Pseudomonas sp. | reverse complement strand
GCCCTGAGCATCGGTGCCCAACGCGTCCTGTTCGATATCGAAACGCACGGTGCCGGCAATCGCATAGGCCACAACCAGCGGCGGCGAAGCGAGGAAGGCCTGCTTGGCGTAGGGGTGGATACGGCCGTCGAAGTTGCGGTTGCCCGAGAGCACAGCGGTGGCGTACAGGTCGCGGTCGATGATTTCCTTCTGGATCTTTGGTTCCAGCGCGCCGGACATGCCGTCACAGGTGGTGCAGGCGTAGGCGACGATGCCGAAACCGAGCTTCTCCAGTTCAGGCAGCAGGCCGGCTTCCTCCAGGTACAGCTTGGCGACCTTGGAGCCTGGCGCGAAAGACGTCTTCACCCAGGGCTTGCGCACCAGGCCCAGCTCATTGGCCTTCTTCGCCACCAGGCCAGCTGCGATGACGTTGCGCGGGTTGGAGGTATTGGTGCAACTGGTGATGGCGGCGATGATCACCGCGCCATCGGGCAGCAGCCCTTCGGCTTCCTCGAGCTTGCCGGAGGCTAGCTTGGCTTCGTCGGCAATACCGCGTTCTTGCAGTGCCGAGGTCGGCAGGCGCTTGTGCGGATTGGACGGGCCAGCCATGTTGCGCACGACGGTGGATAGGTCGAAGCTCAGCACCCGCTCGTATTCGGCGGTGACCAACGCGTCGGCCCACAGGCCGGTGGTCTTGGCGTAGTGTTCGACCAGCGCCACCTGCTCCGGCTCACGGCCGGTGAGCTTGAGGTAGTCGATGGTCTGCTGGTCGATGTAGAACATCGAAGCGGTGGCGCCGTATTCCGGGCACATGTTGGAAATGGTCGCGCGGTCGCCGATGGTCAGACTGTCTGCACCCGCGCCGAAGAACTCGACCCAGGCACCGACCACGCGCTCCTTGCGCAAGAACTCGGTGATGGCCAGGACGATGTCGGTGGCGGTAATGCCAGGCTGGCGCTTGCCAGTGAGCTGCACGCCGACGATGTCGGGCAGGCGCATCATCGACGGCAGGCCGAGCATCACGGTTTCTGCTTCCAGCCCACCGACGCCAATGGCGATCACGCCCAGGGCATCGACGTGAGGGGTGTGCGAGTCGGTACCCACGCAGGTGTCCGGGAAGGCCACGCCGCCGCGCGCCTGGATCACCGGGCTCATTTTCTCCAGGTTGATCTGGTGCATGATGCCGTTGCCGGCCGGGATCACGTCGACGTTCTTGAACGCGGTCTTGGTCCACTCGATAAAGTGGAACCGGTCCTCATTGCGACGGTCTTCGATGGCGCGGTTCTTGGCGAAGGCGTCGGGGTCGAAGCCCGCAGCCTCCACTGCCAGGGAGTGGTCGACGATCAACTGAGTCGGCACCACCGGGTTGACCTTGGACGGGTCTCCACCTTTCTCGGCGATGGCATCACGCAAGCCAGCCAGGTCGACCAGTGCGGTCTGGCCAAGGATGTCGTGGCAGACCACGCGAGCCGGGTACCAGGGAAAATCCAGGTCCTGCTTGCGCTCGATCAGCTGCTTGAGCGAATCGGTGAGTGCGGCCGGCTCACAGCGACGCACCAGCTGTTCGGCCAGCACACGCGAGACATACGGCAATTTGGCATAGGCACCGGGGGCAATGGCCTCGACAGCGGCGCGAGTATCGAAATAGTCCAGCGCCGTGCCGGGCAGGGATTTACGGTATTGGCTGTTCATGGGCGATCCTTGAGCGGCACAAACTTGAGGTCTTCAGGGCCGGTGTAGTTGGCGCTCGGGCGGATGATCTTGCCGTCAATGCGTTGCTCGATCACATGGCTGGACCAGCCCGAGGTGCGGGCGATGACGAACAGCGGGGTGAACATGGCGGTGGGCACACCCATCATGTGGTAGCTCACGGCGCTGAACCAATCGAGGTTGGGGAACATCTTCTTGATTTCCCACATGGTGCTCTCTAGTCGCTCGGCAATGTCGTACATCTTCATATTGCCCTGCTCCACCGACAGCTCGCGGGCCACATCCTTGATCACCTTGTTGCGTGGATCACTCACGGTGTAGACCGGGTGACCAAAGCCAATCACCACTTCCTTCTTTTCTACACGAGCACGGATATCGGCCTCGGCCTCATCCGGGCTGTCATAGCGCTTCTGAATTTCAAACGCCACTTCGTTAGCCCCGCCGTGCTTGGGCCCGCGCAACGCGCCAATGCCGCCAGCGATACAGGAATACATATCCGAGCCGGTACCGGCGATCACCCGCGAGGTGAAGGTGGAGGCATTGAACTCATGCTCGGCATACAGGTTGAGCGAGGTGTGCATGGCGCGCACCCAGGACTCGCGTGGTTTCTCACCGTGCAGCAGATGCAGGAAGTGACCACCAATCGAATCGTCGTCGGTTTCCACATCGATACGCTTGCCGTTGTGGCTGAAGTGATACCAGTACAGCAATGCGGAACCCAGCGAGGCCATCAGCTTGTCAGCGATATCGCGGGCGCCTGGGTGGTTGTGGTCGTCCTTCTCCGGCGACACGCAGCCCAGCACGGACACAGCGGTGCGCATCACATCCATCGGGTGAGCGGAAGGCGGCAGCTGCTCCAGCGACACCTTCAGCGCTGCCGGCAAGCCACGTAGGGCCTTGAGCTTGGCCTTGTAGCCGGCCAGCTCGGCAGCGTTGGGCAACTTGCCGTGCACCAGCAGGTGGGCGATTTCTTCGAAGTCGCAGCGATTGGCAAAGTCGAGCACGTCATAACCGCGATAATGCAGGTCGTTGCCAGTACGGCCGACTGTGCACAGCGCGGTATTACCGGCGGCTGTGCCGCTCAGGGCCACGGATTTTTTCGGCTTGAAGCCTGGGGTGGTTTCTGGGGTCGCACTCATCGCTAATCTCTCCTCATCCGATCCGGTCGGTCATTCTTTTAAGCAGGCGACTAAGACCTGCGTTCCGGTTATTTTTTCGCGGCAAACAGCGCGTCAAGGCTCTGCTCGAAGGCGTGGTAATTGATGCGCTCGTACAGCTCCATGCGGGTTTGCATGGTGTCGACCACATTCTTCTGCGTGCCGTCGCGGCGTACAGCCATATAGACGTTTTCGGCCGCCTTGTTCATGGCGCGGAAGGCCGACAGCGGGTACAGCACCAGGCCGACATCCACCGCAGCCAGCTCTTCGGTGGTGTACAGCGGCGTGGCGCCGAATTCAGTGATATTGGCCAGAATCGGCGCTTTCACTCGGTCGGCGAAGGTTTTGTACATCGAAAGCTCAGTGATGGCTTCCGGGAAGATCATGTCGGCACCGGCCTCGACACAGGCCGCCGCGCGGTCCAGCGCCGAGTTCAGGCCTTCAACCGCCAGGGCATCGGTACGCGCCATGATCACAAAGCTGTCATCGGTACGCGCATCGACGGCCGCCTTGATGCGGTCGACCATTTCCTGCTGAGTGACGATCTCCTTATTAGGGCGATGGCCACAGCGCTTGGCGCCAACCTGATCCTCAATATGAATCGCCGCTGCGCCGAACTTGATCATCGACTTGACGGTGCGCGCGACGTTGAACGCCGAAGCGCCGAAACCGGTGTCGACATCCACCAGCAGCGGCAAATCGCACACGTCAGTGATGCGGCGCACATCAGTGAGTACATCGTCCAAGCCGGTGATGCCCAGATCTGGCAAGCCGAGCGAACCCGCCGCTACGCCGCCACCGGACAGGTAGATCGCCTTGAAACCGGCACGTTTGGCCAGCAGTGCATGGTTGGCGTTGATCGTGCCAATGACTTGCAGCGGGTGCTCTTCAGCAACGGCATCGCGGAAACGCTGGCCTGGACTCTTCAAGCTCATGACTCACCTCGGGTTTTAGCTGTCTTGGGATGCGCGCCCTGCCCCATGCTGTTGGCGCTAGCGGCGCTCATGGAATAGTGGCGCTCGATATTGCGTTTGGAGGCGCCGATATGCCGGCGCATCAACAACTCGGCCAGCTCACCGTCACGGTCGGCAATGGCGTCGAGAATGCGGTGGTGCTCGGCGAACGCCTGATGCGGCCGATTGGGCGTAGCGGAGAACTGCAGGCGGTACATGCGCACCAACTGATACAGCTCGCCGCAAAGCATTTGGGTCAGGGTCTTGTTGCCACTGCCCTGGATAATCCGGTAGTGAAAGTCGAAATCGCCTTCCTGCTGGTAGTAGCCGACCCCGGCCTTGAAAGCAGCATCCTGCTCATGCAGGTCGAGTACCGCGCGCAGCTCATCGATTTCCGCCTGGGTCATGCGCTCGGCAGCCAGGCGACAGGCCATGCCTTCCAGCGACTCGCGGATTTCATAGAGCTCTATCAGCTCGGCATGGCTAAGCGAGACTACTCGCGCGCCGATATGCGGCACGCGCACCAACAGACGCTGGCCTTCCAGACGATGGATCGCCTCACGCAGGGGGCCACGGCTAATACCGTAAGTGCGCGCCAGCTCAGGCTCGGAAATCTTGCTACCGGGGGCAATTTCGCCTTTTACGATGGCCGCCTGAATACGCCGAAAAACCTGCTCGGAAAGGGTTTCCGAGTCCTCCTGACTAGACTCGAGCGGCTCAATTACATCAAGCATATTGTCGACACTGCGCGAATTAAGTGCCTAAAAATTACGCCTAGACGGCATTACTGTCAAACAAACCAAGGATATTGTTGACAGTATGCAGCGCTACTTTAGTCGCCTGTAGCCGCGACCTTACTTGCATAAACGCCTATAAGCGCCTGTCACGACTGAAAAAGCCCATGGTAGAATGCCGCCCGCTTAAGGCTTGCAGAGGAATTTCTGACTGCCTGCTAGACTCCAAGCCCAGGTGCCCCAACTGCAACGCGCGCGACCGGCATTTGCTTGACCCATCATCAGCACCATACCCCAGGACTTATGACACTAAAGCCCTCCATCCTTGTGCTATGCCTGCTACTTGCTCCCGGCCTGAGTTTCGCCGCGGAGAAGACAGTCTATGGGCTTAATGAATACGTCCGACTATTCGACCTCGATCTGAAGCTTGCCGCCAAGCTCGATACCGGCGCTAAGACCGCCTCGCTCAGCGCCCGCGACATCAAACGTTTCAAGCGTGATGGCGAGACCTGGGTGCGTTTCTACCTGGCCATCGACGAGGCGCATACCAGCCCGATCGAACGCCCGCTGGCACGCATCAGCAAGATCAAACGCCGCGCAGGCGACTATGATCCAGAAGAAGAAAAAACCTACACGGCGCGCCCAGTAATCGAGATGGAAATCTGCATGGGCAAGGCCCTTCGCACAATTGAAGTGAACTTGACCGACCGCAGTGCATTCCAATACCCGTTGTTGATAGGCTCCGAAGCACTTAAACACTTTTCGGCCTTGGTCGATCCGAGTCTTAAATACGCAGCAGGCAAACCTGCTTGTGCCCCTGACGCAAACCTTGGCGCCGCCCTTGATGAGTAAATCCCATGCGCTCTCTTAACCTCCATCTGAAAGTCCTGGTCATACTCCTGGTGAGTCTGGGCATTCTGATTACGGCTTATCAGATTTTCATCCTCGGCATTCCGATGACCGAAGACGAGACTGATGACCTGTGGAACATCGACGCCAAAGTCGAGTTCCAGGCCAGCCCGCGTGAGCCGGTCAAGCTGCAGATGTTCGTGCCGCCGCTGGCCCAGGATTACGTCAGCCTCAACGAGAGCTTTATCTCGAATAACTATGGTGTGAGCATCAACCGCGCCGACGGCAACCGCAAAGTCACCTGGTCCGCACGCCGTGCCAGCGGCAAGCAGACCCTCTACTACCGCCTGGTGCTGACCAAGCGTTACAGTGGTGAACAAGCCAAGCCAAAAGGGCCGATCTTCCGCGACAGCATACCGGTCGAAGGGCCCGAGAAAATTGCCGCTGAAGCGCTACTCGCGCCGATTCGCCAGCACTCGGCCGATGTAGAAACCTTTATTAGCGAGACCATCAAACGCGTCAACAACGCCGGTGACGATAACGTCAAACTGCTGCTGGGCGGCGATGCTTCCACCCCGAACAAAGCCAAGGTTATCGAGCTGCTGCTGTCCATCGCCCACGTACCGATGCAGCGTGTGCACAGCATCCGCCTGGCTGCCGACATCCAGCAGAGTCCGGAACTGTGGCTACGCAGCTTCAACGGTGAAAAATGGCTGTATTTCAACCCGGAAAGCGGCGAACAGGGTATGCCGGTTGATCGCCTGGTCTGGTGGATCGGCGATGAAAGCCTGGTCACACTGGAAGGCGGCAAGCAGGCGCAAGTTAGCTTCAGCCTGAACAACAGCGAAATGAACGCCATTCGCCTGGCCAAGCTGACCGACGAAAACACCGACGCCGACTTCCTCGAATACTCCCTGTATGGCCTGCCGCTGCAGACCCAACAGACCTTTATGATCATGGTGATGATCCCCATCGGCGTGCTGGTGATCCTGATTCTGCGCAACCTCGGTGGTTTGCAGACACTCGGCACATTCACCCCGGTACTGATCGCCCTGGCCTTCCGCGAGATGCAGCTGGGCTACGGCATTATGTTCTTCACCATCATCACCGCGCTTGGCCTGTCACTGCGCTCCTACCTTGAGCACTTGAAGCTACAGATGCTACCGCGCCTGTCAGTCGTACTGACCTTCGTTGTAGTGCTGATCGCCGCAATCAGCCTATTGAGTCACAAACTTGGGCTTGAGCGCGGTCTATCAGTCGCGCTGTTCCCAATGGTGATTCTGACTATGACCATCGAGCGCCTGTCCATCACCTGGGAAGAACGCGGTGGTGGCCATGCCTTCAAGGTCGCCCTGGGCACTTTGTTCGCCGCCACCCTGGCGCACTTACTGATGAGCGTGAAGGAGCTGAACTACTTCATCTTCACCTTCCCTGCCGTGCTGATGATCATGGTTGGCTTTATGCTGGCAATGGGTCGCTATCGCGGCTACCGCCTGACCGAACTGTTCCGCTTCAAAGCCTTCCTCAAGGACTAATGCCATGTTCGGTCTGATCAAGACGTGGAAAGCCCTGGAAGCCAAAGGCATCATGGGCATCAATCGGCGTAACGCGGACTACGTGCTGAAGTACAACAAACGGCACCTCTATCCGATTGTCGATGACAAGATCATCACCAAGATGCGCGCCATCGAAGCGGGCATCGATGTGCCGGAAATGTACGGCATCATCGATACCGAAAAAGGCATCGATAACCTGCGCAAAATAATCGGTGACCGCCCCGACTTTGTGGTCAAACCGGCCCAGGGCGCCGGCGGTGACGGCATCCTGGTGATCGCTGATCGCTTCGAAGAAAAATACAAAACCGTCTCGGGCAAGATCATCAGCCACGAGGAGATCGAGCATCAGATCTCCAGCATCCTCACTGGCCTCTACTCCCTGGGCGGCCACCGGGATCGCGCGCTGATCGAATACCGCGTAACCCCGGACCAGATCTTCAAAAGCATCAGCTACGAAGGCGTGCCCGACATCCGCATCATCGTGCTGATGGGCTACCCGGTGATGGCCATGCTGCGCCTGCCAACTCGCCAGTCCGGCGGCAAGGCCAACCTGCACCAGGGCGCCATCGGTGTCGGTGTGGACCTGGCCACCGGCGTGACCCTGCGCGGCACCTGGCTGAACAACAAGATCAGTAAACACCCGGACACCACCAACGCGGTGGACGGTGTGCAGCTACCGAACTGGGACGGCTTTATGAAGCTCGCCGCCGGCTGCTACGAGCTGTGCGGCCTGGGCTATATCGGCGTGGACATGGTGCTGGACCAGGACAAGGGCCCGCTGATTCTCGAACTCAACGCCCGCCCCGGCCTTAACATCCAGATCGCCAACGACTGTGGCCTGACCCACCGCGCCCACGCCGTCGAAGCGCGCATAGCCGAACTGCAGAAAAAAGGCATAGTCGAAACCGCCGAAGAGCGCATGCGCTTCTCGCAAGAGCTGTTTGGTCACGTCTCGATTGCGCAGATCTGATTGATCCGATGACTAAAAATCCCGGACTTTTCCGGGATTTTTTATGACGGCTTTATGGCGTCGCTAACGCACAATCGCCAACTCAAACGCGCCTTCATCACTGTGGGCGTGGCTCTGCATACCCGCCTCATCGAGCGCCAGCGCCTGCAAGGGGCGCTTGAAGGGTTTGTTGTCCAGGGTTTGCAGGCTGCGGTCTTCATCTGTGGTTAGCAGCAGCACATAGTGCTCACCCGCAGCGGCTCGCACCGGCACAGTGCCCTCGATAAAGGCATAGCGATACCAGGTTTCCGCGTGCAGCTGGTACACCGCATCGCTGACCAGGCGCGTTGGCTGCTTGGCTTGATCAAGGAACAGCAAGGACGGATAGGCCACCTGTTTGTTGGCAAAGCTGCGAATGCGCAAACCGAAGTCGTACTGCGAGCGTGGCAGTTTCAGGGCGGCGTAGTAGCTCTTGCCCATGGGGAAATCCAGGCTGGGTGAAAAGCGATTTAGCTCTTCATAACGGGGCTCAGCGGCACTAAGAGGGGTGAAATCACCCTCGGCCAATTGCCCACAACAACGCTCGACCAGTTCCTGATAACGCCCACCAGTCTTTGCCTCGGTTCCAGCCAGCAAGGCCTGCATAGCCGCGGTGGGTTGCCCATCCAGCCCCGGCAAAGCCTGCGGCTTACCCTCAAAGGTGATTTCGCGGCCCTGGGTAAGCGGCACATTGTGCAAGGTTGGCGTTGGCTGTTTGGCTCCTTTGGGGGGCACTTTGGAGTTGCGCATACGCCCCTGCTCATCGACCCAGGTAAAGTAGCGACCATCTTGCTCATCACGGGCAAAATCGCGCCCTTCCAACACATCCGAGCTGATGTAGGCACTGGAGCGCTCACCCGTCCCCAAAACAATTTCATTGCCGCCAGCTTGCACCTGCTGGCCGGCATAGAAGCTGTTCTGCAGATTGCCGTTGGCATCCACCCAGGTGAAATAGCGCCGCTTGCTCTCACCACTGCTCTTGCTACCAGGCCAGACGGCGGCCTCACCTTCATTCAAGCGCGCCTGATCGCTGCGCTGGATATTGCCGGCAGCCGTGCGTTGATGGGCCATATAGCGGTTGTCGACAAAGCTGTTGTGCACCCGCCCCTGGTCATCGACCCAGGTCAGGTAGCGGCCGCTGGCGCTGGCCTGTGTAGCCGCCAAAAACCCTATCAGCATCAGCACAATGCGCATGACAGAACCCTAGAACGTGGTGCGATAGGTTAACGCCAGCACATAGGCTTTGACGCTGGTTTTAACATCCAGATCGGCATAGGGGTTGTACACCATGCTGTCGATGGATGAGCAGTTGATGTTGCAACTGGAACGCGCCGGGATGTCCTGCTTGCTGACCAGGTAGTTGAAACCCAGGTCGATCACGGTGTCCTTATCCCACTGGTAACCCAGACCGAGACCATAGAGCTTGGCATCACCCAAAGGCGCCAGCACATCGGCCTTGTTACCAGGAATGGCTGACGGCCTTGGCTCATAGCCCATACGCAGGCTGAGGCGGTCATTAACCTGATATTCAACACCGACCGCCCAACTCCAGACCGACTCATAACCACGGTCAAGAATGATACTTGTCGAGGTGGCGTTCTCCGGGGAGAACAGGCTGGCGATGGTCAGAATATCCAGCTGGCGATCAAACTCCAGCTCGAACTTGTCCCAGGCCGCATAGTCGGTCCACTTCACATCCAGGTTGATCTGCCAGCGCTTATGCGGCTTGAGCTTGATGCCCGTGGCAAAGTGCGCCGGATAAGTCATGTTCAACGAGACGTTGCCCTGCTCTTTATCGAACAAACCATCGGGCGTCAGGCTGTTGAACACCGCGCCGATAAACGAGCTGTCCAGGCCCTGCCAGAAGCCCTGCCAGTTCTCCGAGTAATCCACCACATAGCGCCCTTTCAAGCGCATCTTGGCCTCGCTCTGGTACACCGCGCCCAGGGCAAACCAGTTGGTCGGCTCCCAGAGAAAACCGACGTTCCAGGTTGGCGAAAGGGTCTGCTGCATGTCGATGTCGATATTGGCAATGTCGGTGAAGGGTCCCAGTTCGCCGCCACAGATATTTAGGAATATTTCAAACGGGTTGCCATCCACAAGACATAAGGCGTCCTGAGCCACCCCCACAAAGCCGGTGAGAATGCCCGGCGCGCGGAAATCCTGATTAAGCGCCATGGCTTGATGGGAAAAGCCGATAGACAGCCCCAGCGACAGCTCATCGTTGACCTGATATGCCAGTGAGGGCGAGAAATAGGTCAGGCGCTGGATCACCAACTCCTTGCCCTGATAGCGCCCCGGGTCATCGTCATCACGGGCAAAGCCAAGCGCCTGCGGCGTGTACATATTGGTGGCGAAGGTCAGTTTGGAGCCTGGCGGTGTGATGGACAGCCCAGCCAGAGGCGCAAACAGCATCGGCAATTCAGTGGCGCCACCCACACCTGGCAGGTACATCATCGCGGCACCTGCGCGGCTGGATGAGTTGGCCACCGAGTCGTTACTCAGGCCAAGAAAGTTGCTGCCATAACCGGCCGGCGCATCGAACTCGGCGCGAATATCCATCATCCCCGTAATGAACTTGATCGTCGTCTGCCGCCCTTTGAGTTTGCTCAGGGCTGCCGGGTTGTAATGCACCGCATCGATACCGGTGAAATCAGCCGTTACCGCATTGCCTAACGCCATGGCCTTGGGGCTGCCAATCGTCAGGTTCTGCGCCAATTGTGCCTGGGCAAGGCCGCAGCAGAGCGAAGCAGCCCAAAAAATCGCCTGCGTTAGCAGCGAAATTCGCGTGTTCATAAGAAGATTCGCTCGCGTTTATTCGGCCTTCAGGCCTTTGATATCCAAAGGCATGGAGATGCCCAACAGCACATCGGGCGAATCCTCGGTCATACCGAAACCGGCACTGACGTTGACAATGCGATCCGGTGAAGTACGCAAGCCCAACGAGAAGTTCATCACCGCACTGGTTTGCCCGCGTCCCTCGGCTTCGCCGTCGGCGAAGGTGAAGGTAGGTTTTAGCGAGTGCGACATCTGGTAGGAGGTTGCCAGCGACACGTCATAGGACAGCGCATAGGCAAAGCCCATGCTCAGGGAGAATGATGAGCCCGGATCGACCTCTTCGAGCAAACGCCCGCCACGTACCTGGCCAATGCCGGTAATGGGCATGTTGTAGGTGTATCCGAGCGAGCCGAACAACACGACCGGGTCGATCACGTAGGACATATTCGCGCCGACGCCCAGGCTGTAGGTACCGCTGCCCGTAGACAGGTCACTCTGGGAGTTGATGTCGTAGGGGCTGTTGCCAGTTGGCAATCCCAAGGTCGCATACAGGGTAGTCACCGGCTTGCCGCGCAAGGAGGTCCACGGCTGCCAACGCAGACTGGCGGAGATATCGCCCAGGCTGTAGGCATTCAGGTCACGCTCGGTGTCGTACTTGGCGACCATGGGCAGACGCACGCTGAAGGTCAGGTTATCCCACACGCCATAATCGAAGGTGAACGAGTTGGTGAAGGTGTGCTGCGCCTCGCTCTGGCCAATCACACTGAATACGTTGTTGCCGGTGCGCACAGTCTCGATAACCGTATCGCGCAGCAGCGAGTAATCGAAACCATAGGTCAGGGTTCGCTCGCCTTTTTTTAGCAGGGTGTAGCTTTTTTCCGCGGCCTGAAACACCTCTTCCAGGGCCTTGGCGCTGTCGGCGTCATCATCCTGCTTGCTCAATGCTTCACGTGCCTGATCGACCGAGCTCGGCTCGTCGGCAAATACCGCTGAACTGGCAGCCCCTGCTAGCATGGCCAGCCATACATAATGCAAAACTCTCATGGCGCAGCCCCCAAATATTTATTGTTATGCCGGGCGTTTTACTTGCGTCGGATATAGCGAATATCGCCACCGGAACCCAGCTCTGTGGCTTGGTTTTCGGTAAATTTGGTCATTTGTGGGAACTCACGAAATGCCAGCAAGCTGACGGTGCGGTCATCAATGATGCGCAAATCCTGCTCGCTCAAGGCCAGGGCATTCGGCGGTTCATTACCGCTGGGGAAAATCACGAACAGTACGTTCTGATCCCAGATTTCCTCAAAACGTGTACGGGTAAAGCTGATATTGCCCAGCGCCGGGTCCGCGACAAACACATGGTCGTTGTACACATCGCGCACCACCACAAAGTGTTTGAAGCCGGCATATTCAATCGGCACGATGGCCGGATGCTCAAGTGCGTCGAGATCGGCAAAAGCCGCGCGAAAGCCACCACTCTTGTAGCCCAGCGCCGTAACAAAGCGCTTCATGTCGAGCAGGGAAAAACCGCGTCGCTCAACGATCTTGTCGGCCTCACCAAACTGCAGCAAGCCCTCCATTACCTGGCGTTCCTGCAAATTACGACCGAGAAAATAATCCAGCAGCGTGGTCAAGGCGGCAGAACCGCAACTGTAGTCATAAGCCTGACGAATCACATTGCGAAACTGCAACTGGCTCATCGGTTCAAGCGTCACCGTCTCACGCAAAGGCCCGTTTGGCAGCAAATACTGATTGATATGCACGGTACCCGGTGCCGGCGGTTTGGTATCCACCGCCTCGGTAAAGCCCCATACGCCGATCAAACTGCCCAGCAGAATCTCGATCATTCGCCCACCGCACTCCTATCCGGCAAGAGAAAAGCCCTACCGGCCGAAGCCGGTAAGACCTTTCATCACACGCAACAACTAAGCGAACTTAGTGGCCCCAGACTTTTACGGTGGTGCCGGCCATGTTCAGATCGTTGATCGCCAAGCCGCCAATGCTGGCACCAGTGCCAAGACGGATGGCACCGACACTCAGCTCGCCAGTGATGGCCGGCAGGCTGATCTGCAGTTGCTGGGTTTGAGTGCCGCCAATGTCAGTGCTCACTACGTCGACCATGACCGGCGACGTATCAGAAATATTGAAACCAGTGAAGGCAACAGTTTCCAGATTCAGGCTATTACCATCATCGATGTAGCTGATCTTGCCGATGCTGCCGTTGAAGTTGCCGGAAATGCTGATACCAGCCTGACCAGTCACGGAGGAAAGGGAGCTGTCGTCCATGGCCTTGAGCTCAGCCTGAGCCATGAAAGGAACAGCCAGAACAGCGGTGGCCAGGGCCAGTTGCTTGAGGGTTTTCATTGTTATTGTCTCCACAGTTCACTAATGGGTTGTCCCCGGCAGGCTGCTCTGGACTCCTGTCCGTCTCAGCTACAGCGGCATGCGCCGCTCACCAGGTCTGACACTGCTTCCCTATTCGCGCCAGGCTTGGAATCGTGAAGCACCATGCTTCTCGTCCTGACGTTAAAACTACTGGGGCATGCCCTGGCTGCCAGCCCATCCAAGGGATGGAGCGCCCATCTAGCGCCAATCAGGCAGCCGACGCTCAGGCCTCGCTCAACAAGCCCAGGCTCTTGCCCTTCAATACCGCTTGCGTACGGCTGCGCACGCCCAGCTTGGCGAACAGGTTGTGCAGGTGCCATTTGATCGTGGCCTCTGACAAATGCACCGCCTGGGCGATATCGCGGTTCGACAAACCGGCCGCAACAAAGCGCAGAATTTCCCGCTCACGATGGCTAACATCTTGATTTTCATCGAAAGTTTCTAGATTGATAGACAGCCGACGGCATTGCTCGCGCAGCTGCTCGGCCAGCCCTTGCCAGGCACTGGCGCGCTTGGGTTCGGCACTGTGCCAGGCGTCCCAGAGCGGTAGCAGCCAGAGTGCGTCATCCAGAAACATGCGCCGGTAACCGCTGGCCCAGGCGTCTTCGACCGTGCTTTTGAGCAAAGCAAAAGCCTTGTCGCTGTTACCTTTGCGCCAGTACGCCACAGAAAGTAACAAGGAAAGGCGCAGGCGCCGATCACGCTGATGCTCGGCCGTCTGTTTGGCCAGGCAGGCCTCAAGCACCGCTTGCGCCTTGTCGGCACGGCGTTCGGACAAGGCCAGACGCGCCTCCGACAACACCTGCACGGTTTCCGCATCGGCATAACGGCCAGGCGGCAATACCGCCAGATGGCGCTGCAACTGCAGACAGGTGCGCTCGGCCTCATTGGGCTTACGCAGCCACAGCAGAAACTGCACCTTGCAGCTCATGCCCAGGGCGTAGACGCGCTCATAACCTGGGCCATGCAAACCCGCCAGCCATTCATCCAACTCCGCCAGGGCCGACTCGCCCTCGCCGGCAAAGAACCGCGCCTTGGCCATCACCAACTTGCCGCGACTGATCAGCTCAATTGGCGTGGCCACATCGCGCCAGGTGGTCGCCAGCGGCAACTCGGCAAGAATCGCCGCATGCCGATCCTGCTCATACAGCAAATCCGCATAGGCCAGGGCCAGCGGCCCACCGACCCGACTGCGGCGGCCGAACACCTGCTCGACCCGCGCCCGCGCAGTCTCAGCCAAAACCCGGCCGCGCTCAGGCTGGCCCATCTCCTTACAGATCAGCGCCTCAATCAGGCTGGCCACCGCATGCAGGTACTCGCTGTCGGCCTGCTCCAGGTTGTCGCGCGCCACCGCAATCGACTTGGCCGCATCGCCGAACTCGCCCAGCAGCGCATAGGCTGCGGCCTGAATGCAGGACATGCTGGCGCGGAAAATCGGCTGGTTATCCGGCACCAGAGCGAGCCAGTGCCGCGCCACCTTCAGCGCGCCCTCCAGCTTGTCCTGATACAGCAGCACCAAAGCCTTGAGCACCTGAGCCACCGCCAGCAGCACCGCCAGGCCAAAGTGCATCGGCTTGCCACGCCCCTGCATCAGGCGCGTGCTGACCTCCTCGATCAGCGCTTCGGCCTCGGCGTACTTCTGCTCGAAGGCCAGCTGCCAGGCGTAGAAAATCTGGAACACCGGGTGTTCGCGAATCACTTCCGACGGCACATCCTTGAGGATCGCCAGAATGCCGTACACCTGATTGCCGGCAATCAGCGTCGCGCCCTGGCGCTCCAGCAGCTCGGCGGCAAAGGCGTAATCACGCGCGCGCAAGGCGTATTTGACCGACTTATCGGTCAGCTCATGGCTTTCACACCAACGGGCGGCGGCGTGCAACAGATGGGTCGGGTCACCCGCCCGGCTCAGGCGACCCTGGAGAAACTCGGCAAACAGATGGTGATAGCGAAACCACTCGCCCTGCTCGTCCAGCGCGATGATAAACAGCTGAGCGGTCTGCAGACGCTTGAGCATCTGCGCGCCATCTGTACGGCCAGTCAGGGCGTTGCACAACTCGGCATTGAACTCATCGAGTACCGAGGTCTGGTCGAGAAACAGCTGCTGATCCTGCGGCAGGTGGTCTAGCACATCCTCAGCCAGGTAATCGGCAATATTGCGCTCGGTGCCGGACAGCCCAGCGAGAAAGCCGCTGCGCTCCGGGTGCCGCGCCAACGCCAGAGCCACCAGGTGCAATGCCGTAATCCAGCCTTCGGTGCGCTGGTGCAGCAGATCCAGCTCGGTGCAGCTCAGCTGCAATTGCTTGAGTTCGTGAAAATAGGCCTCGGTCTCGCCTCGGGTCAGCCGCAGCTCATCTGCCTTGATCCACAGCGCCCAGGGCGAAATGATCGGCTGCTCATCAAGAAAGCGCGGCTTGTAGCGGGTGCTGCCAATCATCCGCACATTGGCCGGCACCTGCTTGACGAAGTAATTGACCAACGGGCCTAGGTCGACATGCCGTACCCGATGAAAGTCATCGAAGACCAGGTACAGGTCACCCTGGACTTTTTTCAGATCGCCAATAAACGAATCCAGCAACAATTCATTGGGCACGCTCAGGTCATCACGCAGCAGGCGTGCGGTACTCGCACCAAAGCCCGGCAGCTGCGCCTCTATCGCGGCGATCAGGTAGTGCAGCAGACGTTGCGGTTCGCTGTCGGCTTCATCACAGGACAACCAGGCCACCCGCGCACCAGTCTCCAGCAAACGCAGACGGAACTGGCTAAGCACCGTGCTCTTGCCGAAACCGGCCGGTGCGCTGAGCAGAATCAGGCGCTGCTCGCGGGCCTTGAACAGCCGATCAAGCAGAGCCTCACGGGCCAGCAAAGGCCGACCGGCAGACTCAGCGGGGAACAGCTTGGTGCGCAGTAACGGTAATTTGCCCGTACGGGGTTTCGATTGGCTATTCATTGATCAAGAAGACTCAGTTCGCGCGCGCGGCGGATGGCTTGTGTGCGGTTACGCACTTTGAGCTTTTCGTAAATGTTGTGCAGGTGCCACTTGACCGTACCGAGGGCCAATGACAGTTGCTGGCCGATCTCATCATTCGACATGCCCTGAGCCGCCAGGCAGACCACCTCACGCTCGCGCTCGGTCAGCCCTTCCTCAAGCACTTCCAGCGATTGCCGCGCGCTGTTGCCCGGCCAGATGGCCAGCAAACCGCGAATAAAGCCCTGCAGCGCCGGCTGGCGCTCGGCAGCTTCCAGCTGCTGCAGCAGCAGGCGAATGGCCTCGCCCTCCTCGACAAACAGGCTGCGCACGCCTTCGCGCTCAGCGCCGATCAAACATTGCACCAACAGACTTTGCGCCCGTTCCTGATAGCCCAGGCGCTGATAACTCAGCGCCGCCAGCAGGTCGAGACGCAGGCGCTGCAGGCCATGCCAGTTATCCAGCAGCATGCCGCGCAGCTGAGTAATTTCGTGCAGCGCCTCGCTGTAATGCCCGCGCGCCTGCTGCAGGCGAATGCGGGTCAGACCGCGCACCCACAGCACCGGGTTGAAGCGCATGTGCTGGTAATGCTCGGCCAGCTTGTTCCAGTCCACGGTCTTGAGCCGTTGTTCGGCGCGTTTGAGCCGGTCCGCCGCGGGCTCCTGAAGAATCTGCACCACCTCATCGGCCACCGCCTGGGCGTAGAAACGCCAGGACTGGTTGCGCGCCGCCAGGTTCTGCATCAACACCAGGCTGGCGTAGGCCTCCTTGGGGCTGTCCTGCATGCGCTGCACATGGGCCATGCACAGCATGCCCTGGGCGTAAAGATCGATCGGATTGATCACATCAACTGTGGCCAGCGCCCAGCGCAGGCGCTCCTCGATGCCCTCCAGGCGGCCCTGGTTATAGGCGATCAGGGCTTCGGTGATGGTCGGCAGCGCCAAGGCCCGCGAGCGGTCAGAGAACCAGGGAATAACCCGCGCGCGCAACTGGGCGAACAACAGCTCGGCCTGACGGATCTGCCCCTGCTCCAGGCTCAGCAGTACCTCGACGTTGGCCAGCTGCATATCCAGATAGCGCCCTTCGAGGAAGTGATTGCGCTGCTGCGCCAACGCCAGCAAACGTTTGGCCTGATCCGGCTGACCGATCATCACATTGGCCAGCGCGCCGATGATCAGCATCGCCACTTCGAGAAAGGCGGTGTGCTGGCCCAGCTGCACTTCAACCCGCCGCGTCAGGGCAATGCAGGTCTGCAAATCATCTTTCTGCAAGGCGATAACTGATTTGATCGCCAGAGTCGCCAACAGCTTGTCGCTCAACGGCGCGCCGGGTTTGGCTTCAGTCCAGCGCTCGAGCAGCTCATCGAGCATGCGATTGGCTTCCACCAGGCCCAGCTCGGCGGCGCGGGTCCAGACATCGGCGAGTACCAGCACGGGAAACCGCTCGGCGATCTCATCCGGCACGTGCTGACGCCATTTGTAGATCAGGTTCAGCTGGCCACGGTTGATCAGCTCCAGGCCACATCCGTCGACCAGGGCGGCGAGCATCTCCGGATCTTCGGCCAGGCAGGCATGTTCGATGGCCAGGTTCTGCATATGATGGTTGGTGAACCACAGGCTGGCGTTGAAGTGCAGCTGCTTGAAACGCTCGGGGTCGCGCTCTTTCAGGCGGCCGCGCAAGAATTCGGCAAACAGGTTGTGAAAGCGATACCACTGGCGTTCGCGGTCCAGCGGCAAGAGGAACAGCTGCATGGCTTCCAGCTCTTCCAGCAACAGCTGACCGTCATGCCGCCCAGTCAGGGCATTGGCTAGGTCACCACTGAGTTGCTGAGCTATGCCCAGGGCCAGCAGCAACTCTTGTTTATCAGCAGGCAGCTGCTCGAACACGCTGCGCAGCAGATACGCGCCTACGGCCGCCTGATCGGTGCCCATGTCGGCAATCTGCGCGCCAGCCTGGGGCTGATGGCGCAGCCACAGGCTGGCCAAGTGCACCCCCACCATCCAGCCTTCGGTCTGGCTGTACAGGGCAGAAAACGCCACAGCGTCCAGTTGCAGGCCGCAGCGTTGCAGATAATCGCGGGTTTCCGCCCTGCTCAAGCGCAGTTCCTGCTCACCGATCTCCACCAGCAAATCCTTGGCGCGCAGGGTGGCCAGGTTAAGTGCCGGCTGCGAGCGGCTGCCGATGGCCAGGGTAAAACCTTCAGGGGCAAACTTGATCAGGCGATTCAGTGCACCGAGCAACTCGGCATCCTGAATCAGGTGCAGGTCATCGAGCACCAGCAACAGCGGGGTTTCCAGCTGAGCCAGATCCACCAGCAGGCTTTCCATCACGGCGGAGACCGGCACCCGCATGGTGTTCTGCAGATAAGCCAAGGCTTCTGCGCCAAAGCCCGGCAACAGGCGAGAAAGTGCCTCGATCAGCTGCAGCAGAAAACGCGATGGTTCATCATCGCCGGGGCCGAGCGACAACCAGGCCACCGCCTGACCACTTTGCTCACGCGCCTGAGCCAATGCGACCAGTGCACTGGTTTTGCCAAAGCCTGCCGGGGCTGCCAATAGCAGTACACGTGCATGCTGACTGGCACTCAGTGCAGATTCAAGCTGCGGCCTGACCAGATAATCCGTAGATGCCTGGGGTGGCATCAGCTTGGCACGCAAAAGGCTCCCAGCGGCAGGATTTATAACTTCATCCATGGCCTTGATCCCGTAGTAATTATTGTTTTATGAGTCACATCGAACATCCGGGGACCTACCCATACTAATGAGCGGCAGCGTCCCGAGTAAACCCACGCGCAAGCTCTAGGATGAATGTTGGCGACGTTCTACAATCGGCATCCGCGCACCTTGAACCTGCCATATGCCTACTTGCCTTGTACAGGCTCTGCCCTACCTCGCAGACCCTTCGCGTTACTTCAGCTGCGTGATCCATGCGCCCGGCGCCGTGCTGCTGGATGCCGGACGGCCGACCGCGCAGCGTGGACGCTATGACCTTATCAGCGCCTGGCCATTGGCAGAGCTGGCGCCGACACCTGACGAAACGGCCAACGCTTTCCTGCAACGCCTGCGCCAGAGCCTCGCAGGCCTAGGCGCTTGCCAGCCACCGGTAGATAATCCGCTCCCGTTCGTCGGAGGGCTGATTGGCTACCTGAGTTACGACTTCGGCCGCAGGCTGGAACAGCTACCGGCGCAGGCCATTGATGACCTGGATCTGGCAGACGCTCGCTTTGGTGTTTATGCCTGGGCCCTGATCACTGATCACCAGCAACAACGTAGCCAGCTTATGTTTCATCCAAGCCTGAGCGCGCCCGAACGCCAGCGCTTGGCCGAGCTGTTCGCCACGCCAGCAGCGTCCGCGCCACAACCGTTCAAACTACTGGAGCACTTTCAGTCCGACATTAGCGAAGCCGAGTACCAGCGATGCTTTGCGCGCATTCAGACGTATATCCAAGCTGGCGACTGCTATCAGGTTAACTTTGCCCAACGCTTTCGCGCGGGCTATCAAGGCTCGCCGTGGACCGCCTACCAGGCCTTGCGCGCTGCCTGCCCGACACCTTTCTCGGGTTATCAGACCCTACCTGGTGGCGGTGCCATCATCAGCCTGTCGCCTGAACGCTTCTTACGCATCAGCGCAGGCCAGGTGGAAACCCGGCCAATCAAGGGCACCCGCCCACGACATGCCGACCCAGAGCAGGATCAGGCGCAAGCCCACGCCCTGCTCGACAGCCAGAAGGACCGTGCGGAAAACCTGATGATTGTCGACCTGCTGCGCAATGACCTCGGGCGCAGCTGCCGAGTGGGTTCGGTACAGGTACCGGAACTCTTCGCCCTAGAGAGCTACCCCAATGTGCATCATCTGGTCAGCGCCGTGACCGGCGAACTGGCGCCCGACAAGGATGCGCTGGACCTGATCGCCGGCAGCTTCCCCGGCGGCTCGATTACCGGCGCGCCGAAAATCCGCGCCATGCAGATAATCGACGAGCTGGAACCAACCCGCCGTGCCCTGTATTGCGGCTCGCTGCTGTACCTGGATGTGCGCGGCGAAATGGACAGCTCAATTGCCATCCGCAGCCTGCTGGCCAAGGACGGGCAAATTAGCTGCTGGGGTGGCGGCGGCATCGTCGCAGACTCCAACGGCCAGGCCGAATACCAGGAATCGATTACCAAGGTCAAAGTGCTGCTGGAGACGCTGGAGCAGTTCTGCGACTGACCTGAACGGCAGGCACAAAAAACTTCCGGGAGAAGTTTTTGACGTCGCCCAGCGACGGCCCGAAGGGTGGCCGCCATGGATGGCAGGCCACAAAAAAGCCCGCTCAACTGAGCGGACTTTTCAATAACAGGCTGACTACAGGCTCAGCTGGCGGTTGGACGCCTTGAGGAACTCGCGCTTGAGGTCTTCATAGGTGTGTACAGCAGGGAATTGCGGGAATTCGCGAATCACGTTGTCCGGCGCGTGGAATAGGATACCGGCGTGGGCTTCGCTGAGCATGGTGGTGTCGTTATACGAGTCACCCGCCGCGATCACGCGATAGTAGAGGCTCTTGAAGGCGATGACCGACTGACGCTTGGGGTCCTTCTGGCGCAGCTGGTAATCCACTACCCGATCGGTTTTATCGGTGACCAGCTTGTGGCATAGCAGAGCAGGGAAACCCAGCTGACGCATCAGCGGCTGGGAGAACTCGTAGAAGGTGTCCGAGAGAATCACCACCTGAAAGCGCTCACGCAGCCAGTCGACAAACTCCACCGCACCGTCCAGGGGCTTGAGGGTAGCGATCACTTCCTGGATATCGGACAGCTTCAAGCCGTGCTCGTCCAGGATGCGCAGGCGCTGTTTCATCAGCACGTCATAGTCCGGAATATCCCGGGTGGTCGCTTTTAGCGATTCGATGCCAGTTTTTTCCGCGAAGGCAATCCAGATTTCCGGGACCAACACGCCTTCCAGGTCGAGACACGCGATTTCCACAGGACACTCCTAGCTTGGATTTATTTGAGAAAGCGGCACTCTAGCGGCTACCCCAAGGCTCTGCAATGCAGAGCCTTATACCCAAATCAGAGGTCTATTGCGGCACTTGGTTATTTAGTCGCATAACTGGCTTTTGCTACCATCGCCACACAAGACGCGCAACGTCACCATAACTAGGAATTCAAGCCGATGAGCCACCCCTTCGATGCAGCCGAGCTGGCGGCAAGCTACGCCAACAAGTCGCCCCAGGACATTCTCAAGCTCGCCTTCGAGCATTTTGGTAATGAGTTGTGGCTGTCCTTCAGCGGCGCGGAAGATGTGGTGCTGGTAGACATGGCCTGGAAACTCAACAAAAACGTCAAGGTCTTCAGCCTCGACACCGGCCGCCTGCATCCGGAAACCTACCGGTTTATCGATCAGGTACGCGAACACTATGACATCAGCATCGACATACTTTCGCCAGAGGCCGCCGCACTGGAACCCTTCGTCAAGGAAAAGGGCCTGTTCAGCTTCTATAAGGACGGTCATGGTGAATGCTGCGGCATCCGCAAAACTGCCCCGCTACGCCGCAAGCTTGCCACGGTAAAAGCCTGGGCCACCGGCCAGCGACGTGACCAGAGCCCGGGCACACGCAGCCAGGTTGCCGTGATAGAAATCGACAGCGCCTTTTCTACCGCGGATAACACCCTGTACAAGTTCAACCCGCTCGCACAGATGAGCAGCGAAGATATCTGGGCCTATATCCGCATGCTGGAACTGCCGTACAACAGCCTGCATGAACGCGGCTTTATCAGCATCGGTTGCGAGCCCTGCACCCGCCCGGTACTGCCAAATCAGCATGAGCGCGAAGGCCGCTGGTGGTGGGAAGAAGCCACACAGAAAGAGTGCGGCCTGCACGCCGGCAATCTGATCGCCAAAATCTGATAGCGGAGACGTAACGGCAAATATAAAAAAGGCCAGTCAGTGACTGGCCTTTTTCTTGTGCGGGTCACTCAGCTTTTATCCGCGTGTCGCTGACGCCGCACCATATAGCGTTCGACGTAGGAACACGAAGGAATCACCGTATAACCCAGACGTTCGGCATACTGCAGTGCATGCTCGGTCAATGCTGCTGCAATCCCGCGCCCACGCAACGAGTTGGGCACGAAGGTGCGATAGATATCCAGGGTTTGCTTCCCAAGGTCCATATAAGCCAGGTATGCACGATCACCCTCAACTGTGGTCTCGAATTGATGGCCTGCCAGGTCATGGTGAATGGACAACGCCTCGCTCATCGCAACTCCTCTGTTAACTCGCGCAACCCGCTTTCGCTTCTGCAGCCATCGGATTACAGCATCTTGCACCTATTAAGTTGTAGGCAATTATCCCGAGCTTATCAGGCCAAAACCTGCGAGGTCACGTGAATCAATAACTTAGATCACCTAGCAAGGCATTTCGACACTCGCGTAAGTCAAGCATTGCCTCTGCCAGTAATGCATGCAGCCCCTGCTCAACTCGGCATTTCATGTTCGGGAAACTACCAGCATCATTTTCCAGCTACTTTCCAAAGCCCGCGCAGCTAAAAAGTGACAGTAAGCGCTGCGCAAAGAACTGCCAAACGCTCTAGAACTGATTGTTTTTTAACCAAAATATACCCAATAAGTGGCCGGCTATGCATTAAGCAGAAAAAAACTCTGGCGGCTTGCCTTGCCTCCGTTTACTTACTACAAGTTACAGGTAGTATGTACGCCGGCTAATTTCCTACCATCAGGAAATTGCTTTTATGGAAAAACTCCACCTCAAGGGGAACACGATGAACAACGTTCTGAAATTCTCTGCTCTGGCATTGGCCGCAGTTCTGGCCACCGGTTGCAGCAGCATCTCCAAAGAAACTGAAGCTCGTCTGACTGCAACTGAAGATGCAGCTGCTCGCGCTCAAGCCCGTGCCGACGAAGCCTACCGTAAGGCTGATGACGCTCTGGCTGCTGCTCAGAAGGCTCAGCAAACTGCTGACGAAGCCAATGAGCGCGCTCTGCGTATGCTGGAAAAAGCCAGCCGCAAGTAATAGCTCACAAGGCTATGACAAGCCGACCCAGCTGCTGGGTCGGCTTTTTTTATTGCCAAGAGAGAAAGCTTACTTATCAACAGACAATAAAAAACCCGTCAGCGCTTACGCATAACGGGCTCTTGGAACAAACTGAAATCAGATAGCCGGCTCAGTCGCCACCATGGCCTGATCAGGTTGAGCAATTTCAACCGGCAAACCATCTTCAGCCGCTACCACTTCGCGCAGCATTTCCCAGTCCAGGCGCAGATCAGCAAACTGATCATTTTTCAGCAGCGCGTTGATTACAGCAGTGTGCTTATCGACGACCGAAGCATCACCGGTATCATCCAAAGGCGCGTGCGCTTCCAGATAGACCTTGCCGCCGCTGCGACCAAACTTGTAAGGCTCGTTGATGATGCGCACCGAAGTGCCCACCGACACCATAGACGCCAACTTCAGCACGTTATGGTTGAGCATGCGGAAGCAGCCATGACTGACGCGCATACCGATACCGAACTTCTTATTCGAGCCGTGAATCAGATAACCCGGCACCGACAAGCCCATCTTGTAGGGCCCCAACGGGTTATCCGGGCCTGGCGGCACATACGCAGGTAGCGGATCGCCATCGGCAGCATGCTCTTCACGGATCGACTTGGGCGGCGACCAGCCCGGATTCGGCGTTTTGGCTGTAATGCGCGCATTGGCAACCGGCGAACTCCAACCCTCGCGACCGATACCCAGCGGATAGGTGTAAACCACATTGCGCCCTTTCGGATAGTAGTACAGGCGGTATTCGGCGAGGTTGATCACAATGCCCTCACGCGGCCCAGGCGGCAGGATGTAACGCGTCGGCAGGATGATCTCGGTGCCCTCGCCCGGCAACCAGGGATCAACACCTGGATTGGCCACCACCATTTCCAGATAACCAAGATCATTGGCCACGCCCAGGTCAGCGAAGGTGTCTTCATACTTGGCCTTGACCACTCGAATCTCGCCAACCACATCCTCGCCAGGCGGCGGCAAAGGCAACTCGAGAGCATTGGCAGACGCTACCGCAAAGACAGCAGCAAGTGGCAGGCAGCGGGTGACGGCAAGGGCACGCGACAACATCCGGAAATTCCTGACGAAAATGGTTGGTAAAAGTGGGAGACGATTGTACACCGATTGATCAGCGGCTTGGATAGCTCAACGCCCCGGCAATGCAGGACGGTCACCGCGTTTCTGCGCCTCAAGTGTGGCCCGGCAAGCCGGACACAAGCGCTTGTCACGCAGCATTGTCTTGTCCAGATCGCGCCACACCGGCTGAGCCGGCAACAAACCGCCGCACAACGTACGGTCGGCAAACTGCCCTAACTCAAGCTGGCGCGCCAGCAGATGCACGCGCACTTCTCGGCAGGCGAACAGGTCAAGCTGCTCGTCAGGCTCGATCAGTTGGTAGGCATGCAAGGTCCAGGCAGGGCGCGGCATTGAGGGCTCCAGTGCGGGGCCGCCACATTAGCCGAAAGGCACCGCCCAGAAAAGCCTGTCAGAGCAAAGGTTTCAGGGTCGGCCAGACGTTTTCCAGCAGTTTGGGCTGTGCCTCAGCAGTGGGGTGAATGCTGTCGTTTTGCATCAGCGAAGGCACGCCGCCAACGCCCTCCAGCACGAACGGCACTAAGGCCGATCCTGTCTCACTGGCAACCTTGGGGAAGACTGCGGCGAAGGCTGTGGTGTAACGCACCCCATAATTAGGTGGCAGTTGCATGCCCAAGATCAGCACCTTGGCGCCCTTTTGCTGCGATGCTTGCACCATGGCCGCAAGGTTTTGTTGCAATTGCGCAGGTGGCTGACCACGCAGGCCATCGTTGCCACCGAGCTCGATAATCACCAGCTCTGGCTGATGCTCTGCAAGTAGCGCAGGCAGCCGTGCGGCGCCGCCTGCGCTGGTGTCGCCACTGATCGAAGCATTTACCACCCGATGGTCAAAACCCTCCTCCGCCAAGCGTTTTTCTAGCAAGGCGACCCAACCTTGGCGGGTATCCAGGCCAAAAGCCGCGCTGATACTATCGCCGACGACCAGTACGGTACCCGCGAACGCCGCCGGCCCCCACAGCAGCAGGCTCAGGGCAGTACCGATCAACCACTTACGCATTGGATTCTCCATGAGCTCAAGTATTCTCACCGCGCGAAACCTTAGCAAAGTGGTTCCCAGCACGGAAGGCGAGCTAACCATACTCCATGATCTATCGCTGGAGCTGGTATCCGGTGACAGCCTGGCGATTGTCGGCAGCTCCGGCTCGGGCAAATCCACCCTGCTCGGCTTACTCGCCGGGCTCGACCTGCCCAGCAGTGGCAGCGTTGTATTGGCGGGTAATGACCTGGCCAGCCTCGATGAAGATCAACGCGCACGTGTGCGTGCCGAGCACGTCGGCTTTGTCTTCCAGTCCTTCCAACTGCTCGACAGTTTGAATGCCCTAGAAAACGTCATGCTGCCACTGGAGCTTGAAGGCCGTGTCGATGCCCGCCAGCGCGCCCGCACCCTGCTGGACCGTGTCGGCCTGGGCCAACGCCTGACTCACTACCCACGTCAGCTCTCCGGCGGTGAGCAGCAACGCGTGGCCATCGCCCGCGCCTTTGCCGCCGAGCCTGCGGTGCTGTTTGCTGACGAACCTACTGGCAACCTCGACAGCCATACCGGTGAGCGCATCAGCGACCTGTTGTTCGAGCTGAACAAGGAGCGCGGCGCGACCCTGGTGTTGGTCACCCATGACGAGCGCCTGGCGCACCGCTGCCAACGCCTGATCCGTCTGGAAGGCGGCCACCTGGTCGACCACGTGGAACCCTGATGAACCATCTGCCGTTTACCCGCCTGCTGTCACTGGCCAGCCGCCAACTGTTGCGCGATGCCCGCGCCGGCGAACTGCGTGTGCTGTTCTTCGCGCTGCTGATTGCGGTCGCCGCCAGCACGGCCATCGGTTACTTCAGCGCGCGCCTGAATGACGGCATGTTGCTGCGCGCCACCGAGTTTCTCGCCGCCGACTTGCGCCTGACGGGCAGCTCGCCCAGTGCCCCTGAACAGATCAGCAGTGGTAAACAACTGGGGCTGGAACATGCCCAACTGGTCGAGTTTTCCAGCGTGGTCGCCAGCGATGCCGGTATTCAGCTGGCCAGCATCAAAGCAGCGGACAACGCTTACCCACTGCGCGGTGAATTGAAGAGCGCCGCGGCACTCTATGACGTCGAACACACTGGCGCTGGCCCACAGCCCGGTGAGGCCTGGGCCGAAGCCCGCCTGTTTGTCGCGCTCGACCTCAAGCCCGGTGACAGCGTCGAGGTCGGCGCGAAAACCCTGCGCCTGACGCGTGTGCTGACCTTTCTGCCAGATGAAGCAGGCGACTTTTATAGCCTGACCCCGCATCTGCTGATGCACCTGAATGACCTGGCCGCCACCGGCGTGGTGCAACCCGGTAGCCGCGTGCGCTATCAGGAACTGTGGCGCGGTGAGGCTAATGCATTGGCGCAGTATCGCCAGGGCATTAGCCTCGCGCCCAACCAGCGCCTGGAAGATGCCAAAGATGGCAATCGTCAGGTCGGCAGCGCCTTGGGGCGCGCCGAGCGTTATTTGAATCTCGCCAGTCTGGCCGCCGTGTTGCTGGCCGGGGTTGCGGTGGCGCTGTCGGCCGCCCGCTTTGCCGCTCGCCGTTTCGATGCCAGCGCGTTGCTGCGCTGTTTGGGACTGTCTCGCAATCAGGCTCTTGGCCTGTTCAGCCTGCAGCTGGCGCTGCTGGGGATTACCGCCAGCCTGATCGGCGCATTGCTGGGCTGGTTAGCGCAGCTTGCCCTGTTCAACCTGCTGCAGGACCTGCTGCCAGCGCAGATTCCACCTGGCGGCCTGTGGCCCGCACTGGCCGGTATGGCTACTGGACTGGTGGCCCTTGCCGGCTTCGCCCTACCGCCGCTGGCCGCGCTGGGCCGCGTACCGCCGTTACGAGTCCTGCGCCGCGACCTGCTGCCGGTGCCGGCCAGTTCCTGGCTGGTGTATGGCGCAGCCTTGCTGGCGCTGGGCCTGATCATGTGGCGCTTGAGCCTCGATCTGCAGCTGACCTTTGCCCTGCTCGGCGGCGGCCTGGTCACCGCATTGCTACTGGGTGGATTGCTGCTGCTCGGCCTGCAGAGCCTGCGCCGCCTGCTCGCCAGCGCCTCACTGCCCTGGCGGCTGGGGCTAGGCCAATTGCTGCGTCATCCGCTTGCTGCAGCCGGACAAGCACTGGCTTTCGGCCTGATTATTCTGGCCATGGCGTTGATCGCCTTGCTGCGTGGCGAGCTACTCGACACCTGGCAGGATCAGTTGCCCGAAAACGCGCCTAACCACTTTGCGCTGAACATTCTGCCGGCGGACAAGGACGCCTTCGCTGCTCGTCTCAAAGAACTATCACCGCACCCCGCGCCACTGTTCCCCGTGGTACCCGGGCGACTGGTGATGATCAATGGCGAGCCCGTGCGGCAGATCGTCAGTAAGGAATCCCAAGGTGAACGTGCAATTCGCCGCGACCTGAGTCTGACCTGGGCTGCGGACTTACCAGCGGATAACAACCTCGTCGCCGGTAGCTGGTGGACTGATGCCAATACCAGCGAATTACCGGGCGTGTCGGTGGAGTCTGAGCTGGCCGAAAGCCTGCAACTGAAACTTGGCGACCGTTTGAGCTTCAGCGTCGGCGGTCTTAACCGCGATGCGGTGGTCAGCAGCCTGCGTGAAGTCGACTGGAATAACTTCCAGCCCAACTTCTACATGATCTTCCAACCTGGCACCCTGCAGGACCTACCGGTCACCTACCTGACCAGCTTCTACCTGCCGCCGCAGCACGAAAAGCAACTGGTCGAACTGTCGCGCGCCTTCCCGGCCGTGACGTTGCTACAGGTCGAAGCGCTGTTGGCGCAACTGCGCAGCATCCTTGCCCAGGTCACCTTGGCCATCGAGTTCGTCCTGCTGTTCGTCTTGGCGGCGGGGCTTGCCGTGCTGTTCGCGGGGCTGCAGTCCACGCTGGATGAACGCATTCGCCAGGGCGCGCTGCTGCGGGCCCTGGGTGCCGAACGCAAACTGTTGATCAAGGCGCGCCGCGCCGAATTCGGCCTGCTCGGTGCGTCAAGCGGGCTGCTGGCGGCCTTTGGCTGTGAGCTGATCAGCTTCCTGCTCTACCGCTTTGCCTTTGATCTCAGCTGGCAGCCGCATCCCTGGCTGCTCTTGCTGCCTTTGATCGGTGCGCTACTGGTGGGCACGGCAGGCGTTCTCGGTACGCGCCGGGCGCTAAACATCAGCCCGCTGACGGTGCTGCGCGAGGGCTGATAGACTCGCGCACCACTTTTCTCAGCCGTCTGAGAGCCTGTTTTTAACGCAGCAGGGCCGACGCGCAGCAGACGTTGAATAGGTTCTTATGAGTCGCTACCGCCCACCCCGCACCGCCGGCACGCCCTTGATCACGCCCGAGGGCGAGGCCCGTATGCGCGCCGAGCTGCATGAGCTGTGGCATGTGCGCCGCCCGCAAGTCACCCAATCGGTCAGCGAAGCCGCCGCGCAAGGTGATCGCTCGGAGAACGCCGAGTACACCTACGGCAAGAAGATGCTGCGTGAGATCGACAGCCGCGTACGCTTTCTGACCAAGCGTCTGGAAAACCTCAAGGTCGTCAGCGCCCGCCCCAGTGACCCGGACAAGGTCTACTTCGGCGCCTGGGTCACCCTGGAAGATGAGGACGGTACTGAATCGCGCTACCGCATCATCGGCCCGGATGAGCTGGACCTGAAAAACAATCTGATCAGCATCGACTCGCCCCTGGCCCGCGCCCTGATCGGCAAAAGCCTGGACGCCGAAGTGCGGGTGCAAACCCCGACGGGTGAGAAGACCTGGTACATCGTCGCGATCGACTACCTGTGACCGAGCCGAACATGCCCTCCGCATCTGACGCGCCACACCAGCAAGCCCGCCTTGAGTGGGATGAGCAGGGCCAGCCGCTGTCCAGCCAGTTCGCCGATGTGTATTTCTCCAACGAGAACGCACTGGCCGAAACCCGCTACGTGTTTCTCGCCAACAACCAGCTGCCAGAACGCTTCGCCGCGCTGACGGCCGATCAGCAGTTGGTCATTGGCGAAACCGGCTTCGGCACCGGGCTGAACTTCCTCTGCGCCTGGCAGCTGTTCGAGCAGCAAGCAGCTCGCGGTGCACGTCTGCACTTTGTCAGCGTGGAAAAATACCCACTGAACAAGAGCGACCTGCAACGCGCCCTGGCGCTATGGCCGGAACTGGCTCCCTACGCCGAACAGTTGCTTGCGCAGTACGTGGCGCTGCACCCGGGCTTTCAGCGCCTGATTTTTGCTGACGGGCGTATCGTCCTGACCCTGCTGATCGGCGATGCGCTAGAGCTGTTCGGTCAACTGGACGCCCAGGTCGATGCCTGGTTTCTCGATGGTTTTGCTCCGGCGAAAAACCCGGATATGTGGACGCCGGAACTGTTTAGCGAGTTGGCCCGACTGTCCCACGCCAGCACCACGCTTGGCACCTTTACCAGCACCGGCTATGTACGCCGCCGGCTGAACGAGGCCGGCTTCAAGATGAAACGCGTGCCGGGCCTGGGGAAAAAATGGGAAGTGCTCAAAGGCACTTTTATCGGCGCGCAGGTAACAGCTGAAAAGCCCTGGTTTACCCGCCCGCCACAACCGGTTGGCGAGCGCAGCGCACTGGTGATTGGCGCCGGCCTGGCCGGTTGCGCCACTGCCGCCAGCCTGGCCCAGCGCGGTTGGCAGGTCACCCTGCTGGAGCGACATGCGGCCATTGCCCAGGAAGCCTCGGGCAACCCGCAAGGTGTGCTCTACCTCAAGCTCTCGGCCCATCACACCACGCTGTCACGCCTGATCGTCAGCGGCTACGGCCACAGCCGTCGACTGCTGGAACAGCTGCAGAAAGGCACGGACTGGGACAACTGCGGCGTGCTGCAACTGGCTTTCGACGCCAAGGAAGCGCAGCGCCAGACGCAACTGGCAGCGGCCTTTCCGCCCGATCTGCTGACGAACCTGGACAGAAACGCCGCCGCAGCCAAAGCCGGCATCCCCCTGCCGGCGGGCGGCCTGTTCTACCCCGAGGCGGGCTGGGTGCATCCGCCGGCGCTGTGTGCACTGCTTGGCCAGCAGCCGACTATCCAGCTGCAACTGCATCAGGAAGCCTTGGAGCTGCGCCGTGATGGTGACAGCTGGCAGGCTTGGAATGGCGAGCAACTGCTGGCCAGCGCCAGTGTGGTGGTGCTGGCCAGCGCCGCCGAGATCAAGAGTTTTACTCAGGCCGCGCACTTGCCGCTAAAGCGCATCCGTGGGCAGATCAGCCGTCTGCCGGCCACGACAGCCAGCCGCGCGTTAAGCACCGTGGTGTGCGCCGAAGGTTATGTCGCTCCGGTACGCCTGGATGAACACACCCTAGGCGCGAGCTTTGATTTCAACAGTGATGACTTGACGCTGAACAGCGCCGACCACGCGAGCAATCTGCAACTTCTGCAAGAGATTTCGCCTGAGCTTTGCGACGCGCTAAACGCCTCAGCACTTGACCCCGCGCAACTGCAAGGCCGCGCCGCGTTTCGCTGCACCAGCCCGGACTATTTGCCGATTGTCGGCCCTTTGGCCGACGCAGCTGCCTTTGCCGAGGCTTATGCAGTGCTAAGCAAAGATGCCCGCCAGGTGCCGGACGCGCCCTGCCCTTGGCTGGATGGCCTGTATATCAACAGCGGCCACGGCTCACGCGGACTGATCACCGCGCCACTGTCCGGCGAGTTGATCGCCGCCTGGCTCAACGATGAACCGCTGCCAGTGCCCGCCGATGTGGCGCAGGCCTGCCATCCGAATCGCTTCGCCTTGCGTGCGCTGATCCGCAATAAACCGTAGGTTGAGTCGGGCGGCGTTCCGAGCCCAACGAGACATGCCGCTGCTCGTTGGGCTTCGCTGCGCTCAACACCAACCTACCTGCGGCCTCAGCCGCGCAGGCTAAAACGCCAGGCGCGGTGAATCTTCTGGTTGCGGGCAAAATCCGGATCGAGAGTCGAAGCACTGATTTCCTCAACCTGATAACGCGCCGCCAGGCTCTCATCGAGCTCAAACTTGCGGAAGTTGTTGGAGAAATACAGCACGCCACCCGGTGCCAGACGCGCCATGGCCAGATCGAGCATCTGCACGTGGTCACGCTGGATATCGAAGATGCCTTCCATGCGCTTGGAGTTGGAGAAGGTCGGCGGGTCGATAAAGATCAACTCATACTCGCCGCGATCCTCGGCCAGCCAGGTCATCACATCACCCTGTTCCAGACGGTTCTTGTCGGAGAAACCGTTGAGCGACAGGTTGCGCCGCGCCCAGTCCAGGTAGGTCTTCGACAGATCGACACTGGTGGTGGTGCGCGCGCCGCCCTTGGCCGCATGCACGGTCGCGGTGGCGGTGTAGCAGAACAGGTTGAGGAAGCGCTTGCCGGCGGCCTCTTTCTGAATACGCAGACGCAGTGGGCGGTGGTCGAGGAATAGACCGGTATCCAGGTAATCGGTGAGGTTGACCAGCAGCTTTACGCCGCCCTCGCTGACTTCCATAAACTGGCCCTGGGTCGCCTGGCGTTGGTACTGCTTGCTACCGCTCTGGCGCTCACGGCGCTTGATCACCACCTTGTTCTTGTCGACACCCAGCGCCTGCGGAATCGCGGCGATGGCATCAAACATGCGCTCTTTGGCTTTCTCAGGATCAATGGACTTGGGCGCGGCATATTCCTGCACATGCACCCAATCACCATACAAATCCACCGCCATGGAATATTCCGGCATATCGGCGTCGTACAGGCGGTAGCACTCAACACCTTCCTTGCGCGCCCACTTGCCCAGCTGCTTGAGGTTCTTCTGCAGGCGGTTGGCAAACATCTGCCCGCCTTCACTCAGGCGTGCCTGCTCCACCACTGGCGCAGGAACCGGGGTCGGTTTGATCGGGTTGCCGTTCTTGTTGTACTGGCGCTCCAACGGCTCCAGCGGGGATTTGTCGGCTTCGGCCTGTTCGCGCTCGCGTTCACGCTGCTCGGGTGTACGGCGCTCGCCGGTGACGAACTGCTCGGGCTGCACCTTGATCAGCAGTAGCTTGCACGGCAGCGCGCCGTTCCAGAAGGCGTACTGCTTGTGGCTGCGAATGCCCATGCGCTTGCCCAAATCCGGCGCGCCGGTAAACACCGCAGCCTCCCAGCCCATACAGGCCTGACGCATACGCTCGCCGAGGTTCTGGTAGAGGTACAGCAGGCTGGCCTCATCACCCAGGCGCTCGCCGTAGGGAGGGTTACAGATCACCAGGCCTTTCTGGTTCTGATCCGGACGCGGCTCGAAGGTCGCCACCTCGCCCTGATAGACCTTGATCCAATCACTCATGCCAGCGCGTTCGATGTTATTGCGCGCCGGCTGAATCAGCCGTGGGTCGGCTTCATAGCCGCGAATCCACAGCGGTGGTTTGGCCATGCCTACTGCGGCGCGCTGCTCGGCTTCGGCATGCACCTTCTTCCACAGCGCCGGCACATGGCCCAGCCATTTGCTGAAGCCCCATTGCTCACGGGTCATATTCGGCGCGATGTCGGCGGCGATCATTGCTGCTTCAACGAGGAAGGTGCCCACGCCGCACATCGGGTCAGCCAATGCGCCGCCTTCGGCAGCAATCCGTGGCCAGCCGGCGCGGATCAATACGGCAGCGGCGAGGTTTTCCTTCAGTGGTGCAGCGCCCTGCTGCAGGCGATAACCACGCTGATGCAGGCTATGGCCGGACAGGTCGAGGGAGAGAATCGCCTCGCCGCGATCCAGGCGCAGGTGAATGCGCAGGTCCGGGTTGAGCTTGTCGACCGATGGCCGCGTGCCGTCTTTCAGGCGCAGCTTGTCGACGATGGCATCCTTGACCTTCAAGGCACCGAAATGGGTGTTGTCGATGCCCGAGCCGTTACCGCTGAACTCCACGGCCAGGCTGCCGGTGGATTCCAAGTGCTCGAACCAATCGACCTCCAGCACACCCTCATAGAGGCTTTGAGCGTCCTGCACGCTGTAGCGCTTGAGCACCAACAGCACGCGGTTGGCCAGGCGCGACCACAGGCACAGACGGTAGGCAGTCTCCATGTCGGCCATGCCACGGATGGCCGAGGTGTGCTCACGTGCATCTTCAAGGCCGAGGCTGCTGGCTTCTTCGAGCAGCAGGCCTTCAAGGCCCTTGGGGCAGGTGAGGAAGAGTTCGTAACGATCCGACATGGGAGTTTCCAGTGCCTAAGGCAATCAACGGCGCGCAGACCAATCAGCACGGCCAAAATAAGTGACAAAGCGTCGCAGCGCGACCCTTCGTCGGAATAAACAACAGTCTCAATCGCAATTAATTCGCGATAGCAAAACACCAGCACACCCGGCGCATACGCCCACAGCATAGGCGCTACAGCGAAAAATCCGGACGTTTGCCATAACGCCTTATGGCCCGACCCTCAAAAAGGTTACGGCCTTATGACGAAACGGTCATTCACAGGCACCCGCGCATTCGTTAGAAATCTACCTAGGCCAGCACTGCAACGGTGCTGGCAAGGAGGCTCGCGACGCCGGCAGCGGACTCCGTAGGCAGAACGTTTCTGCCTGGCCTTGCTACAAGGTCTAAGGGACATAACAGTCAACATTGAGGGCTTCACCCTATGAGAAGACTTAAGCGTGATCCGTTAGAAAGAGCTTTTTTGCGCGGCTATCAATACGGCATCAGTGGTAAATCCCGCGAACTCTGTCCATTCACCCTCCCCTCTGTCCGCCAAGCCTGGTTAAACGGCTGGCGCGAAGGCCGCGGTGACAATTGGGACGGCATGACCGGCACCGCCGGCATCCATCGACTCAACGAACTTCACGCTGTCGGCTGATTCAGGAACCTACCGACTCACCATGCGCGCTCCATCCGAGCGGCGGGCGCGAGCCCAGGGGCTCCTTTAGGGAGCCCTTTTTAGTTTCAGGCCTTGTGTGGCAGCGCCGCGATTGCATCCACCGCTTCGCGGATCAATGCCGGGCCCTTGTAGATAAAGCCAGAATAAATCTGCACCAGGCTGGCACCGGCGGCGATCTTCTCAGCCGCATGCTTGCCCTCGGTAATGCCACCCACGGCGATGATCGGCAAACGGCCTTTCAACTCACCAGCCAACACCTGAACAATGTGCGTGCTCTTCTCGCGCACCGGCGCACCGGACAATCCACCTGCCTCGTCGGCACACTCCAGCCCATGCACACCTTCGCGGCCCAGGGTGGTGTTGGTGGCGATCACCGCATCCATGCCGGCTTCAACCAGCGCATTGGCCACTTCGATGGTTTCTTCATCGCTCATGTCTGGCGCGATTTTGATCGCCAGCGGCACACGCTTGCCGTACTGCGCGGCCAGATCTTCCTGGCGCTTGCGCAGGGCTTCGAGCAACTGCTTGAGCGAGTCACCAAACTGCAAGCTGCGCAGCCCAGGCGTATTCGGCGAGCTGACGTTAACGGTGACGTAGCTGGCGTGTTGATAGACCTTATCCAGACACAGCAGGTAGTCATCCACGGCGTTCTCGACTGGGGTATCGAAGTTCTTGCCGATATTGATGCCCAGCACGCCCTTGTATTTGGCTGCCTGCACACGGGCCAGCAGGTGATCAACGCCGTGGTTGTTGAAGCCCATGCGATTGATGATTGCCTCGGCCTCAGGCAAGCGAAACAGCCGTGGTTTGGGATTGCCCGGTTGCGGGCGCGGCGTCACGGTGCCGATTTCCACAAAACCGAAGCCCAGCTGAGCAAAACCATCAATGGCGTCGCCGTTCTTGTCCAAACCGGCTGCCAATCCGACCGGGTTGGGAAACGCCAGCCCCATCACCTTGACCGGCAGCGCGACCGGGCTCTTGGTCAGTAAACCGTTAAGCCCCAGACGACCGCCGGCACCGATCAAATCGATAGACAGTTCATGGGAGGCTTCGGGGGAAAGTTTGAACAGCAGCTCGCGGGCCAGGGTATACATGGGCAGGCTTAGCTCGATAAAGTTACAAAGGCCGCGATTATAGCCGGCTGCGCGCCTGATAGGCGAGGCGCACGGCGCTATCAGCTCAAGCGGCGCAAGCTGAGCAACTCACCGGCCGCACTGAACTCAAGCGCGAAGGAACCATAGACACCTTCATGAGTCAGAAATGGCCGAAAATGGTGGGCCGGCACACTGACACTCCGCCCATCGCGACTTTGCACTAATATCCGGTTGGCACGCCCTTGATAGACCACACGCAAGCGCTCGGCCGGTAACGCAATATCAAACACCAAACTGGGCATGGAGGCACCTTTGCAACTGACTGCATCAATCTTGCCATACGCGGCGCGTATGCCCGGTAAAAAATGGCTGGGAGCCATTTTTAACATCGCGCAGCGACGGCCCGAAGGGTGGCCGCCAGGGATGTCAGGCCATAAAAAACCTGTCGGCACAGCCGATAAAGCCTGTGCAGTGCCGCGCGGGCTCTGCCAAACTGGCAATGGTGATTTCGGAGTTCGTACCTGGCTATGAGTCTGTCTGAGCAGCCCTCCACCCTCAGCTCACGCCTCGGTGCCTTAGCGCAACGGCTAGGCCTTATCGGTCGTGGACAACGCCAGATACTGGAGCGCGCCAGCCAGCTTCGCCTGCCCTTCAGCCCTCTGCCGCAACTGCGTGAAAGTATCTGTTGGCAAGACGGCCCACAATTACACCGCTTGGTAGACCTGCCCCGCAGCGCACTCTCCGGCCCAGTCCAGGAAGACAAGGCGCAAGCCCACGCCATGTTGGTGCGAGTGATCGAAGCGCAAGAGCAGCAGCTGACATCGTTCGATCTGCGCATGATCGACGGCCTATCGACCTGCAACCCTCTACAGGCCAGCCACACCAGCTTCGAAGTCTTCGCTGCCAGCGAACCCTGCCGTCAGGTACGCATCATCAGCTACAAGGACTTCGTCAAAGCCATCAGCCAGGCGCTACCACGCTTTCTTGCGGGTGAACGCATCATCCTGCGCCAAGCCAGCTGGCGTGGCGAGCGGGTTTTCTGGGCCGGCGAACATCATAGCGAAGCCTTCGCCTGCGCCATTGCCTACGCGCGCAGGCGCGAGCTGGAGGTCAACCTTCCGGCCGAACTCAACCATTACCGCTTGAGTGAGCAAGGCCTCAGCAACCTGCAACAGCACTACCATGTACTGGGCATGCCCAACGCAGCCTGGAGTGATCCTGCGTTTATGGCACTGCTGCTGGATAACGGCCTGCCCTATGCGCGCCTGTCCCTGCTGGGCGGTCCTGGCTCACCGGAGTTTCTCCTGCTGCCCAAGCATTCAACCGAGGCTACAGCCCTGGGAGAAGGTCTACGCTTGGCGGGTGCTCCGGATGTGGTGGCGTATCTGCGACAACTACAGACCTAAGCCACCATACCGTGGTTTCTCATAGCTGAATTTCTCCCTATAAATTCAGCAACTCATGTGCAAATCAGTTGCACATGCTCACCTGAGTAACTATCTGCGCGATAAGTATTGGGCCGTTAAAAAATCAGCCCGCTTCCTCTACGGTCGCGGGCTGATGATATATACGCAGTCCACACCTAACTGCTGATCCGAAACAAGCGGAGGCTCGCCGTGTACCGGCGAGCCTCCGCGCTCTTAGGCTGTTTTCAACGCATTGTCGTCCAGCATATTCATGATGATAGTAGCCTCGTCACTACTACCATAGAGCGTCGAAAGGTTCACATTATCCAACATCACCTGTTGCTCGACGGGCCCCGCCGCTACCGTACGGATACTGATAGTTGTGGTGGTGCCTAAGAAAGCAAAGTCCAGGTAATCCTGCAGAATATTCGGATTCGTCCCTACGCCCGAGAGTAGCTGCGATAAATCCAGGATGTCGGAGTTAACACCTGCGGTGTCTACATTGAAATCGGTGATGTGATCCATTCCACCGCCCAAACCGCCTTTTTGCCACAGGAAGGTATCTTTGCCGGCTCCGCCAGTCATGGTATCGGCCCCCACCCCACCAATCAGGATGTCATCACCACCATTACCGATCAGGATATCGTTGCCAGCACCACCAATCAGCAGATTGGCGCTGTTGTCACCAATAAGCGTATCGTTAAAATTCGAGCCGATCAGGTTCTCGATGCTATTGAGGGTGTCAGTCCCTGCCCCGCCGGTATTCTGCGCAGTGGCAACACCGAGATTGACGGTCACAGCCGAGGTTGCATCGATATAACTTGCAGTATCGATACCTGCCCCACCATTCAACGTATCGTTGCCGGCGCCACCGACCAGGATGTCGTTGCCATTACCGCCGTTCAGGGTGTCGTTGCCACCAAGACCAATCAGAATGTCATCACCGTCGCCACCATTGAGCGTCTCATTTGAACCGTCACGCCCAAGCAGGATTTCATTGCGGAAAGTGCCATCAATGGTGCTGCTGCCCGCTGAACTGCGGTCCAGCACAACGTTGGCGCTACCAGCGCTGGTGGTATAGCTGAAGGTTCCACCGTCAGCATTAGAGCCTCCGTTCTCAGTGAAGCGCACGTTGTCGCCATTCAATGCAGGAGTACCGCTTGAACCACTTGCCACCGAGAGCACCGACAACAGCGAACTGTTAGTACCCGTGTCGTTGGCCAGCAAGGCCCAGCGCGGAATATCGATGACATCAGAGCCAGACTGAGTTCCCACATTGCTCAACACCAGATCATCACGGATAACCAAAGGCTGATTACCGCCACTGATGGCAATGCTCAGGTTGGCACTGGCTGAATCACCATCATTGTCCATCAGGGTAAAGCCGATACTCAGCGCAATAGCCGTGGTGATGGTGCTCGGCGGCGTATACAGGTAACTGCCGGTCAGCATGTTCACGGCCAGGCTCGAACCATTGCCCAGGGCAATGTTCAAGGTGTTACCCGCCAGCGGGCTGCCGCCGTTGACCGTATTACTTGCCTTGTCATAGGTGTATGTGGTCGCCCCAAGGGTCAAGCTACGCACATAACCACCGTCGGCGCCAAAGCCACCGCCGTTATCACCCAGGTTGCCACTCAGTGGCGATGCCTGCGCCAGCGAAGTCAGCGTCTGGGTCAACTGGCCGAAATCAGTCACCACTATGGCGTTGATCGCACCACCCGAAGAGCCACCGTTATAGGCGATAGGCTCCAGAGTACTGCTTGTGACACCCGTGCCCATGCCCAATGCATAAGAGCGAATGTTGTTGGCAGTCAGGAAATTGATCCAGACCTGCTCTTCCGAAATACCGGTGTTACCGCCATAAGCTGCTGGCCAATCCGAGCCCGCCGAGCCCGCGTTAGTCTGGATACCCGAGTCGCCAGTCGGTCTGTTAGGTGCACCATCAGAGAGGAAGTAAGCGACATTTTGCACATCGCTTCCGCTCAGCTTGCCACCCGATGAACCGGTTTGCCCAAAGGCATTGATGGCATTAATCAAGGCCGCGTCATAGTTGGTATTGCCACTACTACTCAACGCCAGAACTGCCGACTTGGCTGTAGCAATATCCACCCAGACCTGGTTGGTGGTGGCATTTGAGCCAAAGGTCACCAGGGTCACTTTCACCGCACCCAGCGCCTCGTATTGCTCGAACAGTTCCAGCAATGCATTTTTGGCAGCCTGCAGACGAGTCATGCTGCCGACGCCCGAACCATCATCCATGCTGCCCGAGATATCGAGCACAACCATCAGGTTGGTCTTGATTCCGACGTTGGCCTGACCTGAGCGGTCAATGTCTTTGGCCACCGGACTGTCGTCATCGACATTGATGTTCAGCGAACCAATCGCCTGATCACCATCCTTGTCGGTCACGCTGTAGTTCAAGGTGAAAGCCTGATTGTTCTCGGCACCACCCGGCTCATGCATGATTGGTGCATTTTGCGTAACGCTGTATGCACCTGTCGCGCTGTTCAAGGTCACGGTCAGTACTGTTGTGGCCCCCTGTTTGACCAGCAAGTTGCTGCCCGACAGTTCATAGGTAAAGCCACTGGGGTTGCCAGTGGTCAGCCATTGCACGCTGCCGGCACCGTCAGCACCGTACGTAAAGCTCAACGTGCCATTGGTATTGGCCGCATTAGCGTCGTCCCCGGTGCCACCTGCAAGACCACCGGGCAAGGCATCATCATCCAACAGCGCAATCGGGTTACTGCCTGCTGTTGGCGCGTCGTCCTTAAAGCTGATGGCGTTACCCAGATTGAGCGTGGCACTGGCCGAGTCGCCATCTTTATCGGTGATGGTTGCAACCAGTTGAACCAGGTTGGCCGAAGACAAGCTGATCGCCTGATCTGGGCCGTCATTGGGGGTATGCATCAACGCACGCTGTTGATCCAGAGTCACCACCCCCGTGGTGCTGTTAACCGACACCACAAAGGACACTGCGCCCCCTGCACCGCCAACCTTACCGACGATATTTACCCCTTCTTTGTATAGCAGGATGCTTTGATTCGTCGCCGAGTCCACCAAACCGCTGTTGGCTCCGGCCGCGCTTACGTTCAGGCTGTAGACCAAGCTTCCAGCGCCATCAGCACCATAGACACTGGTGAAGGCAGCAGAAAAATTGGCCGTGGCATTTCCTGCCAAGTTCGTTTCATCAACTTGCAGGCTACCAGCTAACGCTTGCCCAGCGCTGATGCTCGGCGCATCGTCGCGGAAGCTTATTGCACTGCCCAGGTTGAGCGTGGCACTGGCAGTGTCGCCATCCTTGTCGGTGATGGTCGCCACCAGTTGTACCAAGTTGGCGGACGCCAGGCTGACGGCTTGATCGGGGCCGGTGTCGGGCGTGTGCATCAGTGCCCGCTGTTGATCCAGGGTCACATTACCCGTCGTGCTGTTGACCGAAACCACAAAGGACACTGCGCCCCCTGCACCGCCAACCTTACCGACGATATTCGCCCCTTCTTTGTATAGCAGGATGCTTTGATTCGTCGCCGAGTCCACCAAGCCGCTGTTCGCACCAGCGGCGCTTACATTCAGGCTGTAGCTCAAACTGCCGGCGCCGTCCGCGCCGTAAGCGCTGCTAAAGGCACCGGAGAAGTTCGTCGTAGCATCCACCAGCAGGTTGGTTTCATCCACCTGCAACGAACCAGCTGCGGCCTGAGCGGCAGTAATAGTTGGAATGTCATCCTCGATGTGCACCAGGAAATCGCCGACCAAGGTGACTGGGTTCACACCGTTGCTAGCCACGAGGATGCTGGCAAAGTTCAGCACCAGTAACTCATCGTCATCACCATTGGCCAATGGATGATCCAGCGGGCCACTGAGGGTGAAGGTGTAATCGCCGTTGCTTTGCACCTGCAAGGTGAACACAGTCGCCGCGCCCGCTTTTGCAGTCAACGTATCACCGGACACGCTGTAGACCAGCCCCGTTCCACCAGAGCTTGCCGCAGGCAGACCAGCCGTGTTGCTCGATAGACTGAATTGCACGCCTGCTGCTGAGCCCACCACCAATTCAGTAACACTACCGGTAGCCACTGCAGTTACCGCATCACCATCGGTGATACCACCTGACAGCTCATCTTCGTCAACCTTGGCGATAACTGGACCGCTGTCGACTACATAGACGGTCAAGTTAGCGCTGGATGGGTCACCATCCTTGTCGACAATGGTGTAGGTGAAGGTTTCTGTTTTGTCGCCCGCCACAGATGGAGCCTGATAGGTCCATGCTCCGGTGCTGAAGTTGAAACTCAGTTTGCCGCCTTCAGCAGTGGCAATATTGCTCAACTGGCTGCCGGCAATAGCAGGGCCAACACTCGGAGTAATGGTGCTGGTGCCATTCCAGACATAGGTGATGTTGTTGATCACGATGGATTGGATATAACCAGGGCCATCAGCGCCAAAGGCATCATCGTCACCACCACCAGCAACCCCATCACTGCCCAACAGCACATTACCACTGACCAGAGCGCCAATTTGACCCAGCAGGGTGCCAACCAAGCCATTGAAGTCGCCGACCAGGATAGGCGCACCAACGCCATCCAGATCTACATCCTGCAAGCGAGCGATATTAATGCCATTGCCCACACCGATGGCGGTGACGCTCACACCCACAGGGCCATTAACGAAACCATTCCAAGCTGCTGCCGTTGCATTGCTCAGCGAGTTGCCGCCCGAGCCGGTCTGCTCGTTGGGATTACCGTCACTGATAAAGAACACCTGGTTGCTCGCCCCAGCAGTAGGGGTGTAAACCGCCATGGTTTCCTGAATCGCCGCAGTAAAGTCCGTCTGCCCATTGAACGGACGGGTTCCGCCATCGGCTGGATTGAGGCTGCCGATCAGGGTCGAGAAAGCGGCATAATCGGTAACAGCGGCGTAGGAAGTCGCTGTACCGGAGAAGGCAATGATCTTGATCGTCACATCGCCTGTGGTGCCATTGAACAATGCCTGCCCGGCAGCGCGTACGGCCTGCAGCATGGTGTTCAGCTCGGTGTTATCGATGCTGCCGCTGAAGTCCAGCACAAAGGCCACGTTGAAGTCCTTGCCTTGCGAGGCTTGCACTGTGGCAATGTCGTCCTGGGCTTGCGGGGTGTCATCGTCAACATTGATCGACAAGCTGCCGGTGGCGGTATCACCGTCCTTATCGATCACCTGATAGCTCAGGGTAAAGGCTTGGTTGTTCTCCTGATCAGCCGTGGCATGTTGGATGGGCGCGTTCTGAGTAACTGTGTAAGCACCGTTTGACTGATTCAGCGTCACAGTCAGGACGGTGGTACTCCCTTGTTTGACCAACAGGTTTGAGCCCGATAGTTCGTAGGTAAAGCCGGCAGGAGCCCCGCTGGTCAGCCACTGCAGACTACCCGCACCATCGGCACCGAAGCTGTGGCCCAGCGTACCGCTGGCGTTGATCGAGTCGGCATCGTCACCCACGCCCCCCGGAATGCCGTTGACCAAGGCATCGTCGTCCAGCTGCACCAAGGCATTCGGTAGCACACTTGGGCCGTCATCTTTGAAGCTGATGACTGTACCAATATCAAGGCTGGCGCTGGCCTGATCACCATCCCCATCGGTCACGACGGCATTCAAGCTGACATGCCCCGCACCAAGGAACTTGGCTTCATCTGGATCGCCGGTTGGATGAACGATGGCGCGGATCTGATCGAGAGTGACGGTGCCTGTCGCATCGACGCTCAGGGTAAATACCAGCTGATTGCTGATTGAAGTACGGCCTTCAATGACTCCAGCATTCAGGCTGAGGATCACAGCCTGATTAGTTTCGGTATCCACCAGGCCAGAGTTGGCGTTTTGCACGCTCAGGTTATAGGTCAGGCTTTGTAGACCATCAGCCCCAGGCTGCACGTTGAACACACCACTGAAGTTAGCCGTGGCATCAATATGGAAATTCGACTCATCGACCTGCAATGCAGAACCCCAGGTGACATTGGTGCTGACATCGTTGTAGTCGTAATCCGAGGTAAGCGTTTTGTCTTCCCAGTTCTGATTGCCTGCGTTGCCGGTGTCCTGCAAATGCGAGCCGCCTGGATTCAGGCTGGCATCACTGAACAGCACATTGGCACCGTCAGCACCCACTAGCGGCACACCACCCAACTTCGCCTGCCACTGGCCGGCGACAAACTCGAAGGTCACAACCGAGCCATTAGTCAGGCCTGCATTGGCTCCGCCATTAGGGATGATAAAGAATCCCGTATTGGCTGGGTCCAGGCCATTGAGATCAGCCACATCGCCAACGGATTGAGCATGCACATTGGCCCAGATCACTTTGCCGTCTATTGGTGAACCATCTGGTGCCTTGTTGTAATAGCCATAGGAGTTGCTGTAGCCAGCATCGGTGCCCTGGAAGGTGACAAAGGAAGTCACACCAATATTCCCGACCTGAATGGTCGGAGTATCGTCATCAATCGTCACGACCAACGAGCCCGTGGCCGAGTCGTTATCACCGTCAGTCACCGTGTAACCGATGTTCAGGGTGATATCGTCTTCGGTACCACTGACTGGGTGCATCAGAGGCTGCAACAGATTGATGGTGTAGGCGCCAGAGGCTGGGTCAGTGAGCACTACAGTCAGCAAGGCACCGCGGGTAGAACTGATGGTCAGGGTATTGGAGGGAGCATCCCAATTGGATGTCACGGCCTCCGAGCCCAAGCTTATCGGACCGCTAAGCACAATGGATTTGAGGCCATCAGCACCGGCATTAAATGCCAAATTCCCACTGGTGCTGGTAGCAGCACCCGCAACATCGCCTGGGCCGCCATTGATGCCGCCGACCAGGCCTTCGTCATCCAGCACAACCGCTGCAGTTACTTGGCCAGCAGTTGGGGCATCGTCTTCGAAGCGGATCACATGACCGATATCGACCTTGTCGACCGCCACATCACCGTCACCGTCGGTAATCGTCAGCACCGCTTTGACTTTGCCACTGAGGCTCAGCGATTCGTCTGCATTGCTGCCATCCGGATGTTTCAGGGAGATGTACTGCGCCACACTCAGCGTGCCGTCGCTGCCGATAGCGACGGCAAATGCTGCCTTGCCATTATCGGCGCCGCCATCGACACGACCGACGACTAGGTCGCCTTCAACATGCAGACGGATAGTCGAGCCATCAGTGGTTTTCAGGCCTGAGTCCATACCATTGCTGCCCTGCAGGGCCAGGCTCAAAACAGTTGTTGCGCCCTCGTCATCTTGGCCAGTACTGCTACCCGCAATGCTGACCACCGCACCACTGCTTTGCGCATAGCCTACCGGGTCAAGACCCGTACCCGGTGTGCCAACCGCAGCGAAGAGTGCTGATAGATCGGCCACATCATTGTCGTTGGCATCCCCCGGAATGAGCGGGGTTGCGACTGCATTTTGCAGCCCGGCAGACTCATCGTGGGTAACCCCGGCATTTCTCACCAGACTGATGTTCGCGGTGGGGCCGTCATCCTCGAAGCGGATCACGCTGCCAATATCGACCTTATCGACCGCCACATCGCCGTCGCCATCGGTGACAGTCACAACCGCCTGGATCTTGCCTGCCAGGTTGACAGCTTCGTCGTAGCTGCTGCCACCAATCGGATGTTCAAGCGATACATACTGAGCCAGGCTCAGCGAGCCATCGGCACCGATGGCAATAGCAAATGCGGCCTTGCCAGCATCTACACCACCCACGATGCGACCGACGATCAGTGCACCTTCAAGATGCAGAGTGATGCTGTGGCCATCGGTGGTACGCAGGCCCGAATCATCGCCATTGCCGTTTTTCACAATCAGGCTGAGCTGGGTAGTCGCACCCTCTTCATCCTCGCCGTAGCTGCTGCCCAGGGTGGTCACCACGGGGGTGGCGCTCTTGGCAAAACCAGTCGGGCTGATATCTGTACCTTTGTCGGTAACGCCATCAAATACCGACAGATAAGCCACATCATTATCGGTAATATCGCCCAGGGCCCAGGTGTGCCAGAAGTTCTGCAGCCCGGCCGTTTCATCGTGGGTGACATCGGCCCATGGGCCTTTGAGATTAATGTGTGCGGTGGGACCGTCATCTTCGAAACGGATGGCGCTGCCGATATTGACCTTGTCGACCGCTACATCGCCATCACCATCAGTCACTGTCAGTACTGCCTGTACCTTGCCAGCCAGGCTTACTGCTTCGTCGTAGCTGCTGCCACCAATTGGGTGCTGCAGCGATACGTACTGCGCCACACTAACCGTGCCGTCAGCACCTATGGCGATGGCAAATGCTGCCTTACCGGCATCCGGCCCACCGACAATGCGCCCGACCACTAAACTGTTTTCGACATAGAGTTTGATGGCAAAACCAGCCGTAGTTGCCAGCCCAGAATCAGCCCCATTGCCGCCGACAACTGCCAAGCTGAGCTGTGAAGTCGCCCCTTCTTGGTCCTGTCCGTAGCTGCTACCAGCAGTCGTAACCAACGGACCATTGCTTTGCGCATAGCCTTTTGGAGAAAGATCACCGCCTCTGTTCACAACACTGTTGAACAGACTGGAGATGCCATTGATGTCGTTGTCGTTGGCGTCTTCAGCAGGTGTTGGGGTTGCCGTGGCATTCTGCAAGCCATGCGATTCGTCATGCACCACACGCACGCCATGCACAGATTTGATAGTGGCAATGGGGCCATCGTCCTCAAAAGCAATCACATGGCCGATGCTGACTTTATCCACCGCCACATCACCATCACCATCTGTCACCGTGACCACGGCCTTGATCTTGCCAGCCAGCGTTACCGCTTCGTCATAGCTGCTACCGCCGACGGGATGCTCCAGCGACATGTACTGGGCAATGCTGATCGAGCCATCGGCACCAATGGCTACAGCAAAAGCTGCCTGCCCGGCGAAATCGCCACTGGCAACACGACCCACTACCAAGCCGTCTTCGAGGTAAAGATTGATGGAGGTTCCATCGGTGGTTTTCAGGCCTGAATCACTGCCCGGCTCACCTGTCAGTTCAAGGCTGAGGACTGTGGTGGCACCGGCAAAATCTGAACCATAGCTGCTGCCAAGTGTGCTCACGATAGGCGTCAAGCTACGGGCAAAGCCCGTAGGGTCGATATCCCCCCCCTTGTCAGCCACGCCATTGAATACTGAAACAAAATTGACATCGTTGTCCCAATCACCTGGTTTCCACCAGGAGGTCAGGAAGTTCTGCAACCCTGCGCTTTCATCATGGGTTACTTGTGCCCATGGACCTTTGAGGAAGATGCAGGCTTGTGGGCCATCATCTTCAAAGCCAATACGCGAGCCCAGCTCGACGATGGGAGAGGTTGCGGAATCGCCATCGTTGTCAAAGATCTTCACGGTCACGCCGATCAGGCCTTCGCCAATAACGGCCATGCTGTCGTGATTGTTGCCATCGTCACCATGATGAATGGCGGCATATTGAGTTACCGAAACAGCACCAGTGCTTGAGTTGATGCTGATACGGAACACCACCAGGCCGCCGTCGGCGATACCAAGGATGTCGCCTGCGTCTGCACCATCACCGCCGACAAACGACAGCAAGACCGGGCCACCCGCCGTGGCGGTAAGGCCCGAGTCAGCGCCATCTTCTGACAAGGTCAGAGAGAAAGTCCTGGCCTCAAGATTCTCGCCATCGGCACCTGGGTCGACAGCCAGAGAAACAATACTTTCCAGGTTAAAGCTGGCGTAGCCAATTACGCCGGTTTCGCTGCCTGAATAACTGGATTCATCGTTATTCGACGCGTAACCGGACTCATCTTTAGTCGAACCACCAGTACCAACGGACTCGTCGACAACCAGTAATCCGGCTTGCTCGGACACCTCAAAACGCAAAATGCTTGGACCATCATCATAAATTGCAATCGTGAGAGGAACAGTGGGCGACACATCGCCGTCACCATCAATCACCCGTACAAAGAACGGATCGAGCAGCTGATCGTCAGCCCCTACAGCATCTGGAATGGAATGATTAAGCGTGTTGTCCGCCAGGGTATAAGTCCAATTACCGGCAGCATCAAATACCAGTTGTCCATAAACACCCTGGACCACACCGCCGCCTTGCACGTTGACCCATACACCGTTCTTATCCAGCACCTGAATGGCCGATATACCGTCGGGTGAGTTAATGATTAATGAGCCAGAGACATTTTCCGCGTTGCTGCCAGGGTTCGAACCGGCCTGACCATCGAGATTGGTTACCGCATCGGAATTGAGCGCCGCCTCTTCAACGACGCCAGGGCCTGTGACAACAGAACCTTCCTGATCGAAGTAGATAATTTCAATTACGGGCGAAGAATCCGGTACACCATCAGCAGCCACCGGCTCAGGGTCAGGAAACTCCGGCCCAGTGTTCAGCCCTTCGGTTGGGAAGCCAATGATCGGATCAAGTGCACCGCCGGTTTCACTTAGCAGGACGAAGGAGTGGCCGCCGCCTACGCCACCAGCACCGCCTGCGCCACCCGCACCTGGGCCCGCGGCGGTTGCCTCGCCTTCAAGCGTCGGGTCGACGCCGGCTTCGATTGCGGCTTGCAGCTTTTCAACATCAGTCAAATCGCCATCACTCGGCGCAGCCGGTGGCGTATCAGCCGTAGGTGTTTGTTGATTGGAACTACCTGCGAGCATTTGCTCGGTGAGATTCAGGCTGCTGTCGCGGCCCAGGGTAAGTTGCTGCCCGTTGTTCATGGCAACCGCAATGGCCCCGGCAGCGCCGGTAACGATTTGCTCCCCCGCAAAAACCCGATCACCTTCACTGAGTGGCCGACGCGTTCCGTCGCCAGCTACTGCATAGACTTCGCCGATAACTTGGCTGACGACACCAATCAAAGTAGCCATGATTCCATCCTCACTACAACTGCCGACCACCGCCGACACGTATGCCAAAAAAGGTCGAAATACCCTTCAAGGAGAGAACAAAACCACTGGCTGATTACAACGACGTCACACTCAAAAACAAAAACGACAAAAAACTGTCACCCTGACCCACGTCGCCCACCACACCAGAGAGATCCCGCCCCTATTTGCATCTGACCGTCTGTTTTAGCCGTGCATGCCACTTAAGAGCACGAAATGCACGGCTTCTGGATGAAAACAATGTGCTGCTTTTCTCAGACTGCATAAGATTTTTTTCTTATAGGCCTTGTAACAATTTTTTCTTAGCTACGCTTAAAACTGTTCTTAGCTGTGATGTTACAGACTGAGAGTAATCCACAAGACAGATAAGCCATTTTTTTGGCGACGGGATTTAGAAAACTTATAAGGAGAGTTACCAGATGCGCGCACTCAACCCTTTATGGAGCAGTATCGTGCTGGCAGCGGTCTGTACCCAGGCACAAGGCATCACCTTGTCGGAAGCGATCCAGAGCACCCTGGACAACCACCCGGAGGTTCATGCTGGGGCCAACAGCCGCCTTTCATCGGATGAAGACGTCAAGATTGCTAAAGGCGGTTATCTGCCAACCGTCGACCTGCTGGTGGGCTACGGCCGGGAAAATACCGACAACCCCAGCACCCGAGCACTCGGCAACCATAATAAGGAAACGCTGAACTACGGCACCTCCGAGCTGCGCCTGCGGCAGATGATCTTTGATGGCTTTAATACGCCCAACGAAGTGGCGCGCACCAAAGCCGTGGTTAACTCGCGGGCTTATCGCTTGCTCGGCACGTCGGAAAGCCTGGCCCTGCGTACCGTCGAGGTTTATCTGGATCTGCTGATGCGCCGCGAAATGGTCGAGCTTGCACGCAACAACCTGCAAGCTCACCAACGTATTAATGATCAAATCAGCCTACGCAGCCAGCAAGGCGTTGGCAGCACGGCGGATCTTGACCAATCCGAAGCGCGTTTAGCGCTGGCAGAGAACAACCTGTATACCGAGCAAGTAAACCTGGCCGACGCCGAAGCCAACTTCTTCAGTGCCGTTGGCCGGTTACCCGACGAGTTGGCCTCCCCAGCCTCATTGAAAGGTTCATTGCCGGAAAACCTGACCGACGCTCGGCAGGCGGTCATCGATAACAACCCCTTCCTGAAATCCGCACAATCCGATGTACAAGCAGCCGAAAAACAATACGAGGTCGCCAAATCGACCTTCTACCCTCGCGTTGACCTTGAGTTGGCCACCAATGCCGATAACAACACCCAGGGCGATGAAGGCCACAACAATGGTTGGCGTGCGGCCGTGGTGATGAACTACAACCTGTTCAACGGCATGCGTGACAAGGCGCGCCTGCAGTCGACTGCCCACCAGATCAATGAGTCGATGGACATCCGCAACAACGCCCTGCGCGTGCTCAACGAAAACCTTTCCCTGGCCTGGAACGCCATGGAAAACGCCCGACTGCAAACGCCAAAAGCGCGTGATTACGCCGACTACACCGCGCGTGTTCGCGAAGCCTATCAACAGCAATTCAGCCTGGGCCAACGCACCCTGCTCGACTTGCTGGACAGTGAAAACGAACTATTCACCGCTAACCGTCGCTACAGCGAAGTGCGCTACAGCGAAGAGTTCTCCATGTATCGGGTAACCGCAGCGATGGGTGACTTGTTGCGTCAACAACAAGTGGTAGTACCGGCAGAAGCTGTAGCCCTCACAGAAGTGAAGAGCGAGGCCCGTCTGCCGGCAATGAAATAGAACCGGCATAAGGAGTAGTAACCTTGACCACCATGGAGCGGCCGGGGTCATCCAGCGATCCGCGTCTTAATCACGACGACCCGCTGCTTGATGGCTTGTTGATTCTTTGCAAACTCCACGGCTGCTCAGCCAGCCGTGGCAGCTTGAGTGCAGGCCTGCCGCTGCCAGAGCAGCGCCTTACGCCTGAGTTGCTACCCCGCGCTGCGTCGCGGGCAGGTTTGCAAGGGCGTTTGCTGCAACGTGATCTGGCCAGCATCTCAACCCTCAACCTGCCCGTGCTGCTGCTGTTGAAAAACGGCCGTAGCGCGGTGTTGCGTCAATGGGGACCGAAGAACCAGGCGCAGATACTGCCCTGCGAAGCCGACGGCGGCGAACAATGGGTCAGCCGTGAACAACTGGCCAACGAGTACAGTGGGCAAGCCTTTTTTGCCCGACCACGGCATGAATTGGAAGAGGCACGTTCACCGCTCGTACCGCGCATTGAAGCCTGGTTTCGCGACACCCTAAAGCTGTCGCGCTGGCTGTACACCGATGCAATTCTCGCCAGCCTGCTGATAAACCTGCTCGGCCTGATGGTGCCGCTGTTTGTCATGCAGACCTATGACCGCGTCGTACCCAATCAAGCCACCGCGACCCTCTGGGTGCTGGCCATTGGTTTGTTTATCGGGATGGGCTTCGAGCTATTGCTAAAAATCCTACGCTCACACCTGCTCGATACTGCAGGCAAGAAAACCGATGTGGTGCTGTCAGCCACACTTTTCGAACGTATCACTGGCATGTCGATGAAGGCCCGCCCTGCGACCATCGGCGGTTTTGCCCAGAGCATTCATGACTTCCAGGGGCTGCGTGAATTCCTCACGGCCGTCACCCTCACCAGCCTGATCGATCTGCCTTTCTCATTTCTGATGATTGCTGTGATATGGCTGATCGGTGGCTGGCTAGTCGTTATCCCCTTACTGGCGTTCCCAATCACCGCCCTCTTCGCCTTTATCATCCAGGCGCGCCTGCGCGATACGGTGGAAAAAAGCCTGCAACTGGCCTCACAACGCCAAGCGCTGTTGATTGAAACCCTCGGCGGATTGGAAACCCTAAAGGCCTGCAGCGCGGAAAGTGAGCGCCAGCACCAGTGGGAAAAGACTCACGGTGCACTTACTCGCCTGGATATCCATGCCCGCTCACTGGCCGCTATTGCCACCAACGGCACACTATTTCTGCAGCAATTCGCCGGTATGGCCACCATCGTCGCGGGTGTCTACATCATTATTGCCGGCCAGCTCAGCGTCGGTGCGCTGGTGGCCTGTTACATGCTGGGCAGCCGTATTCTCGCGCCGCTTGGGCAGATTGCCGGGTTGATTACCCGCTACCAGCAAGCGCGCCTGACCATGACCAGCACCGACGCGCTGATGGCCCTGCCGCAGGAGCGTCAGGCCAAGCAACGCCCACTGGATCGCACCCAACTGCATGGTGCCCTGGATGTACGCGACGTCACATTCAGCTACCCCGGACAAAGTACCCCGGCACTTGCGGGGGTCAGTCTGCGCATGACGGCAGGTGAACGAATCGGCATCATCGGCCGCAGCGGCTCCGGCAAGAGCACCTTGGCGCGCTTGGTAATGGCCTTCTACAGCCCGGATAAAGGGCAAATCCTGCTGGACAACCTCGACCTGCGCCAGCTCGACGTGGCCGATTTGCGCCATCAAATCGGTTACGTCGCCCACGACCTGCCATTACTGGCCGGCAGCCTGCGCGACAACCTGACATTGGGCGCACGCTATGTCAGCGATGCGCGCATGCTTGAAGTGGCCGAACTAACCGGCGTGGTCGATCTGGCGCGGCAACACCCGCAAGGCTTCGACCGCCCCGTAGGTGAGCGTGGCCAACTGCTTTCAGGCGGTCAACGCCAGGCCGTACTGCTGGCCCGCGCACTGCTTCTGGACCCACCTATTCTGCTGCTGGATGAGCCCACCAGCGCCATGGACAACACCAGCGAGGAAATCCTGCGTAATCGCCTGCAAACCTGGGCACAAGGCAAAACCGTGCTACTGATCACCCACCGCGCCTCCATGCTCAGCCTGGTGGACCGTTTGGTGGTACTGGATAACGGCCATATTGTTGCGGACGGCCCCAAAGAAGCAGTCATTGAAGCGCTACGCAAAGGTCGAGTCGGCCCTGCTGCGGTATAGGAACGGTGATGCAAATAAGCAACTCGATTCGCGATTACTTCGCCAGCATGCACCAGCGCAAGCAAGACACCGAGTTTATGCCGGAAGTCGACGGCGCCATTCTCGAAGACTCGCCCTGGTTTACCCGCATCACTGTCTGGGTGGTCAGCACCTGCCTGATCGTAGCGTTAATCTGGGCCAATTTTGCCGTGTTGGAGGAAGTCACCACCGGTGAAGGCAAGGCCATCCCCTCCAGCAAAATCCAGGTCATCCAGAACCTGGAAGGCGGCATCGTCAGTGAAATCTTTGTGCGCGAGGGCCAGATAGTCGAAAAAGGCGCCGTACTGCTGCGCCTGGATGACACCCGCTTTCTCTCCAACCGTGGCGAAGCCGAAGCCGACCGTCTGGCCCTAGTGGCACGGGTCGAACGCTTAACCGCAGAAGCCGAAGGCCGCCCCATCAGCATGCCGGCGGATATCCTGCGCCTGGCTCCGCAACTGGCCGAGGACGAACTGGCGCTTTATCGTTCGCGGCAGAACCGCCTGCAAAGCGAGCAGCGCACACTTGGCGAACAGCTGCGGCAAAAAACCCAGGAACTGGCCGAATTCCGCGCCAAGGCCCAGCAATACCGCTCCAGCATGGGCCTGCTGCAGCAGGAACTGAATATGTCGCAACCACTGGTGGCAACCGGTGCGATTTCCCAGGTGGAGATCCTCCGCCTACGCCGCAGCCTGGTGGAAATAAGGGGTTCGCTGGACGCCACTAACCTGGCGATTCCAAGAGCCGAATCGGCGATGAATGAAATCAAGAGCAAGATTGAAGAGTCCGAGCTGGGCTTTCGCTCAGACGCCTTCAAGGAACTCAATGAAATCCGTACCGAGTTGCAGAAACTCACCGCCACCAGCGTGGCCATCGATGATCGCGTCAGCCGCACCACTGTGGTCTCCCCGGTGCGCGGGGTAATCAAGCAGCTCAAGGTCAACACCATTGGCGGCGTGGTACAGCCCGGCAATGACATGCTGGAGATCGTGCCGCTGGATGACAGCCTGCTGATTGAAGCCAAGGTACGCCCGCAGGATGTCGCCTTTCTGCATCCCGGGCAGAAGGCCATGGTCAAATTCACCGCTTACGACTACACCATTTACGGTGGACTCCGGGCCAACCTCGAACTGATCAGCGCCGACACTATTACCGACGAGGAAGGCAAGAGCTTCTATCTGATCCAGGTTCGCACCGATAAAAGCCATCTGGGCAGCGAAGAACACCCATTGCTGATCATTCCCGGCATGGTCGCCACAGTGGACATCATCACAGGCGAAAAAAGCGTGCTCGACTACCTGCTCAAACCGGTACTGAAGGCGCGCGCAGAAGCCATGCGCGAACGTTGAAAGGCTTAGGAGATCGCATTCGGCTTGCCGTGATTGCGCTGGAAGGTCTGTTCCCCCATCGCGTCGATCTGCCCCTCAATCAACACCTCAAAGGGCTTGAGCAACGCATCGAAACAGGCAGGCGCCTCGACGGTATTCAGTGCAGTAACAATCGCCTCGATGGTTGATAAGGCACCGGGCATGGGTGCTTTGCGCAAACGATAGCGTGACTGCAAGCCCGCCGGCAGCACAACCCTGGGCAAAGCCGCTAACAACGGATTGAGGTGCAACAGCTTGCGCGCCTTACGCCAGGTGCCGTCGGGCACCACCAATAACAGCGGCAACTCGCTGTGCTGTTCAGCAAAAGCCATCAGCCCTTGCGCCTGCTCGCCAGGAAACAGCAGGCAGGCGCGATAGCCAGGCTGCTGCAAAAGAGCCGCAAGTGACTCGAAGACTTCACCCACCCGCAATTCAGCATTACTCAAGCCAAGAGCCGCCAGACGTGCAGTATTCAGCGCATGCCTAACCTCACTCGGGTGCTGCAGAATCAGCACCCGAGTACCGCTGGCTAAACAGGGAATAAGCGCACATAAACAGCGCTCGGTTGGGCGGGTACAACGTGGGCATTGCGGGCGTGGCATTGTTTTCTCCTCGGCCGCGCAGTTTGCCATAACCCATAGAAAATCGGCCCACCTCAGACACGAGGTGGGCCGATAAGCATGCACACGAGCCGTTAATTAGCGGTTGAAGCGCTCCGCCAGGCTGTGCAGATAGTCCGCCATGTCTTCCAGTTCCTGACCAATTGCTGCGCCCTGATGCGCCTGTTCGGCACTGCGGTCAGAGAGCTGGGCAATCTGGGTGATCTGCCGGCTGATATCTTCCGCCACATGACTTTGCTCTTCGGAGGCCGAAGCCATCTGCTGACTCATGCCGGTGATACGGCTGACGGCTGCACTGATGCCATCGAGCGCGGTGCGCACAGACTCCACGCTCTCGACGCTCTGCCTGGAAATCGCCTCACCCTTGCCTGCCGTTACCACCGCCCGTTCAGCGCCAGCACGCAGTGACGAAATGATCTGATGGATCTGCTCAGTCGACTCGCGCGTGCGTGAAGCCAGCGAGCGCACCTCATCCGCCACCACCGCAAAGCCGCGCCCCTGCTCGCCTGCGCGCGCGGCTTCGATGGCGGCGTTGAGCGCCAGCAGGTTGGTCTGCTCGGCAATCGAGGTAATCACATCCGCCACGCTGCCGATTGACTGAGTGGAGTTGGCCAGGTCATTGACCGCCTGACCGATATCCACCACCGCCTTGGCCATGTGATGCATGGAGTCGAGGCTGCCGCTGGCCAGCTGCAAGCCCTGCTTGGCCAGCCGATCCGCTTCCTCTGCGGCGTGCGAGGTGCTCTGCACGTTGTGCGTCACTTCCTGAATGGTTGCCGCCATCTGGTTGATCGCCGTAGCCGATTGATCGGTTTCACTGCGCTGTTGATCAAGCATTTTCGCCCCGGAGCGCGACAGATCGGCAGAACGCGTGGCGTGCGTTTTGACGTTTGCGCCGGCGTCCTCCATGCGCGTCAGCGCCGTTTGCAGACGTGCGTCTTCGCTGATCATCGCCATATCCAGCAAGGCCTGAGCGCCACGGCTATCGGTATAGGTCAAGGCGACCAACGCGCTGGTAAACGCCTTAGGATGCTCGGCAAGTGTCTGCCTGATCAAGCTGCGTTTGGCATGCAATTGGTAAGAGCCAAGGCCAAACATGGCCACGAAAATAAAGCCCCACAACCAGGGGCCGCTCAGTACAAAGTGCGCGCCGAGAATCAGCAGGCCGGTCAGAATCAGTGGCCATGACTGAATAATATCCAGCGTCCACAACTCCAGTTTGGGTACCGGAGGTTTACCCTCACGCAGTCGTGCATAAAGTTTTTCGGCACGGCGTTTCTGCGCTTCATCGGGTAAGGAACGTACCGACTCATAACCTGCCACCCGGCCATTTTCATAAATCGGCGTGACATAGGCGCTGACCCAGTAGTAATCACCGTTTTTTGAGCGATTTTTGACGATGCCCATCCAGGGTTTGCCCTGTTTGATGGTCTCCCACATATGGCCGAATACGCCGGGAGGCATATCAGGATGACGCACCAGGTTGTGGGGTTGGCCGATCAGCTCTTCGCGGGTAAAGCCACTGATCTCGACAAAAGCGTCGTTGCAGTAGGTGATGTTGCTATTTAGATCGGTGGTGGAAATGAGCCGCTCATGCCCGGGAAACGTTCTTTCCCGCTGAGTTACTGGGAGGTTCTGGCGCATTGGAGCTATCCCTGTCTGAGCTATTTGCATAACTGCAGGTGTAGGTCTAGCACAGCAGTGCCAACACGCTAGCCAATGCTTGTTTTAAATCGGGCGGTAATGGTCAGGGCTGTTATCAGCGCACAGCAGCTACAGCCAGTGAATCGCCCCGGGTTTCGTGGAGGCCTCAACTCTTGAGAAGATGAGGCTATGAAAAAGACCACGACCTACTCCCCTGAAATCCGTGAACGTGCCGTGCGCATGGTTCTGGAGCACCTGAACGACTATCCATCCGAGTGGGCGGCCATTGAGGCCATCGCGCCGAAGATCGGCTGTGTTCCGCAAACGCTGCATGGCTGGATTCGTCGCCACCAGACTGATGTCGGTCAACGTCCTGGGCCAACCAGCGAAGAGCGTGCACGCATCAAGGCTCTGGAGCGCGAGAACCGCGAGCTGCGCAAAGCCAACGAGATCCTGCGCCTGGCCAGTGCGTATTTTGCCCAGGCGGAGCTCGACCGCCGCACCAAGTCCTGAGGGCATTTGTCGATCAGCATCGTGACCGTCTCGGGGTCGAGTCGATCTGCCGCGTCTTGCAGATCGCCCCGTCCGGTTACCGCAGGCATGCGGCCCAACTTCGTAACCCGGCACTGCGCTCCTGCCGTGCAAAGCGCGACGACACATTGATCCCGGAGATCCAGCGAGTGTGGGATGCCAACATGCAGTGCTATGGCGCGGTGAAGGTCTGGAAGCAGCTGCGGCGAGAAGGCATCAAGGTAGCCAGATGCACGGTGGAGCGCTTAATGCGTCGGGCCGGATTGCAGGGCATCAGACGTGGCCAGATCGTGCGGACAACGGTGGCCGGCGACAAGGCCCTTTGCCCGCTGGATCGTGTCCAGCGCCAGTTCCATGCCGACCGCCCGAACCAGTTGTGGGTGTCGGACTTCACCTATGTGTCGACCTGGCAGGGCTGGCTGTACGTGGCGTTCGTGATCGACGTCTTTGCACGCCGTATTGTCGGCTGGCGAGTCAGTACTAGCATGAAGACCGACTTCGTACTGGATGCCCTGGAGCAAGCCCTGTATGCCCGTCAGCCACATCGTATGGGTGGCCTGATCCACCACAGCGACCGCGGCAGCCAGTACGTCTCGATTCGCTACACCGAGCGGCTGTCGGAGGCCGGCATTGAGCCTTCTGTTGGCAGCAAGGGCGACAGCTACGACAACGCCTTGGCTGAGACCATCAACGGTCTGTACAAGGCCGAGTTGATTTACCGTCAATCATGGAAGAGCCGCGAGGCTGTAGAAATGGCGACCCTGAAATGGGTGCACTGGTACAACCACCAACGGTTGCTGAGTTCAATCGGCTATATCCCGCCTGCGGAGGCTGAGGCAAACTTCCACCAGCAACAAACAGGTCAGGCCATGGCGGCCTGACTTAAACGAAACGGCCTCCACAAAAGCCGGGGCGATTCAA
>NZ_JAUXXP010000025.1 GCF_030684895.1 Pseudomonas sp. | reverse complement strand
GACCCCAACCAGGCCGATGGCATCCACACCAAAGCCAACGGTGCCCTGGGTGTAGCCCGAGACAAAGTTGAGCTGGAAGCCCTGACCCCACTCTTCGGCTTGCGAGCTGCGCGAAGCGGCCAGACCTACGTCATCCTGGCTTTCGCGGTTATCGGCGTTGAAGTAGAAGTTGCGCAGGTTCAGCGTGGCTTTGCTGTCTTCGATAAAACCGGCCGCAGTGGCCTGGTTGGCGACGGCAGCCAAAGTGATGGCCAGGGCCAGGGTGGTCTTTTTCATGCTCAATGCTCCAAGTGCAGGTCTGTTATGTGTGTGGCGCTGCAGAGGGGCTCGGGCCGACGGTGTGCGTTGCACCTGTCTTAGCGGAATCAAGGAGCCCCTTTATCAGGCCGGTGAAAACTGCTGCGCTCGGTCATGCGGCGTTAAAAACAGGCTCAAAATGCTCATTTACAACTCGTAAACTCCGCTTTCTCGCCTGTTTTTGCCTTGCCTGTCCTTCGCTCGCTACGTTTTCACTCGGCCTGTTATAGGCCCGATGCGGTGGTCCGCTGTCGGCTTGGGCGCACTGTAGGGATTATTGGTAATCCCTAAAAAGAATTTATTTTCACTTTGTAGTAACTAAAAAGAATAAGCCTTGCTTAGGCGTGATGCCCATAAGCTAATTCCTAAAAATTATTGGCCTCATCTTTTTTAGATCATTTAGCTTGTCACTACCGGATCACCGGACTTCCAGTTCACTCCTGAAGTTTGTTGTGACCCGGCCTACATAAAAGGCCGGCACGTCCTTGATGAGGTCTGCCATGCCCAATCGCTGCGTATTTAAACGTCATCCTCTATTGAGCCTGGGCCTGGCGCTGAGCCTGGGGCTGGTCAGTGTGTTGCCTGCCGAGGCCGCAACCTACCTGCGCAGCAGCCATCAGCAGGCTGCCCCGTTGAGTAGCCAGCTGTGGGGTCAGTTAGATCCCGCTATTGTCGAGCAGACCTCTGCGCCGCGCCTTTATCAGGTGCGTTTGCTGCCGCCGCAAGGTCGCAATCAACACGCAAAAAATGCTCACGCTGTGGTTACCGATGGCGGCCTGCGCACAACCGGCAACGGTCCTGATGCGGCTAGCTGGAAGGCGCGATAACCATGGCCGTTGAGCTTCGTACCAGTCAGCAGGCTTTCGACAACGCAGCTCCATTGTTTGATGTGCGCTTGTTTCCCAGCGAGTTTGCCAACCGCAGCGGCAAGGTCGAACGCCTGGCGCGCAAGCTGGCGGCCACCGCTGTGCAGCGTGATCGGCAGGGCGGCAGCGCCCAGGCCGAGCGCCAGCTGTTGCGTGACAGCGGCCTGCTGACCCTGGCCATTCCCCAGCAGTTTGGCGGCCAGGGCCTGGTGTGGCCGGAGATCTACCGGATCATCCGTTACCTGGCGGCCGTGGACAGCTCGCTGGCCCATCTGTTTGCTTTTCAGCACTTGCAAGTGGCGACCATTGTGCTGTTTGGCAGCCCCGACCAGCAGCGCCACTGGTTGAGCCGCACGGTGCATGAGCGCTGGTTCTGGGGTAATGCCAGCAACGGCCGCGATACCCGTTTGAAACTCAGCCGCCGTGAGGAGCATTACGAGCTCAATGGCAGCAAGTCGTTCTGCTCAGGTGCCTTGGGCGCCGATGCCCTGGTGGTCAGCGCGCCGCGCAGCCACAACCCGGAAGACCGCGTATTTATCGTGCTGCCCACGCAGCGAGAAGGCTTGGCGGTGAATGATGACTGGGATGGTTTCGGCCAGCGCCAGACCGACAGCGGCACGGTGCAGTTCGAGAATGTGTTTGTCGACAGCAGCGAGCTGCTCGGCCCCAGCGGCGTAAGCCCGCGCACCACGCTACGCGCCTGCCTGTCGCAATTGATCCTGACCCAGTTGTACCTGGGCAATGCCCAGGGCGCGCTGGATGGCGCGCTGCGTTACACCCGCGAACACAGCCGTGCCTGGCCGGCTTCCGGGGTGGCTCAGGCCAGTGATGATCCCTATATCCAGCAGCGCTATGGCGAGCTGTGGCTGCTGTTTCGCAGCGCCCAGTTGTTGGCCGATAACGCCGCGCAACGCCTGCAGAGCGCCTGGGAGAAACCCGCATTGACCGCGGCTGAGCGAGCTGAGGTGGCCTTGGCCATCAGCGAAGCCAAGGTGGTTTCGGCGCGCGCAGCGCTGGAAATCACCTCGCGCATTTTTGAAAGCATGGGCGCCAGTGCCACCAGCTCGAAGTACGGCTTCGACCGTTTCTGGCGCAACGTGCGCGTGCACAGCCTGCATGACCCGCTCGACTACAAGGTGCGCGATCTCGGGCACTGGTTACTTAACGGCAAGGCGCCCACGCCTTCGCTGTATGGCTGACACGACAGGGAGGGGCGCGCAGAAAAGACATGCAGCAGATTACTAAACCAGTAAACCAATACGGGCCACCTGGCCGTGTTTCATAACCGTTGAGGCAGTGTGAAATGAATATAAAAAACCTGTTGGGTGCCGGCCTGCTGGCGGCTGCCACGCTGTTGCAAGCCGCTCAGGCGCTGGCCGCCAGTGATGTGCTGGTCAGTACCGAGTGGCTGGAAAAGAACCTGAACAACCCCAAGGTGCGGATCATCGAGGTGAGTGTTGCACCGGGCGTTTACGAGCGTGGGCATATCCCCGGTGCGGTGAATTTTGCCTGGCACCGTGATCTGGTTGATCCGGTGCGCCGTGATATCGCCAGCCAGGAAAATTTCCAGGCGTTGCTGCGTAAATCAGGCATTTCTGCTGACACCACCACGGTGCTCTACGGCGATAACAACAACTGGTTCGCCGCCTGGGGCGCCTGGGTGTTCGATGTGTATGGCGTGGACAACGTCAAACTGCTCGATGGCGGCCGAGTGAAGTGGGAGGCAGAAAAACGCGCCTTGGATAACCGCGCGAAAACGCCTGTAGCCGGTAATGTCACAGTCAAGGCGGCGAATAAAGACCTGCGCGCCTTCCTCCCGGACGTGCTCGCAGCGGCAGAGAAACGCAGCGACGTACAACTGGTGGATATACGTTCCGCTGATGAATACAACGGCAAGGTCTTTGCCCCGCAAGGTGTGCAGGAACTGGCTGTGCGCGCCGGCCACGTGCCAGGTGCAGTCAATGTGCCCTGGGGGCAGGCAGTGGCTGCCGATGGCACCTTCAAATCGGCTGAAGAGCTGAAAAAGGTCTATGGCGCGGTGGGTATCGATGGCAGCAAGCCGATCATCACCTACTGCCGCATCGGCGAGCGCTCCAGCCACACCTGGTTCGCCCTGAAGAAAATCCTCGGTTACGACGTGCGTAACTACGACGGCTCCTGGACCGAATACGGCAATGCCGTGGGCGTACCGGTGGTCAACGTGGCCGGCACCGTGTGGGGCGGCCAATAAGCCTCTACTACCGTGAAAAAATCATGGCATGGGCCAGCCCCATGCCCCTGTTTAGGGTGAGCGTTCAGGCAGGGCGCTCACTCTTCTTTTATCTGAGGAGCCACTATGGCAACGACTGCGTTGCAGGCGCCGGGACGCTGGGCCAGTGCATTGGCGGCGGTATTGAGCCTGGGCCTGGTGTTTGCTGCCTGGCAGTTGGGCGGCGCGGACAGTGACAGCCAGGCGTTGAACCTGTCCTTGCTCGGCGGGGCGTTGTTCGGCCTGTTGCTGCAGCGTTCGCGCTTCTGCTTCTTCTGCGTGACCCGCGACTTTATCGAGCAGCGCACACCGGATGGCCTGCTCGGCATCATCGCCGCATTGGCGGTGGGTACCCTGGGTTATCACCTGGTATTTGGCGCCTTTGTACCGGACCCGAGTGGCGGGCGCTTGCCACCGGATGCGCATGTCGGGCCGCTGAGTTGGGTGCTGGGGTTGAGCGCCACGGTGTTTGGCATCGGCATGGCGCTGTCCGGTTCGTGCATCAGTGCCCATCTTTACCGCCTGGGCGAGGGGGCGTTTGCTTCGCTGTTTGCGCTGTGCGGCGCGTTGATAGGTTTCTTTCTGGGTTTTCTCTGCTGGAACCCGCTGTATCTGCTGAGCATCCAGCAGGCTCCGGTGCTCTGGTTGCCGGCCTGGCAGGGTTATGGCGTGTCGTTTCTGTTGCAGATCGCTTTGCTCGGTGGGCTGGCCTACTGGCTGTTGTTGCATGTGCAAGCTAGTGATGCTCCACGCATGGTTGCGCGCAACCTGCGGCAGCTGCTGTTTGGCCAGCGCTGGCCGACCTGGGTGGGCGGAGTGCTGATCGGCTTTCTCGCCCCCCTGAGTTATCTGCGTGTTGGCCCACTGGGGGTGACGGCGGAGTTGGGCAGTGTGGCGCGCACCGCTGCGAATGGGCTGGGTTGGCTGCCGGAGCGGCTGGAAGGCCTGGACAGTTTTTCCGGCTGCGCCACGGCAGTCAAAGAGGCGCTGCTGTCGAACAACGGTCTGTTTATTCTCGGCTTGGTTGTGGCGTCCTGGACCAGCGCTTTGCTGGCAGGGGATTTCCAGCCCAAGCGCCCGCACGTCAGCGAACTGCTACGTAATCTGCTCGGCGGCATTTTGCTGGGCCTGGGCAGCATGCTGGCGCTGGGTTGCACCGTGGGCACGCTGCTCTCGGGGATCATGGCCGGCGCCTTGTCCGGCTGGGTGTTTGCACTGTTCTGTCTGCTGGGTGTGCTGCTGGGGCTGCGTCTGCGGCGTTACTGGCCGTAGTGGGTAACCTGTGTAGGCGCGGGCCATGCCCGCGAATGCGCTTCGCACGCATGGCGTGCTCCTACAGAAACGGGTGGGCTAGCTGCGCAATCAGTTCGTCAATGCAAGCCCTACGCCTCAGAACGCTGCATCAGCATGCGTTGGCGCCACTCCATAAAGGTTTTCAGCAGCAGGGTCAGCAGCGCCATGCAGGCCAGCAGCGCCGCTGCGGTAAAGGCGGCGGCGGGCTTGTAGTCGTTGTTCAGCTGATCGACCAGCAAGGGCAGGGTCAGGGTCTGGTTGATGATGGTGCCGGATACCACCGCCACCGCGCCAAATTCACCGACGGCGCGGGCATTGGTCACCACCACGCCATACAGCAGCGCCCACTTGATTTTCGGCAGGGTGATATGGCGGAAGATTTGCCAGCCGTTGGCGCCCAGGCACAGGGCGGCGGTTTCCTCGTCCTGGCCCTGGGCCTGCATCACTGGAATCAGGATGCGCGCCACATAGGGTGCCGTCACGAAGATGGTAACCATCACAATGCCTGGCCAGGCAAACATCAGCTGCATGCCATTATCGTAGAACCAGCGCCCCAGAGCGTGCTCCAGGCCGTACACCACCAGGTAGCAGAGACCTGCCACCACCGGCGACACCGCATAGGGAATATCGATCACGGTGGTCAGCAGCTTGCGCCCGCGAAAATCGTAATGGGTCACGCACCAGGCCAGCATGATGCCGAAGCACAGGTTGATCGGCACCGTCAGTGCGGCGACCAGCAGGGTCAGGCTGATGGCATGCAGCATGTAGCCTTCATTGAGGTTACTCCACAGCAGCGCCAGGCCGCCGGAGAACGCCTTGCTGAAGATCAGCGCCAGCGGGATCAGCAGAATCAGGGTGACCAGGCTCAGGCCCAGGCCGATTAGCAGCCATTGATGCCAGTGTTGTGGTTTTCTCATTTGCCTTGCCGTTGCCATTTGAACAGGCGGCCTTGCAGCACTTGCAGACTGAACAGCAGCACCAGTGAGGCCAGCAGAATGACCGAGGCAATTGCCGCAGCCGCGTTGTGGTTGAACTCCTGCAGCCTTACAAAAATCATCAGCGAGGAGACTTCGGTTTTAAACGGAATATTGCCGGCAATCATGATCACCGCGCCGAACTCGCCGAGGCTGCGGATAAAGGATTGCGAAGCACCGGTGACCAGGGCCGGGGTCAGAGTTGGCAGCACCACATAGAAGAACGTCTGTAGGCGGTTGGCTCCCAGGGTGCTGGCGGCCTCTTCGTAGTCGCGACCCAGGTCCTGCAGCACCGGCTGTACCGTGCGCACCACGAAGGGCAGGCTCGTGAAGACCATAGCGATCAAAATACCGGGGTAGGCGTACGCCAGTTTGATGCCCATGGGCGCGAGCCACTGGCCCAACCAACCGCCGGGGGCGAGCAGGGTAGCCAGGGTTAGTCCGGCCACCGACGTCGGCAGGGCGAAGGGCAGGTCGATCAGCGCATCCACCAGGCGGCGTCCTGGGAAGTCATAGCGGGTGATGATCCAGGCCAGCAACAGGCCGATCAGCACGGTGGCGATGGTGGCGTAGAAGGCGCCACTTAAGGTCACCTTGTAGCTCTGCACCACGCGTGGATCACTGATCGCCCGCCAGTACTGCGCCCAGCTCATGTCGCTGACATACAGCAACAAGGCCGATAGCGGGAACAGGATGATCAGCGATATATAAAAGGTACTGAAGCCGAAGCTCAGGCCAAAGCCCGGCAGCAGCGGGTTCTGCAGAAAAAAACGGGGTGTCTTAGGCACGCATAGATCTCTAAATGCACAAGCCGCCGTAAGTACGGCGGCTTGTGTTGTTCCTTAAACCAGCGGGGCCTAGCGGCCTTCTGCTAGCAACTGGTCAAGAATACCATCGGCATCGAAGTGCTTGGCAGTGATCTCATCCCAGGTGCCGAGTACTTCGGTCGGGTTGATCAGGCTGATTTTAGGGAATTGGCTGGCAGTTGCGGCCACCACTTCCGGGTTGTGTACGCGGTAGCTATAGGTGGTCAGCAGCTGCTGGATGTCCTTGGTGTACTGGAAGTCCAGGTAGGCTTTGGACACATCACGGGTGCCTTTTTCATCGACCACTTTGTCGACCAGTGCCACCGGGAATTCAGCCAGCACGCTGACTGGCGGAACTACAACTTCGTATTCACCGGATTTGAACTCTTCACCCTTGGCAATGTTCACCGCTTCCGATTCGAAGGTCAGCAGCACATCGCCTTGACCATTCTGAGCAAAGGCTACGGTCGCTGCGCGGCCACCGGTTGGGTAGTTCTCGACGTTGTGCAGCACTTTGCTGACAAAACCTTTGATCTTGGTTTCGTCGCCCTGGAATTTATCCTTGGCATGCAGCCAGGCGCCCAGGTAGCTGTAGCGTGCGTTGCCGGAGGTTTTCGGGTTAGGGAAAACCAGCTTCACGTCGTCACGCGCCAGGTCATCCCAGCCGGTGATGTTTTTCGGGTTGCCTTTACGCACCAGAAACACGGTGGTGCTGTAGTAAGGCGAGCTGTTGTTGGGGAACTGCTGAGCCCAGTCTTCACGGACCAGGCCACGCTTGGCCAGGATGTCCACGTCGGTCACCTGGTTGAAGGTCACGGTGTCAACTTTCTTGCCCTGGATGATGTCCTGCGCCTGGCGCGAGGAACCGGCGAACGATTGGTCGATCACCAACTCTTTGCCAGTCTGGGCTTTCCAGTGGGCAACGAATTTTGGGTTGATCTCGGCAAACAGTTCACGAGCGATGTCATAGGAGGCATTCAGAATTGGCTTGTCCTGCGCCAGAGCTGCGACGCTGCCGAGCAGGCTTGAGGTGATGGCGCTGGCCAGCAAAAGTTTTTTTAGCATGATGCAGACTTTCCTCGTCATTGAGCCCGTCTTACAGGCGTTTGCTTGAATGCCTGACCCTCATTGGCCAGGTTGCTGAGCGCGATACTGCACAGGTTTTTTATTCATAAAAAGTAATTTTTAACGCTATTTATATAACTAAATGTTTTTACGTGCCGCATCGCTCGGCAGCTATTTGAGCCTTTGCAGGCGTGCACTGCTGTGCTTGAGCAGCTGCTGCAGGGCTTGTAACTGCTCTGGCTGCGCTTCGTTGAATAGCTGTTCAAGACTGTTCTGAATGGCCGTCAGGGGCGCCACGCTGCCTGCCAGGTTGAGGTGCTGGCTGAGAATTTCCTCACCGCTGCTGACCAGCAGGGCGAAGTGGATAACGTTTTCCAGTTCGCGGGTATTGCCTGGCCAGCTGTGCCCTTCCAGGCGTTGCTGCGCGGCTTCGCTGATGACAGGCAGCGGCAGGCTCAGGCGCTGGGCATAGATGCCGAGAAAATATTCCGCCAGGGGCAGAATATCGCCGATACGCTCACGCAATGGCGGCAGGTTGAGGCGACCGTCGCTCAGGTAACCATATAAACGCTCATTGAATTTACCGGCTGCCACGGCCTGAGCCAGGTCGATACTGGTTGCGGCCAGCAGCCGGACATCTGCCGGGCTCGGCTGATTGGCGCCGACCCGCAGCACTTCACCGGTCTCCAGGGCGCTGAGCAGTTCAGCCTGCAATGGCAGCGGCAGGTCGCCGATTTCATCCAGATACAGGGTGCCGTTGTTGGCCGAGCCAAACCAGCCTGCGCGGCTGCTGGCGCTGCCTTGATAGGCGCCGGCGGCATAGCCAAACAGTTCGGCTTGGGCATGTTTGCTACTCAGGCCACTGCAGCTGAGCGCGACAAACAGACCAGGGCGCTCACTGGCGCGGTGGATATGCCGTGCCAGCAACTCTTTACCGGTGCCGGTTTCGCCTTCTATTAATAGCGGCAATGGCTGCGTGGCGAGTTGCTCGACTTGATCGCGCAGCTGTTTGGAGCGTGGGTCGATAAACACCAGCGCTTTGGCGCGGATGCTCAACGGGCTTTTTTCCGCATCGGGGAAGGTCAGCAGCGGCTGGCCGCTGAAGCTGTTCTGGCTCATAAACGAGTCTCCAGCCTGGCTCGGGCTGCGAGCGGGCAGGTTGCATGATTTGTACAGGGCCAAGCGCCGTTCAGGCGTCTGGCTTATTGGCGCTGGTGTGCGCAGTCAGGCGCGGCGGCGCGCGTGCTGCTCGATGCGGCTTTGCAGGCGATAGAGGTAGGCAAAACCCTGCTCCCAACGCTGATGCCCGGATTTCACATTGATATGCCCGGCGCCACTGAGAATGGCCGCATCGCTGCCCCAGTCGCGGGCCAGCTCTATAGCCCGCGCAGCACTGGCGGCGGAGTCGTTGTCCGAGCCGACCAGCTGGCTGGGGAACGGCAGCAGGTGCTGGGGGATCGGTGCAAAGTTCTGCAGTGCGGCCGGGCAGTTGGTGCGTTCAACGTCCGCCGGGGCGACCAGTAAAGCGGCGCGTACCCGGCGCAGCGACTCGACCGGAGCCTGGGTCGCCCAGTGCGCCACCGTAATGCAACCCAGGCTATGGGCAATCAGAATGGTCGGGCGTGGGTCGCTGGCGATATTGCGCTGCAGCTCGGCGACCCAGTCTTCACGCTTGGGGTTTAGCCAATCGGCCTGTTCTACCCGGGCGCTGTTTGGCAGGCTGCGCTGCCAGTGGCTCTGCCAATGGTCGTCGGCCGATCCTTGCCAGCCCGGCACTATCAGGTAGCGGATAGTTTCGTTGCGCATCGTGCGCCCTCCTGCAGATGTGAATGGCTGCAGTGTAGGGAGGACTGATGAATATCAAAAAGAATAAGAACTTATTTGCTTATTCCATAACTTATGTTTTTTCCGGTCGCCACCTCAGGTGATGGCATATGCAAAAAAATTATATAAATGTTCTTAAATAATATTTTTAAGAATATTCGATGCTCTCTACTATCCGCTCCACACCCACCGACTACGGCCAGTTTGCGCCAGTCACAAGGGGCTATTTCAAGGAGCATTACCATGACCGCAACCCTCCGTAACCTTGAAGGCCAGGACGACGCCAGCATCCTGCGCGAGATCCAGGCTGCGCTGAATGGTCTGAAGTTTGGCTCGGTGGAAATCACCGTGCACAACGGCCAGGTCGTGCAGATTGAGCGCAAGGAAAAATTCCGCTTGCAGGCTCCGGCCGGCAAGAACGCCTGACCCGTTAAAGCAACACCGAGCCTCAAAACCCGACCGGACAACCGGAGGGTGTGAGCATGAATCGAGCAGAAACCATGAGCACACACCGGTATTGCAGCTGTCACCCGCGAATGCGCTGTTGACCGCCAACCCCTAAAGAAAACCAACAAACACCCGAAATCTTAGGAGCCGCACCATGTCCATTCGCCGTTTTGCCCTCGCTGCGCTTGCCAGCGCCATTTTTGCAGGCCCGGTGGCCGCTGCAGAAACCCTGCTCAACGTGTCTTACGACCCGACCCGCGAGCTGTACAGTGAATTCAACGCTGCGTTCAACAAGCACTGGCAAGCCCAGGGCAATGAAGCTGTGACCATCCAGCAGTCCCACGGTGGTTCGGGCAAGCAAGCCCGTGCCGTCATCGACGGCCTGCGTGCCGACGTAGTGACCCTGGCCCTGGCCGGTGACATCGACGAACTGTACAAGCTCGGCAAGCTGATCCCGGAAAACTGGCAGGAGCGCCTGCCGCAGTCGAGCACACCCTATACCTCGACCATCGTGTTCCTGGTGCGTAAAGGCAACCCGAAAGGCATCAAAGACTGGGATGACCTGGTCAAGTCGGGCGTTGAAGTGATCACTCCGAACCCGAAAACCTCCGGCGGTGCGCGCTGGAACTTCCTCGCAGCCTGGGCCTTCGCTCAGCAGAAATACGGCAGCGAAGCGAAAGCCCAAGAATTCGTGGGTCAGCTCTACAAGAACGTACCAGTACTGGATACCGGCGCCCGTGGTTCAACCATCACCTTCGTTAACAACAACATCGGTGACGTGCTGCTGGCCTGGGAAAACGAAGCCTTCCTGGCGCTGAAGGAAGAGGGTGGTGACAACTTCGAAATCGTCGCACCGTCGCTGTCGATCCTGGCTGAGCCGCCAGTGGCAGTGGTTGATGAAAACGTCGACAAGAAAGGCACCCGTAAAGTGGCTGAGGCTTACCTCAACTACCTGTACAGCGATGAAGGCCAGCGTCTGGCAGGCAAGCACTTCTACCGTCCGCGTAACCAGGCGATTGCTGGCGAGTTTGCCAAGCAATTCCCGGAACTTAAACTGGTAACCATCGACAAGGACTTCAACGGTTGGAAAACCGCACAGCCGAAGTTCTTCAATGACGGTGGTGTGTTCGATCAGATCTATCAGGCGCAGTAAGTCTGATGTACCTGGGGTGGGTAGCTGTGTGCTACCCACCCCTTGTTGTGTAAGCGTCGGCCTTGTTGCAGGTCAGCCGGAAAGGGTGATGCCGGCAACAGGGCTGATTTGAGCGTTCCAACGCAGAAGCAGATTAAGGACAGACAATGTCTCGTCGTACTTCCCCGGTCATACCCGGCTTCGGGCTGACGCTGGGTTACACCCTGGTGTATCTCAGCCTGCTGGTGCTGATTCCTCTGGGTGCCATGTTCGTTCACGCCGCTCAACTCACCTGGGGTGAGTTCTGGGCCATTATTTCTTCACCGCGGGTACTGGCTGCGCTCAAGTTGAGCTTTGCCACTGCCTTCGCGGCCGCCGTGATCAACGGCATTATCGGCACATTGCTGGCTTGGGCGCTGGTGCGTTACACCTTTCCCGGCCGCAAGATCATCGAGGCGATGATCGACCTGCCTTTTGCCTTGCCCACCGCCGTCGCCGGTATTGCCCTGACCGCTTTGTATGCCCCTAGCGGCTTGGTCGGTCAGTTTGCTACCGATCTGGGTTTCAAGATTGCCTATACCCCCCTCGGTATTACTCTGGCGCTGACCTTTGTCACCCTGCCGTTTGTGGTGCGCACCATTCAGCCGGTGTTGGCCGATATTCCCCGTGAAGTCGAAGAGGCTGCGGCCTGCCTCGGCGCCAAGCCGCTGCAGGTGTTTCGCTATGTGCTGCTGCCAGCGTTACTGCCGGCCTGGCTGACCGGCTTCTCGCTGGCCTTTGCCCGCGGGGTCGGCGAGTACGGTTCGGTGATCTTTATCGCCGGCAATATGCCGATGAAGACCGAGATCCTGCCGCTGCTGATCATGGTCAAGCTCGACCAGTACGACTACACCGGTGCCACGGCTATTGGCGTGCTGATGCTGGTGGTCTCCTTCATTCTGCTGCTGCTGATCAACCTGCTGCAGCGCCAGATCGCCAAGTCCTGAGGAGGTCGCCATGTCTTCTGTAACCCTAAGCGTGTCAGCCTCGGCTAACGCTGCGCGGCGCGGTAATGTGCTCGGTCGCCGTCTGCTGATCGTCAGCGCCTGGCTGGTGTTTGTGCTGTTCCTGTTATTGCCGCTGTTTATCGTGCTGAGTGAGGCGTTGAAGCACGGCTTCGGCACCTTCTTTGGTGCGATCTTCGAGCCCGACGCTATCAGTGCGTTGAAACTGACCCTGCTCGCCGTGGGCATTTCGGTGCCACTCAACCTGGTGTTCGGCGTGGCCGCTGCCTGGTGCGTAAGCAAGTATGAGTTTCGCGGCAAGAGCCTGCTGGTCACCCTGATTGACCTACCGTTCTCGGTGTCGCCGGTGATCGCCGGTCTGATCTACGTGTTGCTGTTCGGTGCCCAGGGCTTTATTGGCCCGTGGCTGCGCGAGCACGATATCCAGATCATCTTCGCCCTGCCGGGTATCGTCCTGGCCACGGTATTTGTCACCGTGCCCTTTGTCGCCCGCGAACTGATCCCGCTGATGCAGGAACAGGGCACTCAGGAGGAGGAAGCCGCGCGCCTGCTCGGTGCCAATGGCTGGCAGATGTTCTGGCATGTCACGTTGCCCAATATCAAATGGGGCCTGATCTACGGCGTGGTGCTCTGTACCGCACGGGCCATGGGCGAGTTTGGCGCGGTATCGGTGGTATCCGGGCACATTCGCGGTTACACCAACACGCTGCCACTGCATGTCGAGATTCTCTACAACGAATACAATCACGTCGCCGCCTTTAGCGTCGCCAGTCTGCTGTTGCTGATGGCGGTGTTTATCCTGCTGCTCAAGCAGTGGAGCGAGTCCCGTATCAACCGCCTGAAAGCCAGTGCTGGCGAGGAATAAGTAATGTCGATCGTAATTTCCAATGTCAGCAAGAACTTCAATGCGTTCAAAGCGCTGAACGACATCAACCTGAATATCCAGAGCGGCGAGCTGGTGGCCTTGCTCGGCCCGTCCGGCTGCGGCAAAACCACCTTGCTGCGCATCATCGCCGGCCTGGAAACTCCGGACAGCGGCAGCATCGAGTTTCATGGCGAAGATGTCTCCAACCACGATGTGCGCGACCGTAACGTCGGCTTCGTGTTTCAGCACTACGCGCTGTTCCGCCATATGACCGTGTTCGACAACGTCGCCTTCGGCCTGCGCATGAAGCCCAAGGGCGAACGGCCGAATGAAAACGTGATCAAGAAGAAGGTCCATGACCTGCTCGATCTGGTGCAGCTCGACTGGTTGGCCGATCGCTACCCCGAGCAGCTTTCCGGCGGTCAGCGTCAACGTATCGCCCTGGCCCGCGCCCTGGCGGTGGAGCCGAAAGTGCTGCTGCTCGACGAACCCTTCGGCGCCCTGGATGCCAAGGTGCGCAAGGAACTGCGCCGTTGGCTGGCGCGCCTGCACGAAGAAGTGCATCTGACCTCGGTATTCGTCACCCACGACCAGGAAGAAGCCATGGAAGTGGCAGACCGCATCGTGGTGATGAACAAGGGCGTGGTCGAGCAGATCGGCTCGCCGGGCGAGGTGTACGAGAAGCCAGCCAGCGATTTCGTCTATCACTTCCTCGGTGATGCCAACCGCCTGTATGTCGGCGACGACACTCACGTGCTGTTCCGCCCCCACGAGATTCATCTTTCGCGCCAGGCCGAAGAGGGCCATCAGGCCGGTGAAGTGCGTGACATTCGCCCGCTCGGCGCGATCACCCGCGTGACCCTCAAAGTCGCCGGGCAGAGCGAGCCGATCGAAGCTGAAGTGGCCAAGGACCACCTCAGCCTGGCCAACCTCACTCGCGGTGAAACCCTGTATTTCAAACCGAAAGCGGGGCAGCCGGTGATTCAGCAGCGCTGAGTTCAGGCGTGTAAAGCAAACAAGGAGCGCAATGCGCTCCTTGTTGGTTTCAGGCGGCAAGCTATTTGCGCTGCCACTTACCCTCAAGTTGGATGTACTGCCCGGCGGGAGTCTTGTCGATGGCCTTCTGCCCGGCAATGGCTTCCACATCGCTGAGCTGGATGCCGTTCTGCGCGGCCAGTTTCTGGTATTCGGTGCGGCGGGCCTGGTTGATCAATTGGGCGATTTCAGCGGCCTGACCACTAGAGCTGACAACACCCAGATAACCGTTAGGCATTTCGCCCAGTTGGCCGCTGGCTTTGGCGTCGCCCAGGGCGGACATGGCTTCGTTGAGGTTCAGGGCTACGGCCGGCAGGCTTAGACTGAGCAGCAGTAATAGGCTGGCAAGGCGTTTATAGAGATTCATGTTCGGGCTCCTTAGAACAATCCGCTGGATTCGCTGAACATGCTGTCCAGGGCTTTATCCACCTTGATATAGATTTCGTGCTCGATCTTCACATTGAGGTTGATGTTGATCGGCTCATTGGGCATCGCCAACTGCACGGTCGGGGTGCAGGCCGTGCTGAGCAGGCCTAGCAGCAGGACGGCGAAACAACTACGCAAGCGCATGGCGCTTCTCCTTGATCATGGATCTGTCGGGGCCGTTTTGGCATTGCGTTCCAGCATACGCTGCTGCACGCGTTGCTTGATGATATCGCTGACTTTGTCGGTCAGTTGCAGGCTGGCCAGCAAAGTCGGGATGTCTTCTTCCAGATTGATAGTGAAGTGGATCGGCCGGCCTTGTTCGATGGCCGGGTTCTGTCCCTCCAGGCGTATGGCCAAGGCCAGCTTGCCTTGCTGATCGTAGTTGACCTGGCTGCTCAAAGTCGTAAAGCGAAAATCCTCCAGCGATTGGGTTACCAATTGCATCGCCGGGTTGCTACGGCCCAGGGCGCGAATGCGTTGGGAGTGGAACTGCAGCTTGCCGCCCGGTGCGCGTGCGCTGAGTTGGCCTTGTTCGATGGTGACCCCCTGGCTGCCGATCTGCAGCGGCAAGTCGCCATCGAGGGTGCCTGTGCCGGCTAAACCTTCTGTGGGATAGAGGATAAATAGCTGCTCAAGTTCCAGACCCTGCACCTGTATGGGGAACAACAGCGGTTCGCCGGCCATGCTCCATTGCCCGGGTGCCAGTTGCAGCTTGCCGCCCATTAGCGCTGCTTCGGCATGCTGCAGCTGCAACACACCCAGGGCGGGTGTTTGCAGCGCGGCGCTGTAGCGGCCTTTAAGTTGTACCGGCCCCACGGGCATGCCGGGGTCGGCCTGCCTCAGGCGCAGTTCGTTTACCTCAAGCTGCAGCTGCTTGGGGTCGATTTGCACCGTCAGGCGGCTGTCCAGCCCCTCCAGCGCAGTGCGGTCATAAATCCCGCCCAGGTCCTTGCCGGTGAGTTCGAGTTTGACCGTGGGCAGCTGTTGATCGCTGGCCAGAGTCAGGCTGGCGTTGGCATTCAGACGACCGTTGTTCAGCTCCAGTAAGGCCGGCCAGGCGCTGAAGCTGCCTTGCAGTGGGTTGCCGCCGCGCAGAAACAGTTCCGCCAGTTGCGCGTGCAGGCTCAGACCCCTGGCGCTGCTGTGTTGCGCCTGCAGCTTGAGTTGCAGCCCGGCATCGTTGCGCAGCGTGCCATCCAAGGTCACCTGCTGCGGGTTGGCATTCACTGGGCCGTGCCAGTACCAGCGCTGGGGTTGTAATTGGCTATGTTGCAGCTGCGCACTGAGGTCGAGCGGGCCTTTTAGCTGCCAGTCTTGCAGCGCGCCTGCCGCCAGTTGTGCCTGCAGTTTTAGCCCGCTGCTGGCCTTGAGTTGCTCTGCATCGAGTTCGCCGCTGCGCAGATGCTCAAGGCTGAGCTGTGAGCCTGTGCCTAGGGTTAGATCCAGCTGCTGTGGGTCCAGATAAGCGTCGAGTTGCAACTGCGCTTGCAGTGCGCCGATTTTCCAGTCGCCCTGCTGAAATGCCGGGATGGATGCGTTAAGGCTGCCGCCCAGCAGTTGCAAGCCCCAGGGCAGGCCATTGGCCAAGATCAGCGTGCCCTTTAACTCGAACGGACTGCGTCCCTTGCCTGTGAGTTGCAGCGTTAGCGGCAGGGCGCGGCCGCGCAACTGTTCGGCGATAGCTGCGGGCATTTCTGTGGTCTGGATATTGAGTTGCAGCGCTTCTGGGTACAGCTCCGCCGGTACGCCACTGATAAGGTCATTGGCAATCTGCTTGAGGCTAAGGTCGGCGCTCAGACTATCTGCCAGCCACTGCCCATCCAACGCCTGGGCGGACAGATCGAAGCTGCCTTGCAGCTCGCCGATAGCGGGAATTGGCCAGGGCTCCGGTAGGTTGGCACTCGCTTGCCACTGGCCGCTGGCCTGCTGCAGTTGCGCCAGGTTAAGTGGGCCAGGCGCAAGCTGCAGTTGCCAGCTCGCCTGTAACTGCGCCGCCGCCGGCGTCTCTGGCAGCGTGCCCGCTCGAGTGGGTAGCCATTGGCTTAGCCAGCTGTGCAGCACCGCGCTTTGCTGCAGATCTCCGGTGAGAGCACCTTGCCAGACTTGTCCAGTGGCGCTCTGTTGCAGACTGCTGCTGAGCTGCAATTGCGGTTGCTGATTGATCGTCAGGCTTAGCTGCAGCGCTGCAGTTGTAGCGTCGCCCTGTAACTGCGCGTGCCAGCGCAGTTGGTCCTGCTGGTGTTGCAGGTTGAGCTGCGCATCAAGCTGCGCGGCTTGTTTAACTAGCAGCAGATCGCCCAGCAGCTGGCAGCGCGTGTCGGCGCAGGGCAGCTCGATCTGTAGCGCATCGACCTGTACGCGTTGCGGCAATAGGCTGATGACGGCGGCGAGTTGCTCAAGCGGCAACGCAAAATCCGAGTTGTCGTCGACTGCTGACGCTGGTTGAGAGGGCAGATTCAGCTGCAGGTTGGTGATCTGTACCTGCTGCCAGAAGGGTAGCGCCAGGCTGAATCCGCTCCAGCGTAATTGCAGCTGATGCAGCTGCACTGCGCCGCTGGGGTGCTGCAGGCTGAGTTGGTCAAGCTGGATGCCTTGGGTGGATAGGCCAAGGCCACGCCATTCAAGGTGTTTGATCTGCTCGCGTTCGAGCAGGCGGCTCAGGCTCAGGTAGCCGTAAGCGCCAAGCAGGACGAGCAGTAAAACCAGGCAACTGATAAGTCGCAGCCAGGTGCGCCGGCTGGGCATAAGCACTGATCCATAGTGAAGGAGTTGCGTGGCAGGACGTTAACCCATGTCTGGCAGGCTGCCAATCACAGCGTATTGTGCTCTGTGTAATTACAGCATTTAGTGTTATTTTTGCTGTAAACACACATTGTGAAAGTAGGAGGCCGTGATGAGCGCATTGATTCGACCGGTTGCCGATGCCGATGCGGTGCTGGCCAAGGCACTGCTCAATACTCGTGAACAACTGGGCCTGACCCAGCAGGAGTTGGCGGACATCGTTGGCGTACATCGCACGGCCATCTCACGCTGGGCTGATGGTGGCTTGCGGGTGCATAGCAAGACCGGCGAACTGGCCCTGTTGCTGATTCGTGTATACCGCTCCTTATTTGCCCTGTTTGGCGGCAATCTGCTGGATATGCAGCATTTTCTGCGCACCGATAACCGCCATCTGGATGCACCGCCCTTATCCCTGATGATGCAAGTTCAGGGACTGGTGCGGGTCGTCGAATACCTCGATGCGATTCGTGGCAAGGGTTAAGTCGTAACCAGTAAGTGCAGCACTCAACAATAATAAAAGTTAAGGACAACGCCACCATGGATATCTGGCAACACTGCCAAGGCCCGCAGCAGATCAAGCCATTGCGTGGGCGCCTGGTGCGTCTGGTCGAGAGCCAGGCCCAGGTCGCCACGCTGCAGCTGGTCGATACCCTTGCCGAGCAGGCGCTGCTTGAGGAGTTGCTGGAGACCAGCAAACCGCCGTTGCCGCAGAGCGCCGAGCCGCTGCATTACCTGCTGAAAACCCCGTTCCGTTATCCGCCGTTGCGCTGGGGCTCGCGCTTTGGCTCGGTGCATGAGCCGAGCCTGTTCTATGGCGCGCTGCGTATCGACACCGCCATGGCCGAGGCGGCGTATTACCGGTTTTTGCTTTGGGATGGCATGAGCATCGCGCCGCCGAGTGGACGCATCCTGTCCGAACACTGCACCTTCGAGGCGCGCTATCAGGTTGAGCGCGGCATTCAGTTGCAGCATCCGCCGTTTGTGGATTTCCAGGCTGAGCTCTGTCACGCCAGCGCTTATCAACCCTGTCAGGCGGTGGGCGCGGCCATGCGTGCGGCAGGGGTTGAGGCATTTGAATACCGTTCGGCGCGCTGCCCGCTCAAGGGCAACAATGTTGCGTTGTTCGTCCCTGGTGCGTTGGCAGAGAAGCGCCCGCGTAACCTGCTGAGTTGGCTGTGCGAAACCACTGACAACTATGTCGCCTTCAAAAATGCTCAGGTGCCGGATACCCCGAGGGTCTTCCGTCTGGATGCGTATCAGGTGGATGGCCGCCTGCCGCGCCCGGCTTAGGGTCTGATGCCGTTTCGTCGCAACCCGCGGGGCCGGGCCTGTTTTAGCGCGATACTGCGTTTCTCGACACTCATTTGGAACAACCAAACTTCGTGTCTCGTGCCTTGCCTCGCGCTAAAACAGGCACCGGCGCGGCCTCGAGCGAAACGGCATCAGACCCTATACAGGGCGGCTTTTTCAGGGCGTTTTGCCCCGAAAAAGGGCAGTGCGACGGCGTGACGCAGCGACTTGTGCACAATTGCGATGCGCCTTGTCAAGCAGGATGCAGTGCTTGACGTAAACCCTTGATTCTTTTTATTGATTTTATAAGTCAATGAAATATATGAATTTTTTACGCTGGTGAAAAAACCACCAGTTTGACCTTGGGCCCCACGCCATAGGCGCTGAGGACGCTTGCTCCCATGTTATCCACTAAGTTATCCACAGCTTCTGTGGATTAACCCGAGCGCTTGCTCTAGACCGCTGGTTAGCCCATTTTTGCAAGGCTTTACCTTGGCGAAAAAAGGAGTAGAGTTGCGCGCCTTCCCGGCTACCGCTGCTTTTTATGCCTCGCGCAATCACTCGACTACCTATCGCTGCAACCTCGGTTCCTCGCCTGCCCACCCGTGTGGCGCTCTGGCTACTGGACAGTCCCCGCCTCGGTCATGCCCCTAGCGTCAAACGTTTTGCTGGTCATCTGCTTAAGCAGCCTGCTTTGCAGGGTGTAGTGCAGGCGCAGAGTCGACTGGGGCAGATGCTTTGTCGTGATTGCGGCAACCCGCGTGATCGGCGCATGGGTTTTGAGCTGCTGCGTCAGGCCGCCCGCGCCGGCGATATGGGCGCTCAGCTTGAACTTGGCCAGCTGTATAGCCAGCGGCGCAACAATGAACCGCAGCAGGCACGGCATTGGCTGGAGCTGGCTGCGGGGCAGGGTTCGGCAGAGGCGCAGCAACTGCTTAAGCAGCTCTGACGGAAAGGGAGCAGGTCCTAGGAGTACTGGTTATACTGCCAGTATTTTTCTGCGGAGCCGCTTATGCCCATCGATCTGTCCACCGCGTTGGCACCTGCGCTGCTCGGTTTTGCCGCCGCGGCACTTCCTCTTCTCTATATGGCCTGGTCGCTGCAACGCCGCCTGGCCAGCCAGCAGCTGCAATTCAGCCTGCTGCAGGAGCGCCTGAGCAACGCGCAGCTGGCTCAGACCGGCCTCGCAGCGCAGCTGGATGACTGCCGCGAGGAAGTCGCCGAGATCAGCGAGATCAAGGCCGATCAACAGGCAGAGTTGGCGGCACTGCGCCGTGAGGCTGACTTGCTGCAACAGGAGCGCCAGATTGCCCGCGAGGCCGCCCAGGCCTGGGCCAACCAGCGCGAACAGCAGGAAGGCGAAATCCGCCGTCTGGACGCTCAGCGCGCGGCCCTTAGCGCCGAACTTAAAGAACAGCAGGACAGCCATCAGCAGCGCTTGAGCGACCTGCAAGGTTCGCGCGATGAACTGCGCGCACAGTTTGCCGAGCTGGCCGGGAAGATCTTCGATGAGCGCGAGCAGCGTTTTGCCGAGACCAGCCAGCAGCAGCTCGGCCAGTTGCTCGACCCGCTCAAGGAGCGCATCCAGTCCTTCGAAAAGCGTGTTGAAGAAAGCTATCAGCAGGAAGCCCGCGAGCGCTTTTCTCTGGGCAAGGAGCTGGAGCGCTTGCAGCAGCTCAACCAGCGCCTGGGCGATGAGGCGACCAACCTGACCCGCGCCCTCAAAGGCCAGAAAACCCAGGGCAATTGGGGTGAGCTGGTGCTGGAGCGGGTGTTGGAGCACGCCGGCCTGGAGAAAGGTCGCGAGTACCAGACCCAGGTCAGCTTGAAGAGCGCCGATGGTGAACGCTTCCAGCCGGATGTGCTGATTCAGCTGCCCGGCGACAAGCAAGTGGTGGTGGACGCCAAGGTTAGCCTCACCGCGTACCAGCAATATATTGCTGCCGAGGACGACGCCAGCCGCCAGCTGTCACTCAAGCAGCATGTGCTGTCGCTGCGCAGCCATTTAAAAGGCTTGTCGCTCAAGGATTACCAGCGCCTGGAGGGCCTGCACAGCCTGGATTTCGTCCTGCTCTTCGTGCCGATTGAGGCGGCTTTTGCAGCGGCATTGCAGGCCGATCCTGGGTTGTTTCAGGAGGCCTTTGATCAACATATCGTGATTGTCAGCCCGACCACGCTGCTGGCCACCTTGCGGGTGATCGACAGCCTGTGGCGGCAGGAGCGACAGAGCCAGAACGCCCGCGAAATTGCCGAGCGCGCCGGCGCGCTGTACGACAAGTTTGTCGCCTTTATTCAGGATCTGGATGAAATGGGCGCGCGCCTGCAGCAACTGGACAAAGCCTACGCCGGGGCACGCAATAAGCTCTGCGAAGGGCGCGGCAATATCATCAGTCGGGTGGAAAACCTCAAACTGCTCGGCGCCCGCGCCAGCAAGAGCCTGCCTGCCGAGCTGCTCGAGCAGGCCGCCGGGGTCATGGTGCTGGATGATGAGGCGGCTGAGTAGGACGTGGATCGCCGTCATACCGTGAGCAATGTGTAGGAGCGGGCCATGCCTGCGAACCTGTACAGACGGGCCATTTCGCGGCCATGGGCCGCTCCTACGGGTTAGGCGCTGACAGCTCCTTTCTCGGCGGCTGCGCGTTGCGCCGCCGGTGAGTTAGCCAGGTACTCCAGTGCCACGCGGATATCGCCTTCGCTGCGCGGGTGATAGCTGGGGTTGAAATAGCGCAATACCGAGCGACCAATACTGCCCATACGCGGCAGCAAGCCACGCTTGCCCAGGTGGTACCACAGACGCAGAAAGCCTGGTCGGTAACGGGTGACCGGGTCCTGGCGCATCATGGTTTTCATCCCGGTGCTGAACAGGAAGACCAGCGCCGGCGTGGCAATCAGCATATACACCCAGCGCATTAGCAGGCTGCCGCCGATATGCACGTGCAGATCGTGGGCCACGCTGCGGTGTTCAACCTCTTCGGCACCGTGCCAGCGCAGCAGGTCGAGCATTACCGGGTCGGCGTGATCCAGGCTGCGGGTGGTGATAATCCAGTCGCCCAGCACGCAGGTGAAGTGCTCCACCGCGGCGATCAGCCCGACCCGCTGACGCAGCCACCAGGGCTGCAGCCAGCGGCTGATGGCGTTATCGCCCAGCGGGTGGTCGCACAGCACACGCTCGAACAGCCAGCGAATCGGTCCAGTGAACGGCGTCGGGTCGATGCCATGGCGCAGCAGGTAGGGCGTCAGCGCGCTGTCGTGGGCGCGTGCGTGATGCGCTTCTTGTTTGACGAAACCTTGCACGTCCTCGCGCAGCTGCGGGTCGGTGACCAGCGGCAGAGCCTTGTTGTAAACCCGGCAGAACCAGAACTCGCCGGCCGGCAGGATCAGGTGCAGGCTGTTGATGATATGCGAGGTTTCCGGCTCGTTCGGTACCCAGTGCAGCGGCGTGTTGGCAAAGTCGAAACGGACTTTGCGTTGCTGCAGGCGGTGCTGTTCGCTCATTTTGATTCTCCTTATCAGACCGCTAGGTTTCGGCGGGTGGCTGCGTTGCTGCCTGCAGCGCTTTGAATATGGGCGGTGAATTTACGCAACCAATTGGCCAGTTGCTGTGGCTCGGCCAGCAGTTGCCAGTGCCCGGCATTGACCTCATGCCGCTGCAGCTTGGGTGCCCAGTGCTGCAGCTGGTCGAACAACTGCGGTCGGACGAAGCGGTCGCGGGTCGGCACGATCAGTTGCACCGGCACCTGGGTATGGCGCAGGCGCGGCGTGAACAGGCTGCGGATAAAGTTGGCGCGGTACAGCTTGACCCCGTGCACACCATCGGAGCGCTGGCTGCTGCTGATCGGCACATTGCGCAGCCCTTCGACATTGCGCAGCAGCTGTGGCCAGGCGCGGTCCAGGCCCAGGCGCCAGGTCAGTTCGGGCAGCAGTGGGGTGTGGAACAGGGCGATATACCAGGAGCTGATCAGTTGCCCGAGTACCTGCAGCAACGCGCGCGGCGTCTTCTGTTTGAGCCTGTCGCGCATCCAGTGGCCGACATGGTCCAGGCAGGGCCCGGAGATGCTGGTGTAGGAGGCCAGCAGTGGTTGAATGCGCGGCTCGGTGACTGCTTCCCAGGCCTGAATTGAACCCCAGTCGTGGGCCACCAGATGCACCGGCTGGTCGGGGCTGAGGGCTTTGATTACTGCTTCCAGATCATTGGCCAGTTTCTCCAGGTGATAGTCCAGGCGCTTGCGTGGAATATCCGAGGCGCCAAAGCCGCGTACGTCGTAGGCAATGATCTGGTAATCGCCGGCCAGCTCGCGCACCAGTGGCAGCCAGACCTCGTGGCTGTCCGGGTAGCCGTGTACCAGCAGCAGGGTTGGGCCGTTCTGCTTGCCCCAGCGATAGGCCGCCAGCTGTACGCCATCGCCCTGAACCCACAGCTGCTCGGCCTGCAGCTCTTTATTTGGCAGCACTGCTGGCGCGTTCATGCGAACACCCGATGCAGGGCGAGCAGCGGCGAGTGGCGCGGGGTGATAAAGGCGAGGTCGATGGGCATGCGGCGTCTCCGGATTGTCATGGCTGACCGTTACATCATTGGATGTCTCGGTCAGTGTTGGACGCTCGGGAGATATCTGCCTAGCCATCTTTTGGACTAACAGCAGGGTCTGTTACGGTGTTACTGAGGAAGCCGGAAGCCTTCTGCAATAGGGCTATGCGCGGATTTTGCGTGGGCAGACGAGCTGCTTGGCAACGCAAATCCAGCCCTTGGTTGGGGGCGCATTACAGGGGCGGCTATGCAAGCAGCAGTAAAACCGCCGCGCCGGCCAGCAGACCGGCGGCCATCACCGGCAGGGTCATCAGCGCCAGTTTGCGTCCGCCGATCAGGGCGATCAGAAAGCCTTTGACCAGGCTGTTGCTTAGCGCTGCGAGGAAAATCCCCTGCACGGCGACCTGGGCATCCAGCTCGCCCTGGGCGCTGCGGGCCAGTGACAGGGTGATCGCATCCACATCGGCCAGCCCCGAGAGCAGTGCCACCAGGTACACACCGACATCGCCGAGCCAGTGCTGCGCGGCTTCAACCAGCAGCAGAATCAACGCCAGCAACGCGGCAAAACGCAGCGCCGGGCCCAGTTCGAAGGGGTTTTTCAGCGGTGGCTCGGCCTGTTCTTCACTTTCCGTACCGGCGCGGCGGAAGTACAGCAGCGCGCCGCTGGCGTACACCAGTGTGGCGATGCCCAGGGGCCAGGCCAGTTGCGGCAGCAGGCTGGCGTTGACCAGGCCGACCTCCAGCAACACCCGTGGAAACATCAGCGCCGAGGTGGCGAGCAGGCCGCAGGCTAGAATCGCCTGCAGGTTACGTCCCGGGGCCAGACGCGCCAGGGTTACGGTCATCGCCGTGGATGACACCATGCCACCCAGTAGCGCGGTGATCAGCAGGCCGTGGCGCATCCCTACCAGGCGAATGGCTACATAGGCGGCAAAGCCGATGCTGGCGATCAGTACCACCATCCACCAGATAGCGTAGGGGTTGAAGGCTTGCCAGGGGCCGTAGCCCTGGTTGGGCAGCGCCGGCAGCAGCACCAGGGAAATAAACAACAGCTTCAGTGTGCCGGACAGTTCCGCCTCGCTAAGCCGTTGCAGGGCGCCGTGCAGGGATTGTTTGAGGCTCAGCAACAATGCCACGGCCACCGCGCCGGCTGCGGCCAGGCCGGCATAGCCGGCCATGGCCATGCTGCCGAGCAGAAAGGTGATCAGCAGCGCCACTTCGCTGGTCAGGCCCAGATCGCCCAGGCGTTGCAGCTCACCAAAGTAGGAGGCCACCACCAGCAGAGCAAAGCCGCTGAAGATCACCGCCCAGGCGACCACGCCGAAGTGCTCGCCCAGCAGCATGGCAAAGGCGCCGAGCAGGCTGCTCAGGGCGAAAGTGCGGATTCCCGCAACCAGCTGGGAGTCCTCGGTATTACGCCCCTGCCAGCCCCGTTCGGCGCCAATCAGCAGGCCGGCGGCCAGGGCGCTGGCGAAATTCAGCAAGGTGTCGAGGGCTTCCGGCATGGGCGCGTCCTGGGTCAAGGGTGCTGGCAGTTTAGCCAGCGAGTGCCTGGCTGTATTGCGGTAGGTCAGTTTGCGCTGTTATCGCTGCGCAAGATTGTTCAAGACGCCGCAGCTGCAATGCGCCAGGCTGTGCAGCAAAGGAGGGCGCATGAGCCGTTTGCAGCAGTTTCTCTATGGAGTTCGCGACAGTATTCCGATGATTGTCGGCATTCTGCCGTTTGGTCTGATCTATGGCGCGTTGGCCAGCCTGGCTGGGCTGAGCCTGGGGCAGGCGGTCGGTATGTCTCTACTGGTGTATGCCGGCTCGGCGCAGTTTATTGCCATCAGCCTGCTGACGCTGGGCAGCGGCGCGGTGGTGATTCTGCTCACCACGCTGGTGGTCAATCTGCGCCATGTGCTCTATAGCGCGGCGCTGCAGCCTTATGTGGGTCGGCTGTCGCAGCGCTGGCGGGTGCCGTTGGCGTTCGGCCTGACCGATGAGACCTTTGCCGTGGTGCAGCGCCGTTATCTCGCCCGTGGCATGACTGAGCACGGCCAGTGGTACCACGCCGGCGTGGCGTTGGCGTTGTACCTGTCCTGGGTGTCGAGCTCGCTGGTTGGTGCGTTGTTTGGTCAGAGTGTGCCGAACCTGGCGGGTTGGGGGCTGGACTTTGCCATGCTGGCGACCTTTATAGGCATCGTGGTGCCGGCACTGCGCAATCAGCCACAGATTGCCGCTGCCCTTGTGGCCGGTGCGGTGGCGCTGCTGTGCCATGCCTGGCCGTACAAACTGGGACTGATGGCCGCTGCGCTCAGCGGTATTGCGCTTGGTGTGTGCCTGGAGCGGCGCAAAACGCCAGCGGTTGTTGGGGAGGGTGCGTGATGGATACCTGGCTGCTGATTCTCGGTATGGCGCTGATCACCTTCGCGATTCGCTACAGCCTGTTTGCCTTTCCCGATCTGCGTTTCCCGCCGCTGGTGCGCCAAGGCCTGCATTACGTGCCGACTGCAGTACTGAGTGCCATCGTGTTCCCAGGCATGCTGATTCCCGATGGTCAGCAGTGGGCGTTCAGCCTGGACAATGGCTACCTGTTGGCCGGGCTGGCGACGATTGCCATCGCCGCGCTGACCCGACATCTGTTGGCCACTATCGGTGGCGGCTTGCTGGTGTTCTTTATAGTGCGTTGGTTGTTGGGTCAGTTGCCCTTGTAAGCAGGGATATTTATCGCCTGCATTTGTAGATAAATGCAGCAAAAGGCATGTTTCGCTGTGGCTTTGTGAGGTGTTCTTGCAGTCAAATGCCTGACAACCCGCTTGGCCACTGCAGACAGGTACACGGACGATGACCGAACACTCTCAATTCGCATTGCTGGGTAAAAAGCGCTTTTTGCCGTTTTTCATCACCCAGCTGTTGGGTGCTTTCAACGACAACATTTTCAAGCAATCACTGATTCTCGCCATTTTGTTCAAGATCAGCTCCGGGGCCGACAAGGCCTTGCTGATCAACCTCTGCGCGCTGCTGTTTATCCTGCCGTTCTTCCTGTTCTCGGCCCTCGGCGGCCAGTTTGGTGAGAAGTTCGCCAAGGACTCGCTGATCCGCAAGATCAAGTTCGCCGAGATCGTGATCATGCTGCTCGGCGCAGCCGGTGTGTTGCTCGGCAACCTGCCAATCATGCTCGCGGTGCTGTTTGCCATGGGCACGCAGTCGGCGCTGTTCGGCCCGGTGAAGTATTCGATTTTGCCGCAGCACCTTGAAGAGCAAGAGCTGGTGGGTGGCAACGCGCTGGTGGAAATGGGCACGTTCCTGGCCATCCTCGCCGGTACGATTGGTGCGGGCATCATCATGGCCAGCAGTGGTTACGCGCACATCGTCGCAGCCTGTGTGGTGCTGGTGGCGGTGTTTGGTTATCTGGCCAGCCGGAGGATTCCCGCCGCATCGGCAGCGATGCCGCAGCTTAAGCTGGATTGGAACATCCTGCGCCAATCCTGGCTGATCATGAAACTCGGCTTGGGTCAGCGCCCAGCCGTGTCGCGCTCGCTGGTAGGCAACTCCTGGTTCTGGTTTCTCGGCGCGGTGTACCTGACGCAGATTCCGGCCTATGCCAAAGAATGGCTATATGGCGATGAAGGTGTGGTGACACTGATCCTCACCGTGTTCTCGGTCGGCATCGCGCTGGGCTCGATGCTCTGCGAGCGCATGAGCGGGCACAAGGTGGAAATCGGCCTGGTGCCATTTGGCTCGATCGGCCTGACCCTGTTCGGCATCCTGCTCTGGTGGTTCTCTGGTGGCTTCCCTGAAGCTGCGGTCGCACACACCTGGCTGGAAGTGCTGAGCTATGGACAGGCCTGGTGGATTCTTGGCTCGATCCTCGGTATCGGTCTGTTCGGTGGTTTTTATATTGTGCCGCTGTATGCGCTGATCCAGTCGCGCACCGTGGAGCATGAGCGGGCGCGGGTGATCGCGGCCAACAACATCCTCAATGCGCTGTTTATGGTGATCTCGGCGATTGTCTCGATCCTCTTTCTCAGCGTCGCCGAGCTGTCGATCCCGCAGCTGTTCCTGACCATTTCGCTGATGAACATCGCGGTCAACAGCTACATCTTCAAGATCGTCCCCGAATTCAGCATGCGTTTTATGATCTGGCTGCTCAGCCACTCGATGTATCGGGTTGAGCATAAGGGGCTGGAAGCAATTCCTGATGAGGGTGCGGCGGTGCTGGTGTGCAACCACGTGTCGTTTGTCGATGCGCTGCTGATCGGTGGCGCGGTACGCCGGCCGGTGCGCTTTGTCATGTACTACAAGATTTACAACCTGCCGGTGCTCAACTTTATCTTCCGCACCGCCGGCACCGTGCCGATTGCTGGGCGTAGCGAAGACCTGCTGATCTACGACGCTGCGTTCAAGAAAATCGCCGAATACCTGCGCAATGGCGAAGTGGTGTGCATTTTCCCGGAAGGCAAGCTGACCACTGATGGCGAGCTGAATGAGTTCAAGAACGGCATTGAGCGCATTGTCGAAGCTAATCCGGTGCCGGTGATTCCCATGGCGCTGCAGGGCTTGTGGGGCAGCTTTTTCAGCCGTGACCCGCACAAGGGTTTGTTCAAACGGCTGTGGTCGCGCATCACTCTGGTGGCCGGTACGCCGGTTGCGCCCGAACTGGTCAAACGCGAGTTGCTGCAGGCCCAGGTGGCTGAGTTACGGGGTGGGCGGCGTTAAACCGCAGAGATGAAAAAGCCCGCAAAATTGACGTAATGCTGTTCACATAAGAAAAATGCCGCTTCTCGTTGCCAGGGAAGCGGCATTTTTTGTGCTACAGAACCGTGGATGGGTGCAGCTTTGCGTCCGGCGTTTCGGGCTGGTCGGGACTCATGTAGGAGCGGGCCGTGCCCGCGAACCGCTATCGCGGGCATGGCCCGCTCTTACGGACACCTACGCTGCTGTTTAGTGGCTGAGTTTTAGCCCGATCAGGCCGCAAACAATCAGCGCCACGCTGGCTATACGCATAAGCGTTACGGCTTCGCCAAACAGCATGATGCCGGCAATCACCGTGCCCACGGCGCCGACACCGGTCCAGATTGCATAGGCGGTGCCCAGGGGCAATTCCTTCATGGCCAGACCCAGCAATGCCAGGCTGACGATGATCGCCGCAACAGTCAGGAGAGTGGGCAGAGGGCGGGTAAAGCCGTCGGTGTATTTCAGGCCAACAGCCCAGCCTACTTCGAACAGGCCGGCCAGCAGCAGAATGAACCAGGACATACAAACCTCCAAAACAAATAGAGGGGCCGTCCCGTGGTGATCACTCGCAGAGTGGTGAGGTCGTCCTCACGCTGTGCAGTATTTTGCACATTGGCAGGGGTAGGGCAAGCCGCAGAGGACCAGTGGTCTGTTTCTCTGGTTCCTCTACGGCTGTGCAGGTGCTTAGATCCCCTGCGGAATCTCTTCACCGCCCAGGGCTTCGAACAGCGCCGGGAGGAAATCCACCAGGGTCAGCATCATCAGGGTGAAGCTGGCATCCTGCTGGCCGAGGTCGTCGTCGCCGCCGTCCTGTTCGGCCTGATCCTGCAGCAGGTCTTCAAAGCGCAGGCGCTTGACCACCAGCTTGTCGTCGAGCACGAAGGACAGCTTGTCCTGCCAGGCCAAGGACAATTGAGTCACCTGCTTGCCTGACGTCATGTGCAGCTGGATCTCGTCGCTGGTCAGGTCCTGGCGCTTGCAGCGCACCACGCCGCCATCTTCATGGGTGTCACGCAGTTCGCATTCATCCAGCACGTGGAAATCTGGCGCGGCTTGCTGAACCTTGACCCAGTCGGTGAGGGTGGCGCTGGGTGCGATCTTCACGGTCAGCGGGCGTACCGGCAGCGAGCCGATGGCTTCACGCAAGGTCGACAGCAGGTCTTCGGCGCGCTTGGCGCTGGCCGAGTCGACCAGAATCAGCCCCTGTTTCGGTGCGATAGCGGCGAAGGTGGCGGATTTGCGGATAAAGGCGCGCGGCAGGAGGGTCTGCACGATGTCGTCCTTGAGCTGATCACGCTCCTTCTTGTAAACCTTGCGCATCTGCTCGGCTTCGATCTCGTCGACCTTGTCCTTCAGTGCATCGCGTACCACGCTACCCGGCAGGATGCGTTCTTCCTTGCGCGCGGCGATCAGCAGGAAATCACCGCTAACGTGCACCAGCGGTGCATCGCCGCCTTTGCCCAAGGGTGCGATAAAGCCGTAGGTGCTGAGTTCCTGGCTGGCGCACGAGCGGGCCGGTTTGGCTGAGAGGGCCGTTTCGAGCGCCTCGGCATCAAACGGGATGTCCTGGGTGAGGCGATAGACCAGCAGGTTACGAAACCACATAAGAGGGTGTATCTCCATTAACAGACCTGCCGGCAGCGGCAGGTATCACAAGTCGTCAGTACCCTATGGCAGGTGCTGTATCAGGTTGGCTGCAGCGCTATGACCGGTTGCACAACCTGTGCGTTGCATTCGGGGCGCATTATTCCCCCGAGTGGTACTTGAGGCCAAGCCTGCGCTAAGCCTTTGCTGCATCAATAAAAAATTTTAAAAACAGTGCTTGCCAAGGTGCGGATCGCTGTCTAGAATGCGCCCCACTTCGAGAGTGAAGGGTGATTAGCTCAGCTGGGAGAGCATCTGCCTTACAAGCAGAGGGTCGGCGGTTCGATCCCGTCATCACCCACCAACTCGCTTTTTGAAGTTACGCGCAGCGGTAGTTCAGTCGGTTAGAATACCGGCCTGTCACGCCGGGGGTCGCGGGTTCGAGTCCCGTCCGCTGCGCCATTTTTTCCTCGCTTCATCCCCTCTGTGACACATCGCAACGCCTCGCAAAATCCTTTCTGAATAATCCGCTAAACATCTGAACTTATACGCATTTTCTGCCTCCTAACACGGTAGCCAGTGATCGCGGCAGCCTGCTAAGCTCGCGCTTTCACCCCATTAGCCCTAGGGCGCACCGGACAAGGAACAAGCATGAAACAGCATCGTTTAGCAGCGGCGGTCGCCCTGGTAGGTTTGGTTCTCGCGGGTTGTGATTCGCAGACCAGCAAAGTGACCCTGGAAACCCCGGCGCAGAAAGCCTCCTACGGCATTGGCCTGAACATGGGCAAAAGCCTGGCTCAGGAAGGCATGGATGACTTGGATTCCAACGCCGTTGCTCAAGGCATCGAAGATGCCATTGGCAAGAAAGAACAGCGCCTGAAAGACGAAGAGCTGATCGAAGCTTTTGCCTTCCTGCAGAAACGTGCCGAAGAGCGCATGGTTACGCTGAACGAAGAGTCGGCCAAAGCTGGCAAGAAGTTCCTCGAAGACAACGCCAAGCGTGATGGTGTGACCACCACGGCTTCCGGCCTGCAGTACGAAGTTGTGAAAAAAGTTGATGGCGCTCAGCCGAAAGCCACCGACGTGGTGACTGTTCATTACGAAGGCAAGCTGACCGATGGCAGCGTGTTTGACAGCTCGGTTGAGCGCGGCAGCCCGATTGACCTGCCGGTTAATGGCGTGATCCCAGGTTGGGTTGAAGGTCTGCAACTGATGCACGTTGGCGAGAAGTACAAACTCTACATCCCAAGCGAGCTGGCGTACGGCGAGCAGAGCCCGACTCCGGCCATTCCAGCCAACTCGGTGCTGGTGTTTGATCTGGAGCTGATTGCGATCAAAGACGCAGCCACTCAAGAGTAATTTCTAGCGTTTCCCGCAACGCCCCGTCTCGACGGGGCGTTGTCGTTTCTGCGGGTCGCAATCTGCACTTTTCGCTTGACTGGAGGGTCTTAAAAGACGTGTGTAGGGTGTGCGGTGTTACGGTTATGCACATTTCCGAGATTGACCGTGACGGGTTAGGGTAACTCTCTTGAAGAAACCCTTTGCCATTTTTAACTTATTGATTTATATGGTTTTTTGCTGTGTGGGCAAAAAATGTCCGATCTGTGGCGAGGCCGCATGGGCTGGGCGTTTGCCAGGGTTATCGAGAAACTGTTCACAAGGTTATCCACAGCTTTAGTGGATAACCTTGGCCAGCCCAGCGGGAGCGCGGGGTTGCCGGGAGAGAGCGATGAAAACACCGAAAAATTTCGCGCGTTACCAGTTTTTGGCCAAGCGTTTCCTCAAGGCCGGACGGTTACCTGCGCTGCTGTTATCGGTCGCTCGAAAGCGTGAAAAACTCGGTAGTGGCTTTACCGAGTTGGCCGACCAGCTGAAACAGCTGCAGGCGCTTTGCCTGGCTTGGTGGCGCGGCGAATATCGGGCAATCGATTCCCGGGCGTTACTGGCGGTGGTGGCGGCCTTGCTGTACTTCGTTACGCCGCTGGATGCCATACCGGACTGGTTGTTTGGTATTGGTCTGGTCGATGACCTGGCTGTGCTGGCCTGGGTGTTACGTACCTGGCAGGAGGAGCTGGCGGCGTTTCAGCAGTGGCGCGCGGCTCAGGCTCCGCAGGTGCTGCGGGTCGTTGAGCGGCTGCCAGAGCTGGATGAGTCGCTGCCGCCGTTGCAGGGTCATGTGGAGTAGCGGGGGGCGGCTCAGGTGCCGTTGAGCATCTGCTCGATCAGACCCTGGTCGCGCAATTGTTGCAGTGTCTGGTCCAGTAATTTCGCGCTGACAGGCAGTTGCGGGCTGTAGGTACAGTGCATGTCGTAGCGTTCAATCACCCAGGGGTTTACCTGCAGCGGTGCATCTGCGCGCTTGGCCAGCTGGAAGTTCAATGAGCGGCGCATATCGATGACCGCGTCCAAACGTTGTTTACGCAGTAGGTTAAGCCCCGCGCTGTGGTCGCGCAGATCCTGGCGGATGATCTGTTGCTTGGCGAAGGCCTGCATCAGTTCGCTTTTGTAGACATAGCCCAGTTGAGTGCCGAGAGTTTTGCCATGGAGTTCGTGCAGGCTGTTGATCGGGGCATGCTGGCGGTGCAGTAGCAGCACGTCCTCTTCGCTGTAGAGCGGGGCGGACCAGTGATAGCGCTCAGGTTTTTCGATCCATTGCGGGTTGCTGTTGCAGATCACATGGATGCGCCCGCGCTGCATAAATTCATCGATGCGCTTGTTCGGCGTTTCGACGAATGCGGCTTTGAAGCCCAGTTGCTGGCTGGCCAGCTGGCCCAGCTTGTAAATGAAACCACCACGCAATTGCTGCTCGTGCACATCGACATAGGGCATACCGTCAGCCGTGGCAAAACCCCAGCGCAACTCATCTGCGCAGGCCAAACCACTGCAGCCAATCAACAGCATTGTTATCAGTGTGCGCAAAACCTGCCCCCAGCTGCCGCTTGATAACCTGAAGGCAGTATAGATCACGCGCTTTATCGTGCCGGGCTGTTAAGATGACCGCCTGTTCTGGAGTTGCTGAGAGTGATGGAAGTGCTCTGCATGGAGATTTACAGATGAATGTGCAAGTGATCGAGCGCGATGGCCAGCCGGAGTATGCGGTGTTGCCCTGGTCGCAGTATCAGGCCTTGCTGCAGGCCGCCGGGCGTGCGCCTGAGGTTGCCGCCGTGGCCATGGCTGTTGATGCCTGCAAGCCTGCTCTGAGCCAGCTGACAGCTTTGCGCGAGGCCAAAGGCATGAGTGCCGAACAACTGGCGCGCAATGTCGGTATCAGCCCGCATTACCTGGGCATGATCGAGAGCGGAGAACGCCAGCCGGACGCCGCCATTCAGCGCGCCCTGGCCTGGCATCTTGGTGTCGATGGGTGGGAGGCGCAGCCTTGAGCGTAAGCATCAGTCGGCAACATTGGCAGGCGTTGCTCGGTGAGCTTGAAGATGCCCAGCGCCAACGTCACCTGCTCACCTATCGTGCGCTGATCGAGCGTCTTGCTCTGCCCAGCCCGGCCATGCAGACCCTGGCCGCCGCGCTGGAGCACCTGGCCGCACTGGATGCGCGTGCCGAGCGTCCGCTGCGCAGTGCGCTGGTTATCAGCCAGGGCGCCAGCCGTTTGCCGCGTACCGGTTTTTTTGAATGCGTTAGCCGTTTGGGCCGCTTTAGCGGTGCGTCCGATGGCATCGCCGCCGCCTCCTGGCATGCCGCCGAAGTGGCCCGCGTGTTCGAGTTCAGCTACCCGGAAGACGCCTGATGTTCGGCGCGCTGCGTGCGCGTATCGGCTACCTGCTGGCGCGTCGTTTGTTCCACTGGGCCTGGCTGGTTAAGCAGCCGCGGGCTTGGCGTTGGCTGGAAGGGCAGTTCGCCCGCATGGCCGCGCTGGGTGATACCCAGGCGCAAAGCTTCTACGGGCATATCCTGCTGTTTCGCGGTCAGGGCCTGGGCGCGCGCAATGAAGGGCGGCGTTTACTCGGTTTGGCAGCCAAGGCCGGCGATGCCAAGGCCGCTTACCAGCTCGGCGTTCTGAGTCTTTCCGGCGATACCCAGCATGCGGCGGATGCGCAGCAGGCCATCGACTGGTGGACGCTGGCCGCACAGGCAGGGCACACAGCTGCTGCCTATCGCCTGGCTGAGTTGTACCGCAGCGGTGCTGCGGGTGTTGCCGCTGATGCGGCGCAGGCCGAGCATTTCTCTGCGCTATCCAATCGCCTGAGTGGCCTCTGATTCAGGCTTTACGATCAGGCCGCCGTATCAGCCTGTGTATCGATGATATGCAGGCTGTAACCCGGCACCGCCTTGGCGTGACGCTTGGCCTCTGAGGCCATCGCCGCCAGCTGGCTGGCATCCAGTTGCGCGCATTGCTCGGGATGTACATGCACCACACCCAGAGACAAGGACAACAGCGCGTACTCCTGGCGTTTGCCGTTGCGGTCATGGGCGACAAAGCAGCCCGCGTGCAGGTCTTCCTCACGGTAGAAACGCCGACACTGGCTCTGGAAGTCTTCAAGCAGGCGATTAAGCCGCGCGCGCCAGTCCTGCGAGCCGAGCACCAGCAGAAAGTCATCGCCGCCAATATGGCCAACAAAATCCCGCGTTGGGTCGACCCGGTCATTCAGGCACTGCGCCAGGCTGAGTAGCACTTCATCGCCTTTGGCGTAGCCGTAGATGTCGTTGAACGGCTTGAAGTTGTCGATATCCACATAGCACACCACCACTTCACGACACTGTTGCAGCAGACGAGTCAGGCACTGCTGGATCGGCACATTGCCTGGTAGCAAGGTCAGCGGATTGGCATAACGGGCCTGCTGGATTTTCAGCTCGGTGATCAGCTTGAGAACATCGATCACCCGGCCGAGCCCGATATAGCCGCCGTCCTCAATGATGATGAAATCTTCTTCGATGCGTTGGCGGGCACGGCTGGTGAGCAGGCGGCTGACTTGTTGCAGCGACTGGCTGCATTCCACCGCCAGGTAGTCATCACTCATCAGGCGGCTGATCGGTTTGCGGGCGAACAACTCGTTGGCGAAGGGTTTGAGCAAGGCTTCGGCCAGTGAATGACGGTGCACGATGCCAACGGGTTGTTGCGCCTGGTTGAGCACCGCCAGCGAGTTCAGGTTGGCCTGGGCGCGGAACATTTCCAGCACTTCGCTGGTTGGAGTGCTCAGGGGTACTGCACGTTGCGGGTTGAGTAGGCCGCGCAGGTCGCTGGCCTCTTCACTGAGCGGGCTGCTGGAGGTGGTGCTGGGCAGCAGGTTGGTGGCATCACGCGGCGGTTGCTCCTGCGGGCGGCAGAGCAAATAGCCCTGGATCAGGTCGACGCCCATTTCGGCGAGAACGGCCAGCTCCTCTGGCAGTTCGATGCCTTCGGCGATTACCTGGGCGCGAGAGGCTTTGGCCATTTTCAGAATCGAGCCGACGAACTCACGCTTGACCGCGTCTTGGTGGATGCCGTCGATAAAGTGGCGATCGATCTTCACGTAATCCGGGCGCAGCTCCGACCACAGACGCAGGCTCGAATAGCCGGCGCCAAGGTCATCCAGGGCGATGGAAAAGCCCATGGCGCGGTAGTGATGCAGCGCGGTGTCGAGCAGAGCGAAGTCGTCGGTGGGCGATTGCTCGGTCAGCTCGATCACCACCTGACTCGGTGGAATGCCCAGGCTTTGCAGCAGCTGCAGGGTGCGTCCCGGTTGATGCTTGGGTTCCATCAGCGAGTCTGGCGAGACGTTGAGGAACAGCTTGCCTTCAAGCTTGAATTGGCTGAAACGCTGGCAGGCATTTTTACGGCAGAGCAGTTCCAGTTCACTCAGACGACCGGCACTGCGGGCGACGGCGAACAGGTTGATCGGCGAGTGCAGGGCGCTGTTGGACGGGCCGCGACTGAGGGCTTCATAACCGAGGATGCGTCGCTCGGAGAGCGAGAAGATGGGTTGAAACAGGCTGTGCAGGTCGCCATTGGCGAGGATGCTGTCCAATGCGCTGAACTGCTCGGTGACGATCATGGCGGCTCTCTGTGCATAAAAAAACGGGGACTGGTATGGCTACCAGTCCCCGTATTTCACGACAGTTTGATGACCCTTTGATGACGCTCGCTGTTTACTGTTTGGCCAGGCGAGTGTTCAAGCCGAGGTAGTCGAGCAGGATGCGCCCGCTTTCGGCGAGGTAGGCATCATCTTCCGGTTTGGTTTTTTCATCTACCGGTAGCGCGTCTTCATCTTCTTCCTTGAGCTTGTTCAGCAGGGTTTCGCCTTTGGCTTTGCGGCGGCTGTTCTCGATAGCCAACTGCTGGCCTTCGATATCCGTCTGCTGGGCGCGGCGTTTGCTTTCATTGAGGCTGACGGTGGTTTCTTCCATCAACTTCTGCGCCAGTTGCAGGCGTTCACGGGCGAAGGTGAAGTCCGGGTTCTGTGCGGTGCGCTGTTCAAAACGGCTCTGCAGTTCGGCGAGGAACGGCTTGATCGGGTCCAGCTCCGGCGTGATGGCGGGTTTGATGCTGTCCCACGGCAGGGCCTCGGGCAGGGCGCTCTCGCCGATTTCCTTGGTGTCCATGATGTCTGGATACTGGATATCGGGAATAACGCCCTGGTGCTGGGTACTCTGCCCGGAGACGCGATAGAACTTGGCCAGGGTCAGCTTCAGCTCACCATGGTTGAGCGGCTGGATGGTCTGCACGGTGCCTTTGCCGAAGGTCTGGCCGCCGAGAATCAGCGCGCGGTGATAGTCCTGCATGGCACCGGCGAAAATCTCCGACGCCGACGCCGACAAGCGATTGACCAGTACGGCCAGCGGGCCTTTGTAGTAGATGCCGGTGTTCTCGTCGGCCAGTACATCAACGCGGCCGTCGCTGTTGCGCACCAGTACGGTGGGGCCTTGGTCGATAAACAGGCCGGTCAGTTCGGTGGCTTCCTGCAGCGAGCCGCCGCCGTTGTTGCGCAGGTCGATCACCACGCCGTCGACTTTTTCCTTCTCCAGCTCGGTGAGCAGGCGTTTGACGTCACGGGTGGTGCTTTTGTAGTTCGGGTCGCCGGCACGGAAGGCTTTGAAATCCAGGTAGAAGGCCGGAATCTCGATGACCCCGAGCTTGTAGTCGCGGTTGTCGTGCTTGAGGTTGAGGATGGACTTCTTTGCGGCCTGTTCTTCCAGCTTGACCGCTTCGCGGGTGATGGCGACCACTTTGCTGGTTTGATCGTTCGGCGCATTGCTTGCAGGAATCACTTCCAAGCGCACAGTGGAACCTTTCGGGCCGCGAATCAGTTTGACCACTTCATCCAGGCGCCAGCCGATCACGTCGACCATTTCTTTGCTGCCCTGGGCCACGCCGATGATCTTATCGGCGGGGGAGATCTGCTTGCTCTTTTCTGCCGGGCCGGCCGGCACCAAGCGCACGACCTTGACGTGTTCGTTATCGCTTTGCAGCACCGCACCAATACCTTCGAGCGACAGGCTCATATTGATGTCGAAGTTTTCTGCATTGTCCGGCGACAGGTAGGTGGTGTGCGGGTCGTAGGACATGGCAAAGGCGTTGATGTAAGCCTGGAACACGTCTTCGCCGCGGGTCTGCTTGAGCCGTGCGAGCTGGTTGTTGTAGCGCTTGGTCAGCAGCTCTTGAATCGCCTTGGGCTCTTTACCGGCGATTTTCAGGCGCAGCACTTCGTCTTTGACGCGCTTGCGCCAGAGGTCGTCGAGTTCGGCGAGATCCTTGACCCAGGGCGCGTTCTCGCGGTCGATCAGCAGGCTTTCATCGCTGTCGAGGTCAATCTTGTCGACGCCTTTTTCCAGCATGTTCAGGGTGAATTGCAGGCGGCTCTGCAAACGCTCCAGGTGGCGCTTGTAGATGGCAAAGCCGGGCTGCAGGTCGCCGTTTTTCAGCAGGTCGTCAAAGCGCGTGCGCCATTGATCGAACTCGGCAATGTCGGAGGCAATAAAATAGCTGCGCGAGGGATCGAGCATCTTCAGGTAGCCCTGATAGATCTTCTCCGAGCGCTCGTCATTCAGCGGTGGTTTGTTGTAGTGATGGCGCTTCAACAATTCCACGACGTTGAGGCTGGCGATGACTTGCTCGCGGTCAGGCTGCAGGTATTCCCAGGAGTCGTCACTGGTGGTTTTCGCCGCGAGCGGCAGGGCGCTCAGGGCAAACGTAAAGGCGAGGGTGACGCTGAGTAGGGATCGCTTCATGCTAATTCGACGTGTGGGCAGTTGATAACGCATATTAGGCCGTCTTTAAGGGCGCCAGGTTCCATCGGCGCAATGCAAAAGCCCGGCGGTCAGCGCCGGGCTCGGTTCAAATGCACTATGGAGGCAGCGTGAAGGCATTGCAAGGCGTGGAAGGCCGTGTGGAATGGGCGCAACACCCAGCGCCGGCCTGTGATGTAGGGGAAATTCGCATCCGTGTAGCGGCCGCCGGGTTGAATCGCGCCGACTTGTTGCAGCGTGCCGGGCTCTATCCGCCGCCGCCAGGCGCCAGCGAGGTGCTTGGGTTGGAATGCGCCGGTATCGTCAGCGAGGTGGGTGCCGGTTGCGACTGGAAAGTAGGCGACAGGGTGTGCGCGCTGTTAAGCGGCGGCGGTATGGCCGAAGAGGTCGTGGTCGATGCGCGGCACGCCTTGCTGGTGCCCGAAGGCATGACGCTGGCCGAAGCGGCGGCGTTGCCCGAGGTGTATGCCACGGCCTGGCTCAATCTATTCCAGCTGGCTGCGTTGAAGCCTGGGCAGAAGGTGTTGCTGCATGCCGGCGCCAGCGGCGTGGGTTCGGCGGCCATTCAATTGTGCAAAGCCTTTGGCAGCCCGTGCTGGGTCAGCGTCGGTTCGCCGGAGCGTTTGGCCTATTGCGAAAGCCTCGGTGCTCAGGGCGGTGTGCTGCGCGGTGAAGAACAGCTGCAGGCGTTGCGCGATTTCGCCCCGTTCGACGTGATTCTCGACCCGGTGGGCGGCAGTTACGCCGCGCTTAACCTGGATCTGCTGGCTGTGGATGGCCGTTGGGTAAACATCGGCTTGCTCGGCGGGCGCAAGGCCGAGCTGGATCTGGCGGTGGTATTGGGCAAGCGCATTGCGCTGATCGGCTCGACCCTGCGCAATCGCGAAGAGCAGTTCAAGGCCGATCTGTTGCGCGATCTGCAACAGTTTGTCTGGCCGCTGTTTGCCGAGGGACGGCTCAAGCCGCAACTTCAGCAGGCTTATGCGCTCAAAGATGCCGAAGCCGCCTTTGCTGCGTTGGCGAGCAATCAGGTCAACGGCAAGTTGGTGCTGGTGATAGACCCGGCATTGGTCTAAGGCCTACGTGCGATTGGCTTACTCAATCGGAATGATGGCAGCAATCAATAAGCTTTTTTTGCATAAGGCGCTAAAATGCGCCCTGTAAATTTCTAACCCTCAAAAGGAACCAGAGATGTCTCTCATCAACACCCAAGTTCAACCGTTCAAGGCTAACGCTTTCCACAACGGCAAGTTCATCGAAGTGACCGAGCAGTCCCTGAAAGGCCAGTGGTCGGTACTGATCTTTATGCCAGCTGCCTTCACCTTCAACTGCCCGACTGAAATCGAAGACGCTGCCAACAACTACGCTGCGTTCCGCGATGCCGGCACCGAAGTTTACATTGTCACCACCGACACCCATTTCTCCCACAAGGTCTGGCACGAAACTTCGCCAGCTGTAGGCAAGGCTCAGTTCCCGCTGGTAGGTGATCCGACCCACGCGCTGACCCGCGCTTTCGGTGTGCACATCGAAGAAGAAGGTCTGGCGCTGCGCGGCACCTTCCTGATCAACCCGGAAGGCGTGATCAAGACCGTTGAAATCCACTCCAACGAAATCGCCCGTGACGTATCGGAAACCCTGCGCAAGCTGAAAGCTGCTCAGTACACCGCTGCTCACCCAGGCGAAGTGTGCCCAGCCAAGTGGAAAGAAGGCGAGAAGACTCTGGCTCCGTCGCTGGACCTGGTTGGCAAGATCTAAAAACGCCCGGGAAACTACTGCGCTCGGCCATGCTGCGTTGAAATCAGGCTCGGACTTGTCATTTACAACTCGTAAACTCCGCGTCCTCGCCTGATTTCGCCTTGCCTGACCTTCGCTCGCAACGTTTCCCAATGCGTTTTCTGCTGATCCCTGCGCTAAGGGCTGTAATCCAGCCTTACTAGTGCCCGATGCCCGGGCGCGATCCGTCCGGGCATTTTATTTGCCTGCCATTCCTTGGCAGCACCCTGTAGGCCGTCGCTACGCGACGTTAAAAATTGTTCCTGACAATTTTTTATTGCCCAGATTTTTTGTCATTGAGGACTATCCGCCATGTTGGACGCTAACCTGCAAACCCAGTTGAAGGCCTACCTGGAAAAGGTCACCCTGCCGTTCGAGATCGTCGCGTCCCTCGATGACAGTGCCAAATCCCAGGAGCTGCTTGAACTGCTGCAAACCATCGTCGGCCTGACCGACAAGATCACCCTGAAGACCGATGGCAGCGATGCCCGTCGTCCGTCGTTCTCGCTTAATCGCCCAGGTGCAAACATCGGCCTGACCTTCGCCGGCATCCCCATGGGCCATGAGTTCACCTCGCTGGTACTGGCGCTGCTGCAGGTGGGCGGTCACCCGTCCAAGCTGGATGCCGAAACCATCGAGCAGATCAAGAGCATTGAAGGCTCGTTCGAGTTCGAGACCTACTACTCGCTGTCCTGCCAGAACTGCCCGGACGTGGTCCAGGCGCTGAACCTGATGGCGGTGCTCAACCCGAATATCCGCAACGTCTCCATCGATGGCGCGCTGTTCCAGGAAGAGGTCGAGCGTCGCCAGGTGATGGCCGTGCCGAGCATCTACCTGAACGGCGAAGTGTTTGCTTCCGGCCGTATGGAAGTGAAGGAAATTCTCGCCAAGATCGACACCGGCGCAGCCAACCGCGACGCCGAGAAGATGAGCGCCAAACAGGCCTTCGACGTGCTGGTGGTGGGCGGTGGTCCAGCCGGCGCTGCGGCGGCCATCTACGCTGCGCGCAAGGGTATTCGTACCGCGATTGCTGCCGAGCGTTTCGGCGGTCAGGTGCTGGATACCATGGCCATCGAGAACTTTATCTCGGTAAAGGAAACCGAAGGGCCGAAGCTGGTACGCGCCCTCGAAGAGCACGTGCGTGAGTACGAAGTCGACATCATGAACCTGCAGCGTGCCGGCGCACTCGTTCCGGCGAGCAGCGCAGGCGGCCTGCATGAGGTGAAGTTTGAGAACGGTTCCAGCCTCAAAGCGAAGACTGTGATCCTCTCCACCGGTGCGCGCTGGCGCGAGATGGGTGTGCCCGGCGAGCAGGAATACAAGGCCAAGGGTGTGTGCTTCTGCCCGCACTGCGACGGTCCGCTGTTCAAGGGCAAGCGTGTTGCGGTGATCGGCGGCGGTAACTCCGGCGTCGAGGCAGCCATCGATTTGGCTGGCCTGGTGGCCCACGTGACCCTGCTGGAGTTCGCCGACACCCTGCGTGCCGACGCCGTGCTGCAGAAGAAGCTCTACAGCCTGCCCAACGTCAGCGTGATCAAGAGCGCGCAAACCACCGAAGTCAAAGGTGACGGTCAGAAGGTCAATGCGCTGGTGTACAAGGACCGCACCAGCGAAGAGCTGCACAGCGTCGAGCTGGAAGGCATCTTCGTGCAGATCGGCCTGTTGCCTAACACCGACTGGCTCAAGGGCAGCGTAGAGCTGTCGCGTTTCGGTGAGATCATCGTCGACGCCAAGGGTGCCACCAATATCCCGGGGGTGTTTGCCGCCGGTGACGTGACCACCGTGCCGTACAAGCAGATTGTGATTGCCGTGGGCGAGGGTGCCAAGGCTTCCCTGAGTGCCTTCGATCATCTGATCCGCAGCTAACAAGCTCGACGCTCTACGTCGCACAAGAGCGGACAACCTTCACCGGTTGTCCGCTTTTTTGTGTTCTGCCATCGGGCCTTTAGCGGTCTTTTTCGGGTGTTTATACGTCCCAGGCGTTTACCGAATAGCCGTCGATAATTTTTATTATGATCGACATATAATATTTATATTATGTGTGTAATGTGATTTGGCGCACTATACCTCCAGACAGCCTAACTACCCCCGCACACCCAGGAGACGCAGCATGAGCACGCATAATGAGAAAGGCACTGCATTGATCACCGGCGCTTCGTCAGGCATTGGCGCTACCTACGCCGAGCGCCTGGCGCAGCGCGGTTACGACTTGCTGCTGGTCGCCCGTGATCTGCCGCGACTGCAGGCGCTAGCTGCGCGTTTGACCGAGCAGTACGGGATAAAAGTCGAAGCGCTGAAGGCCGACCTGACTGACAAGGCTGATCTGCATGCCGTTACTCAGCGCCTGCGCACTGACAAGGCCATCAGCCTGCTGGTCAATAACGCCGGTATGGCCATGAATGGTCAGTTGGCCGAGGCCGATCTCGATACCGTGGATCGGATGATCCTGCTCAACGTGGTTTCGCTGACTCACCTGTCCACCGCCGCCGCTGCCAACTTCACCGCCGCTGGGCGCGGGGCCATTATCAATATTGCCTCGGTGGTGGCCCTGGCTCCGGAAATGTTCAATGCCGTCTACAGCGCAACCAAAGCCTATGTCCTGAGCCTGACCCAGACCCTCAACGGTGAAGTTAAGGCCCAGGGCCTGCAGGTGCAGGCCGTATTGCCCGGCATTACCCGCACCGAGATCTGGGAGCGCAGCGGTATGGACGATTCGGCCCTGCCGGCGAGCATGATCATGGAAGTCGGCGAGATGGTTGATGCGGCGCTGGCCGGTTTCGATCAGGGCGAACTGATCACCATTCCCTCGCTGCCGGACGCCGCTGACTGGCAGGCCTTTACCGATGCCCGCGGCAAGCTGGCGCCGAACCTATCGCACAGCAGTGCGGCGGCTCGTTACAAGTAAATCGCTGGCCGTAACAAGAAAAGCCCTGGCTGGAGACCGTCAGGGCTTTTGCTTTTGTGGCGCTTAATTATTTGCAGTCAGGCGGTTTGCGCTGCGTCGCCGGTGTTCTGTTCGATCAGCAGGCGACGGGTGGTTTTCAGCAAGCGGTCGGACAGTTCCGGGTCGCTGACGCTGCGCGACAGCAGCAGGGCGCCGACCATGGCGCTGAGGATCAGCACGCTCTGCTCATCGGCATGCTCAACGTTAAGGCCGGCTTCGATGGTTTGCAGGCGGTCGCGGATCAGCTCGTCGGTCACCGGGCTGGGTGCGCCGCGCTGGCCCAGCTCGGCGGACATGGTCGGCAGCGGGCAGCCATCGCCCGGATTAGCGCGGTGAGCGGACGAAAGATAGCCGCTGATCAAGCGAGCCAGCGGTTGATCGCTGTTGGCCATCTCGCTGGTGGTGGCTGTCAACGTGTCAGCGCTGTGACGCAGGGCGGTTTCCACCAGCTCATCTTTCGATTTGAAGTGGGCGTAGAAACCGCCATGGGTCAGCCCCAGGGTTTTCATCAGCGGCTGCAGGCCGGTGGCGCCCACGCCGTCGCGGCGGAACAGGCGCGCGGCCTCTTCGATGATGCGCTGATGGGTCTGGGCTTTGTGGTCTTCGGAATAGCGCATGGAGTACCTGGCCGCTGGTTTCAGATGTTGCCTGCCATCTTACTCGCTTCGTCCCGGTGTTTCAGTGCCGGGTGCAGGCGATGTCCCAGGCATGCTGAGAATCAGGCAGGTGGTTGAGCCGACGGCGTACAGACGGTCGTCGACATCGTAAATGCGCCCTTCGGCCAACGCGGTGGTGCGGCCGATATGCACGATGCTGCCTTCGGCGCGGATCGGGCCGACCTTGGTATTGAGGGCGCGGATGTAGCTGATGCGCAGATCGGTGGTGGTGTAACCCTGGCCGCGCTGCAATTGGGTGTGGATGGCGCAGCCCATGCAGGAGTCGAGCAGGGTGGCCGCATAACCGCCGTGCACGCTGCCCAGTGGGTTGTAGTGGCGCGCATCGGGCGTGCCCTGGAAGACGAAGCGCCCGGATGACCACTCCAGCGGGACAAAATCCAGCAGATGGCCGATGGGCGGCGAGGGCAGTTCACCACGGCCAATACCATCAAAGAACTCTTGCGGCAACAGCTCACTTACCTGCGCCAGGCTCATGCTGCCGGGTGCACCGAGGCTGGCGCGCATGGCCTGTTCGGCGGCGAGCCATTCGGCCAGTTTTTCTTCACGTGATGGGATGCTCATGGGACGGGCCTCTGTTTGTGCTGGCTGTAAAATTATAAGCGTAATTTAATTGTTTGTATTATGGTTGAAATATTAAAGTTTGGCGAACCACGCCAGCCCGTGATCACAGGACCCACGCCCATGCCTCGTTATCCCTTGCCGTCGCGCAGCCTGCTGTTGATTCTGGTGGCCCTGACCGCACTTGGAGAGATTTCCACTCAGCTGATCATCCCCAGCCTGGGCGCTATCGAGCTGATCATGACGGCTCGCCCCGGCAGCAGCCTGCTGGCTTTATCGGCTTTCGTCGCCGCCTTTGGTCTGGGCCAGTTGTTGCTCGGCCCGCTGTCGGATCGCATCGGCCGGCGCCCGGTGCTGATCGCCGGATTGCTGGTCTACCTGCTCGCCACCTCGTGGATGTTGTTGGCCAGCAGCATGGGCGAGTTTATTGTCGCCCGGGTGCTGCAGGGGCTTGGTGCCTGCGCTGCATTGGTGCTGGCGCGGGCCATCGTTCGCGATGTGTGGCAAGCGCAGGCGGGGCCGGCATTGGCGCTGACGGTGATCGGCATGCTCTGCGCTATCGTCCTGTCGCCGATGCTGGGCGGCGTGCTGACGCTGTATGGCGGCTGGCGCGCACCGATTGCCCTGGCACTGCTGATCGGCGTTGCCATCGTGGCTGCGGTGTTGGGCTTGTACCGCGAAAGCAATCGGCAACTCGACCCGCAAGCCGGGCAACTGAGCAGCCTGGCCGGTAACTATGCCGATCTGCTGCGCGCCGCCTCGTTCCGCGCGCTGGCCCTGACGTTGGCCTGTACCTATGGCGCAATGTTTGCGGTGATTGCCGGCTCTTCCTCGGTGTATATCGGCCTGCTCGGGCTGAGCCCGGCGCAATACGGCATCACCTTCGCGGCGATTGTTTCGGCGTTGATTGCCGGCGCGTTGTTCACCCAGCGGCGCATTCTGCAGCTGGGCCCGGAGAAAATCGTCAGCATAGGCGCGGCGCTGGTAGCGACCGGCGCGCTGGCCACGTTGGCGATCTATCTGCTGTTTGGTTTGTCGTTGCTCGGCCTGTCGTTGCCCCAGGTGTTGGTCACTCTGGGCGGCGGCATGTTGCTGCCAGCTTCGGTGGCCGGTGCAGTGATCCCCAATGCCCACCGCGCTGGGCTGGCCGCAGGCTTTATGGGTTTTGCGCAAATGGCCGGCGCCACCTGCAGCGGCGTCTTGCTTAGCCTGCTGGCGGATGGCTCGGCGTGGCCTATGGTGTTGCTGAACAGTTTATTCGCCGTCGCGGCGTTCTGCGCCTTTCACCTGCTGCGCTCACGGCCAGCAGCGAACGCGGCGCTGGTTGGCTAAACCCTAGGAGCATTTCCATGAGCAACTATGACGTGCTGATCATCGGTGGCGGCCCCGGCGGCTACAACGCAGCTATCCGTGCCGGGCAACTGGGCTTGAAAGTCGCCTGCATCGAGGGGCGCGAGACTCTGGGCGGCACCTGCCTGAATGTCGGCTGCATGCCGTCGAAGGCGTTGCTGCATGCCTCGGAGTTGTACGAAGCGGCTACCAGCGGCGAGCTGAATAACCTCGGTATCGAGGTCACGCCGACGCTCAATCTGGCGCAGATGATGAAGCAGAAGGATGAGAGCGTAACGGCGCTGACCAAGGGCATTGAGTTTCTGTTTCGCAAGAACAAGGTCGAGTGGATCAAGGGCTGGGGCCGTTTGCATGGGCCGGGCAAGGTCACGGTGACCCTCGCCGATGGCAGTGTGCGCGAGTTGCAGGCCAAGGACATTGTGATCGCCACCGGCTCGGAACCGACGCCGCTGCCGGGGGTGACGATTGATAACCAACGCATTCTCGATTCGACTGGCGCGTTGGCCTTGCCCAAGGTGCCCAAGCACCTGGTGGTGATCGGCGCCGGAGTGATCGGCCTGGAGCTGGGTTCGGTGTGGCGGCGTTTGGGCAGCGAAGTGACGGTGGTGGAGTACCTCGACCGTATTTGCCCCGGCCTTGATGACGAAACCGCGAAAACCCTGCAGCGCACCCTGAGCAAGCAAGGCATGCGTTTCAAACTGGCAACCAAGGTCAGCGCCGCCCAGGCCACGGCCAAAGGCGTGATCCTTGACCTGCAGCCTGCTGCTGGTGGCGCTGTCGAGCAACTACAGGCTGACTATGTGCTGGTCGCCATCGGTCGCCGCCCTTATACCGCCGGCCTGGGGCTGGAAACCGTCGGCCTGGCCACCGACAAGCGCGGCATGTTGGAAAACCAGCAGCACAAAAGCGGTGTGCCTGGCATCTGGACTATCGGCGACGTCACCTCCGGACCGATGCTTGCGCACAAGGCCGAAGATGAAGCCATCGCCTGTATCGAACGGATCGCCGGGCATGCTGCCGAGGTCAATTACGAGGCGATTCCCGGCGTTATCTACACCAAGCCGGAAGTCGCCACCGTGGGCAAGACCGAGGAGCAGTTGAAGGCCGAAGGGCGCGCCTACAAGGTCGGCAAGTTTCCCTTTACCGCCAACAGCCGGGCGAAGATCAATCACGAGGCTGAAGGCTTCGTCAAAGTGCTGGCCGATGAGCGCACCGACCAGATTCTCGGCGTGCATATCATCGGCCCCAGCGCTGGCGAGCTGATCGGCGAATACTGTGTGGCCCTGGAGTTCAGTGCCTCGGCCGAAGATATCGCACTGATTTGCCACCCGCATCCGACCCGCTCGGAAGCTTTACGTCAGGCGGCGATGAGTGTGCATGGCTGGGCCATGCAGGCTTGATAAGCCGTGCTTTAAGGCATGCCCCAATTACCTGTCGCACGCAGTTTTCGTAGGGTGGGTTAGTGACGCAGAGACAAGTTAGCAAGGTCACTGCGGTATTGGTGCGCCACGTAACCCACCAAGCGTTAGTCGGTCTGCCAGCTCTGGTGGGTTACGGCGCAACTGATTGCGCATCATCGGATCGCCTGTGGTCATGCGCCTAACCCACCCTACGGATTACTGCGCCTCCAGGCATCATCTGGTGGGCCCACAGACTTCAACACTTAACTGGTGCATGGCCCTCGATTAAGCCCCAAAGCGCTGGAGTTGCATCTCCTGTAAGCGGCTGAGGGTGCGGCGAAAGGCGAAGCTCAGGTAGCCCTCGGTATAGAGTTCGGCGAGCGGCACCTGGGCTTCGAGGTACAGCGGCACCTTGCGGTCGTAGCACTCATCCACCAGGGCGATAAAGCGTCGCACGCTGTCATCCTTGACCGACAGGGCGGGCAGCTGCCGATCACCGGCCTGCACCCGCTCGACGCCATCCTCGGTGCCGCGGGCGATCTTCGCCGCGCGTTGCGGGCTGCTCAGGTTCGGCACCTCGCTGAGCAGAATGGCCTGGAAGCGGTCGCACAGGGCGATAAAGTCCGGCGCGGCCAGGGGCTGCTCGCACAGATCGGCAAAGCGGCACCAGAGCACGCCGTCGCAGTGGCGCAGGGGTTGCACGCTGCGGTTGCCGAGCGTGAGCGGTTGATCGCTGCTGGGCTTGCCTGCGGCCAATTGGCTAAAGGTCCGGCTGAGCACGCTGGGCAGTCCCGGCGTGGCAACCCAGTAACGGGCATGCGCAGCTCCTGGGTGCAGGCGATGGTCTTGCTCGCCGTTGATGCTCACCACCTGCATATGCCGTTGCAGGGCGGCTACCGCAGGCAGAAAGCGCTCGCGATTAAAACCCTCGGCATACAGCAGTTCTGGCGGCTGGTTGGAGGTGGCTACCAGCACCACACCTTGCTCAAACATCACCTGGAACAGGCGGCCGAGAATGATCGCGTCGCCGATATCGCTGACAAACAGCTCATCGAAGCACAGCACGCGCACCTCGCGGCTCAGCTCTACGGCCAGCGCCTGCAATGGGTCAGGTGTGCCGGTGAGCTGAAACAGGCGCCTATGCACCCAGCGCATAAAGTGGTGGAAGTGCTGGCGCCGCGCCGGGACCTTTAGCCCCTTGTAGAAGCTGTCCATCAGCCAGGTTTTGCCACGGCCAACCGGCCCCCACAGGTAGACCCCATTGATGGGATGCGCGGGGGCGGTCTGATGCAGGGCCTGATGGCAGTCGTGTAACGCCTGGGCAGCCAGCCACTGCGCCGGGTCGGATTTAAATCCGTCGTGGTCGATAGCCTGCTGGTAGGCGGTGAGGGGGGAATGCTTGGGCATGACAACGCGCGCATGACTGGGAGGTGGCGCTTTATAGCCTGTGGTCAGGCTTGCGCGCCACTTCCCGTGGCAATCAGCGCCAGCTGAGGATCGGCCAGCCGGCCTGCTGCGCGTGCGCAAGCAGGGTGGGGTCGGGGTTGACCACATAGGGCTTGTCGACCACCTGCAGCAGCGGCAGGTCGTTGCGTGAGTCGGAGTAGAAGTAGGCGCCGTCGAGGACTTCGCCGTGTTCTTGCAGCCAATCACGCAGGCGCGTGACCTTGCCCTCGCGGTAGGTCATTACGCCCTGGGTACGGCCGCTGTAGTGGCCATGTTGAACTTCCAGGTCGATGGCCAGCACTTCCTCGATCTTCAAGCGCGCAGCAACGGCGCTGACCAGAAAATGCGCCGAGGCGGAAATCACCAAAACCCGGTCACCGGCGGCGCGGTGATTGGCCAGGCAGCGGGTGGCGTCGCTGTAGAAAATCGGCTCGATCACGTCTTCGACAAAGGGCTCGACCACATGGGCGACTTCTTCCGGCGTGCGGCCCACCAGGGGCGACAGGGTAAAGGCCATATAGTCTTCCATGGCCAGGCTGCCGGCGGCGTACTGGCGCATCAGCTCCTGCTCATGGGCGATAAAACTGTCGGCGTCGGCCCAGCCGAGTTTGACCATTTCCTGGGTCCACAGGCTGGCGCAGTCGCCGCCGATCAGGGTTTCGTCCAGATCGAAAATTGCCAGGGCCATCAGGCCACCTCACAGATTGCGTTGTCTTCAATGTTCAGGTTGATACGTTGTCCGCTGGCGTGCAGGTCGGCTGGGGAGCGGTTGAGCACGTCCACCAGCAGTTCGACGCCGCGCGCCTCGACGCGGTAACGGATCACGTTGCCGAGCAGGCGATGGCTGCGGATCTGCCCTTCGATGCTGCCCTGGGCGCCAATCTGGATGGCCTCCGGACGGATCGCCACACGGCTGTTGACCGGGCGCAGCAGCAGGCGACTGGCGGCATCGGCGTCGAGCAGGTTGTAGTTGCCGATAAAGCCGGCGGCAAAGGCATCGGCCGGCGCGGTGTAGAGGGTTTCCGCGTCGCCGCTCTGGACGATCTTGCCGGCGTTCATCAGGAAGATACGGTCGCTCATGACCAGCGCTTCTTCCTGGTCATGGGTGACGAAGATGGTGGTCAGGCCCAGCTCCTGCTGGATGCTGCGGATCTGCTCGCGCAGGTGCTTGCGAATCCGCGCATCCAGCGCCGACAACGGCTCGTCGAGCAACAGCAGGCGCGGGCGGGTGACCAGCGAGCGGGCCAGGGCCACGCGTTGGCACTGGCCGCCGGACAATTGCTGCGGGTAGCGGCCGGCAAAGTCATTCAGCTCGACCAGCTCCAGCACGTCCTTGACCCGCTGTTCGGCTTCGCTGCCTTTGACCTTCTGCATGCGCAGGCCAAAGGCGACGTTCTGTTGCACGGTCATATTGGGGAACAGCGCGTAGCTCTGGAACACCATGCCGATGCCGCGTTTTTGCGGAGCGACGGGTACCAGGTTTTCGCCGTCGAGCAGAATTTGCCCGCCGTTGACCCCGGTTAAGCCGGCGATGCAGCGCAGCAGGGTGGATTTGCCGCAGCCGGACGGGCCGAGCAGGGTGATGAATTCGCCCTTGGCGATCTCGCAGTTGATATCGCTGAAGATCGCGGTCTCGCCGTAGCTTTTGTGCAGGCCTTGAATACTCAGATAACTCATGACTTGTCCTTATTCAGGCGGTTGGCCGCCCAGGTCATCAGCAGCACGAACAGGAAGTAGGAAATCACCAGGGCGCTGGTGAAGTGGCCGCTGTCGTTGCGCATGTTGTAGAGGTACACCTGCAGGGTTTCATAGCGGCTGCCGACCAGCAGGTTGGCGAAGACGAACTCACCGAACAGGAAGCTGAAGGAGAGAAACACCGAGACCATCAGGCCTTTGCGCAGATTAGGCAGCACCACCATAAAGGCCGCGCGCCAGGTGCTGGCACCGAGCAGGTGGGCGGCGTCCATCAGGTCGCGCAGGTTGATCGCCTGCAGGTTGTTACTGATGGCTCGGTACATAAACGGCAGGGCGATGGTGAAGAAGCAGCCAATCAGAATCCACGGCGTACCGAGGATCGGCAGCGGGCCGCCGGCGAACAGCTGCATCAAGCCGACCGAGGACACCACCGGCGGAATGGCGAATGGCAGCAGGATCAGCACGTTCATCACCGCATCGAGTTTGGGGAAGTGATAACTGACCACAAACAGCAGCGGCAGAATCAGCACCAGCGACAGCGCTAGCGCCGCCAGGCAGACCAGCAGTGAGCGGCCGAATGCGGCGAGAAAGCGTGCATCGCTCCACAGCGCCAGGTACCACTTGAAGGTCAGCCCGCTGGGCAGCACGCTGGCCGACCAGCTGGTGGAGAACGAGTAGAGCAGGGTGCCGAGCAGCGGCAGCAGGAGGATCAGCAGCAGGCTGTAGACCACCAACTGGTGGAACAGCGGCGAGCGTTTTTCAGCGTGGGACATGGTAGCTCCGGCGCAGCAGCCATTGGTGAACGATGGTAATCAGGGTCATCAGGCCAACCAGAATCATCGCCAAGGCACTGGCCATATTCGGGTCGAGGAAGATGTCGCCGGAAACCATGGCGGCAATCCGAATCGGCAGGATGTTGAAGTTGCCAGTGGTCAGCGCATACACCGTGGCGTAGGCGCCAAGGGCATTGGCCAGCAGAATCACGAAGGTGCCGAGCAGCGCGGGGGTCAGGACGGGTAAGCCGATATGCCGCCAGAACTGCCAGTTGCTTGCGCCGAGCAATTCGGCCGATTCGCGCCAGTCTTCACGCAGGGCGTCGAAGGCCGGGTAGAGCAGCAGCACACCGAGGGGAATCTGGAAGTAGGTGTAAAGCACGATCAGGCCGGTTTTCGAGTAGAGGTTGAAATCCTCAATGATCCCCGCCTGCTTGAGCAGGATGGTCAGTGCGCCGTTAAAACCCAGCAGGATGATAAAGGCGAAGGCCAGCGGCACCCCGGAGAAGTTGCTGGTCATGTTGGAAAACGCCATGACAAAGTCGCGCAGGCGGCTGTCGACCTGACGCAGCGAGTAGCTACCGAGAATGGCGATGCTGATGCCGATCAGGCTCGACCAGAACGCCACTTCCAGGCTGTGGCGCATGGCCTGACGGTAGAACGGCGAGGAGAAGGCTTGCTGGAAGTTGCCCAGGCCCCAGCCCTCGGCAGTGTGCAGGCTGTTGCTGGCGACCCAGAGCAGCGGGGCGATCTGAAAGGCGATAAAGAACAGGGCAAAGGGCAGCAGGCACAGCAGCGCCAGCCATTTGCCGCGCAGGGCAGGTATCACGATAAAAGCTCCCGGCAGACAGGTTTGTCGTGGGCCACGCCGAGCAGCTCACAGATCGTGCCGCACAACTCCAGCTGTTTCGGCTGGGCGTTGGGGTTGAGGCTGAAGGCGCTGCCAAGTACCAGCAGCGGTACTTCGCGTTCTTCCGGCAGCAGGCCGTTGTGGCTGCGGTCGTTGTTCATGCCGTGGTCGGCGGTCACCAGAATCTGGTAGCCGGCGTCGAGCCAGGGCTGGATATAGTCGGCCAGCAGCACATCGGCCATGCGCGCGCTGTTGCGGTATTGCGCGCTGTCGAGGCCGTGCTTGTGGCCGGCGTCGTCGATATTCATTGGGTGCACCAGTAGCAGGTTGGGCGCATGGCGCAGGCGCAGGCTTTCCGCGTCGGCGAACAGGTGCGAATCCGGGTAATGATCGGCGTAGTAGAAGTGGCCGTACTGAATCGGCAGGTTGGCGTCTGCCGTGTGACGGTCGCGCGTAGCCTGAAATGGCGAGCGGTTATACAGCTCGCTGACCCAGTGATAGGCCGCCGCCGCAGTAATCAGTCCGGCGTCGCGGGCGTAGTGGAACATGCTGCGCTGGGTCGACAGGCGCGCTACATCGTTATTGACGATGCCGCTGTCGATGGGCGCAACACCGGTCAGAATCGCTTCATAGAGCGGGCGTGACAGGGCCGGGAGTTCACAGTCGAGCTTGTACAGCGCGGCGCGTCCAGCCTGGCAGTAAGCCTGCAGATGCCCCAGCGCATGCTGAGCCACCTGATAGCTCAAGCCATCCAGAACCACGAGGATGACGTTGTGCGACATGATTGAAAGCCTTAGCAACCGAATCGGCCCCGGAGTGTATCCGGGGCCAGATTGCATTAGTTCATATTGATGATGACGTGTTCCTGCCACAGACGCGGCAGTGCTTTGGACGTGGCTTCCCAGGCAGCAGCATCCTTGATCGGCTGAACCTTGGCGTATTGCGCCTGCGGCAGCAGCTTGGCTTGTACTTCGGCTGGCAGGGTCAGGTGCTCGGCGCGGATCGGCCGGGCGTTGCCTTTGGCCAGGTTGATCTGGCCGGCGTCGCTCAAAATGTACTCACGCGCCAGTTTGGCCGCGTTGGGGTTTTTCGCCCACTTGTTGATGATGGTGCTGTAGCCGGAAATCACCGAACCATCGGAAGGAATCAGTACTTCAAAGCGCTCGGGGTCAATCTGGTCGCGGTAGGACAGACCGTTGAAGTCCCATACCACGCCGACTTCCACCTCACCTTTTTCCAAGGTCTGGATGGTTGGGTTGGCCAGCGACAGGCGGCCTTGCTTGGCCAGTTCGCCGTAGAAATCCAGCGCCGGCTGCACGTTGCTTTCATTACCACCCATGGCGATGGCGGCAGCCAGTACGCCGTTTACGGCTTGTGCGGCGGTGCTGACATCACCGGCAGAGACTTTGTAGGTGCCAGTTTTCAGGTCAGCCCAGGAGCGCGGGATGTCCTTGACCAGTTGCTTGTTGACGATAAAGGCGATGGAGCCGGTGTAGGCGAGCATCCAGTGGCCGTCGGTGTCTTTGGCCCAGGCTGGAATCTGTTCCCAGGTGCTCGGCTTGTAGGGTTGGGTAACACCCTGCTGCACGGCGATGGGGCCAAAGGCCGCGCCGACGTCGCCGATATCGGCGGTGGCGTTGTCTTTTTCAGCGGCGAACTTGGCGATTTCCTGGGCCGAGCTCATGTCGGTGTCCATATGCTTCAGGCCATACAGCTTGTTCAGGTCAACCCAGGTGTCCTTCCAGTTGGCCCAGCTGTCCGGCATGCCCACACTGTTCACCGCGCCTTCAGCGCGCGCGGCCTTTTCCAGTGCTTGCAAATCCGTTTCAGCAGCCATGGCCGAGGTGGCCAGGGCGATGGCTGAGCCCATCAGTGAAGCCAGCAGCAGTTGTTTCATTGGAAACTCCTTTGCGATTGAAGTGCGTGCAGTGAAAGGTTCTGGTCTAGATCAGCAAGACCCAGGCCAATTTAGGCGTTTTAAATGACAGTTTTATGTATGTTGGTCATTTACCGGCTCAAGCCGGGTTGCACAAACTGGCGCACCACTAGCGTAGACCATGAACAAATTCAGTCATGTATGGCGTGCAGGCCAAGTTTTATCAGCTTTTACTGGCGCTGAAAGAAAGTTGTCATGGCGTGGTCATCAAGACTGCTTAAACTTGAAACATGGTTTTTACCGCTGCACTCACAGGTTGATGCCCCGAAATGGGGCTGGACTAGTCCAATTTTGGAGGTCTTGATGCGCGATGAAGCGCCGCGGGCAGTCACAGCAATATGCCGGGCATTGGAAGAACAGATCGAACATGGCCTGTTGCCGTCGGGAAGTCAGTTGCCGGCCGAGCGCAAGCTCAGCGAGGTATTCGATACCACGCGCATCACCCTGCGCGAGGCGCTGGGCCAGCTTGAGGCTCAGGGGCTGATCTACCGCGAGGAGCGTCGCGGCTGGTTCGTCTCGCCGCCGCGCGTGGCCTACAACCCGTTGGTGCGCAGCCACTTCCATGCGATGGTGGGTGAGCAGGGCCGGGTGCCTGCTACCGAAGTGCTGAGTGCGCGGCTGATTCCGGCCAGCGCCGAGATCTGCCAGCTACTGGCTTTGCCGGCACTCTCCAGCGTCTACCAGATCCGTCGCGCGCGGCGCATCGACGGCCGTCTGGTTTTGTATGTCGAGCACTACCTCAATCCGAATTACTTCGCCGGCATTCTGGATTTCGACCTGACCCGTTCGCTGACCGAACTGTACGCCAGCGAATACGGCATTCATTACGGCCGGGTGCGTTTCGATATGGTGCCCACGGCGTTGCACAGCGAAGCCGCGTCGGCCTTGAAAGTAGCGGTGGGCAGCCCGGCGCTGCGTATTGTGCGGATCAACCGCGACCAGCATGGCCGACTGATTGATTGCGACCTGGAGTTCTGGCGCCACGACGCTCTGCATGTGAGCGTCGAGGTGCCGGAGTGATGGTAACTGCGTAGGGTGGATGGCGCTTTTGCATCCACCATCGCGGCCTGGTGGATGGATAAAGCGCCATCCACCTTACGAGGTCGCGAACTTGTAGATACAGGGCATCATCCCGTAGCCCGGATGTAATCCGGGAGCGGTTTGTACGGCATAGGTTTCCCCGGATTGCATCCCGGCTACGCGTCACGCTGTTGTCGGGTGGACATGCGAAGCGTTGTCCACCGCTGGCGAGCAGATGGCGGCAAGCCTTCGGCATGTCCGCCCTACGGGGCGTCGATCACGGCAGCTCAGCGCTGGCGTAAAACGCCGTCAGCACTTTCACCAGATGCGCCAGGTCATGGCTGCCGGCCAGTTCGCGGATCGAGTGCATGGCGAAGGTCGGCAGGCCGATATCCACGGTGCGCACGCCCAGTTGGCTGGCGGTGATCGGGCCGATGGTCGAGCCGCAACCCATGTCGCTGCGGGTGACGAAGCTCTGCACCGGTACTTCATTTTCCAGGCACAGGTGACGGAAGAACCCGGCGGTTTCGCTGTTGGTGGCGTAGCGCTGGTTGCTGTTGATCTTGATCACCGGGCCGGCGTTGAGCTTGGGGCCATGGTTTTGGTCATGCTTGTCGGCATAGTTGGGGTGCACGCCGTGGGCGTTGTCGGCCGAGACCAGCAGCGAGCGCTGGATGGTACGGACGAACGCATCGCCATCCGGCAGCACGCGGCGCAGAACCTGTTCGAGCATCGGGCCGTCGGCGCCGCAGGCTGAGCAGGAGCCGACTTCCTCGTGGTCGGTGCACACCAGCACACAGCTTTCTTCATCCGGCGCGGCGAGCAGCGCCTGCAGCCCGGCGTAGCAGGACAGCAGGTTGTCCAGTCGCGCGCCGGCGATAAAGTCGCCATTGAGGCCAATTACTGCAGCGCTCTGGGTGTCGTAGAAGCTCAGCTCGTAATCGAGCACCGCATCGGCGCTGAAGTCGTGTTCGCGGGCCAGTTGATCGGTGATCAGCGCACGGAAATCGGCCGGTTCATCGCCGGATAGCTGCGCGAGGATCGGCGGCAGCTCGATCTGCTGGTTGATCGCCCAGCCCTGGTTGGCTTCACGGTTGAGGTGAATGGCCAGGTTGGGAATGATCGCAATCGGCTTCTGGAAGTCGATCAACTGGCTTTCCACCTTACCGTCGCGGCGGTAGGTCACTCGGCCAGCCAGCGACAGGTCGCGGTCGAACCAGGGCGCCAGCAATGCGCCGCCGTACACCTCAACACCGAGCTGGAAAAAGCCCTGTTGCTGCAGCTCCGGTTGCGGTTTGACCCGCAGGCACGGGCTGTCGGTGTGCGCGCCAACCAGACGGATACCGCCTTCCAGCGGCGCGCGCTTACCGAGTTTGAAGGCGATGATCGAGGAGTCGTTGCGCGTGACGTAATAACGGCCACCGGCCTCGGTGTGCCAGCTGGCGCGCTCGTCCAGGTGCTGAAAACCGGCCGCTTCAAGGCGCAGTGCCAGGCTGGCGGTGGCATGAAAAGGGGTTGGCGAGGCCTTGAGGAACTCGATCAGGCCTTGATTCAAATCTTCGCGCATAGGGCACTCCAGACGGCAATCTGGCCGAGTTTAGCGGATTTGCCTAGCGCTTTGGGCTGCCGCGCTCGACAGATCAGCGCGCGATGCTGATCAGGCTCAGCAGATAACCGTCGAACTCGGCGAATTGGCCTTCGAGTTCGCTACCGGCGGGCCAGTCGGCGTGCAGGTCGATCAGCAGGCGCATGCGCACTTTATTGTCGACGTCGACGCTGAGCAGTTCGGCATCCTGAAAGTAGAAGTGCTGCAATACCTGCGGGTAGAGCGCTTTGAACAGGCTTTCCTTGAGTGAGAAGGTCAGGCTGATGCGTTGCGCGCGCTGTTCGGCGGAGAGGTTTTCCAGGCGGAGCAGTTCGGCGGGCGTAAGAATTTCCGCTGCCAGGCGCTCGGCACGGCTGGCCGGAATAAGTTGTTCGATATCCAGGCCCAGGCCGCGCCAGTTTGTGCTGTTGCCCACCACGGCGCCGGCCCAGCCGCTGCCGTGGGTGATTGAGCCGACCACACCTAACGGCCACTGTGGCGCGCGATCTTCACCGCAGGCCGGAACCGTCGCCGCACCGGTCAAACGCAATAAGGCCTCACGCGCACACAGGCGGCCGGCCAGGTATTCGGCTTGGCGTTTGGCCACGCCGCGTACCGGCTCGATGGCGCAGTGGCTGAAGTCCGTTGCATCCAGTAGTTCGGGATCAAAGGTGGTGCTGATCAACTGCACTGACGGCAGCCGGTGCGGCAGTGGCCAGTGGTCATTTAGCGGGCTGCAGCAGGGCGGCAAGTAGGCTGTATTCATCGGCCTATTCTGCCGTGCGGCGCTTTGTACGGCCAGCCGCCGCGCGCGTTTACATTTCTTTGCAAAGCGGCAACAAAGCTAAACGGAGTTGCCGAGGCTTTTTTGCCACACTGCGCTATGCGTTTCTTCGGGGACGCAGGTGAGGTTGTAGCTGGCGCAGGCGTGAGGCTTGTTCCGGCATTTCTCTGAGAATGAGTACGGGAGCCCGTTTGGGCTCCCGTTTTTTTTGCGCTGTGTTTGTCACTGGGCAGGCTTTGTACTGATCGCAGTAAGCACAGCGGCTATGCACGCTGCGCAAAACCGGCATGGCTGGCTGCGTGCTAATCTGCCAGGACGGCCGATTTAGAGCCCTTCTGTGAGCCTGCCGATGCCTGCTGTCGATTCCTCTGTGCACCTGATGCGCGGCACTGCCGCCTACCGGCGCGCGACCCTGGCGCTGTTCTGTGCCGGGTTTGCCACCTTTGCCTTGCTCTATTGTGTGCAGCCGCTGTTGCCGCTGCTGGCCGCGCATTTTTCCGTATCGGCGGCGGGCAGCAGCCTGGCGTTATCGTTGACTACCCTGAGCCTGGCCGTCTGCCTGCTGGTATCCGGTGCGCTGGCTGAGAGCTGGGGGCGCAAGCCGGTGATGGTGGCCGCCCTGGGCCTGGCGTCGCTGTTGGGGATTGCCTGCGCGCTGGTGGATAGCTGGGATCATCTGCTCTGGCTGCGCGCCTTGCTTGGCTTGGCCTTGAGCGGATTGCCGGCGCTGGCCATGGCTTATGTCGGCGAGGAGTTCGACCCCGAGGCGCTGCCGGCGGCGATGGGCCTGTATATCGGCGGCACCGCACTGGGCGGCTTGCTCGGGCGGCTGCTGGCCGGCCTGCTCAGTGATCTCGGCGGCTGGCCACTGGCCTTGGCCGGGATTGCCGGCATGGGCTTGCTGGCGCTGGGGCTGTTTGTCTGGCTGCTGCCGCCATCACGGCATTTCACCGCGCAGTCGCTGTCGCTACGCGGCCTGCTGCGCAACTTTGCCACGCACCTGGGTAACGGCGAGTTGCGCCGGTTGTTCCTGCTGGCATTTCTGTTGATGGGCGGCTTTGTCGCGCTGTTCAACTACGTCGGCTTTCGCCTGGTCGCGGCGCCGTTCAATCTGTCTTCCAGCCTGATCGGCCTGCTGTTTACGGTGTATCTGCTGGGCATCGTCAGCGCCGGTTGGGCGGGGCGGCTTGTGCCACGCCTGGGCGCGCGCCAGGTGATGCAGGGCGGCATTGGCATCATGCTGCTCGGTGTGGCGCTGTGTGCCACGCCCTGGCTGAGCGCAGCGGTAGCGGGCCTGGCCTTGTTCACCCTGGGTTTTTTTGCCGCCCATGCGGTGGCCAGCGGCCAGGTGGGGCAGCGCGCGCATGGCGCCAAGGCGCAGGCTTCGGCGTTGTACCTGTGCGCCTACTACCTGGGCTCCAGCGTGATTGGCTACGCCGCGGGGTATATCTGGGAACACGCCGGCTGGCTGCCGATGCTCGCCGTACTGGCGGCTTTGTTTGTCGCGGCTGGAGTCAGTGCGCGCAAGTTGTAAGAGGGTCGTTCAGCTTTTGTTCAGCAAGGGTTCAGTGGGCGTTCAGCTTGGGGTAGGCAATATGGACCTCGAGTTAAACAACACCGACTAACCACTGAGGACACACCATGAACCGCACTCTTAGCAAACTGGCCCTGGCGACTTCCCTGACCTTCGCTGCGGCTGCGGCCAATGCCGGCGACAACTTTGTTGGCCTGACCTGGGGTCAGACCGATAACAACATTCAAAAGTCCAGCGCGCTCAACAGCAACCTGAACAACCCCAAGCTCGACAAGGTGATCAACGACACTGGCACCTGGGGCGTGCGTGCCGGTCAGGTCAGTGAGACAAACCGTTACTACATGACCTACGAGAATGTCTCGGACACCGATAGCGGCAACAAGCTGCGTCAGCAGAACCTGCTGGGTAGCTACGATGTGTTCCTGCCGATTGGCGACTACAACACCAAGCTGTTCGGCGGTGCTACCGCCGGCCTGGTCAAGCTGGAGCAGGAGAGCAAAGGCTTCAAGCGTGACAGCGATATTGGCTATGCCCTCGGCCTGCAGGCTGGCATTCTGCAAGACATCAACCAGAATGCCTCGATTGAGGCGGGCTATCGCTACCTGCGCACCAATGCCAGCACTGAAATGGCGCCACACGGCGCAGGCAAGGCCGGCTCGCTTGACCTGCACAGCAGCGGCCAGCTTTACCTAGGTGCCAACTACAAGTTCTAAGAACTTGCCTCGGACCTGCTGCGCGTCGGCCAAACTGCGTTGAAAACGGCCTCGGAATGCTCATTTACACCTCGTAAACTGCGCTTCCTCGGCCGTTTTCGCCTTGTTTGGCTCTAGCTCGCGAGATCCGATTCAGGTTCTACGCAGCAGGTAGGCCAAAAGGGCCGGGCACAATGCCCGGCCGCTTTATTGGAGGAATGTGCAGGATGAAACTGTTGGTCGTGGAAGATGAAGCGCTGCTGCGTCACCACCTCTATAGCCGGTTGGGCGAGCAGGGCCATGTGGTCGATGCCGTGGCCAATGCCGAAGAAGCGCTGTACCGCGCTGCCGAATACAACCATGACCTGGCGGTGATCGACCTCGGCCTGCCAGGCATGAGCGGGCTGGACCTGATTCGCCAGTTGCGCAGTCAGGACAAGAGCTTCCCCATTCTGATACTCACCGCCCGTGGCAACTGGCAGGACAAGGTCGAAGGCCTGGCCGCCGGTGCCGACGATTACGTGGTCAAACCCTTTCAATTCGAAGAGCTGGAAGCGCGCCTGAACGCCTTGCTGCGCCGCGCCTCGGGCTTTACCCAGGCGAGTATTGCCGCTGGCCCGCTCGTGCTCGATCTCAATCGTAAACAGGCGCTGCTCGATGGCGAAGCCCTGCAACTGACCGCCTACGAGTACCGCATTCTCGAATACCTGATGCGTCACCAGCAGCAGGTGGTGGCCAAGGAGCGGCTGATCGAGCAGCTCTACCCGGACGACGAAGAGCGCGACCCCAACGTGATCGAGGTGCTGGTCGGCCGGCTGCGCCGCAAGCTTGAAGGCCAGCAGGATTTCAAACCCATCGAAACCGTGCGCGGCCAGGGCTACCTGTTTACCGAGCGCTGCCGATGAGCGATGCCGAGCTGAGCGCACCGGCCGCCCGCCGTCGTGGCGAGTCCCTGCGCCTACGGCTGATGCTCGGCACTGCGGTGCTGGCCGTGCTGTTTATGCTGGCGCTGCTGCCGGCCTTGCGCGGCGCTTTTGTGATTGCCCTGGAGCAATCCATCGAAAAACGCCTGGCTTCGGATGCCACTGCCTTGGTCTCGGCGGCGCGCACCGTAGACGGTCGGCTGACCATGCCTGACAAATTGCCGGATGAAGAATTCGACACGCTGGAAGCCAAGCTGCTGGGCTTTATCTACGACCGCCAGGGCACACTGGTCTGGCAGTCGCGCTCCTCGCTGGATGAAAGCGTCAGCTACCGCCCGCGCTACGACGGCCGTGGCCACGAGTTTGTGCGCATCACCGATGCTCAGGGCCGCGAGTTCTTTGTCTACGACGTGGAAATCGACCTGCTGCGTGGGCAGAGCGCTGCCTTCAGCGTGGTGACCATGCAGCCGGCCAGTGATTACCAGGCCATGTACGACGGCTTTATGGGCCAGCTCTACCTTTGGCTCGGTGGTGCGCTGCTGGTGCTGCTCGGGCTGCTGTGGTTCGGTCTGACCTGGGGCTTTCGCAGCCTGCGCGGGCTTAGCGCCGAGCTGGACCAGGTCGAGGCGGGCACCCGCGCCGGCCTGAGTGAGGAGCACCCGCGCGAGCTGCTGCGCCTGACCGGCTCGCTCAACCGCCTGCTGGAAAGCGAACGCCAGCAGCGCGAGCGCTACCGGCATTCGCTGGATGACCTGGCGCACAGCCTGAAAACCCCCTTGGCCGTGCTGCAAAGCGTGGCGGAAGTGATCGACAAGCAGCCGCAGAACCGCGAACAGTCGCAGGTGCTGCAACAGCAGATCGAGCGCATGAGCCAGCAGATCGGCTACCAGCTGCAGCGCGCCAGCCTGCGCAAAAGCGGGCTGATCCGCCATAGCGCGCGCCTGGCCCCCTTGCTCGACACCCTCTGCGGCGCGCTGGACAAGGTCTACCGCGACAAACAGGTGCAAGTGCTGCGCGACTTTGCCGCTGAACAGCACCTGCCGATGGAACGCGGCGCGCTGCTGGAATTGCTCGGCAACCTGCTGGAAAACGCCTACCGCCTGTGCCTCGGCCAGGTACGCGTGAGCGTGCGTCAACAGGGCGGTGTGCTTGAGCTTTGTGTGGAAGACGACGGCCCTGGCGTGCCGGCCGATCAGCGCGAACGCATCCTGCGCCGTGGCGAGCGGCTGGATGCCCAGCATCCGGGGCAGGGTATTGGTACGGCGGTGGTCAAGGACATCATCGAAAGCTACGGCGGTGAACTGCTGCTGGAGGATTCGGCGTTGGGCGGGGCGAGTTTTCGAGTGCGGCTGAGCGAGTGAGGCAAACCGGGTGTGGATGTTCAGTCCGTAGGGTGGGTTGAGCGCAGCGATACCCATGCCGCCGATGTGGTGAGGGTTATCGCTGCACGACTCGCCCTTCAGCTCGCCAGCACCAGATAAACCACCACCATCAGCACAATCAGGCCCAGCCAAACCAGGGCGTTGGTCCTGCTCAGGCCGACGATACCGGCACCGCGCAAGCGAATCGGCGGGTTTTCTTCGAGGTAGAGGTTCATCTGCTCTTGGGCGGCCTCCGGGCTGATGCCCTGGTTCAAGCTGAGCAAGCGAATGGCCTGGTCGTGATCGCCGCGCTGCATGGCCAGCAGAACGGGCTCGGGTAGTTGGCTCATAAAACATTTCCTCCAGTAGAGATAGTTTTAGAGGGCGGCCATCGGCCTGGGTTCGGTGCTTTTCTGCTAAAGGCATGACGCCAGTCTTGTAGGAGGGGCTTTAGCCGCGAGCTTTGCTGTTTTTTGCTTTGTTCGGGCTTTCGGCGGAAAGGTCATTAGCGTGGTGACTTTGGGTTTTGGTTTCGTCCCTTACGGGCGAGTCCCTTTGATTCGCTTCGCTCACCCCTTCGGGGCCGTGCTAAAGCACGTTCAGCCTTCGGCTGTGGCAATTGCCCCAAAAGGAACCAAAAGGTCTAGCCCCGACATCCGGCCCTTAAACAATATAGGAGGTTTTAGTTAGTTGGCTGCGAAGAGGTTTTCTTGGTTTGTTCTGTTTTATTTTTGCTATGCGCTTATTTTATATCGCTCCAGTGAGACTGAGTTTTCGATATCAGTTTTATATGTGCGGAGAAGATTAAGTATCTCGTCAGCCAAGCCTCTAAAACCCTCTGTATCAATGTCTAGATATTCGCCATGCGCAATATGGTTTCTTCTGTTTAATAGGCTTTCGTCTATTAGGTGATATCTTGATTCGTAAGAGGCTGTGTTGATACCAATTGAGCTGGCTATATTTTCAAATACCTTCGAGCTGAGATTGAACTCAGTCCGGATTGCAGATTCTATTTTTAAGTTTGCCCTTTGGTTTAGCTCGCCTCGCAAAAAATCTAACGTTGATATGGAGACGGCAGAGTTTTTTGAGCTAACTAAGTCGTTAATTTTCTTCTTTACACCGAAAACTATGAAGCATGATTTTAGTTCGTTATATGGCAGCGATTGTCCGTTCACGTATTCGAGATAATAAGTTGATGCTTTTTTAATAAATCCTTCCCAGTGTCCATATAGTAGTGGGATTGCGGCCCTAACAACTGTCTTTTTACTAAGGTTCTCAGATGTTCTTACTGCGATTTTTAGGTTGGCTATTTCTTTTAGTCTCCAAGCAAAGTCCTTGTCCAAAGAATTCTGTAATTGGTCTTTTGTTTTTATTTTGCTCATGGCTTAAAGAACCCTGCAGCCATTGGTAGTAGATTAGTAAGCCGAGTTGTGCCGCGAATTCCTGCGCCAGAATTTTTCTCGAAAACTTCATTTTCCCAAAGTTTTTTGGCTTTAGAAATAACAAAATCTTTTTGTTCTTGTCTTCCTTTTTTATCAATTGCTTTCATGTTTTGGGCAACACCAAATGCAATGGTTTCGTACAAGGACATCAGAAATTTTCCGCTAAAATTAGCTCCGTCCCAGCGCTTAAAAGCTTTGTCTCCAAGCGCATCTTTTAGTAGTCCGAAAGTTTTCTTAAATAGATCCTCTTCTTTATCCCAGTCAATATTTTCGCTTTTGGATATTTCGACTAAAGCTTCGTCAAGATATTCATGAACATCTAATCCCTTTTTGTATGGGTGGTTCTTAAATGCAAAGTATCGCAACACAAGTTCAACTCCAGCTTGTTTTTCAAGAGCGCTACTTGTCTGGTTTGTTGTTTTAATGAAGTCGTCAAATTCAGCTAATTTCTTTAGTCGCTTATGTAGTTCAGGGTTTATCATGACGGCAACGCAATTTCTCACTTCCTGTTCAGATAGACGAGCGCCCCCTGTGTTTAAGCGTTGGAAAAGTTCATATTTTGCATTCTCATCACTTTCCTTTAGCAAGATTTCAACTCGAATTCTCGCGCGCTTAATTTGCATTTGCATGCTTTTATCAATTGCAGAGTCATTGCCACTCCAAACCTGCCAGCGTTTATTAGCAAGGCTTGGCAAGAATTTAGTTCCTTCAAGTGTGCTAGGCTCAACTTTTTCTCCATCTGGACCGCTTAGTGCTCCTGAGAACTCCAAGATCGTTGATAATCTTTGGAGTCCATCAATAAGCTCCCAGCTCCCATCTTTATCTTGGAATACAAAAATTGGAGGGATTGGGATGCTTAATAGTATGGACTCTATAAATCTTGTTTTTCTGGTGATGTCCCATCGAAATAGTCTTTGAAATTCGGGGTTGATTTTTAATTCACCGTCTTTATACAAATTAATTACTTCGCCCAGCGACATGTCATAGCCGTCAGATACAATTTCTTTTCTTGCTTTCTGAATCTCTTTTTCTAAGCTCATAAATTATCCTTGGGATACATATTTCGCTTCAGGCGATTAGAAGTTTGATGGAGGGCGGCTCTATTAAATGGTATGCGAGCCGCTATTGTATGACTTTGACCATAAGCATTCTTATTACAAACGGCAAGCAAGGCTTGCTCTGAGCGCAGCCTCATCCCTCCTGCGCCCGATAAGCCCCCGGCGTTAGCCCCGTCCATTTCTTAAACGCCCGATGAAAGGCCGACGGTTCGGAAAACCCCAGTTGCTCGGCAATATCCTGAATCGCCAGCTCATCACGCCCCAGGTGGTAAATCGCCAAGTCCCGGCGCAGATGGTCCTTCAACTCCTGAAAGCTCGAGCCTTCCTCACGCAAGTGCCGGCGCAGGGTTTGTGGGCTCATATGCAGTTGCTGGGCTACGGCATCCAGGTCCGGCCAGTTGCTGCAGTCGCGGCCGAGTAGGCGGCGGATCTGGCTGATCAGGCTGTCACCGCCATCCGGGCGGGCCAGCAGGTCGGCGGGGGAGTGCTGGAGGAATTGCTTGAGGGTGCGTTCATCCTGCAGCAGCGGCATGGCCAGGTAGCGTGCGTGAAACAGCAGGCTGGTGCGCCCTGCGGTGAAGCGCCGGGTGCAGGGGAATAGCAGTTCGTATTCGCCGGCGTGGGCGGGTTGGCTGTAGGTGAAGGTGGCTTCTTCCAGGCGGATGCGTTGGCCGATCAGCCAGCTGCCGAGGCGATGCCAGATCACCAGCAGGCTTTCCACCAGAAAGTGGTCGGGGTCCCACAGGGTGGAGTCGTCCACGCTGAGGCGTGCCCAGTCGCCTTCGCGCTGGATGCTGATGGCCGGGGCTTCGGGGAACAGGCTGTAGAACAGCGCGCCACGGCCCAGGGCTTTTTCCAGTGAATGGCAGTGAATGATCGCGTAACACATCATGGCGAAGGTGCCGCGTTTGCTGCGCAGGCGGCCGAAACCCAGGTATTCGTCGTCGAGGCTTTCCCATAACAACTGCACTAGGCGGGCGAACTGTTCCGGGGCGACCCGCGCGCGGGGCTCGTCGAGCAGCGCCGGTTGGATGCCCAGTTGGCGCAGCAGCGGCGTGCAGTCGTGGCCCTGGCGTTCGGCGCCGCGCAAGGCTGCGCGGACAAAGTGGCTGGCGATGGTGCGTTCGCGCATGACGGCTCCTTGAAAGTACGCCGATGGTAGGCAGCACACTGCGCCGCCGACAAGCCGGTCGAGCGATTGGGTCAATCCAGGCTGAGCGCATGGGTCATTGAGGCGGCAGGGGCGTGGGGCCTAACCTGCTGCACGACTTCAGCTCAGGGAGCACACCCGCATGCAGCGCCTTATTTTCGACACCGAACACACTATGTTCCGCGACGCTTTTGCCGCCTTTCTGAAAAAGGAAGTGGTGCCACATCAGGATGAATGGGAAGCAGCTGGTGTGGTCAGCCGCGAGGTGTGGAAGAAGGCCGGCGACATGGGCTTTCTCCTGCCCTGGGCGGATGAGGAGTACGGCGGCGCCGGGCTCAAGGACTTCCGTTACGAGCAGATCATGTGTGAGGAGCTGGCGAAGATTAACGAGCCGGGCTTTATGCTGCCGCTGCACTCAGCGCTGTGCGGCCCCTATATCGCCGAGTACGGCAATGCCGAACAGAAGGCGCGCTTTATGCCGGGCATCATCAGCGGCGAGCTGATTCTCGCGGTGGCGATGACCGAACCGAGCGCCGGCTCGGACCTCGCCGGCATGCGCACCAGCGCGGTGGATCAGGGTGATCACTACGTGCTTAACGGCTCCAAGGTGTTTATCTCCAATGGTTTGCTGGCCGATGTGGTGATCGTGGCGGCCAAGACCGATCCAGCCAACAAGCACGCCATGGGCCTGTTTCTGGTTGAGCGCGGCATGCCGGGTTTCGAGCGCGGCAAGAACCTGGAAAAACTCGGCATGAAGAGCCAGGACACCGCCGAGCTGTTCTTCAATAACGTCAAGGTGCCCAAGGCCAACCTGCTGGGCGACGCCAAGGGCGGCTTCTTCTACCTGATGAATATGCTCGCCCAGGAACGCCTGACCAATGCCTGCGGCGCAGTGGCGGCGGCCGAGGCGGCGCTGCAGACCACCATCGATTACGTGAAAGAACGCAAGGCTTTCGACCGGCCGATCTCGCACTTCCAGAACACCCGTTTCAAGCTGGCCGAGATGCGCACGCAGATCGACGTGGCGCAGGTGTTTGTCGACCGCTGCGTAACCGACCACAACGAGAAAAAACTCACCCCGGAAGTGGCCGCCGAGGCCAAGCTGTTCACCACCGAGCTGCTGTGCAAGGTGGTCGATGAGGGTGTGCAACTGCACGGCGGTTGGGGTTATATGTGGGAATACCCAATCTGCAAAATGTACGCGAACGCGCGCATCCAGCGCATCTTCGCCGGCACCTCGGAGATCATGAAAGAGATCATCAGCCGTGGGATGAAGCTTTGAATAACGGGGTTTTACAAAGGCTACGTACCCGTTATGTGTTGAATCGTGCGGGCCTGCCACGATGTCTAGAACGCATTAATTCGTAGGGTGGGTTAGCCGCATGTCAGCACTGCCAAGCATCACGCCACTCGGGCTGCGGCGTAACCCACCATCGGCGCAACGCGTTCTATCGCCTGGTGGGTTACGCGCCGCGCCGCTATCGCATTTGGATTTTCGAACAGCGTTCAGCGTCGCTAACCCACCCTACATAAGCTGCGTACGACATGTAATTGGGACAACGCACAATATTTAGTTTCCCAGGAGTTAATCCGAGCGAGTACCGGATTGTTGTTCAAGCGCTAACGTTCATGTCTGCAAAACAATAAGAACGAGGGATTGCGATGACGGATCAACTGCCCCTGGAGCGCCTGGCGCTCTGGGTTGAGAAACGCCCCGACGCGGTCTGGCTCAGCCAGCCGGTAAACGGCCAGTGGCATGACTTCACCTGGGCGCAGGTGGATGATCAGGCGCGGCGCATGGCCACGGCCTTGCACGCGCTGGGTTGCGTGCCGGGGGATCGGGTGGCGCTGTTGGCGAAGAACTGCGCCGAGTGGATCATCGCCGACCTGGCGATCATGCTCGCCGGGCTGATCAGCGTGCCCCTGTATCCGTTGCAGTCGGCCGAGAGCATCGATTACGTGCTGCGCCATTCGCAGTGCAAGGCGATCTTCCTCGGCAAGCTGGATGAGCCGGCCAAGCTGGCGCCGGGCATCCCCGCTGAAGTCATGCGGGTCGCCATGCCGTACCCGACCATTGAGGCCAGTCACGGCTGGCATGCCTTGCTGGCAGCGCATCAGCCGTTACGCGATGGCCACAGGCAGGCGCCGGATGAGTTGCTGAGCATCCTCTATACCTCCGGCACCACCGGCCAGCCCAAGGGCGTGATGCTCTCGGCCAAGGCCTTTGCCATTGCCGGCGGGCGCTCGGTTAAAGAACTGCAGATTACCGAGCAGGATCAGTACTTCTCCTATCTGCCGCTGTCGCACGCCGCCGAGCGTTTTCTGGTGGAAATGAATGCGCTCTACAGCGGCGGGCGGGTGGCGTTTGTCGAGTCGTTGGAAACCTTTGCCAGCGACCTGCGCCATGTACGACCGACCGTATTCTTCTCCGTGCCACGGCTGTGGACGCGTTTTCAACAGGGCGTGCTGGAGAAACTGCCGCAGCCCAAGCTGGCGCGGTTGCTGGGCATTCCGCTGATCGGCGGCCTGGTCGCGCGCAAGATTCGCAAAGGTTTGGGGCTGGACCGCGCGCGCATTCTGGTCAGCGGCGCGGCGGCGATTCCGCGTGCCTTGCTCGACTGGTATCAGAGCATCGGCATCACCATCTGCGAGGGCTACGGCATGACCGAGCACCTGGCCTATGGCTGTTTCAACCGGCCGGGGCAGGTGCGTTTTGGCACCGTGGGCCGGCCGATGCCGGGTAATGAATTGCGTATTGCCGAGAATGGCGAAATTCTCCTGCGTTGCCCGAGCCTGATGTTGGGCTACTACCAGGACCCGGAGAAAACCGCCGAAACCATCACCGATGGCTGGCTGCACACTGGCGACAAGGGCGAGGTGGATGCGGCCGGTTACCTGAAAATCACCGGGCGGGTGAAGGACATCTTCAAGACCAGCAAGGGCAAGTACATCGCCCCGGCGCCGATTGAAGGCGAGATCGCCAAGAACCTCTGGGTCGAGCAGGTGTGCCTGATGGGCAGTAATCTGGATCAACCATTGGCGTTGATCGAACTGTCGCCAGCGGCCCGTGAGCAGGCCCGCGAGCAGGTGGCGGCTGATCTGGCGCAGACCTTGGCGCAGCTTAATGCCCAACTTGAGGCCCATGAGCGGCTTAGCCACTTTGTGTTGGTGCGCGAGGCCTGGACCGTGGACAACGGCTGCATGACGCCGACCATGAAAATCCGTCGCAACGTACTGGAAGCACGCTTTGCCGACCAGCTCAGCGAGCTGGATGCCAAGCAGCCGCTGCACTGGCAGTGAGCGCTGGGTAGCCCGGATGTAATCCGGGAATCTGTTGATATTCCCCGGATTGCATCCGGGCTACGGGATTGAATTCCCTGAGGAGCTGTTATGCAAGGCCCGCTGTCGTCACTGAAAGTGCTGGATTTCTCCACCCTGTTGCCCGGGCCGTTTGCCTCGCTGCTGCTAGCTGACATGGGCGCTGAAGTGCTGCGGGTCGAGTCGCCTTCGCGCATGGATCTGGTGCGCGTACTGCCGCCGCACGATGGCGGCGTATCGGCCAGCCATGCCTATCTCAATCGCAACAAGCGCTGCATCGCCCTGGACCTGAAACAGGCCGAGGCGGTGGAAATGGTCAAACAGCTGGTGGCCGAGTACGACATTGTGCTGGAGCAGTTCCGCCCTGGGGTGATGGACAAGCTAGGAGTGGGTTATGAAGCGCTGAAGGCGATCAACCCCAGGCTGATCTATGTGTCGATCACCGGCTACGGCCAGAGCGGGCCGTACAAAGACCGCGCCGGCCATGACATCAACTACCTGGCCCTGGCCGGTATCGCCAGTTACACCGGCCGCCGCGAAACCGGGCCGCTGCCGTTGGGCATCCAGGCGGCGGATATCGCCGGCGGCTCGCTGCATGGGGTGATCGGCCTGCTCGCGGCAGTGATCCAGCGTCAGGCCACGGGGCTTGGCCAGCAGGTGGATATCAGCATGACCGACTGCGCCTTCAGCCTGCACGGCATGGCCGGTGCGGGTTATCTGGCGGCTGGCGTGGAGCCGGCGATGGAAAACCAGGCGCTCAACGGCGGCAGCTTCTACGACTACTACCGCACCCGCGACGGTCGCTGGTTCTCGGTCGGCAGCCTGGAGCCGCAATTCATGCAGCAATTCTGCGCCGCCATCGGCCGCCCGGAGCTGGCCGCGCGTGGCCTGTCGCAGAAGCCGGAGGATCAGCAGGCGCTCAAGCGTGAGATCGAAATCGAGTTCGAGAAACGCGATTTCGCTGAATGGAGCCAGGTGTTCGCCGGCCTGGATGCCTGCGTGGAGCCCATGCTTAACCTCAGCGAGGCGGTCGAACACCCGCAGATCAAGGCTCGCGGCCTGGTCACCGAAGTGCCGCGTGCGGGCAGTGGCCCACAGGCGCAGATCGCCTGCCCGATCAAGTTTTCCAGCGCCTTGCCCGCGCCCCGGCATATCGGTGCAACCCTGGGCGCGCACACCAGCGAGGTGCTGATAGAGCTGGGCTACAACGCCGAGCAGATCGCCCAGCTCAAGGCGGCCAAAGTGGTGGCCTGATTCAGGCCGGCAGGCATCGCCAAAGTGCTGGCGTTGCCTCTCAAACTCATGCATTAATCGGCACAAACACGGCTGGTGGCGAGCAACTGTTCTACGCTTCGAGAATCATTCGCTGCTCTGCACGAATGGTTGTCATGGACAGTGCTGCTGCCTGCCGTGTCATCTCCGAATAATGGATGTTGAGGGGAATGCCTGTGTCTACCAGCCACTATCACCTGCAGGCGCTTGCGCTGAGCACATTGCTACTGTTTTCGGGCCTGAGTCTGGCGCTCGACAAGCCCATCGGCCCTGCTGTGCTGAGTATTTCCGGGTTGGTGACACAGCCGAATATGCAGCAGCAAGCCGTGTTCGATATGGCGATGCTGCAAGCTTTACCGCAGCGCAGTTTCACCACGCAAACCCCCTGGTATGCCGAACCGGTGAATTTCACAGGTCCCTTGCTGCGTGATGTGCTGGCTGCCGCCGGGGCCAAAGGCGAGGGCATTACCGCGATTGCCCTGAATGACTACCGCACCGAGATTCCCTTCAGCGACGCGATTAAATACGACCTGATTGTGGCGATTCTGATGAATGGCCAGCCCATGCCCGTGCGCGAAAAGGGCCCGCTGTTTCTGGTTTACCCGTTCGATAGCAAAGCCGAGCTGCAGGCTGCGACTTTTTATAATCGCTCGGCCTGGCAACTGCGCGCCCTGCAGATCAAATAGCCATGCGCAAGTTCCGCCTGTTATGGCTGTTGATCATCAGCCTGGTGCTGCTATACGTGGCAATCGGGGCGATTCTCGCTCACCAGTACCGCAGCCTCAGCGAGGTTATGCGCAGTGGTGACGACAACGCGCTGTGGGCCTTTGCCCAGATGAGCACCGAGTACCAGCGCTTTGATCATGCGCTGCACGCCTACATCCTTGATCCGGTGAGGTCGCGCCGCAATCAGGCGTCTGACCAGCTTGGCAGTATCGGCATCGATGAGCTGCAGCTGCGTTACGACATCTTCGTCAGTCGCGTCAGCACCATCCAGACCGAGTCGGCGCAGCGCCTGATGGGCGATGAGGCGATCTACCAGCAAACCCTGCAAGCCTTGGAAAGCTTTATCCGCACGGCCGATGCGGCACTTGAAGACTTTGTTCGACGTGGCACGCCGCTGAATGCCAGCTTGCTGCGTGAGCAGCTGCAACTGCTCCAGTTCGATATTCAGGATCTCGTCTACACCTCGGCGCAACTGGCGGCGCGTACCGTCGATGGGCGCAACGCCGAGTTGCGTTCCCAGGTTGTGGTCACCACGGCGTTAACCCTGTTTCAAGGCTTTCTCACCCTGATGTTTGGTCTCGCCATGCTGCGCCAGACCCGCCAGCGCGTGCGCGCCCAGCGCGAGCTGCTGGCGGCGCAGGGCAAGTTGGTGGAAGCCCTGCAGGAAAATGAAGAGGTGCTTGAAGGGCGCGTGCAGCAACGCACTCAGGAGCTGGCCGAGGCCAACCAGACGCTGCGTGAACACGAAAAAGAACTGCAGATCGCCCGGACCAAGGCCGAAAGCGCATCGCAGCTGAAGTCGGACTTCCTGGCCAATATGAGCCACGAGATTCGCACGCCGATGAATGCAGTAATCGGCATGAGCCACTTGGTGCTGAGCAGCGACTTGACTGCCAAGCAGCGCGACTATGTGGAGAAGATTCAGCGTTCGGGCCAGCATCTGCTCGGGCTGATCAACGACATCCTCGACCTGAGCAAGATCGAGGCCGGCAAGCTGGATGTCGAGTCGGTGCCGTTCGAGTTGCACACAGTGCTGGAAAACATGGCCAGCCTGATCGGTGAGAAATGCGCTGCTAAGGATCTGGAACTGATCTTCGACATTGACCCGCAACTGCCCGAGAGTTTTATCGGCGACCCGCTGCGCCTGGGCCAGGTGCTGATCAACTACGCCAATAATGCGGTCAAGTTCACCGAACAGGGCGGCGTGGTGATTCGCGCGCGGCTGCTGGCACAGGATGCCAAGGGCGTTCAGGTGCGCTTTGAGGTCGAGGACTCCGGTATCGGCCTCTCGCCTGAACAACAGGCGCGGTTGTTTCAGTCATTCCAGCAGGCCGATAGTTCGACCACGCGCAAGTACGGCGGCACCGGGCTGGGCCTGGCGATTTCGCGCAAGCTGGCCGAGCTGATGCATGGCGAAGTCGGCGTCGACAGCGTGTTGGGGCAGGGCAGCACCTTCTGGTTTACCGCTCATCTGGGCGTGGTTGCTGCGCCAAAACCTGTGCTGTCGCTGCTGCCAACCCCGGATTTGCGCAATCGCCGGGTGCTGGTGGTGGACGATAACCCACAGGCCCTGCATATCCATGCCAGCCTGCTGCGTTCCATGAGTTTTCAGGTGGCGGAAGCTGACTGCGGCGAGCAGGCCCTGGAGCTTGCTGCCAAGGCCTGCGCTGCCGGCACACCCTTTGAGGCAGCCTTTGTTGATTGGAAAATGCCCGGCATCAATGGCCTGGAAACCTGCCGCCAGCTGGCCTTGCTCGATCCTGCGCCGCAGCCGGTGATCGTTACGGCTTATGGTCGCGAAGAAGTCTTCCATGAGGCTGAGCAGGCCGGGATTGCCTTGCTGCTGGTTAAACCGGTGAGCCCGTCGTTGCTGTTCGACGCGGCGATTCGCGCTCTTGGCGGCAGCAGCGCCAGCGAGAGCAGCCTGCGCCCGGCCAGTAACGTCAGCGTGCAGGACCTCAGCGCGCTGCAGGGCGCGCAGGTGCTGCTGGTGGATGATAACGAGCTGAACCAGCAGGTCGGCCGTGACCTGTTGGAGGCTGCCGGGGTCTGCGTTGCCGTGGCCGAAAATGGCCAGGTCGCCCTGGATATGCTGGCCGCGCACGATTACCAGCTGGTGCTGATGGATATGCAGATGCCGGTGATGGATGGCCTGACCGCCACCCAGCAGATCCGCGCTAATCCGCGCTGGGCTGAGCTGCCGGTGTTGGCCATGACTGCCAACGCCATGAGCAGCGACCGCGAGCGGTGCCTGGCCGCCGGCATGAATGCGCACCTGGCCAAACCCATCGACCCGGACGAGCTGTTCGCGATGCTGTTGAAATGGTTGCCGGCTGCGGTCGGAGAGGTCGCAGCGCGGCCTGCGGCACAAGCGCCGGCTCATCTTGAAGCGGGTTTTCCTCCGATTGCCGGCGTCGATGTGCAGGGCGGCTTGCGCCGGGTACTCAACAAGCGCACGGCCTATGAGTCGATGCTGCGCAAATTTGTCCAGGGCCAGGCGGATGCAGCTGAGCAGACGCGACGTCTGCTTGTCGAAGGCCTGCACGAGGATGCCCTGCGTGCCTTGCATACCCTCAAAGGTACTGCCGCGACCATTGGCGCCAATGGCCTGGCCGAACAGGCCGGCGTGCTGGAAGACCGCCTCAGGCTAGGGCCGCCGGATAGCCAGTTCGATGTGCAGCTCAGCGCACTGGGCGAAAGCTGCGCTGAGTTGATCGCGCGTCTGCAGGCGGTGCTGCCCGCGCAAGCCGTAACGGAGGCCGCGGCCGGTGCTATCGACTGGCCGCGTGTACGCCAACTGGTGGCTCACCTGGAGTACTTGCTCGGTGATGACGATGCCGATGCCATCGAGTTGTTCCAGCAGGAGGCGGCCTTGTTCAAGGCGGTGCTGGGCTCGGGGTTTGCGGCGCTGGAGCGGGCCATCAACAGTTATATTCTGGACGACGCCCTGGCGGTTTTACGGGCGGCGATACACAGCAATCCGGCACTGAGTAAGGACGCGACGTAATGGACAGGCTACTGGCCGGCAGAGATAAACCGACGATTCTGGTGGTGGATGACACCCCCGATAACCTTTCGCTGATGAGCGGTTTGTTACGCGAGGACTACAAGGTCAAGCTGGCGCCCAGCGGCGAACGTGCGCTGCAGATTGTCAGTGGCGAGGTCAAACCCGATCTGATTCTGCTCGACATCATGATGCCGGGGCTGGATGGCTACGAGGTGCTGCGTCGCCTGCAGCAGGATGCTGCTACTGCGACGATTCCGGTGATTTTCCTCACCGCCATGACCGCTGCCGAGGATGAGAAAATCGGCCTGGACCTGGGCGCCGTTGATTACATTAGCAAGCCGATCAACCCGGCGATTGTTCTGGCCCGCGTGCACACCCAGCTGCAACTGAAGTTCGCCCGTGATTTGCTGCAGAACCAGAATGTTTTCCTTGAGCACGAGGTGGAAAAGCGCACCCGTGAAGTGATGGCAATTCAGGATGTGACCATTCGGGCGATTACTTCCCTGGCGGAAACCCGCGACAACGAAACCGGCAACCACATTCGCCGCACCCAGTTCTATGTCAAGGCGCTGGCGGAGCATCTGCAGACGCACCCACGGTTTAGCGCTGAACTAACCGCAGACACGATTCAGTCGATATTCAAATCGGCGCCGTTGCATGACATCGGCAAGGTCGGCATTCCCGACAGTATCTTGCTCAAACCGGGCAAACTCGACTTTGACGAGTTTGAAATCATGAAAACTCACACCACCCTGGGCCGCGACGCCATCGTGCATGCCGAGCAGGAGCTGGGCGAGTCCATCGCCTTTTTACGCCACGCCAAGGAAATTGCGCTTAGCCACCAGGAAAAATGGGACGGCAGCGGATACCCACAAGGCTTGGTGGGGGAGGCGATCCCGCTGTCGGCGCGCTTGATGGCCCTGGCCGATGTGTATGACGCGCTGATCTCACGGCGGGTGTACAAGCCGCCCTTTAGCCATGAAAAAGCCCTGGAGATCATCCGCGAGGGGCGCGGCAGTCATTTTGACCCGGATATCGTCGATGGCTTTGAACAGATCAGCGAAGCCTTCGCCCAGATCGCCCGGCAATACAGTGATGAGCCGGCTTCCAACGAGTAAGAGGTGCCCTGCCGCATGTCAAATAACGCCACCACGCTGTTAGTTGTTGATAGCGACCCGGTACTGACCCGCGCCTTGGTCGATGAGTTACAGCGCCATGGCGTGGCCCAGGTGCTGCAGGCCAACGATGTGGCGAGTGCATTGCAGCAACTGCGGCAGAGCCAAGTGTCGCTGGTGCTCAGTGAACAGAACCTGGCCGGTTCAACCGGGCTGGCGCTGTTTGAAGGCATGCGCAGCGATGAAGCGCTGGCGCAGATTCCCTTTGTACTGATGTCCAGCGCCATGCAGCGCCAGGATGTGCAGCGCGCCATTCAACTGGGTATCCGCGATCTGCTGGTCAAACCCTTTACTACCCAGCGCTTGCTGGAGCGCGTGCAGCGCTCCCTGCAGCGCGACGATCTGCTGGTGCAAGCCAGCCTGCCGCAAGGCGAAGAGCGCGCGAGCATTCTGGTGGTCGATGACACGCCGGAGAACCTGCAGTTGCTGGCCGGGCTGTTTCGCGATCAGTTCAAGGTAAAGCTGGCGCACAACGGCGAGAAAGCCATCGCCATCTGCCATTCAGACAACCCGCCGGACCTGATCCTGCTGGATGTGATGATGCCCGACATGGACGGCTTCGAGGTGGCGCGCCGGCTGCGTCAGCACCATGCTTCGGAGCATATCCCGATTATTTTCGTTACCGCCCTGAGTGATGAACGCTCCCGTGAGCAAGGGCTGTCGCTGGGCGCGGTGGACTATGTGTTCAAACCGATTGACCCAACCCTGCTGCGCATTCGCGTGCGCAACCTGATGCGCTATGTCGAGCATCGCCGGCAGTTGCAGACCGACCTGGATCAGTTGCTGGAACTGGCCGCTTTACGTACGGACATGCTGAGTTTGATCAGCCACGACCTACAGCAACCGCTTAACCAATGTGTCGAGGTGTTGCAGAGCCTGACGCAGGATGCCTCGCTCAATGCGGCGCAGAAACAGCAGGTGCAACTGGCCACGCAAAGCAGCCAGCAGATGAAGGAGCTGTTGGAGCTGGCGGGCGAGCAGTTGTCCCTTGAAGCCGGGCAGCGTGAATTGCGCCCTGAAAGCATTCGGCTGAATCCACTACTGCGTGAACTGATCAGCGAGCTGCGCCAGCGTTATGGCGATCGTGGCGTCGATATTCAGCTGGAAACAGCGCTGGGTAGCAGTGCGGCGGTGATGGCCGATCCTGGGCTTTGCCATGCCTTGCTCTACCGCGTGCTCAAGCACGCCCATAGCGCTTGCCCAGTGGGCAGCCAGCTGAGCCTGGTGATGATCGATGAAGATCCGGCGCAAGTGAAATTGTTGCTACCAGTGCGTCCAGCCAGCAACAAACCGCTCGCCGCCGCCCGCGCGTTGGCCCGCGCCCAGGGCGGCGATGTGCAGCAGGAAGATGACGGCGCGGGTTGTCTGATTCGCGTCAGCCTGCCGCGCGCCTGAGTGCATCCTGATAGCGTGATTCGCGCTGTACTTTATGCGGAGCGGCAACGTGGTGCTCGTCAAATAAGTTTTTTTCCGGCATAAGCCTGATGCATTCGCGCCAGTGGGCGGCTTGGGAACGGAAAACATGTATCACGGGGAACGCTTCAACGCCTGGACCCATCTGGTCGGGGCACTTCTGGCTTGCGCAGGGGCGGTGTGGCTCTTGCTGCTGGCGAGCCTGGATGGCGAGCTGCGCAAGATCATCAGCGTGGCGATCTATGGCCTGACCCTGGTGCTGCTCTATAGCATCTCCACCCTTTATCACAGCGTGCAGGGCCGGGCGAAAGTGCTGATGCGCAAGCTCGATCACCTGTCGATCTACCTGCTGATTGCCGGCAGCTATACGCCGTTCTGCCTGATAACGCTTGAAGGTTCCTGGGGCTGGACGCTGTTTGGCATCGTCTGGACGCTGGCTATCATCGGCATGCTGCAGGAGATCAAGCCGCGCTCCGAGGCGCGTGTGCTGTCGATTGTGATCTACGCGGTGATGGGCTGGATTGTGCTGGTCGCGGTCAAACCGCTGATCGCCGCGCTGGGCATGGCCGGGTTTATCTGGCTGGCCGGCGGCGGGGTGCTGTACACCGTGGGCATCATCTTCTTCGCCTATGACAGCCGCTTCCGCCATTGGCACGGCATCTGGCACCTGTTCGCCATGGGCGGCAGCCTGATGCATTTTGTCGCGGTGTTGCGTTACGTCCTGTAATTCCAACTCCGGTTATTCGACGCGCTGTTCGCCGGTATAGCTCAAGGTCACCTTGCAACGCCGGCAGTAGTAGCGCCGGCCTTTGCTGACCAGGGAATGGCGTTGGGCAGAGAAGGGGAATTCGCCCTGTGGGCAGCTGCAGCTGTAGATATAGCGGCTGACCGTGCGCGGCTGCACCGCATAGCTGTGACAACGGTTGGGCGGCAGCTCATACACGCCACGCATGATCAGTTGCCACTCCTCGCCATGGGGCTGAATCCTCAGGCCGAACAATTGATGTGCTATCAGGTGTGCTACTTCGTGGGGCACGGTCTGCCTGAGGAAATCTTCGCGATTTTCCCGGTACAGCTGCGGGTTGAAGCGCAGCTTATTTTCCGTCAGGTGCGCCACGCCAGCCTTTTGTCCACGCAGCTTGAAGCTCACCTCGGCGCGGGCAAAGGGTCGTTTGAAAAAGGCTTCAGCCTGCTGGTAGCAGTGTTCTACGCGGCTCAGAAGGTGTTCGGGCATAAGTGCGGCGTTCAGGACTGGGGTGGCAATTATGCCCAAGGCGGGCAGTGCCCGCAGCCCTGAAACGACGAAACCACCCGCAGGTGGTTTCGTTGTGTGTCATCAGGCATTGCCTTAGCTGGTGTACACCGGGCCAACCCCAAAGCCCCAGAGAATCACCGAGGCGGCGATCATCGCCACCAGTACCACCAGGCCTACCGCTAGCACCGAGCTGGAGAACATAAAGCCTTCATCCTCGGGGATGCCCATAAAGGTCGGTATGCCGACGTAGAGCAGGTACACCGTGTAACAGATGGCCGCCGTGCCCACCACCATGGCCAGCCAGAGATGTGGATAGAGCGCCGCCAGCCCGCCGATAAACAGCGGTGTAGCGGTGTAGGCCGCAAATACCACGCATTGCGTGAGGTTCGGGCTGGCATCGTAGGTGCGCGCCATCCAGTGGATAAACGCGCCCATTACAGCTATCCCGGCAAGCATTGCCAGGTAGGTCATGACGGTCATTTGCAGCGCGCTGGCCTCGGTCAGCATCACCGGCGCTCGATTGCCGATTGCCCAACCGACCTGGGTGGTGCCGATATAGGCCGAGACTGCGGGAATTGCCGCGAGAATCAGTACGTGGGTGAGATACATGTGGCTGATGGTTTCTTCTTCGCCACGGATTTCCTGCCATTCCTGGTCGGGATGGGTGAATAGCCCCCAAACGTGATGGATCATGCCAGACCTCCTATTTTTATAGCGGTCGCCCCCCAGCGCAGCGCCTGATTCGCGTGTGCAGCGGCATCAGGTACAGGGCCGAACCTATGCGACCGTATGTCGCAGTATAGGCAGCCATTAATAAGGACAAAGGCGCGGCGTTAGAGCAAATCGGACTCTCAAGCACGCCCGTAATAGCGTTCGAGGATTTCCATGGCCTTGTTGATCGACTGCAGGCGCGCCGTGTTACCGCCGCGATCAGGGTGATGCAGGCTCACCAGTTGCCGGTAGCGGTGCTTGATAGTGGCGAGATTGAGCGACTGCTCACGGCCTTCGAGTTCAAACAACTCCAGCGCCGCCTGTTTCTCTTCGCTGCCGTGCATGCGCGTCCAGAAGCTCAACAACAGCTTGGCCACATCCTGCTCGTCGGTGTCGTTGAGCTGGCTCAGGTCGAGGTAATAGTCGCGCAGCGGGTCGTGTTGACTTATTTCTGCGCTGCCGGGCTGATAGGGCAATAGTTGGATATTCAATGCGCTGATCTGCAGATAGCCGCTCTGCGCCGCCCACAGTCGTTCACGTAGCCGGTAGAGCGCGTTGAACAGCAGAAAATGCGTGCGAAACAGCGCCAGCTTGTCAGTCAGCGGCAGGTTGGGGATATGCGCACATTGGCGGGCTTTCAGCAGCTGGATCAGCTGGTACTCGCCAAGGCCGGCAGGGGCGGCGCGCAGCAGCTGGTGCAGTTGTTCGGGCAGGTCGAGGCCCGGGTCGAAGTCGTCGTTCATCGGCGCAGCCTAGCATTTCACTTTGATTGGGGTAGGGCGCGTCACGCTTTCTGGGTAAAATGCCGCACTTTCGTAACCCTCCGGATTCCAGCGCACCATGGGCACCCTCTCGGTCAATCAGAACAAACTGCAAAAACGCCTGCGTCGCCAGGCCGGCGAAGCCGTTGCCGACTTCAACATGATCGAGGATGGCGACAAGGTCATGGTCTGCCTGTCCGGCGGCAAGGACAGCTACACCATGCTCGACGTGCTACTGCACCTGCAGAAGGTCGCGCCGATCAAGTTCGAGATTGTTGCGGTGAATATGGATCAGAAGCAGCCCGGCTTCCCTGAGCACGTGCTGCCGGCCTATCTGGAGTCCATTGGTGTGCCGTACCACATCGTCGAGAAGGACACCTACTCGGTGGTCAAAGAGAAGATCCCGGAAGGCAAGACCACCTGCTCGCTGTGTTCACGCCTGCGCCGTGGCACGCTGTACACCTTTGCCGACGAGATCGGTGCGACCAAGATGGCCCTCGGGCATCACCGCGATGACATCCTGGAAACCTTCTTCCTCAATATGTTCTACGGCGGCACCCTCAAAGCCATGCCGCCTAAGTTGCGAGCCGATGACGGCCGCAATGTGGTGATTCGCCCATTGGCATACTGCAACGAGGCGGATATCGAGGCTTACAGCCAGCTCAAGGAATTCCCGATCATTCCGTGCAACCTCTGCGGCTCCCAGGAAAACCTGCAGCGCCAGGTGGTCAAGGAAATGCTGCAGGACTGGGAGCGCAAGTCGCCGGGGCGTACCGAGATCATGTTCCGCGCGCTGCAGAACGTGGTGCCGTCGCAGCTGGCTGACCGCAACCTGTTCGACTTCAAGAGCCTGAAGATCGACGACAGCGCCACGCCGCGTTTTCTCGACGTAATGAACCTCTGATTCAGCGGTTTCCCGGCCCAAGGACTGTCCGATGCGCGATTACAAATGGCTTAACGAGTACTGCCTGAACCGCTTCGGCTCGGCCGCTGCGCTGGAGTCGATCCTGCCGCAGCCGCGCAGCGCCGAGGAGCTGCGCGCGATCAGTGATGATCGCTATCTGTCGGTGCTCAGCCTGCGGGTGTTTCGCGCCGGTTTAAAGCACAGCTTGGTGGACGCCAAGTGGCCGGCCTTCGAGCAGGTGTTCTTCGGTTTTGATCCAGAGAAAGTCGTGCTGATGGGCGCCGAGCGTCTGGAAAACCTGATGCAGGATGCGCGCATCATCCGCCATCTGGGCAAGCTCAAGAGTGTGCCGCGCAACGCCCAGTTCATCCTCGATGTGCAGAAGGACAAGGGCAGCTTCGGCGCGCTGATCGCCGACTGGCCGGTGAGCGATATCGTTGGCCTGTGGAAGTACCTGGCCAAGCACGGTAGCCAGCTCGGCGGGCTGTCTGCGCCGCGTTTTCTGCGCATGGTCGGCAAGGACACCTTTGTGCCCAGCGATGACATGGTCGCGGCACTCAAGGCGCAGAAGATCATCGACAAGGCGCCCACCAGCCTGAAAGAGCTGGCCGCCGTGCAAGCCGCGTTCAACCAATGGCACGAGCAGAGCGGGCGGCCGCTGTGTCAGCTGTCAGTGATGCTGGCACATACGGCTAACCACTGAGGCGGTAGGTGTAGGGTGGATGACGCTTTTCCATCCACCATGGCGCCGTTGCGGTGGACGAAAAGAGCGTCGACCACCCGGCGCATGAGGGATCGAGATGGACAAGGTCATTGCCCGTGTTGCCCAAGCAATCAAACAGGCTGAGCGCATCCTGCTGATCACCGGTGCCGGGCTGTCCGCCGACTCCGGTTTGCCCACCTATCGCGGCCTCGGCGGCCTGTATAACGGCCACACTGCCGAAGGCTTGCCGATTGAGGCGGCGTTGTCCGGCTCGATGCTGCAGCGTGATCCGGCGCTGTGCTGGAAATACCTGGCGGAGCTGGGCAAGGCTTGCCTGGGCGCCCAAGCTAATGCCGGGCACCATGCGATTGCCGAGCTGCAGCGCAGAAAGCCGCAATGCTGGCTGCTGACCCAGAATATCGACGGCTACCACCGCGCTGCTGGCAGTCCGATGGAGCGGGTGATCGAGATTCATGGTGAGCTGGCGCCGCTGTATTGTCAGTCCTGCGGCGCGGTTGACGCCGAGCTGGCAGAACATCTCGAGCGACCGCTGCCACCCAAATGCCGGCAGTGCGCCGGGGTGCTGCGCCCGCCCGTGGTGTTGTTCGAGGAAATGCTCCCCGAGCAGGCCATCAGTACGCTGTATGACGAGGTGCGCAAAGGTTTTGAGGTAGTAATCAGTATTGGTACCAGCGCAAGCTTCCCGTATATCGTCGAACCGCTGCTGCGTACCCGCCAGGCGGGCGGCTTTACCGTGGAGATCAACCCGCAGCGCACCGACTTGAGCGCTCGGGTGGATGTGCATCTGCAAGGGCGGGCGTTAGATGTTTTGCCGGAACTGCTGAGTCACATTTAGAGCCATAGAATTTGCAAATGCATGCCATAGAGGGCATAGTCGCGCTCTTGTGAAATTCACCGACACGGTCGTGCCCATGCTCAAACGCCTCGCACCCCTCGTGCCTATCGCACTCTCCCTGGTTCTGGCCGCCTGTGCCAACCATGCCCCGCAGCCGCAGCTGGCAACCCAGCCTGCAGTGTTCTCCTCGACAGACCTTGCCGAGTTTGACGAACAGGCCAAAGAAGCGGCTCTGGGCGACTTCACTGAAGAAAAATCCTACAAACTGCCGCAACTGGCTGACAGCATTCTGTCTCACGGCCTGTCGCTGGTGGGCACCCGTTACCGTTTTGGCGGCAGCTCGGTGAAGTCAGGCTTCGATTGCAGCGGCTTTATCGGTTATCTGTTCAAGGAAGAGCTGGGTATGCAATTGCCGCGCTCGTCCCGCGACATGATCAATATCGACGCACCGCTGGTTGAACGTGACGAGTTGGAGCCGGGCGATCTGCTGTTCTTCAGCACCAATGGCCGTAATCGCGTGAGCCATGCCGGCATCTATATGGGCGATAACCAGTTTATCCACTCCAGCAGCAGCCGCAGTGGCGGCGTGCGGGTCGATAGTCTGGATGATCGTTACTGGTCGCGTACCTTTATCGAGGCCAAACGTGCCCTGGCGCTGGCTCCAAGCGAGTCGGTTGTGCGTCACCCTTGAGTCTCGTGAGCTGCGACTGAATCTCTTCGGTCGCTGCGATTAATCGATACTCCAGCGCATCTCGATAGTTTTCAATAACCTGCCAACCAAAGCTAAAGCTTGCACTACGATGTGCAAGCCGGCAGAGTAGGGCGCATCTCGGCTCAGGATCGCTCGTCCATGACCGCTATCGCCCGTCTCAGCTTGATTGTGCTTGCCGCGCTGCTCAGTGCCTGCGCCAGCAATGCCCCTGCACCAACCCCAAAACCTGTTGTGCATGCACCTATCGGTAGCTTTAACGGCAATGCTGATGATGTGCTGTTTCGCGCACTTGGCTTGGTCGGCACGCCTTATCGCTACGGCGGCAATACCCCGGATGGCGGCTTTGATTGCAGTGGCCTGATTGGTTATGTCTACCGCGATGCAGCGGGCATCAGCCTGCCGCGCTCGACCCGCGAGCTGATCAGCATGCGCGCCCCGGCTGTTGGCCGCGACCGCCTGCAAAGTGGTGATCTGCTGTTTTTCGCCACCAATGGCGGCAGCCAGGTCAGCCATGCCGGTATCTATGTCGGCGATGGACGTTTTGTTCACGCGCCTTCCAGCGGCGGCACCGTACGCCTGGATAGCCTGAGCAATACCTACTGGCAGCGCACCTACCTGAACGCCAAGCGCGTATTCACCCCGGAACTGGCGCGCAACCCCTGACAGCTGTGATTTGCAGAGGGAGTTGGCATGACCAACCGAACGCTCAATCTCGATTCCGCCCTGTATCAATACCTGCTGAATGTCTCCCTGCGTGAAACATCGCTGCTCAAGCGCCTGCGTGAGGAAACCGCGCAGCTGAGCATGGCGCGTTGGCAGATTGCCCCCGAGCAGGGGCAGTTTATGGCCCTGCTGGTGCAGCTGACTGGCGCACGACGGATTGTTGAGGTCGGCACCTTTACCGGCTATAGCGCCATCTGCATGGCCCAGGCCATGGCCGAGGATGGTCGGCTGATCTGCTGTGATATCCCCGGCGAGTACAACGCCACGGCCGAGCGTTACTGGCGCGAAGCAGGGCTAAGCTCGCGTATCGAACAGCGCCTGGCCCCGGCGTTACAAACCCTTGCTGCACTGGAGGCTGAAGGTTTGGCTGGCAGTATCGACCTGCTGTTTATCGACGCCGACAAAGCCAATTACCCAGCCTATCTGGAACATGCCCTGCGCCTGGTGCGCCAGGGCGGACTGATCCTGTTCGATAACACCCTGTGGAGCGGGCGCGTGCTTGAGGAAAACCCCGAAAGCGTCGACACCCGCGCGATTCAAGCGCTGAATCTGGCACTGCATGATGATCCACGTATCGACCTGTCCCTGCTGCCGTTGGGCGATGGCCTGAGCCTGTGCCGTAAACGCTGAAACCGTATGCCCGAACCTATTCGTCTACCCGAACAACCTGATGCCTGCGAACTCTGCGCCCGTGCTGCCGCTTTGACGCGCCATCACCTGATCCCCAAGGCGCTGCACAACAAGGTCTATGTGCAGAAGCGCTTTGGCAAAAGCGAGCGCATCAGCGCCACGCTCTGGGTCTGCCGCGCCTGCCACAACCAGATCCACCGCCTGTTCAGCGAAAAGGAGCTGGCGCTGACCTACAACAACCGCGACAGCCTGCTCAGTGATGAATGCCTGCGTACCTTTGTTGAGTGGCTGGCCAGCAAGCCCGCAGGCTTTATGCCCAGGCATTGATCTGCCATTGATTCACGGGTGCAAGCGGCGCATTCGTTTGACGCTTAATCGCGAACTCTCTACCCTTCGCGCCTTGTAACAGGTGCCCCCGACGCTGTGCGTGTGCGGGGTGAAACTGGGAAGTCGGTGCGCTGTGTGTTTACGCCAGTCATTCCGACGCTGCCCCCGCAACGGTAAGTGAGTTAAACGCCGCGAGTGCCACTGTGCTGAATGCATGGGAAGGCGTGGCATAGAACCGCAAGGTTCGCTCACAAGCCCGGAGACCGGCCTGTTGCAGTCCACGGCATCGCGGAGGGCGATGGCTGGCGTGTGGTTTGCGCTGTGTGCAGGCCCGCGCTTTCCCTATCTCCGCATGCTTTTTCCAGCCAGATCGCCCTGTGGCGGTGGAGCAGTGCGATGACTGAATCGATTGAGCGTGACGCCCGGCACAAGGCGCGCATGGCCCGCAAGAAAGCCCTGATCGATGAAAAGATTGCCCAGGCCCAGGACGAGTACGGCCTGCTGCTGGTGCACAGCGGCAATGGCAAGGGCAAGAGCAGTAGCGCTTTTGGCATGGTCGCCCGCGCTCTGGGTCACGGCCTCAAGGTCGGCGTGGTGCAATTTATCAAGGGCGCGGCCAGTACCGGCGAAGAAACCTTCTTCCGCCGCTTTCCCGATGAAGTCAGCTACCACGTAATGGGCGAGGGCTTTACCTGGGAAACCCAGGATCGCCAGCGCGATATCGACAAGGCGCGCGAAGCCTGGGCGGTGGCGGCGCAGCTGTTGGACGACCCAGGCATAGGCCTGGTGGTGCTCGACGAACTGAATATCGCGCTGAAATACGGCTACCTGGAACTCGACGCGGTACTCGCCGATATCGAAGCGCGGCCGCTGCTGCAGCATGTGGTGGTAACCGGTCGCGGCGCGTTGCCGGGGATGATCGAGGCGGCGGACACCGTCACCGAGATGAGCCTGATCAAGCATGCGTTCAAGGCCGGGGTTAAGGCGCAGAAAGGGGTGGAGTACTGATGTCTGCACGTCAATGCCCCGCACTGCTGATCGCCGCCCCGGCTTCCGGCCAAGGCAAGACTACTGTTACCGCCGCGCTGGCGCGCTTGCATGCACGCCAGGGCAAGCGCGTGCGGGTGTTCAAGTGCGGCCCGGACTTTCTCGATCCGATGATTCTCGCTCGCGCCAGCGGTGCACCGGTGTATCAGCTCGATTTGTGGATGGTTGGCGAGGCGGAGAGCCGCAAGCTGCTCTGGGAAGCCGCAGGTGAAGCTGATCTGATTCTGATCGAAGGGGTGATGGGCCTGTTCGATGGCACGCCCTCGGCGGCCGACCTGGCGCGGCATTTCGGCGTGCCGGTGCTGGCGGTGATCGACGGTTCGGCCATGGCGCAGACCTTTGGTGCCATGGCCCATGGTCTGGCGACCTTTCAGTCTGATCTGCCGTTCTCCGGGGTGCTCGGCAACCGGGTTGGCAGCACGCGGCACGGCGAGATATTGCGCGACGCGCTACCAGCCTCGATCCGCTGGTACGGTGCTTTGCCGCGCAGCGCCGAAGTCGGCTTGCCGAGCCGCCATCTGGGCCTGGTGCAGGCGGGGGAACTGGCTGATCTGGATGCGCGCCTGGATGCCGCCGCCGATGCCTTGGCCGCCAGTGCCGATACCAGCCTGCCGCCGCCAGTCAGCTTCGCGGCGCCCGAGCAGGCAAGGCCCGCGCAATTGCTTAAGGGCGTGCGGATTGGCGTGGCGCGCGACAGCGCCTTTGCTTTTCTCTACCAGGCCAACCTCGATCTGCTGCGCGAACTGGGCGCCGAATTGACCTTCTTTTCACCGCTCAGCGATCAGCAACTGCCTGATATCGACAGCCTGTATCTGCCCGGCGGCTACCCGGAGCTGCACCTGGCCACGCTTGAAGCCAACCAGCCCATGGCCGAGGCAATCCGCGCTCACCACGAGGCAGGCAAACCGATCCACGCCGAGTGCGGCGGCATGCTCTATCTGCTCGATAAACTGACCGACAAGCAGGGCGCCAGCGGGCAGATGCTTGGCTTGTTAAGCGGCGAGGCCACCTTGCAACCGCGCATGACGGCCATGGCCTTGCAGCAGGCTGAGCTGCCGGAAGGGCTGCTGCGCGGCCACAGTTTCCACTACTCGGCACTCAGCAGCGAACTGCAACCGCTGACCCGTGGCGAGTGCCCGAACTACAAGCGCACCAGTGAAGCGGTCTATCGCCAGGGGCGGATGACGGCCTCCTATATCCACTTCTATCTGCCGTCCGATCCGGCTGCCGCCGCCGCGCTGTTTCTCCCCGGATCGCCGGCATGAGTGAGCAGGCCTTTAGCCCGCTAGAGCGCGCGGCGGTGTATCGCGCCATTGCCGAGCGTCGCGATATGCGTCATTTCAGCGGCGGCGAGGTCGCTCCTGCATTGCTCGCGCGCGTGCTCGAAGCCGCGCATCAGGCCCCAAGTGTCGGGTTGATGCAGCCTTGGCGCTTTATTCGCATCACCCGCCCGGCCTTGCGCGAGGCGATTCACGGTTTGGTGGAGGAGGAGCGCGTGCGCACCGCCGAGGCTCTGGGCGAGCGCAGTGACGAATTTATGCAGCTAAAGGTCGAGGGTATTCGCGACTGTGCCGAACTGTTGGTGGTGGCCCTGATGGAAGGGCGTGAGGCTCATGTGTTTGGTCGGCGCACCTTGCCGGAAATGGACTTGGCGTCGCTGGCCTGCGCGATTCAGAACCTCTGGCTAGCGGCGCGCGCCGAAGGCTTGGGGATGGGCTGGGTGTCACTGTTCGAGCCGCTGGCCTTGGCAAATTTGCTCGCTATGCCGACCGGCAGTAAACCGCTGGCGGTGCTGTGTCTGGGGCCAGTGACGGAGTTCTATGAGGCGCCGATGCTGGTGCAGCAAGGTTGGGCCGAGCCACGGCCGCTTAGCGAGTTGTTGTTCGAGAACAAATGGGGCACGTCATGAGCCTGGTTCTTAGCACCTGCGCCGGGGTCGCTCTGGATGCGATTTTTGGTGAGTCCAAGGGCTGGCATCCGTTAGTGGCCTTTGGTCGTATGGCCGAGCGTATCGAGCAGCGCTTCAATCCGGCGGGCGGCGGTTGGCGCAGCCACGGCGTCAGCGCATGGTGTCTGGCGGTGTTGCCGCTAACGTTGCTGGCTTGGCTGCTGAGCCAGATCAGCGGCTTGGGCTGGGCGGTGGAAATTCTTGCGCTGTACGCCGCTCTTGGCCTGAAAAGCCTGGGCGAGCATGCCATGCCGGTGGCCCAGGCGCTGCGCCTGGGCGATTTGCGTCTGGCGCGTGAGCGGGTCGGTTATATGGTCAGCCGCAATACCGCACAGTTGGATGCCGCTGGCGTGGCCCGCGCTGGCAGCGAGTCGGTGCTGGAAAACGGCAGCGACGCGGTGTTTGCCGCGTTGTTCTGGTTTGTGATTGCCGGTGCACCGGGTGTGGTGTTGTACCGCCTGAGCAATACCCTGGACGCCATGTGGGGTTACCGTAATGAGCGCTATGAACGTTTCGGTTGGGCTGCGGCGAAGATCGACGATGTTCTTAATTACATTCCCGCGCGTTTAGTGGCCCTGACCTATGCAGTGCTCGGCCGAACGCTGTTGGCGCTGCGCTGCTGGCGAAACCAAGCGCCACTGTGGGACAGCCCCAATGCCGGTCCGGTGATGGCCGCAGGCGCTGGGGCGCTGGGCGTTAGCCTGGGCGGCGCGGCGGAATATCACGGTGAGCTGCATATACGACCCGAGCTGGGCGCGGGCCCGCAACCCAAGGCACGCGATATCGAACGGGCACTCAATTTGGTCAACGGTGGCGTGTTGCTGTGGTTGGCGCTGCTGCTGTTGTGGGGGGCTTTTTATGCGTGAACCTTCTTATGCTTGAGCACGGTGGTCGTCTGCGCGCCGCGGCGCTGCGTTATGGCATTGCTTTGGCGGACTGGCTGGACCTGTCCACCGGTATCGCGCCATACGGTTGGCCGCTGCCGGCGATTCCCGCCAGTGCCTGGGCGCGCTTGCCCGAGCAGCAGGACGGCCTGGAAATCGCCGCACGCGATTACTACGGGGTAAGCAATCTGCTGCCGGTGGCCGGTTCCCAGGCGGCGATTCAGGCGCTGCCGCGTTTAGTGCGTAATGCCACTGTCGGTATCGTCTCGCCGGCCTATGCCGAACACGCGGCTGCCTGGCAACGCGAAGGCCACCGGCTGCTGGAACTTAGCGAAGGCGGTATTGAGCGGGCTCTGGAGCGCCTGGATGTGCTGCTGCTGGTCAATCCCAATAATCCAACCGGGCGGCGCATCGAACCCCTGCGTTTGCTGGACTGGCACGCACGTTTGGTTGAGCGCGGCGGCTGGCTAGTGGTGGATGAGGCCTTTATCGATTGCACCCCTGAGTTCAGCTTGGCGGTCTTTAGTGATCGACCTGGGCTGATCGTGCTGCGCTCGTTTGGCAAATTCTTCGGTTTGGCCGGTATTCGTCTGGGCTTTGTGTTGGCCCAGCCGTCTGTGCTGGAACAGCTGGCCGAATTGCTCGGCCCCTGGACTGTCAGCGGGCCGAGCCGGGTGGTGGCCACGGCGTTATTGCAGGATATGGCCGGCCAGCAGGTGCAGCGTGAGCGGTTGCTGGCCGATGGCGAGCGTCTGGCGGCGCTGCTGACTGCGCATGGGCTCAGCCCAACAGGCGGTTGCGCCTTATTCCAGTTCTGCTGCACACCACAGGCCGCCTTACTGCATGAATTTCTCGCTCTGCAGGGCATTCTCACTCGGTTGATTGACGCACCGCTGAGCCTGCGTTTTGGTCTGCCTCCCGATGAAGCCGGCTGGCAGCGTTTGCAGCAGGCGCTGGCGGTCTTCGCTGGAGAGTTGCCATGAGCACAGTGATGGTGCAGGGCACCACCTCGGATGCCGGCAAAAGCACCCTGGTAACTGCGCTATGCCGCTGGCTTAAGCGTCAAGGCGTCAGCGTGGTGCCGTTTAAACCGCAGAATATGGCGCTTAACAGTGCAGTTACCTCCGATGGCGGCGAAATCGGTCGCGCTCAAGCGGTACAGGCCCAAGCCGCCGGCTTGGCGCCGCACACCGATATGAATCCGGTATTGCTCAAGCCCAATAGCGACACTGGCGCCCAGGTGATCATCCACGGCCGTGCGCTTAGCAGCATGGATGCCGTGGCCTACCACGATTACAAAAAGGTGGCGATGCAGGCGGTGTTGCAATCGCACCAGCGCTTGAGCGCGGCCTATCCGGTGGTGATGGTGGAGGGTGCCGGTTCGCCAGCGGAGATCAACCTGCGCGCCGGCGATATCGCCAATATGGGCTTTGCCGAAGCGGTGGATTGCCCGGTGATTCTGATTGCCGATATCGACAAGGGCGGGGTGTTTGCCCATCTGGTCGGCACCCTGGCGCTGCTTTCCGCAAGCGAGCAGGCGCGGGTGCAGGGCTTTGTGATCAACCGTTTTCGCGGCGATATCGCCCTGTTGCAGCCTGGGCTGGATTGGCTGGAGCAGCGCACCGGCAAGCCGGTGCTGGGCGTATTGCCCTACCTGATGGATTTCCATCTGGAGGCCGAGGACGCCATTGATATTCGCCAGAGCGCCAAGACGGCCGAGCGGATCAAGGTGGTGGTGCCGGTATTGCCACGCATCAGCAACCACACCGATTTTGATCCGCTGCGCCTACATCCCCAGGTTGAATTGATCTTTGTCGGCCCTGGCCAGGCGATTCCTGCTGCTGACCTGATTATCCTGCCCGGCTCGAAAAGCGTGCGCAGCGATCTGGCGTTTCTGCGTCAGCAGGGCTGGCCGGCGGCCATTGCTAAGCACCTGCGTTACGGCGGCAAGCTACTCGGGATTTGCGGTGGTTTGCAGATGCTTGGCACGCAGATCGACGACCCCCATGGCCTGGAAGGCGCAGCGGGCTCAAGCCCAGGGCTGGAGCTGCTGGAGTTCAGCACCGTGCTGGAGCCGGAGAAGCAGCTGCGCAATGTGCGTGGCCAGCTGTGCCTGGAAAATGCCCCGGTTAGCGGTTACGAGATTCACGCCGGGGTCAGCTCTGGTCCAGGTTTGAACGCGGCCGTGCGGTTGGATGATGGTCGCGCCGATGGTGGCCTGAGCGCCGATGGCCAGGTACTCGGCACTTACCTGCATGGCCTGTTTGAAAGCAGCGAAGCCTGTAGCGCCTTGCTGCGCTGGGCCGGGCTGCGCGAGGTGCAGACAGTGGATTACCACGCCTTGCGTGAACGTGATATCGAGCGCCTGGCCGATCTGGTCGAAGCGCATCTGGATACGGCAAAACTGCGAACGTTATGTGGCCTGTAGGGTGGATCACGCTTTATCGATCCACCATGTGCGGCGGGATGGTGGATGTAAAAAGCGACATCCACCCTACAGCCTGTAGCCCGGATGCAATCCGGGAGCGGCTTGCGCGGCGCTGCGATTCCCCGGATTACAGCCGGGCTACGGATTGCGGGCGGTCAATTGAGCGAAGGTGAACCATGCATGAACTGATTCTCGGCGGTGCCCGTTCCGGCAAAAGCCGTCTGGCCGAGCGACTGGCGGCCGAGTACGGCCTGGCGGTCACCTATATCGCCACCAGCCAGCCGCTGGATGGCGAGATGAATACGCGCATTCAACATCATCGCGAGCGGCGCCCGGCGGCTTGGGGGCTGGTGGAAGAGCCGCTGGCCCTGGCTAAGGTACTGCGCGAGCAGGCGGGCGCGGATAAGTGCCTGCTGGTCGATTGCCTGACCCTGTGGCTGACCAATCTGTTAATGCTGGATGATCCGGCGCGCCTAAGCGCCGAGCGCGAGGCGTTGCTGGATTGCCTGGGCGACCTGCCGGGGCGGATTATGTTGGTCAGCAATGAAACCGGCCTGGGCGTGGTGCCGCTGGGTGAGCTGACCCGCCGTTATGTCGACGAGGCGGGCTGGCTGCATCAGGCCCTGGCTGAGCATTGTGAGCGTGTGGTGTTTACCGTGGCGGGTTTGCCGATGGTTCTCAAGGGGAATGCGCTATGAGTGAGCAATGGTGGCAACAGGGCTGTCAGGCGCTGGATATACCCGCACGCAGCAAGGCCCTGGCGCGCCAGCAGCAGCTGACCAAGCCGGCCGGCTCCCTCGGCCAGCTGGAGCAGTTGGCCATCGACCTGGCGGCCATGCAGGGTAGCCAGCGGCCCCAGGTCGAGCAGCTGTGGATCAGTATTTTTGCCGGCGATCATGGTGTGGTCGCCGAAGGTGTATCGGCGTTCCCTCAGGCGGTGACCGGGCAGATGCTGCGCAACTTCGTTAATGGCGGCGCGGCGATCAGCGTTTTGGCCAAACAGCTGGGCGCAACCCTTGAGGTGATCGACCTGGGCACCGCGCTGCCGTTGGAACCGCTGCGCGGCGTGCGTCATCTGCATATCGGTGCGGGCACGGCGAACTTCGCCCAGGGCCCGGCGATGACGGCCGCGCAGTTGCTGCTGGCCCTGGATGCCGGCCAGGCCAGCGTGCAGCTCGCCAGTGAAGCCGGCAGCCAGCTGTTTATCGGTGGCGAGATGGGCATCGGCAATACCACCGCCGCCACGGCCATGGCCTGCCTGCTGCTGGAGTGTGCGGCGCAGGAATTGGTCGGCCCCGGCACCGGCCTGAACAGCGCGGGCGTGGCGCATAAAGCCAAAGTGATCGAGATCGCGCTGGAGCTGCATCGCCCGGCGATCAGCGAACCCATCGATATCTTGCAACGCCTCGGTGGTTTCGAGATTGCCGCGCTGAGCGGTGCCTATCTGGCCTGCGCCCAGCAGGGTATTACCGCACTGGTGGATGGTTATATCTGCAGCGTTGCCGCCTTGCTGGCGGTACAGCTGAATCCGGCTTGCCGTGAATGGCTGCTGTTTGCCCACACGGGCGCCGAGCCCGGCCATCAGCGGGTGCTCAAGGCGCTGCAGGCCGAGCCACTGCTCGATCTGGGCCTGCGCCTGGGTGAGGGCAGTGGGGCCGCCCTGGCCGTGCCGCTGCTGCAACTGGCCTGCAGCCTGCACAACGAGATGGCCACCTTTGCCGAGGCGGCGGTGGCCGAGCGCCCTGCATGACGGTCTATCTGGAACTGCTGCGCCATGGTGAAACCGAGCTGGGCGGCGGCCTGCGCGGCAGCCTCGACGATGCCCTGACCGAAACCGGCTGGGCGCAGCTGCGCGCGGCGGTGGCTGACGGTAGTCGCTGGGATCGTTTGATCAGCTCGCCCTTGCAGCGCTGCGCGCGTTTTGCCGAAGAGCTGGCGACGCAGCACGGCGTGCCGCTCAGTCTGGAGCCTGATCTGCAGGAACTGCATTTCGGCGCGTGGGAAGGGCGCAGCACGGCCGAGCTGATGCAGACCAGCGCAGAAGAGTTGGGCCGTTTCTGGAGTGACCCCTATGGCTTTACCCCGCCCGAAGGCGAGCCGTTGCTGGCCTTCGAGGCGCGAATATTGAGTGCCTTGCAACGCTTGCAGGCACGCCATGCTGGCGAGCGCTTGCTGTTGGTGACCCATGGCGGAGTGATCCGTCTGCTGCTGGCGCGTGCCCGTGGCTTGCCGCGCAATGATCTGCTGCAGGTGCCGGTCGGCTATGCCGAGCGCTATCAGCTGTGCCTGGATGAACAGGGACAGTTGTGGGAGCGCGCATGACGCCGTGGTGGATTGCCCTGCAATTTCTTACCCGTTTGCCGGTGACCCTGGCAGGCATGCCGACGCCTGAACAGGTCGGTCGCTCACTGTTGTTCTACCCGCTGGTGGGGCTGTTGATCGGCCTGTTGCTGCTTGCGGCGCATCACCTGCTGGGCGATAGCGCGGTGCTGTTGCAGGCGGCGCTGCTGCTGACGCTGTGGGTGGGTATCAGCGGCGGTCTGCATCTGGATGGCCTGGCCGACAGCGCCGATGCCTGGGTGGGCGGCTTTGGCGATAAGCAGCGCACCCTGGCCATTATGAAAGACCCGCGCAGCGGGCCGATTGCGGTGGTGGTGCTGGTACTGCTGTTATTGCTCAAGTTTGCTGCGCTGGTGGCCTTGCTGGAGAGCGGCTCAGGGTTGCTGGTGGTGCTGGTGCCCTGGCTGGCGCGCTGTCTGCTGCCGCTGCTGTTTCTGACCACCGCCTATGTGCGCGCTGGCGGCCTCGGTCAGGCGTTGGCCGAGCATCTGCCGCGCCGGCAACTGCCTTGGGTGCTGGGCACCAATGCGCTGGCCATGTTGCTGTTCGGCTGGCCGGCGCTGCTGGCCTTACTGGTGGCCGGTGGCGTGTTTATCTGGCTGCGCAGCTTGATGCTCAAACGCCTGGATGGCACCACCGGTGATACCGCCGGGGCACTGCTGGAAATAGCCGAGTGCGCGGTGCTGGTGGCGTTGGCCTGCTAGCGTGTAGGGACAGCAAGACGTAGAGGATGTATAGGGTGCACAGGCCGTTTTACTCGACGCTGTTGGCGGCATTGTTTGGGTGTGCAGGCGTATTGCAGGCCGAGGAGCTAGTGTGGGCCGTTGTGCCGATTCCGGGTGCCTTCAATGTGCGTGATGGTCAGGTGGTTGATGGCGTTCTGTTCGAGGCCATGCAACTGTTGGCTACACGCCTGCCGGAGCTGCAGATGCGCTACGAAGTGTTGCCCATGGCTCGCGTCGAACAGCGCATGGGCGAGCAGGGCGAAATGTGCAGCAGCGGCCAGCTGCAGAGTCCCGAGCGCGATCAGCAGGGTTACTTCGTACCCTATGTGGCGACTACGCCGATTCATGTGCTGGTACGCAGGCAGACCCTGGATCAACTGCTGATCGAAGACGGTCAGGTCAGCCTCGACTGGCTGTTCGGCAATCCCTATCTGCGCGGCGCTCTGGCCAAGAGTCGGGTCTATCCCGCGCCGATTCGTCAGCGCTTGCTTCAGGCGCGCGCCGAAGGGCACCTCCCCGAGCTGGGTGGCAGCCAGGGTGGGGAAAACCTGCTGCTGATGGTCAGCCATCACCGTCTGGATTATGTCTTCGATTACCCGGTGATCTACACCGAGGTGATGCGCCATTTCAGCCTCAGTGATGCGCTGGTCAGTGTGCCGCTGCGGGAGAATGCTGAGCTGGTGACCGTGGGCATCTATTGCTCACGCACGCCATGGGGCGCGCGCATGGCCGGGCGTCTCGATCAGGCCATTCGTGAGCTTTCGGCCGCGCCCGCCAGCACCCTGGCGATCTACCAACGCTGGCTGCCTCCCGAGGTGTACAGCCATTACCACGATGCGTTGCTGCAGTTTTTTGCTCAGCGCGCCAGCGCCGCACCGTTGCTGTTCGATTAGTCGGCCGTTTTCAACGCAGGCTTGCCCGCGCCGGTAGTTTTATCAGCGGCCTGTTAGTCGATGGTCGGCTTGCCGGCACGCTCAATTCGGGGTGCAATCTGTAGCACTGGATTGCCGAACAGCTGTAGCTGTTACCTTGCCGGGTAGGGGTATATACCTGCGCCATATTGCCGATTTCTCGATAAGCGGGTCGCTACCCGTAAAGGACAACCTATGACTTCGTTGTGGCGCAGCAGTGGCTGGTTAATGCTGGGCGCATCGCTGGTCCTGGCGCTGTCGCTGGGTATTCGCCATGGCTTTGGCTTGTTCCTGCCGCCGATGAGCGCCGAGTTCGGCTGGGGGCGTGAGGTGTTCGCCTTCGCCATCGCCTTGCAAAACCTGATCTGGGGGCTGACTCAGCCGTTTACCGGTGCTCTGGCTGACCGTTTTGGCGCCAAACGTACGGTGATTGTCGGCGGCATTCTGTATGCCATTGGTCTCGGTTGCATGGGCCTGGCCGATTCGCCAATGAGCCTGTCGCTGAGCGCCGGGTTGCTGATCGGCATCGGTTTGTCCGGCACCTCGTTCTCGGTGATTCTCGGTGCAGTGGGCCGCGCCGTGCCGATGGAAAAACGCAGCATGGCTATGGGCATCGCTGCGGCGGCCGGCTCCTTTGGCCAGTTCGCCATGCTCCCCGGCACCCTGGGCCTGCTTAGTTGGCTCGGCTGGTCGGTGGCGTTGATGGCGCTGGGCCTGCTGGTGGCGCTGATCATACCGCTGGCGGCAATGCTCAAGGACACGCCATTACCGCTTACCGGCCAGGAACAGACATTGGGCGAGGCCTTACGCGAGGCCTGCAGTCATTCCGGCTTCTGGCTGTTGGCGCTGGGCTTTTTCGTCTGTGGCTTTCAGGTGGTGTTTATCGGTGTGCATCTGCCGGCCTATCTGGTTGATCAGCATTTGCCAGCCTTGGTCGGCACCACGGTGCTGGCGCTGGTCGGTTTGTTCAATATCTTCGGTACCTATATCGCCGGCTGGCTGGGCGGGCGGATGTCTAAACCGCGTCTGCTCAGCGCTTTGTATCTGGCGCGTGCGGTGGTGATTGTGGCGTTTCTTATGACGCCGCTGACGGTGTGGAGCGCCTATGCCTTTGGTGTGGCCATGGGCCTGTTGTGGCTGTCCACGGTGCCACTGACCAACGGCACGGTGGCGACCCTGTTCGGCGTGCGCAACCTGTCGATGCTTGGCGGCATCGTTTTTTTGTTCCACCAGCTGGGGGCGTTTCTCGGCGGCTGGATGGGCGGCTATCTGTATGACCATACTGGCAGTTATGATCTGGTCTGGCAGCTTGCTGTGCTGCTCAGCCTGCTGGCCGCCGCACTGAACTGGCCAGTACGCGAGCTACCCGTGGCGCGCTTGCAACAACAGGAGGCGAATGCATGAATACCGACTATGGCTGGAACACCGCGCTGGTGATGGCCGGCATGTTGGCTTTGGGCCTGGCCTGGTGGGGCTGGCTGCAAAGTGGTTTGGCCTTTCTGCAGCTGGGTTTGGGCGTATGTTAAGGCTGTTAGTCTGTCTTTCCAGTTACTCAAGGTGATGCGTATGTGGCGTTATTCCCAGCTGGTTGTCGTTCTGCTCAGTGCTTGGATTGGCCATGCGCAGGCTGCCGAATGCCCGGCGTTACTGCAGGGTGAGGTGCAGAAGCTGCGCAGCGCAGAGCGTATCGACCTGTGTGCACAGTTTGCCGGCAAGCCGCTGGTGGTGGTCAATACTGCCAGCTTCTGCGGCTTTACCCCTCAGTTTAAAGGCCTTGAAGCGCTCTACCAGCGCTACAGGGAGCAGGGCCTGCAAATCCTCGGTGTGCCTTCCGATGACTTCCGCCAGGAGGCCGACAGCAGCGAAGAAACCGCCAAGGTCTGCTACGTCAACTACGGTGTGACCTTCCCCATGAGCGAGACCCAGCGGGTTACCGGTAGCGATGCGCTGCCGCTGTTCAAGGAACTCGCTGCGCAAAGCCAGGCGCCGCGCTGGAATTTCTCCAAGTATGTGATCGACGCCCAGGGCAAGGTGATCGCCAGCTTCCCCAGTAGCACCACCCCGGATGATCTGGCATTCCTGGCCGCCGTCGAGCAGGCGATTGCTTCGCAGCGTTGAAACCAGGGTGGGTTAGCGCCTCACCCATCTGGGCGATAGCCCATACCGCAGCACCTCCTTAGAGTTGTGAGTACGCCGGACGCAGTTTCCCGGCGTGCCAACAAGAAAAATAAGGAGGCACCCATGCGTCGCGTTATTACTTCTGCTCTAGCTGTATGCGCCCTGGTCGGAGCGGTTGAGGCCCAGGCCAATTACACCAAGACCAAATACCCGATCGTGCTGGTGCACGGGGTGACCGGCTTCGACACCATCGGCGGCCTGATCAACTATTTCCACACCATCCCCTGGAACCTCGAGCGCGATGGCGCCAAGGTCTATGTGGCCAGTGTGTCGGCACTCAATGACAGCGAACAGCGCGGCGCAGCACTGGCCCAGCAGATTGTGCCGTGGGCCAGTGCCAATGGCGGCAAGGTCAACCTGATCGGTCACAGCCAGGGTTCGCCAACCTCGCGTGTTGCCGCCTCGTTGCGTCCCGATCTGGTGGCCTCGGTAACCTCGGTCAATGGGGTGAATAAAGGCTCGAAAGTTGCCGATGTGCTGCGCGGTGTGATCCCGCCGAACAGCGCCATCGAAGGCGGGGCCAATGGCCTGGCCAACGCCATTGGCGCGGTGATCAACCTACTGTCTGGCAGCAGCAACCCGCAAAACGGCCTGGCCGCGCTGAAAACCCTGACTACTGCCGGCACCACTGCATTGAATGGTCGCCACCCCTGGGGCGTGAACAGCAGCAGCTACTGCGCCAAGTCCACTGAAGTGCACAACGTGCGCGGGTACAACATCCGTTACTACTCCTGGACCGGCAACACCTCCTACACCAACGTCTTTGATGCGGTCGATCCGTTCCTCGCCATCACCGGACTGGCCTTTGGTAGCGAAAAGAACGACGGCCTGGTCGGCGTCTGCTCCACCTACCTGGGGCAGGTGATCGGTGATGACTACAACATGAACCACGTGGATGCGATCAATCACCTCTTTGGTGTGCGTGGCTGGACCGAGCCGGTTTCGCTGTATCGCCAACATGCCAACCGCCTGAAAAGCAAAGGCGTCTGACCGTCACCCCGGCGGGCTGCGCCATGCAGCCCGCATTCTGGAGGTCATATGGCCCTGTCGTTGCGCTCAACTGTTCCCCTCTTGGTACTGGCCGGCAGCGTTGCCGGCCTTACGCTTTACTGGCAGTGGCCAGCCGCTGAGTTACCCGTCGCGCCTGGCGCTTCTGCTGCCGCTACGGCGCCTCTCTCTGTCGTGCCCAGCCCTCTGTTGCAAGCCGCCAAACCAGACGCCTCAACTGTTAGAGCGCCGGCAAGCCTGCCGGGTTTGCAGGGCACTGAAGTGGATGGCGAGTTGAAAGCGGACAGTGCCGGCAATCTGCAGCTGAACCTGGCACTGCGCGATTATCTGGATTACTTCCTCAGTGCTGCCGATCAGGCCGGGCTGGAAACCGTGGTCGAGGTGATGCTGGCCGACGCGCGCGGACGTTTACCGGAACCCGCCCTGGGCCAGTTTATTGGCTTGCTGGGCGACTATATGGATTACAAGCGCGCCAGCCTGGCGCTGCTGCAGCAACCCTTGAGCACAGCCCAGCAAAGCACCCCGGATGGCCAACTGGTTGCCTTGCAGCGAGCCTTCGAGCAGCTTGCAGAGTTGCGCCGTGCGCATTTTTCCAGCGCCGCAGCAGAAGCCCTGTTCGGCGCCGAGGAAGCCTACGGACGTTACACCTTGGACAATCTGGCGCTGATGGCCCGTGATGATCTCAGTGAGCACGGCAAGGCCCTGGCGCAAGAGCGTTTGCGTGCTCAGCTCCCCGAAGCCATGCGCGCCAGTGAAGAGCGTCAGGCCCAGGCGCAGGCGTTGCAGATTCAGACAGACAAACTCTGGCAGGAGGGGGCCAGCGAAGAACAAGTGCGCCAGCTGCTTGCCTTGACCTATGATCCGCCTACGGTCGAGCGTCTGCTCAGTGAGCAGCGTAACGAGCGCGCCTGGCAACAACGCTACGCCACTTACCAACAGGAACTTGCCACGTTGCAGGGCAATGGCCTCAGTGCTGCGGATCAGCAGCAGGAGCAGCAGCGTTTACGCCAGCGTCTATTCAGCGCCGAAGATCAGCACCGGGTGGAAACCTATGACGCCATTGCCGCTAAGCAGCAGGACAGCCAGTCCCCCGAGTTGTAAGCCGTGAGCCTGGAACGTCAGGAAGCGCTGCTACTGGCCCAGCAGCGCCGCGGCTACCGCCGGTTGCGGTTTACCGGCGTGCTGGAAGATGAGTTTGTCGAACACCGGGTGCAGCGTATCCGTCGCCGCTTGCTGCTGATCATCAGCACTGCGGTGATCTTCCAGCTGGTCTACACCGCCCTCGATCTGTTACTGCTGCCCCTCAATGCCAGCCTGGCGACTCTGCCAATACGTCTGCTGGGGATATTTGGCGCGTTGTTGTCCTTCTTCTACTGTCGCCGCACACACAGCCCACCGCGCCGCGCGTTACTGGTCTATGTGGCCGCTTATGCCCTCAACGGTATTTGCGTCGCGGTGATCATTCATCTGTGTTGGAGCCTGGGCGTGGCCATGCCCTATGACGGGCTGTTTCTGGTGCTGCTGTTTGGTTACGTGCTGCTGGGTGTGTCGTTTCGCGCTGTCAGCCTGGCATCCTGGGGCGTGTGCGGGTTGTTTCTGTGGCTGGGAGTGATCGCCACGGGTGGCAGCGTGGCGCTGGGTTATCAGGGGCTGTTTTTGTTCTGCGCCAATCTGATTGGCAGTGTTGGCGCCTACCTGCAGGAGCACGGCCAACGCGGCGCTTGGCTCAACCTGCGCTTACTCGATCTGGCGCGGCAGCGTGCCGAAGCCGACGATGCGCGCAAGCTGCGTCTGCTGGCCGCCGCCAGTCATGATCTGCGCCAACCGCTGAACGCCATGGGCCTGTATGCCCAGCACTTGCTGGAACAGAACCAGGACCCCGGCGTGCACCGTATCAGCAGCCGCCTGGCGATTGCCGTGGAGCAGCTCAGCCGGCTGTTGCAGTCACTGTTCGATTACACCCGTTTGACCCTGCCTGGCGGGGTGCAGGCCAAGCCGGAGGTGTTTGCCTTGCGCCCCTTGCTGGCGCGCCTAAGTGGTGAAAGCCGCGCCGAGGCCGACGCCCAGGGTGTCGAACTGCAGCTGCAATGTGCAGAACTCTGGGTGCGCAGTGATCCGCTGCTGCTGGAGCGCGTGCTGCGCAACCTGCTCAGCAACGCCTTGCGCCACGCCCAGGCGCGGCATGTCTGGCTGCACGCCCGTATGGAGCAGGGCGTGGTGCAGCTGGAGGTCGGTGACGACGGCCAGGGCCTGAGTGAGGAGGAACAGAGTCAGGTCTTCGAAGAGTTCCGTCAGCTGGATAACCCTGGGCGCAATGCCGAGCGCGGTCTGGGCTTGGGCTTGGCCATCGTCCAGCAACTGGCGCAGTTGCTGGGGCATCCGCTGCAACTGGAGTCGAGCCCAGGCGCGGGCGCGCGCTTTATCCTGCAACTACCGCAGGCTGAAGCCGGCGAGTGGCAAGCACCCGCGGCGGTTGCTGCGGCATTGAGCGGGCGAGTGTTATTGCTGGAAGACGACGCCGCAGGGCGTGAGGCGTTGTCCGGTTTATTGCAGCGCTGGGGCTGCGAGGTCTGGGCCTGTGCCGATCCAGCCGAGGCCTTGCAGTGTTTGCCCGAGGCGCAGCCGCAGGTGCTGATCAGCGACTATCGACTGGCCGCCACCGAAGACGGCTTGCGTGTAATTGAGCGCTTACGTGAAGAGACCGGGCGCATGCTGCCAGCCTTGCTGATTACCGCCGACGTCAGCGCCGACCTGCAAGAACGCTGCACCCGCGCCCATGTCACCTTGCTCGGCAAGCCGCTGTTGCCGGCTCGTTTGCGTCAGGCCTTGGCGGTGCTGTTACCGGCAGAGCTCAGAGCCAGCCCCGTTGCCGCGCCGCACTGACGCAGGCCGTACGGGTATGTACGGAAAATTCCTGAAACAGTGATTTCAGGTGGGTTTTCACCGTGTCTTCGGAGACGCCGAGCTGGCGGCTGATGGACTTGTTCGGCAAGCCTTCGGCCAGCAGCTGGAGGATTTCCATCTGTCGGGGGGTGAGCTGTGGTTTATCGCCATGCGCCGGTGCAGGCAGGGTTTCTCCCAGCAGCACGCGGGTTACTGCCTGGCGCAGTTCATCGCTATTGGCACTTTTCGGGATAAAGCCCAGCGCGCCGGCGGCCAGTGCAGCCTGGGCGTCCAGGTTGGAGTCGCTGGCGCTAAGAATCGCCACTGGGGTCATGTGCCCCTGTTGTTGCCAGCGCTGCAGCAACTCCAGGCCCGGCATGTCGGGCAGGCGCAGGTCGAGCAGAATCAGGTCGAAGCTGGCGTGTTGCAGGCAGGCTTCGGCCGCAGCAGCGGATTCGGCGGTGTGAATCTGCAGGTCGGCGCAGAGCGGGGCGAGGGCCAGGCTGAGGCCATCGAGAAAGATCCGGTGGTCATCCACCAGTAACAGGCTGAGCTGTTCGGGCAGGGCAGTGCAGAGTGCAGTCATAAGGGCTGTCTCAGGCGGCTTTATGGCCTGCCATCCTTGGCGGCCACCCGCAGGCGGTCGCTATGCGACGTTTAGAACTGTTCCAGCCAGTTCTTTTTTATTGTTGTGTACGCCGCGCGAGTGTAACCCAAACCGCTGGTTGATTTAGAAGCGGTATGTCACTTGTGCGCCCAGGCCGTGAGCCGTGTTTTTGTAGGTGGCGCGGTAGTCGTCCCGCTCGATGTGGGCGTCGTCTTCCATCAGGTAGGAGTAGGCCAGATCGATGGTCACGTCATCATTCGGGCTCCAGGCTGTGCCCAGGCTGAGGATGGTACGGTCGCCGGTAGGGATGCGTGGCGAGCGGTCGGTATTGTTGGTCGGCGACTGGTCGACGGCCAGGCCGGCGCGCAAGGTCCACTGTGGGTTCAGTTTGTAGGCGGCACCCACGGCGTGAGCCCAGGTGTCGTGCCAGTTTTGCGGCTCGCTGATGCTGGTCAGGGCACCTCCCAGCAAGCCACCAACCCCCTTGTTGTCGGCGCGGATTTCTTCCAGACGGCTCCAGCGCGTCCAGGTGCTGCCGGCGTAGAGGGTCCAGTCGGCATTCAGCTCGTGGGTCACCGAGAAATCCACCGATTCAGGAGTGGTCAGCTCCAGCGAGGCGTCGTAGGTGCCGGCGGAGGAACCGATGACGAAGCCAGGCCCGGATACTGTGGTGTCGCCCTTCAGGCGGTAATCCACCTTGGAGTGATAGGTCAGGCCGAAGCGGGTCTGCGGGGTGATTTCAAACAACAAACCGAGGTTGTAGCCCAGCGCTGTGTCATCGCCCTTGATTTCGACCTTGCCGTCACCTGCACCGGGAATTGGGTTGTTGATGGCCGAGGTCAGTTCGCCGTCGATGCGGTTGATGGTCGGGCCGAAGCCGATCGACAGTTGCTCGTTGAAGCGGTAGCTCAGGGTCGGTTGCAGGGTGATCACCCGCACTTCGCTGCGGTCGCCATGGTAGCGGCCCTGGAAGTTGCGCTCGTAATCAGTCACCAGGCCAAATGGCACATACAGGCCCAGGCCGAAGCTCCAGTTGTCGTCCAGCGGTTTGACGTAATAGCCCATGGGCGCGCCGATAAACGGCACCATATCGCCATCATTGCTGCCGCTGGCAGAGCCGCTGGCGTTGTCGATTTCGGTTTTTGCGTGGATCAGGGCAATGCCGCCGCTGACTTGTTCGCGCTTGATACGCGCCATACCGGCCGGGTTGCCGAATACGGTGCTGGCGTCGTCGGCAGAGGAGGAGCGGCCGGCGAAGGCGGTGCCCATGCTGCTGACGCTTTGTTCGTTGATGGCAAAACCACTGGCAAAGCCATGGCTGGCGGCAGAAACAAGGGCAAGGGACAGGCAGGTCTTGACGACTCTTTTGGTCACGGAGGACTCCTAGGTTTTAGCGGGGGGCGGAAACTAGCAACTTTTCCTGACCCTTGCCAAGCCTTTGAAGTTCCCGAGATAGAGCGGTTTTATGCCTTTAACAATGCGCTATTTTCTGCTAGCTGCACCGATATTGTCAGGCAAAGCCTGCCGCTTGCGTGAGCCTCAGGCCACCTGGCTAAGGCTGCCGATGCAGCGTTGCCAGGCGGCGATAAAGTCTTTGGTACGGCCGTGCGGTTTGAATACTCGGCGCCAGACCTGCGCCATGCCGAGCAGGTCGTCGGCAGCTGGCAGCTCGCGGTGCTCGGCTTCGATCAGCATCCAGGCAATCGCTGTGGCGTAGCGCAGGTTGACGGTTAGTTCCAGGTGCGGTGCGGCAAGGAAGGCATGCTGGCTGGCGAGGCCGCGCACCTGGCTGGCGAGATCCGGGTCCAGCGCCAAGTGCTGATCCCAGAGCTGCTGGTGGCGTAGGGCGGCGATGCGGTAGAGGCCGTGGCCATGTTTGTCATCGAGAGCTGAGCCGAGCCCGGATTGGCTGGCGGCGGCTCCGAGCAACAAGGCTTCGGCGGCGGTGGAGTGGCGGCCCAGGTAGAGCAGGGTAGGGCGGATGACGTACTGGCTTAACTCGCAGGCGGCAATTCCCATATAGCCCTCGGCGAAAGGTGACCGATGGGGCCGGGGCGCTGGCAGCTTCGACTTATTTTGATAAAGGCCCCACCGGGAGCGGGGTTAGCCGCTCATGTTGAAGTGTAGTGCGACCTTTCTACTGTAAAGGGCTGTTTTTAAATTGTTTTCGGCTTTCGGTTATTGCCTATATTCCAGTTGGGACTTAACCACGGCTGGCGGGCAATATCCGCATGGCCAGCCTGCATAAGCTGAAATCAGTCGCCAGTGGCCACCGGCCGGGTGGGGTCAGTGATCCATTCGCTCCAGGAGCCGGCATACAACGGCGCCAGTGGATAGCCGGCCAGGCACAGGGCGAACAGGTTATGGCAGGCGGTTACGCCCGAGCCGCAGTAAGCCACCAGCTCGCTGGCCGGGCGCTCACCCAGTTGCGCGGCAAAGCGCTGGCGCAGCTGCTCAGGGCTGAGAAAGTGGCCGTCGCTGTCGAGGTTGTCAGTGAACGCTGCGCACTGCGCTCCGGGGATATGCCCAGCCACTGGGTCGATTGGCTCCACCTCGCCTCTGAATCGCGGTAGGCCACGGGCATCCAGCAGGGTCAGTTGACTATTACCCAGGCGCTGTTGCAGCTGCGCGGCGTCGACCAGCAGGTTGGCGTCGGCGCTGCCGCTGAACGTGCCGGGAGCAGGCGTGGGCCGATCCTGGGTAAGGGCACCACTGGCTTCGCGCCAGGCCTTGAGGCCGCCATCGAGCAGGTACACGCCCTCACGTTTTCCCAGCCAGGCCAGTAGCCACCAGGCGCGAGCAGCAAAGGCGCCCGGGCCGTCGTCGTACAGCACCACTTCACTGTGATTGTTCAGCCCCCATTCGCGCAGGCGCTGCAGCAGTTGCGCAAGCTCCGGCAGGGGATGACGGCCGGTGATGCCTTTATGGATCGGCCCGGAGAGGTCGTGCTCCAGATCGGCAAACTGCGCGCCGGGGATATGCCCGTCGGCGTAGCTGCGCTGGCCGTAGGCGAGATCATCCAGGGCAAAGCGGCAATCGAGAATCAGCAGGTCGGGCTCATCAAGGCGGCGCTGCAGCTGGGCGGCGCTGATCAGTTGGGCGAGGGGCATACAGTCATCCTGTGGGTAATAAGAACCTGCTCACGATCTGCTGCGCGTCGGCCCTGCTGCGTTAAAAACAGGCTCGGAAGCCGCTTGCGGCTAACGCGCTTCAGCGCGACCCCAAAGGGGCGAGTGAAACGAGTAATGCTCATGTACAAAAGTACACTCCGCTTCCTCGCCTGCTTTGACCAGCCGGAGGCTGTTACTAACGTAGCGCCTTGCATGACTCTAGCTCGCGAGATCCTGAACAGATTCTAGGGCAGCCGGCATCATAAACCCTGCTATTGAGCTGTCGCAGCCTAGTTCTGCAAGATTTCTGCCCGCTGGGCGCTGCATCTTTGCCGGTTTATGGGCATGCTGCATCCCCGTTTTAGCTGACCCAGGTTGCCGCACGCCATGAAGCGTTTTGTATTGCTCGATACCGCCCCGATTCCCGATGGTTCGGGTGCCCTGTGCCTGTTCGAGTACGGCGAGGATTTTGTCATCAAGATTGCCGGCGGCGATGGCGGTCAGCTGATGAACACGCGCATGCATGGCTCTGAAGATGCGCTGGCGGCGATTCCCTGCAAGAAGGTCGCTGGACGGCCGGATTCGCGGGTGCTGATCGGCGGCCTGGGCATGGGCTTTACCCTGGCCGCAGCCTTGCAGAACCTGGGCAAGACCGCCGAAGTCGAAGTGGCCGAGCTGGTGCCTGGGGTGGTGGAATGGAACCGCGGTCCGCTGGGGGCCAAGGCCGGTTATCCAATCCTTGATCCGCGTACCCGGGTGATTCAGGACGATGTCGCCAATTGCTTGAAGAGCGCCGATCAGCGTTATGACGCGATCATGCTGGATGTCGACAACGGCCCCGAAGGCCTGACCCAGAAGCGCAATAGCTGGCTGTATTCCGCCCAGGGTCTGCAGCGCTGCTACCAGGCATTACGCAACAAGGGCGTGCTGGCGGTGTGGTCAGCCAGCGCCGACCGGGTATTCAGCGACAAGGTGCGCAAGGCCGGCTTCAAGGTCGAAGAAGTGCAGGTCTACGCCCATGGCAACAAGGGCACCCGGCACACCATCTGGATCGCGGAAAAGATCAAATAGGTAAATCCCGAACATTAAAAAAGCCCGCGCAACTAAACAGTTGCGCGGGCTTTTTTGTGCTGATGGCTTAGCGGATTTTCAGCTTGCCAATCCGATCATTATCCAGGCTGCCGAAGTACAGGTAGTCGCCCACCGGCTTGACCGAGGTGATCATGCGCAGGTGGGTGCCGCTGGTGTCGTGCAGGCTCTGGGTGATTTCGCCTTGTTCATTGAGGGCGATGGCAAAGCCGTAAGGCACGGCCTTGGGCCAGAAGGCGCGCGGCAGTTTAGCCAGCTGCGATTTTGCCCAGGGCGAGCGGTGCAGCATGTCGGCATCGGCTTTGCGCGGGGTCGGCAGGGCCACCCAGAAGGTGCCGTTGCGGTCGCCCTGCAGGTTGTCCGGCAGGCCCGGCAGGTTGTCGATAAAGATGTCGTGGGTGCCGGCCTTCTCGCCGCTCAGCCAGTAACGGGTGATGCGGTAGCGGTAGGTTTCGTTAACCAGCACGAAGTCTTCAGCTGCCGACAGCGCCACGCCGTTGGCGAAGTACAGGTCCTTGAGCAGCACCTTGGTTTCACCGCTGGCCGGGTTGTAGCTGAGCAGGCGGCCGTGTGGACGGGCTTCGAGCAGGTCGAGCAGATAGTCCGGTTGCTCAAAACGCTGGCTGGCATCACTGAAGTAGATGGTGCCGTCGCGGGCAATGTCGAGATCGTCGGTGAATTTGAAGGGTACGCCTTCGGCTTCGGTGGTCAGTACCTTGATCTGGCCTTGGGCGTCGATGCTCAGCAAGCCCTTGTAGGCGTCGGCGACGATCAGGTTGCCGGTGGCGTCAAAGTCCATGCCCAGTGGGCGGCCTTGGGTGTCGACAAAGGTTTCCACGCTGCCATCGGCCTTGATGCGCACGATCTTGCCGTCGTGCAGGCCGGCGTACACCTGGCCCTGGGCATCTACGGCGGTGTCTTCGGGGCCATGCACCTGGCCGCGGCCGAGCAGTTCGGCCTTCATCAGCGTGTCGTTGGGTTCCAGTACGCCGGTCATCGGCGGGATGGCCGGGGCTTCCCAGGCCAGTGGATCAATCGGGCTGGGTGTGACAGCGAGGTAGATCGCCGCCGCAGCAATCAAGGCCACAAGCAGGCCAAGCAGTTTCTTCATTTTTTTATTCCCTGTGATGAAGGTAAGCAGATGCAAGCGCCGGCCAGATTACAGGGTTCATTCGTATCTGTGATGCCCAAGGCAGCAAATGCCCGGCACAGTGCCTGGGCATATATACTGCGCGGCATTCTTGATGGGAGAGCTGTGTGGCGATTGATATTCAGTGGATTGGTGATGACGCCAGCCTGGCGCAGCATTGTGCAACCTGGCGCACGCTGGCGTTTGTGGCGGTCGATACCGAATTTATGCGGGTCGACACCTTTTACCCGATTGCCGGCCTGCTGCAGGTCAGCGAGGGCGAGCGGGCGTACCTGATTGATCCGCTGCTGATCAGCGACTGGGCGCCCTTTGCCGAGCTGCTGCAGGACCCTGCCGTCGTCAAGGTGCTACATGCCTGCAGCGAGGACTTGGAAGTCTTTCTGCGCCTGACCGGCAGCCTGCCTACGCCGCTCTTCGACACCCAACTGGCGGCCGGCTACCTCAACCTGGGTTTCTCCATGGGCTATTCGCGCCTGGTGCAGGCGGTGCTGAATATTGAACTGCCCAAGGGCGAGACCCGCTCCGACTGGCTGCAGCGGCCGTTGTCGGCCACTCAGGTCAGTTATGCGGCCGAAGACGTGCTGCACCTTGCCGAGGTGTATGCGCAGCTCAAGGCGCAGCTGTCTGCCGAGAAATACGCCTGGGTGCTGGAAGACGGCGCCGAGCTGGTCAGTAACCTCTGCCGCGAAGTCGACCCGGAGCTGGCCTACCGCGAAGCCAAGCTGGCCTGGAAACTCAACCGGCAGCAGTTGGCGGTGCTAAAAGCGCTGTGCACCTGGCGTGAAGGTCAGGCGCGCAAACGCAACCAGCCGCGTAACCGGATTATTCGTGAGCACTCGTTGTGGCCACTGGCGCGTACCCAGCCCGATAACCTGGTGGCGCTGGCGCGGATCGAGGACATGCACCCGAAAACCGTGCGCCAGGACGGCGAGTTTCTGTTGCAACTGATCAAGCAAGCGGCAGCCACCCCGGCTGAGAATTGGCCCGAGGCCTTGCCCGAGCCGTTGCCGCTTGACGCTGCGGCGCTGCTGAAAAAGCTGCGCGCCATTGGCCAGCGTGAAGGTGAGCGCCTGAACATTGCCCCTGAGCTGATGCTGCGCAAGAAAACCCTCGAAGCCCTGCTGAAAACCGGTTACCCGAATGGGCCCTACCAGTTGCCGGAGTCGCTGCGCGGCTGGCGGCGTGAATTGATGGGCCAGGCGTTGCTTGATTGCCTGGCTGCAACCGGAGAGTCCGCGTGAAACGTATCTGCTCAATCTACAAAAGCCCGCGCAAGAGCGAGATGTACCTCTATGTGCTGCGCAGCGATGGCCTCAAGCGCGTGCCGGAAAACCTGCTGCTGGCCTTCGGCCCGCCGGCCCTGGCCTTCGAGATGGTGCTGACGCCCGAGCGCGTGCTGGCCCGCGAAGACATCCACAAGGTGCTGGCCAACCTCGACGAGCAGGGCTACCACCTACAGATGCCGCCGCCGGAAGATGAATACATCGAGCATCTGCCCGATGAGTTGCTGCGCCGTAACGACCCGATGTAATCGCCATGCCCGCCACTGCGAGTGCCCCACTGCGTGTATTGATTGCCGAAGCCGAACACGCGCTGTATGCCGAGTTATTGCGCGAGCAGGCGCCTGAGCTCGAGCTGTGCGGCAGCGATCAGCCGGCCGAGTTGGCCGAATACGCCGCGAGCTGCCCGCTCTGGCTGGGCCAGCCGGATCTGCTCGCACCGCTGCTGCGTCAAGGCAGCCGGCCGCAGTGGCTGCAATCGACCTGGGCGGGCATCACGCCGCTGCTGGCGGGTGACTTGCCGACTAACTACGCGCTAACCCGTGCAGTCGGCATTTTCGGTCAGGTGATGGCCGAGTATGTGCTGTGCCATCTGCTGACCCACGAGCGCCAATTACTGGCGCGCCTGGCCGCGCAGGTCGAGCAGCGCTGGGACAATCGTCTGCCGCGCAGCCTGGCCGGGCGCAAGGTGCTGATCGTCGGTGCGGGTGATATCGGCCTGAGCGTGGCGCAGTTTCTGGCGCCGTTCGGCATCGAGCTACTGGGTATCGCCAGCAGTCCGCGCAATTTGCCGCCGTTCCGTCAGGTGGCGGGGCTCGATGAGCTGCCAAGCCTGGTAGGCGAGGCCGATTACCTGATCAACCTGCTGCCGGATACGCCAGCCACCCGTGATATTTACGACGCAGCGCTGTTCGCCGCCTGCAAGCCCAGTGCGCTGTTTATCAATGCCGGGCGCGGTGTGGCGGTGGTCGACCAGGCGCTGGTCAGCGCCTTGCAGCAGGGGCAACTGGCGGGCGCGGTGATTGATGTCTGCCGTGAGGAGCCGCTGCCTGCCGGCCATCCCTTCTGGGATGCGCCGCGTCTGCTGCTCACCGGCCACAGCTCCGCGCCGACTGATCCGCGCCTACTGGTGCAGCTGTTTGTCGATAACCTGGCGCGCTGGCGTATCGGTGAGGAACTGCGCGGGTGTGTGGACTTTCTCCGTGGTTATTAATTAACCATTCGGCTCGCCGCCCTTGGCCGCTGTTGCCCCAGCCGCTAGACTGCCGGCCTTTTCACCCCTCACCGTACCCTCGCCATGGCCGCCAAAGTCGAACCCTTCTGGAAACGCAAAACCCTCGAACAGCTGGATCAGGACGAGTGGGAATCGCTGTGCGATGGCTGCGGTCTGTGTTGCCTGCAAAAGCTTGAGGATGAAGACGATGGCAGCGTGTATTACACGCGCATCGCCTGCAAACTGCTGGATCTGCAGACCTGTCGTTGCACCGACTACAGCAACCGACGCAAATTCGTTGCTGACTGCATTCAGCTCACCCCGGCCCAGGCCGACCAGTTCCAGTGGCTGCCGCCGACCTGCGCCTATCGCCTGGTCAGTGAGGGAAAAGATCTGCTGCTCTGGCATCACCTGGTCTGCGGCGACCCTGAGCAGGTGCACAAGCAGCGCATTTCCCAGGCTGGGCGCATGCTCAGTGAAAACAGCGTGGCTGAGGATGAGTGGGAAGATCATATGATCTTCCGCGCCGGCTGAATCACGTCGATTGAGCCACGTCGATTGAACCGTGCCCGCCAATGACAGCCTAAACTCGCCTGAGTCACCGATTTGCACTGTGGAGCTTTGCCATGTTGATGCGCCGTTTGCTGCTGTCTGTTGTTCTGCTGAGCCTGAGCACGCCGCTGTGGGCGAAGAAGATCGATCTGGATTACCAGGTGCGCTTCCTACCGGATACCGAACAGGCCGAGGTCAGCCTGACCCTGGAAGACGGTGCGCCGGTGACCAGTCTGGCCTTCAATCTGGGCAAGGAGGGCGTTTACAGCGACTTTAAAGCTGACGGCCAGTGGACGCAGAACAGCGCCGAGCTGGGCACCTGGCAGCCAGGCAAAGGCAAGTCGACCCTCCGCTACCGCGTGCGAATCAACAACGAGCGCAGCGCCGGACGCTTCGATGCGCGGATTACCAAGGACTGGGCGCTGCTGCGCGGCGATGACCTGGTGCCGGCGGTCAAGCTGCGCCAGCAGGATAAAACCGAGCTGGTCTCACGCCTGCAGTTCGAGCTGCCCAAAGGCTGGCAGAGCGTCGAGACCGGCTGGCCGCGTATCGGCAAGAACAAGTTCCGCATCGACAACCCGCAGCGTAAGTTCGACCGCCCGACCGGCTGGATAGTGGCCGGCAAGATCGGCACGCGCCGTGCCAAGTTGGGTGAAACTGAGGTGACCATTTCGGCCCCGGTTGGCGAGGGCATGCGCCGTATGGACGTAATGACCCTGCTGACCTTTATCTGGCCGCATGCCCAGGAAGTGTTTCCGCGCGATCCCGCCAAGCTGCTGATCGTCGGCGCTGGTGATCCGATGTGGCGCGGCGGTCTGTCGGCGGCCAACTCCTACTACATGCACACGGACCGCCCGTTGGTCAGTGAGAACGGCACCAGTTCCCTGGTGCACGAACTGGTGCATGTGTTCAGCCGAATCCGCGCCCGTGATCGCAGCGACTGGATTACCGAAGGCCTGGCCGAGTACTACGCCATCGAGCTGATGCGCCGCGCTGGCGGGCTCAGCGAGGAGCGCTATCAGAAGATCCGCGAGCAGCTGATCCGCTGGAGTAAGCCGGTGAACAGCCTGCGCACCGATAACTCCAGTGGCCCGGTCACCGCCCGCGCGGTGTTGCTGCTGCAGGAACTGGATCGGGAAATCCGCCAGGCGACCAAGGGCAGCACCCAGCCGCGCTCGCTGGATGACGTGACCCGCGGCCTGATGCGCCTGGAGAAGGCCAGCACCAAAGACTTTATCGAGATCAGCGAAAACGTTATGGGCCGCGCCTCGAAGACCCTGGACAACAAGCTGTTGCGCTAGCCCACGCCCTGAGTAAGCATGCGGCGCAGTTGCCGATCTGGAGCCCCGCATGCGCCGCCTACCGTCCCTCACCGCCTTGCGCACCTTCGAGTGCGCCGCCCGCCACGCCCACTTTGGCCGGGCGGCGGCCGAGCTGTGCGTCACCGACAGCGCAGTCAGCCATCAGATTCGCCAGCTAGAAGAACAACTTGGCACGCCGCTGTTTGCCCGCGAAGGGCGTCAAGTCGTACCGACGCCTGCCGCGCGGCGTCTGTTGCAGCGTTTGCAGCAGGCGTTTGAGCTGATTGGCGAGGCCTGCGACGAGCTGCGTGACCCCGGCTCGCAGGTGGTGCTGCGTATCGCGCTAACCCCCGAACTGGCGCAGAAGTGGCTGGTCAGCCGCCTGGCCGACTTCAGCGACCGCTATCCGCAGATCACCCTGCATCTGCATGAACAACCGCTGGAAGCCTGCCTGCCGAGCCCGGATATCGACCTGGCGATCACCTACGGCACCGGGCCTGAGGATGCCAGCGCGTACTTTGTGCGTCCGTTGCCGACCCTGCAGTTCTTTCCGGTGTGCAGCCCCAGCCTGTTCAACCAGGGCGGGCTCAAGCACCCGCGTGACCTGGCTCGGCATGGCCTGCTGCACGATGATCAGGACGGCAAGACCTGGACCGCCTGGCTGACCACCCATGCCGGCGACATTCAACCGGCGCGTCATCTTTATCTCGGCCATGCTGGCCTAGCGCTGGAAGCCGCGGCGCAAGGGCAGGGCGTGGCCATGGGCGATAACCTCACTGCCGCCGAGGACCTGGCCAGCGGCCGCCTGGTGCGCCCGTTCAATGCCAGCGTGGCGGCGCTCGGGCAATATGCGCTGGTCTGCGAACGCATCCGCCTGGAGAAGCCGGCGGTGGCAGACTTCTTAGATTGGCTGAGTGATCACCTGGCTGAATGATGAATTGAATTCAGCTATTCCGTAATTATCGTCGTTGGAACCTTGGCCGGAGCGCCGCGTACTGTGTGGCCATCTTCCCCACAGGCATAAGGTGCATCCGATGGCGCGTTCCCTGACTTCTCTCCCTAAAGCCGATGGATTCCGTCTGCCCGGCGAATTTGAACCCAAGGCCGGTTGCTGGCTCGGCTGGCCGGAGCGCACCGACGTGTGGCGCAACGGTGCCAAGCCGGCGCAGAAGGTTTGGGTGGACATCGTCACGGCGATTGCCAGCAGTGAGCCGGTCACCGTCTGTGCCTCGGCCAGTCAATACGCCACCGCCCGCCGTCAGCTGCCAGCCCATGTGCGCGTGGTGGAAATGACCTGCAACGACACCTGGTTCCGCGACAGCGGCCCGGCCTTTCTGGTCAATGACGAGAGCGGTGAAGTGCGCGGCGTGGATTTTGAGTTCAACGCCTATGGCGGCCTCGACGGCGGCTTGTACTACCCCTGGGACAAGGACGATCAGATCGCGCAGAAGATTCTTGAAATCGAAGGTTATGATCGCTACCGCGCGCCCTTTATTGCCGAGATGGGCGGTATCCAGACTGATGGTCAGCGCACCCTGCTGACCACCGAGCAGTGCCTGCTTAACCGCAACCGTAACGCCCATCTGGGCAAAGAGGAGATGACCCGCCGACTCAGCGATTACCTTGGCGCCGAGCAGGTGATCTGGCTGCCACGCGGCTGCAAGTTTGATGAAACCGACGGCCATATCGACGACCTGGCCTGCTTTGTCCGCCCGGGCGTGGTGGTGCAGCAGTGGACCGATGATCGCTCTGATCCGCAGTGGGAAATCTACCAGGAGGCCTACGATATCCTGCGCAGTACCCGCGACGCCTGCGGCCGCGCGCTGGAAGTACACAAGCTGCCGCAGCCGCGCGTGCTGGAGTGGACGGCCGAAGAAGCCGAAGGCCTGGATCAGGATGAATCCACCCACACCCGTCAGGCTGGTACGCAGATCTGCGCCTCCTATATCAACTATTACGCCGGCAACTCGGCCATCGTCGTGCCGCTGTTTAACGACCCCTGCGACCGTGTGGCTCAGGCGACCCTGGCCGAGCTGTTCCCCACGCACCGCATCCTCGGCATCGACAATTCGCGGGAAATTCTCCTCGGTGGCGGCAACGTCGCCTGCATCACCATGCCGCAATACGCTGCGCCCAAGCGCGCCTAGGAGGCTTTGATGAAACTGCATACCAGTCTGTTGGGCATTGGTATGGGCCTGGCTGCGAGCGCGCAAGTGCTGGCGGCCGAGGCGCCGAAGCAGGTCAATCTGTTTATCTGGGGGGAATACCTGGCGCCGGATACCCTCAGCAGCTTCGAGCAAACGACCGGGATCAAGGTGGTGGTCGATCATTTCGACTCGCTGGAAACCGTGGAAACCAAGCTGCTTACCGGGCGTAGCGGTTATGACCTGGTGCTCACCGCCGGTCAGCATCTGCAGCGAGCGATCCAGAGTGGCGCCCTGCAGCCGCTAAACAAGGCCGCATTGCCACATTTCAGCGGGCTGGATAGCGAGTTCACCGGGCATATGGCCGCGTTCGATCCGGGCAACCGTTACGCCGGGCTGTATGTTTGGGGCACTACGGGTTTTGGTTATCAGCAGCAGGCCATCGGCAAGCGTATGGCCGATGCACCGACCGACAGCTGGGCGATGCTGCTCGACCCTGCGGTGGTGGCGCAGTTCGCCGACTGCGGAGTGAGCTTTCTCAATGATCCCAATGAGGTGTTCGCTGCGACCTTTCGTTACCTGGGCCTGGATATCAACAAACAGAGCCTGGACGACCTGAAGCTGGCCGAAGCGCACCTGGCCAAAGTGCGGCCGTCGATTCGCTACTTTGACAACGACCGCAATATCACCGACCTGGCCAACGGCGATACCTGCCTGGCGATGTCGTGGAATGGCAACGTGTCGATTGCCGCCGGCCAGGCTGAGCAGGCGGGCAAGCCCTATAGCCTGCACTACAGCATCCCGCGCGAAGGCACGCTGATCTGGTTTGACGCGATGGTGATCCCCAAGGACGCGCCACACCCCGAGGCAGGCCTGGCGCTGATGGACCATTTGATGACACCAGCAGTGATCGGCGCGATCACTAACACCATCTACTACGCCAACACTGTGCCGGCGGCTAATGCCACGGTCGATCCAGCCATTCTTGCCGACCCTGGCACCTACCCACCAGCTGCCGTGCGCGCGCAGCTGTATACCAAGAATGACAACACCAAGGCCTTCAACCGCGCACTGACTCGCGCCTTTAGCCGGCTCAAATCGGGGTTGTAATGGCTGGGCAGCGGCTTACTTGAGCCCAGGCCCGGACTTGGTGTTGATACCTTTGGCCATGCGGTCGTAGAGCACCACATTGACGGTGGCGGCGAGGTTCATGCAGCCCTGGGTGGGGATGTAGATTACGTCCTCACACCAGTCGAGGACTTCCTTGCTCAGCGAGCCGTCTTCAGGGCCGAAGATATAGATGGCGCGGTCGGGGTGGGTGTATTGCGGCAGTGGCCGTGCGCCTTCAACCAGCTCCACGGCGACCGGTGTGCAGCCGATGGGGATGATCTGCTGCAGGTCTTCCACACCGATCAGCGGAATATCCATATAAATGCGCTGGGTGTCGGTAATAAAGTCGCGGGCGCGGGCATAGCGTTTGCCGCTGTAGAACACCGAGGCGGCGCTATAGCAGCCGGCGGCACGCATCACTGAACCGACGTTTTCCGGGGATTTTGGGTTGAACAGGCCGATGCAGGCGTATCTCTTGTTGGCCACGGTGGCACTCGCACAGAATTTTCGGGGGGATTTTGAGGCCGCGCCAAGGGCGGCGGGCGCCAAAAAAGACGCGAGTATACCTGTATGGCCGCGACCTGAATTTTTGTAGGCGCCAGCTTGCTGGCGATTTAAGGCTCAACAGCATCGCCAACGCGTAGGTTGGCTAGGACAACGCACTGCCGAGGCCAGGCCGGATAGTGCCGTTGGGCAATGCCGTAGCCCGGATGCAATCCGGGGCATCGGTGATGCTCAGAAAACCGTTCCCGGATTTCATCCGGGCTACAGAGTCAGCTTTTTTTCAGCCTTGCAGCCAGGTCGGCGAAGGGGTTGTGGGTCGCCTGGGCGGTCTTCGGTGTGCTTAGCGAGCCTTCACTGAAATATTGCTGGTCGGTGTAGCGCGAGTGTTCGTTGTCATGGCAGTACAGGCACAGCAACTCCCAGTTGGAGCCGTCCTGCGGATTGTTGTCGTGATTGTGGTCGCGGTGGTGCACGGTCAGCTCGCTCAGGCGCTTGCCGGAAAACTCGCGGGCGCAGCGGCCGCAGACATGCGGGTACATCTTCAGCGCCTTGTCGCGGTAGCCTTCTTCACGCGAGCGCTGGGCCTCGGCGAGGATGCGGTCAAGCTTGCCGGTGGCGGAGGGGGATTTATCGCTGCTCATCTGGAATCTCGTACGGTGGTCATGCCACCAGTCTAGCCTTGCCGGTGGTCAGTGAGAACCGCCCGTGCGGCACTTAACGCCGTGGTTGAGGCCCAAGTGAGTAACTGTATGGGAGATACCCGCATGCGCCTGACTACTCTGTTGTTTGTTTTGACCGCGCTTGCCAGCACTTCGCTGCTGGCTCAGCAACCGCCCAAAATGCCCGCCACGGCGCCTGCAGCGGGTGCCCCAGGTACTGCAACGCCGCAACCCTACGCACCGGCTGCGCCGCAGCATCTGCCTGCGCCAACCCGCAATAATCCGCCGTTGCTCAAGCAGGCACCGCTGCCGGAATCCAGCCAACCGCGTCGCGACCAGGAGCTGCCGTTGCTGAAAGAACAGCGCGAACGCAATACCCAGCCGCTGCCAAAATCCGACGAGTGAATTGCTAGCAGCTAGAGCTGTTGCTCGACCAACTGCCCATCGGCCATGCGCAAGCGCCGGGACATGGCGATGGCAATGGCGCGGATGACTTTGGCGGCGGTCTTGGGCGCTTCGCTCAGCATCTTGTCCAGGGAATCCCTGGCCAGCATCAGCAGGCTGCAGTCGCTCACGGCAATGCAGCTAGCCGAGCGGCGTTCGCCGTCGAGTACCGCCATCTCACCAAAGGCGCGGCCCTTGCGCAGTTTGGCCAGTTCGATGGTTTCACCGCTGGAGTTGATCTTGCGCACCGATACCGCACCCGCGTGGATGATGCACATAAAGGTGCCGGGGTCGCCTTCGCGGCAGATGCTCGCCTCCGGAGCGCATTTGCTGATGTTGAAGTAGCCAGCGGCGCTGAGCAGCTCATTGGGCGTGAGGCTGTCGAACAGGCCGCAATCAAGCAGCATGTCGCGTATTTCATCAATCAGTTGGGAGTGGGCGGGCATGGACGGCAGCCTGGATAGACGTAACGCGAGGTCAGTCGCATAGATTGACCTTAGCCGCCCGCCACTGGGCTTGCCAGCGCCACTCGCTGCCTGCCGCCGAGTGGCCCGCTGCGATTTGCAGTTTAGAAACTGAAGCGCCGCATCACGCCTTGCAAGCGCCCGGACATGGCTTGCAGAGACTGGATGGCCTGCACGATACCGCCTTGCGCAGCGGAGTTTTCTTCGACGATCTGCGCCACGCGCTCCACGCTCATGGCCACCTGTTCGCTGGCGGCGCGTTGCTCCTGCAGCGACAGCGAGATCACGCTGACGGCCTGCAGTGATTCATTCAGCGCCAGGCGAATCCCCGTCATCGAGCTGCCCGCCTGATCGACCAGTTGGGTGCCAATGCTGACCCGCTCACAGCCGGCGGCCATGCTGTTTTTTGCTTTGTGCATACCGCTGTGAATGGCATCGACCAGGGCGATGATTTCCGTTGTCGAGTGGGCCGTGCGCCCGGCCAGGCTGCGCACTTCATCGGCGACTACGGCAAAGCCGCGACCTTGTTCGCCGGCCCGTGCAGCCTCAATGGCGGCGTTGAGGGCCAGCAGGTTGGTTTGTTCGGCAATGCCGCGAATCACGTCGACAATCGCACTGATATTGCGTGATTGCGCGGCCAGGGTTTCGACATCCTGCGAGCTCTCGGCCACCAGCTCGGCGATCTTGTGCATTTCTGTGGTGGCGCGGGCCATGACCTGAATGCCTGCATCGGTCATGTCGCCGGCTTTTTTTGCCATGTCGTAGGTTTGCTGGGCGTTTTCGGCAATGTGGTTGATGCTTACCGCCAGTTGCTCGACGGTGGCGGCCATGGCCGAGGCGGTGTCGCTCTGCACATTGGCGCTGGTCAGTACCTGCTCGGAGGAGGCGGCCAGCTGCAGGGTGGCGCATTCGATCTGTTCAGAGGCTTCGCCGATATTGCCGATCATGTCCTGTAGGCCACGGCGCATGCTCTGCACGGATTTCATCACGCCGGTCATCACCTGGTTGCCCAAGGTTTTGCCGCCCAGGCGGCCTTCGGCGATATGCGCGCTGATTTCTTCCAGCTCGCCAGGCTCGGCGCCCAGCTGCCGGCTCATCAGGCGAATAAAATAGAACACCTGTGCCAGACCAATCAGCAGGGCAATCAGCAACACGCTGATGCTCAGGTTGAGGTTGCTGGCATAGGCGGCTTCGCCCAGCTGGTATTGGCGCTTGGCTTCGAGCAGTTGCACGTCGATCAGTTCGGCAAACTTCTCCGAGAGTGGGTCGATCAACGGGTAAAGCCGCTGGCTGGCAAAGGCGTCGATGCCGGCTTTATCGCCACGATTGAGCAGGCTTTGCAGTTCATTCAGTGGTTGCCGGGCCTGTTGCATAAGCGGGTTGATCTGCTCGATCAGCTGGCTTTCTTCGCGGATCAGTTCGGTGGCCAGATAGGCCTGCCAGGTTTCCTCGATCCGCACCTGGGCTTGTTCGATCAGCTGTTGCGCGGTTTTCTCATCCAGCTCGCCGCTGCGCGCTTTGTGCGTCGCATCGACGATATTGACGGCGTACAAGTCGGCAATCAGCTTGAGGTCGCGCAGCGGCACCACGCGGTCCAGGTACACCGTTTGCAATCCCTTGACCGTGGCCTGCAGCCCATACAAACCAAGACCGCCGACACACAGCAGACCAAACAGCAGGCAGCCGGAGAGAAGGAATAGGTGGGTTCTGATCTTCCAGTTTTTCATCACAGACCGTCCATGGTGAGCAGGCAGTTGAATGGGCGAGATGGCAGTGCGCCAGCGTGCCATTCAGCCTAGCCGAACTTGCACGTCAGACAGGTTAAATCTGCATGAACGGTCAAGTAATTTTTCGCCCTAAACGTCCGCTGTTTAGCGCGAATTACTCTGAGCCCGCGCCGCTCTGCCAAGCCATATGGCCACGGCTGGCAGAGCGGCAAGTTGGACTCAAACCAGGCTCAGCACCTTGAGGATAAAGGCGTATTCCAGAGCGGCATCCTTGAGCGCCTGATAGCGGCCGCTCATGCCGCCGTGGCCGGCGTCCAGTTCGGTTTTCAGCAGCAACAGGTTGTTGTCGGTTTTTTGCGCGCGCAGCTTGGCCACCCATTTGGCGGCTTCCCAGTACTGCACCCGACTGTCGTTGTAACCGGCCACCGCGAGAATCGCCGGGTAGGCCTGGGCCTGCACGTTCTCGTACGGCGCGTAGCCTTTTATCCGCTCGAATACCTCGGGCTGGTTTGGGTCGCCCCATTCGTCGTACTCGGTAACGGTCAGTGGCAGGTCGGGGTTCTGCATGGTGTTGAGCACATCGACAAACGGCACCTCGGCGATGGCGGCGGCGAACAGCTCGGGCCGCTGATTGAGCACCGCGCCCATCAGCAAACCGCCTGCGCTGCCGCCGCTGATGGCCAGCTGTGCCGGGCTGGTGTAGCCCTGTGCGATCAGGTGTTCGGCGCAGGCGATAAAGTCGCTGAACGAGTTCTGCTTGTGTTCCAGCTTGCCGGCGCGGTACCAGGCTTCGCCCAGTTCACCGCCACCGCGTACATGGGCGATGGCAAATACGAAACCGCGCTCAAGCAAGGACAGGCGCGCATGGGAGAACCAGGGGTCGAGGCTTTCGCCATAAGCGCCGTAGCCGTACAGATAGAGCGGGGCAGAGGTGCCGAGCACTTCGCGTTTGGCCACCAGGCTGATCGGCACCTGACTGCCGTCGGCGGCAGTGGCCCACAGGCGCTGGCTGACATAGTCGTCGGCATCGAACGGTCCAAGTACCGGGGTTTGCTTGAGTACCACTTGCGCGACCGTGGCCAGCGTCAGCTGACGCACCTGCGCCGGGCGATTGAGCGCTTCGTAGCGCAGGCGAATGGCGGGGCTGTCGAATTCCAGGCTGTCTTGCACATACAGGCTGTAGGCGGCGTCCGGTAGCTGTACGCGGTAGGCCGCTTGTCCCTGCGGCTGCACTTCGATAATCGGTAGGCCGCCTTCGCGCAGACTAAGCACCAGCGCTTGCTGATTAAGGCTAAAGCCTTCCAGCATCACTTGCGGGTCATGCTCGCGCAGCAGTTGCCAAGCGCTGCGGCTCGGCGCTGATTCGCTGGTCGCGAACAGGGCGAAGTTGATGCCGTGCTGGTTGCTGCGGATAAACCAGCTCCACTGGTCGTTCAGCGTGCCGTGGTCCACGTCATATTCGTGGCCTTCCTCGCGTGGCGCCACGCAGCTGAAGTGGCCCTGTGGCGTTGCGGCATCCAGCACCCAGGCTTCGCTGGTGGTCTTGCTGCCCAGTTGCAGGATCAGCTGGCGCTCGGAGCTGCTGCGGTAGCAGCTGAGGAAGAAGCGCCCGTCCGGCTCGTGGAATACCAGTTCGGCCGCGTCAGTGCCGAGGCGGTGGCGATACAGCTTGTGCGGGCGGTGAGTGTCGTCCAACTCGCCGAAGAACAGGGTCTGGCTGTCATTGGCCCAGGTCATGCTGCCATCGCATTCCTCGAACGGCAGCTCGATCAGGCTGTCGTCGGCCAGCTCTTTGACAAACAGCTGGTAGGTTTCCTCGCCGCTGGTGTCCAGGCTATAGGCCAGGCGTTGATGGTCGGGGCTGATGCTAAAAGCGCCGAGCGAGATAAAACCACCATCGGCCAGGGCATTAGGGTCGAGCAGCAGCTGTTCGCTGCTCTCATCGACCGTCAGCGAGCCATCGACGGGTTTGCGGCAGCGGTAATGCCGCGGGTATTCATCGCCCGCCGTGGTGCGCTGGTAATACAGATAAGGGCCCCAGGGTGACGGCAGGCTGAGGTCGGTTTCGCGGATGCGCCCCTTGATCTCCTGAAACAGGCTTTCGCGCAGCTCCAGTTGCTCGCTGAGCTGCTGTTCCAGGTAGGCATTTTCCGCCTTGAGGTGGTCAAGCACCTCAGCGCTGTCGCGGTTTTCCAGCCAGCGGTACGGGTCGGCAGCGTTGTCGACGCGGGCGATGGGGGCGTGTTGCATGGGGTAACTCCGTTGGGTTAGCGGCCGACAGCAGGGGCGCCTAAGCAGGCAAAAGCCGTTATCATAAGCGCCACTTCGCCCGTCGGCTGCTGAAATCTGCGCGCTTATGCGCGTGCGCCGCCTGGTCTTCAATGCCAGAGAATTTGCGTTTTATGACTGAAAACGACTACCTGCTTGCCTGGGGCGCCTATCTGCTGGCGGCTCTTGGTTGCCTGTTGGTGTGGTTTCGCCTGACCAGCTGGATGTGGCGATACCTGCGTGAGCCGTTGCGTGTGCTGGTGCTGGTGCTGTTGTTCAGCCCGACCATTGTCGACCCCGGCAAAGAGCAGTTCGCCCCTGCGGTGGCGATTACCGCCATGGACATGCTGCTTGGCGTGGGCAACAACGCCTGGCGCGCGGTGGCCGACCTGAGCATGTATGCGCTAATCGTCTTTACTCTGTATCTGCTGTTTGTCGCGGTGCGCTGGCCTGTGGAACGGTGGTGGCAGGCGCGCAAGGGGCCTGCACCAATTGCCGAGAATGAGCCGACCTTGCGCGAGATGATGGCGCGCGATGAGCAGGATTTCGGCGACACCCGTTACGATTCCCGTGGTGATCGCAGGCTACGGGTCGAGCCACGTCTGTAACTCAACTTGCGCCACAGCACACAGCCGTTCAGCATGGCCTGTCATTTATAAGGAGGGGCTATGGAGTGTGTGTTCTGTGCAATTGCCGCTGAGCAATTGCCTGCCGAGCGTATTTATGAGGACGAGCACTTTATCGTCCTGCTGGATATCTTCCCCCTGCGCCCGGCCCATGTGCTGATTGTCAGCCGTGAACACGCGCCGTTTCTCAAGGATCTTTCCGCTGCGGCGGCGGATGCGCTGCTGCCATTGGCACAGCGGATTGCCGCCGCCTTGCGCGCGGCCGGGTATGGCGTGCAGGGCATCAATTTTCTGATCAACGACGGGCCGACCTCCAACCAGCATGTGCCGCACCTGCACCTGCACCTGATTCCACGGCGCTGTGGCGATGTCACGCAGCTGCTCTGGCGCGCCCTGACGCGTTTTCTGCCCTTGGCGCGCAAGCGTATTGAAGCGCGTCTGGCCATTGAGGCGCAGCAGCTGCGCGAGGCGTTACGCAATGTGTGAATTGCTGGGCATGAGTGCCAATGTCCCGACTGATATCGTCTTCAGCTTTACCGGCCTGATGCAGCGCGGCGGGCGGACCGGCCCGCACCGCGATGGCTGGGGTATCGGTTTTTATGAAGGACGCGGCCTGCGCCTGTTTCAGGACCCGCGCGCCAGCAGCGAATCAGAGGTGGCGCAACTGGTGCAGCGCTACCCGATCAAGAGCGAAGTGGTGATCGGTCATATCCGCCAGGCCAATGTCGGCCGCGTCTGCCTGGCCAATACCCATCCCTTCGTGCGCGAGATGTGGGGGCGTAACTGGTGCTTTGCGCACAACGGCCAATTGGCCGATTTTTCCCCGCAGCAGGACAACTACCGACCTGTTGGTGACACCGACAGCGAAGCGGCCTTCTGTGACCTGCTCAATCGTCTGCGGCTGGCCTTCCCCGAGCCGGTGGCGGTGGACGTGCTGTTGCCAACCCTGATCAGCGCCTGTGTCGGTTATCGCCAGCACGGCGTGTTTAATTGCCTGCTTAGCGATGGCGACTGGCTGTTCAGTTTCTGCAGCAGCAAGCTGGCGCATATCACTAGGCGCGCACCGTTTGGCCCGGCGCATCTGAAAGATGCCGATATGCAAGTGGATTTCCAGGCGGAAACTACGCCCAATGACGTGGTCAGCGTTTTGGCGACCGAGCCGTTGACCGATAACGAGAGCTGGACGCTTTACCAGCCGGGCGAGTGGCGGTTGTGGCGCGGCGGTGAATGTGTTGCACAAGGCCTAACGGACTGAATTGGGGGGGAGGGGACATGTTTAGAAGCTATCTGCGGTTGGCCTTGTTTGCCCTGGGCTTATTGGTTGGGGTGCAGGTACCAGGGTTTATCGACGACTACAGCAAACGCGTCGAAGCCCATCGCATTGAATCGGAGCAGGGTCTCAAGGGCTTCCGGGAAACTGCAAAGCGTTTCTTCAAAGGCGATCTGGTCGCCTTGGTCGGCCATTATCAGGCCAGCGCCGATCCGGTGATGCGCAGCGATGCTCAGAGCCTGGGCACGCTGGTTGAGCGCTCGGCCTTTCTTGAGCGCGAATCCAAAGCCATGCAAGGGCCCTGGTATGGCCAAGTCTGGCATCTGGCTACCGCAGCCGACCATGAGCTGATGGAAGAAACCCTCACCGCCTACCGCTACCAGGTGCTGCTGGCACCTGAAGCCATCGCCTGGGGCATTGCCTGCGCCATGCTGCTGGCCTGGCTGCTGGAAAGCCTGGCGCTGCTGGTCGGCATGCTGTTTGGTGCGGGTCGCAGCCAGAAGGTGCAGCAGCGGCACTGGCGCTGATACTCTGTGATGTGTTTCAAATAATTTCAGAGAGAGGCCGGTTTTATTGGTTTGGCATGCTAGCTTAGCCGGCCAATCAACTAGTGCTTTATGGAGTTTTCATGTCGATCAAGGAACTGATCCTGGCCGTCTTATTGGCGGCTACCCTGCCTGCACAAGCCGCCCCAGTTGTTGATGAATTGGATGTCACTGCAGAGACGACTGACTCCGTGCTCGCAGACGAAGCAGGGCAAACAGCCGAAGAACTTATCGCCAGCCTAAATTACCAAACCGGTAAAGTTGTGCTCGGCGACCAGTTGGCCACGCTCGATCTGCCCCCTTCGCTGGTCTTTTTGAGTGGTGAGGATGCCGAACGGGTGCTGGTCGATATCTGGGGTAATCCGCCGGATAACCAACCACCTCTAGGCATGATTTTGCCAGTGGCTGTCTCGCCTCTGGCCAGCGAATCCTGGGCGGTTACCGTTGAGTACGAAGCCAATGGCTATGTGTCTGATAAAGACGCGGCCGATATCGATTACAAGGAAATGCTGCAAGACCTGCAAAAAGAAACCCAGGAGAACAACGCCTGGCGTGCAGAGAACGGCTATGAGCCGGTGCTGTTGGTCGGTTGGGCTGCGACGCCGCGTTATGACGCGCAAGGCAAAAAACTCCATTGGGCCAAGGAGCTTAAATTCGGCGATTCCGATGAGGTGCTCAACTACAACATTCGCGTGCTGGGACGCAAAGGCGTGTTAGTGCTTAATTTTGTCGCCGGGATGGATCAGCTGGCGGAAATCGAGCAACAGGTGCCGGTGGTATTGGCCATGACCGAGTTCAATCAAGGCCATCGCTATGCAGAGTTCGACCCGGATATCGATGATGTCGCGGCCTATGGCATCGGTGCGCTGATTGCGGGCAAGCTAGCCGCTAAAACGGGGCTATTGGCAGCCGCACTGTTACTGCTGAAGAAATTCTGGATTATCCCTGTGCTGGCGTTTGGCTGGATTTACCGCCGTATCACTGGCGTTCGCAAGGTTAAAACTCAGGCGCTACCTGCGGCAGCGCCGGATGAGCCAGTAGCAGTAGCGCCGGTATCTAGCGTGCTGGATATGAACAAGCCAGGCGCCGATAGCGAAAAGCCCTGAGCGTTTCTGCTCTAAACAACAAAGGCCCATACGGGCCTTTGTTGTTTTGCTGATGCGCTATTTCGACAGAAACTTCATCCCGTCTTCCAAACCCTGCAAGGTCAGCGGGTACATCTGATCTTCCAACAGCTCGCGCATGATGTTGGTCGAAGCGGTGTAGCCCCAGGTGTCCTTGGGGTAGGGGTTGATCCAGATAAGCTTCTTGTACTTCTCCATAAAGCGCTTGATCCAGACGTAGCCTGGTTCCTCGTTCCAATGCTCGACGCTGCCGCCGGCCTGGGTGATCTCGTAGGGCGCCATGGCCGCGTCACCGACGAACACCACCTTGTAGTCGGCGCCGTACTTGTGCAGCAGATCCTGGGTGGAGAAGCGTTCGGAGGTGCGACGCAGGTTGTTCTTCCACACCGACTCGTACACGCAGTTATGGAAGTAGAAGTACTCCATATGCTTGAACTCGGTCTTGCAGGCGGAAAACAGCTCTTCGCAGACCTTGACGTGGGCGTCCATCGAGCCGCCGATGTCGAACAGGATCAGCAATTTCACCGCGTTGCGCCGTTCCGGACGCATCTGGATATTCAGCAGGCCGCCATCTTTGGCGGTATGGTCGATGGTGCCGTCCAGATCCAGCTCGTCCTGCGCACCCTGGCGAGCGAACTTGCGCAGGCGACGCAGGGCCACCTTGATATTGCGCGTGCCCAGCTCGACCTGATCATCGAGGTTCTTGTACTCGCGCTGGTCCCAGACCTTGACCGCCTTGCCCTGGCGCTTGCCCGCATCACCGACGCGGATACCTTCCGGGTTAAAACCGCCAGAACCGAATGGGCTGGTGCCGCCAGTGCCGATCCACTTATTGCCGCCTTCGTGGCGTTCTTTCTGCTCTTCGAGGCGTTTCTTGAACTCCTCGATCAGCTTGTCCAGGCCGCCGAGGGATTCGATCTTGGCGCGTTCCTCATCGGTCAGCGAGCGCTCGAACTCCTTGCGCAGCCACTCATCGGGGATCAACGCCTCGATATGCTGGTTGAGGTTTTCCAGGCCCTTGAAGTAGGCGCCGAACGCGCGGTCGAACTTGTCGAAGTGCCGCTCGTCCTTGACCAGTATGGTGCGCGAGAGGAAGTAGAACTCGTCCATATCGGCGAACACCACGTTGTGTTTCAACGCGTTGATCAGGTCGAGTAGCTCACGCACCGACACCGGCACCTTGGCGGCACGCATTTCGTTAAACAGGTTGAGCAGCATAGCTGCGCCCTCATATATTGATTCTGGCCGGGCTGCTGCGCGTCGGCCATGCGGCGTTGAAACCTCGCTTCACATGCTCACGTACTGGAGTACGCTGCGCTGTTCAGCTCGGTTTCGCCTTGCCTGGCTCTAGCTCGCGAGCCCTATACCGAGTGGGTAGCGCGTCTGACAACGCGCTGCAGCCCAATTCTTAGCGCGAAGCGCGGCGGCTCATAAAGGCCAGACGCTCAAGCAGCTGCACATCCTGCTCGTTCTTCACCAGGGCGCCGGCCAGGGGCGGGATGGCCTTGGTTGGGTCGCGTTCGCGCAGTACGGCTTCGCCGATATTGTCGGCCATCAGCAGCTTGAGCCAGTCGACCAGTTCGCTGGTGGAGGGCTTCTTCTTCAGGCCCGGCACCTTGCGCACATCGAAGAACACATCCAGTGCTTCGGCGACCAGGTCCTTCTTGATGTTCGGGTAGTGCACATCGACGATCTTCTGCAGGGTCGCGCGATCCGGGAAGGCGATGTAGTGGAAGAAGCAGCGGCGCAGGAAGGCGTCTGGCAGTTCTTTTTCGTTGTTCGAGGTGATGATGATGATCGGGCGTTTTTTCGCTTTGATCGTCTCGTCAGTCTCGTAAACGTAGAACTCCATCTTGTCGAGTTCTTGCAGCAGGTCGTTGGGGAACTCGATATCGGCTTTGTCGATTTCATCGATCAGCAGAATCACCCGATCCTCCGACTCGAAGGCCTCCCACAGCTTGCCTTTCTTGATGTAGTTGCGCACGTCGTGGACTTTGTCGCTGTCCAGTTGCGAGTCGCGCAGACGGCTGACCGCGTCGTACTCGTACAAACCCTGGTGGGCCTTGGTGGTGGATTTGATGTGCCAGGTGATCAAGCGCGCGCCAAAGGATTCGGCCAGTTGTTCGGCCAGCATGGTTTTACCGGTGCCCGGCTCACCCTTGACCAGCAGCGGGCGCTCCAGGGTGATGGCGGCATTGACCGCGAGCTTGAGGTCGTCGGTGGCGACGTAGGACTGGGTGCCTTCGAACTTCATCGGTAAATCCTCGAACGGTAACGCGCAGGGCCATACCCGCGGGTTCAGTATTTGAAAAACAGACTATAACGCGCGGCCCCGGTGACTGTGAACGTAGACGGGCCATTCAGTCACTGGTCGACCGGTACACTTTGAAACTGCCGAGTCGTCGCCAAGCTAGTTAGAATAAGGCTTGCAGCGGTTCGGTCGTGTGACACATGGCTGAGTATTCAGCGCCCGTATGTGCCGCGCGACACCACCACACGACCGTACCACGTGCCCCGGAGAATCCAGAATGTCTTACTTGTCACGCCGTGAAGGGCGCTATCACTATCGGCGGCGCTATCCACAGGCTGTTGCCGATCTGCTGGGCAAGTCAGAGTTCCGCAAAGCGTTGGGCACTGCTGACCGCGTCGACGCTTTGAAGCTTGCACGGCAGGTGTCAGTGGAGTTTGACCGCATCTGCGATGAGGCGTTGTCTCCGGCTGCTACAGCTACGAACGGCACTCTAGGGGTGGATGCACCAAGGGTTGACCCTAGCGCTGTTCTGCGTGGCTTACAGTCCGTTGTAGAGCGCGTCACTCTGCGAGCTGTGGAGGATATGCACCCGGCTACCAAGCGCGTTACAAAGGATTGGCAAACTGAATTGGACTGGCAGCAGCGCGCCTACACCCTGGCCGCTCAAGGAATGCCGCCGCCAGGAATGGAAGCTATGCATCCACTTGAGGCAATGGCCGCTGTGCGGGCTATCGAGGCCGTACAGAGTGGTGCGCCCCTAGCTGTGCTACATGGACCGGAGCCAGTACCAGAGGCGCACACCGAGCAGCCCAGGACGTTGCAGGCGGATACTAGATCAGCGGCGCAGTTCAATGCCGCGCTGGATGACTACTGTGACCGCGTAAGCACTGGCCGGGCGGGGATAATGCGCAAGCTCTGCGACCGCGTTCTAAGGTGGCCAAGCACTCCAGCACAGCAGGTACAGCGCATCATGGCCTATGCCGAGGGCAAGCTAGCCGCTGGCGGTGCGGCATCGTCTGCCCATACCCAAGCGGCAGGAATGATTACGGTCCTGCGGGAGGTGCCAGGATGGGAAGGAATCAGTCTGCCTAAAACAGGTGCCACTGCCCGCGCTATTCGTGCTGGTGGTGCGCTCCAGAAGAACGCCAGGGACCCCATGCCCTTGGATGTGGTGAAGGTTGTACAGGCCAGCTTAGAGGCCCGTGGGGATGCCGTAGACGCGGCGGCGGCTCAGCTCTTGGTTCGGTACGGCTTGCGCCCTATTGAGCTGCTGCAAGAAGGTCCAGACGCCCTGTGAATCGCCCCTAGTTTCGTAGACACCTCCATGCCTCATAATACGGCCCATTAGGAGGTGCCATGAGCAACCCGCGTTATCCCGAAGAATTCAAAATTGAAGCTGTCAAACAGGTGACCGAACGCGGTCTTCCTATAGCT
>NZ_JAUXXP010000020.1 GCF_030684895.1 Pseudomonas sp. | reverse complement strand
AGGTTCGGTCAAGCCGCACACCACTTTCACTGCAGAAGTGTATGTGTTGAGCAAAGAAGAAGGCGGTCGTCACACTCCGTTCTTCAAAGGCTACCGTCCTCAGTTCTACTTCCGTACTACTGACGTAACGGGTAACTGCGAACTGCCGGAAGGCGTTGAGATGGTAATGCCAGGTGACAACATTCAGATGACTGTCACTCTGATCAAGACCATCGCAATGGAAGAAGGTCTGCGTTTCGCCATTCGTGAAGGCGGTCGTACCGTCGGCGCCGGCGTCGTAGCCAAGATCATCGCGTAATCGATTGATCTGTTTTGATCGGGCCGGCATAATGGTCGGCCTGATTCAGTTTTTAGGTCAGTAGCTCAATTGGCAGAGCGACGGTCTCCAAAACCGTAGGTTGGGGGTTCGATTCCCTCCTGACCTGCCATTTTCCCTAGAATTTGGCGCGTCTTTTTACAGGATATTAGTAGATGAATGTTAAGGCTGAAGCCAAAGACTCTCGCTTCGATCTGCTTAAGTGGCTCGTTGTTGCTGCTCTGGTAATCGCAGGCGTAGTCGGTAATCAGTATTTCTCTGCTGAGCCTATTCTGTATCGCGTTCTGGCTTTGCTGGTGGTTGCAGCGTTGGCCGGTGTGATTGCCCTGCAAACAACAAAAGGCCAGGCCTTTTGGGTGTTGGCAAAAGAAGCTCGCGTTGAAATTCGTAAGGTCGTTTGGCCAACTCGCCAGGAAACCACGCAGACAACTCTGATCGTTGTGGCTGTTGTTTTGGTTATGGCGCTGTTGTTGTGGGGTTTAGATTCCCTGCTTGGTTGGCTTGTTTCGTTGATTGTCGGCTAAGGGTGTCCCGTGGCTAAGCGTTGGTACGTTGTGCATGCTTACTCGGGTTACGAGAAGCATGTTATGCGCTCGCTGGTAGAGCGCGTGAAGCTCGCTGGTATGGAAGATGTTTTTGGTGAAATTCTGGTCCCTACTGAAGAAGTGGTAGAGATGCGGAATGGCCAGAAGCGCAAAAGCGAGCGTAAGTTCTTTCCGGGCTATGTGCTGGTGCAGATGGAAATGAGCGAGGCGACTTGGCATTTGATCAAGAACACCCCGCGCGTCATGGGCTTCATTGGTGGTACTGCAGATAAACCTGCGCCAATCACTGAGAAAGAAGCTGATGCCATTCTGCGTCGCGTTGCCGATAGTGGTGACAAGCCGAAGCCGAAAACATTGTTTGAGCCGGGTGAGATGGTGCGCGTGACCGATGGTCCGTTTGCCGATTTCAGCGGTGTTGTAGAAGAAGTGAATTACGAAAAGAGCCGCATCCAGGTGGCAGTGACTATTTTTGGTCGCTCTACACCGGTCGAGCTGGAGTTCAGTCAGGTCGAGAAGGCATAACTGACATAAGCATCCCTTACCCCGCAGCCCTGGGCTGCGGGGTTTTGTCGTCACTGGGATAAATAGGCAATAACTGGGGAGCCGAAAGGCGCTAGAACCCAAAACTGGAGTAGCTCATGGCTAAGAAAATTACGGCTTATATCAAGCTGCAAGTAAAGGCTGCGCAAGCCAACCCGTCGCCACCTGTCGGCCCAGCTCTGGGTCAGCACGGCGTGAACATCATGGAATTCTGCAAGGCGTTCAACGCCCGTACCCAGGGCATGGAACCTGGTCTGCCGACTCCAGTGATCATCACTGTTTATAGCGACCGTAGCTTCACCTTTGAAACCAAAAGCACCCCTGCTTCGGTTCTGCTGAAGAAGGCTGCTGGCCTGACCAGCGGTTCGGCTCGTCCGAACACCGTTAAGGTTGGCACTGTGACTCGTGCTCAGCTGGAAGAGATCGCCAAAACCAAACAGGCTGATCTGACTGCCGCTGATATGGATGCAGCTGTGCGTACTATCGCCGGCTCCGCTCGTAGCATGGGCCTCAACGTGGAGGGTGTGTAATGGCTAAGTTGACCAAGCGTCAAAAGGCAATCGCTGAGAAAGTTGAAGCTGGCAAGGCTTACAACTTTGTTGAAGCGGCCGCTCTGCTGGCTGAACTGTCCGCAGTCAAGTTCTCTGAGTCGGTAGATATCGCCGTCAACCTCGGTGTTGACCCGCGTAAATCCGATCAGGTTGTTCGTGGCGCTACCGTGCTGCCGAACGGCTCGGGCAAAAGCGTTCGCGTTGCCGTGTTCACCCAGGGCCCCGCTGCTGAAGCCGCTCTGGCTGCCGGCGCTGACCGCGTAGGTATGGACGATCTGGCTGCTGAAATGAAAGGCGGCGACCTGAACTATGACGTGGTAATTGCCTCCCCGGATGCGATGCGCGTTGTTGGTCAGCTGGGTCAAGTGCTCGGCCCGCGTGGTCTGATGCCTAACCCGAAGGTCGGTACCGTTACCCCTGACGTGGCTACCGCTGTGAAGAATGCCAAAGCTGGTCAAGTACGTTTCCGTACTGACAAGAACGGCATCATCCACGGTTCCGTCGGCAAGGTTGGTTTTGACGCCGAGAAGCTGAAGCAGAACGTTGAAGCGCTGATTTCTGACCTCAAGCGTCTGAAGCCATCGACTTCGAAAGGCATCTACGTCAAGCGCGTAACCCTGAGCACCACTATGGGTCCAGGTCTGGTTATCGATCAGAGCTCGCTCGACGCGTAATACATAGAAGCAGCGCAAGCGATTGCGCTGTTTCGACACTTTGGGGTCCCTGCTTTGCGGGGGCTATCCAAGACCGTAGGTGGCGCAAGTCTTAAATTAACAGCCTACGCAGATGGTGCTCCCGGTTCCTTACCGAATCAGACACCAAAACGACATCCGGCTTCGGCCAGATGAAACGGTAACAAGCAGGAGTTTTACCCGTGGCAATTAAACTCGAAGACAAGAAGGCCATCGTCGCTGAAGTCAACGAGGCTGCCAAAGTCGCCCTGTCCGCTGTCGTGGCTGATGCCCGTGGTGTGACTGTAGGCGCGATGACCGGACTCCGTAAAGAGGCCCGCGAAGCTGGTGTATACGTACGTGTTGTGCGTAATACCCTGCTCAAGCGCGCTGTTGAAGGCACCGAGTACTCGGTCCTCAACGACGTGTTCAAAGGCCCGACCCTGATTGCATTCTCCAAGGAACATCCGGGCGCTGCTGCTCGTATTTTCAAAGAGTTCGCTAAGGGTCAGGACAAGTTCGAGATCAAGGCAGCTGCGTTTGAGGGCAAGTTCCTCGCAGCAAACGAAATCGACGTGTTGGCTTCGCTGCCAACTCGCGACGAAGCTATTGCGAAGCTGATGAGCGTGATCCAAGGCGCTACCAGCAAGCTGGCTCGTACTCTGGCGGCTATTCGCGACCAGAAAGAAGCTACCGCTGCCTAAGGCAACGCAAACTCTTTCAAAATCATATGTTTAATTTGATGGCTGCGTAGGCTGTCACCCCAATACAGGATTTAAAGTCATGTCTCTGACTAACGAACAAATCATCGAAGCAATCGGCCAGAAAACCGTTCTGGAAGTTGTTGAACTGATCAAAGCAATGGAAGAAACCTTCGGCGTTACCGCTGCTGTTGCCGCTGCTGGCCCAGCTGCTGCTGCTGCTGTTGTTGAAGAGCAAACCGAGTTCAACGTTGTTCTGGTTGAAGCTGGCGAGAAGAAAGTAAACGTGATCAAGGCAGTTCGTGAGCTGACCGGTCTGGGCCTGAAAGAAGCCAAGGCTGTCGTTGACGGCGCTCCTGGCGTGGTTCTGGAAGCTGTTGCGAAAGACGCAGCTGATAAAGCCAAAGCTGCTTTGGAAGAAGCTGGCGCCAAAGTCGAGCTCAAGTAAGCGACGACCTTGCGTCTACAGCCCAAGCGTTAAGCGAAAGGCTGATGGCTGGTGGCTTTTGCCACCGGCCTTTTTCCGTTCTAGGTCGGCGAATCATTCGCTGGCCTGGGGCGCGAAATACCCGCCCGATGCGGCGGTGCAAACCTAGGGTTTGCAAGAGTTTCTGGCAACTCCCGTCGGAGGGGCCAAATAAGCAGGTGACCAAGCTGGGGAACGCTGATGGCTTACTCATATACTGAGAAAAAACGTATCCGCAAGGACTTTAGCAAGTTGCCGGATGTCATGGATGTGCCTTATCTCCTGGCCATCCAGCTGGATTCGTATCGCGAATTCCTGCAGGCAGGGGCGACCAAGGACCAGTTCCGCGACATTGGCCTGCATGCGGCCTTCAAGTCTGTTTTCCCGATTATCAGCTACTCCGGCAATGCTGCTCTGGAGTATGTCGGTTATCGCTTGGGCGAGCCGGCTTTTGATGTCAAGGAATGTACGCTGCGCGGCGTAACCTATGCCGTACCGCTGCGGGTAAAAGTCCGTCTGATCATTTTCGACAAAGAATCGTCGAACAAAGCGATCAAGGACATCAAAGAGCAAGAAGTGTACATGGGCGAAATTCCGCTCATGACCGAGAACGGTACCTTCGTTATCAACGGTACCGAGCGCGTTATCGTCTCCCAGTTGCACCGTTCCCCAGGCGTGTTCTTCGACCACGACCGTGGCAAGACGCACAGCTCGGGCAAGCTGCTGTACTCGGCGCGGATCATTCCTTACCGCGGCTCCTGGCTGGACTTCGAGTTCGATCCGAAGGACGCCGTGTTCGTGCGTATCGACCGTCGTCGCAAACTGCCGGCTTCCGTACTGCTACGCGCGCTGGGTTACAGCACTGAAGAAGTGCTGGACGCGTTCTATGCGACCAACGTTTTCCACGTTAAGGGCGAATCCCTCAACCTGGAATTGGTTCCGCAGCGTCTGCGTGGTGAAATTGCCGTTCTCGACATCTTGGATGACAAAGGCAAGGTCATCGTTGAGCAAGGCCGCCGGATTACCGCGCGCCACATCAATCAGCTGGACAAGGCCGGTATCAAAGAGCTGGAAGTGCCGATCGATTACCTGATCGGTCGTACCTCGGCCAAGGCCATCGTGCACCCAGCTACCGGTGAAATCATTGCTGAGTGCAACACCGAGCTGAACGTTGAGATCCTGGCCAAAGTGGTCAAGGCTCAGGTTGTGCGCATCGAAACGCTGTACACCAACGACATCGATTGCGGTCCGTTCATCTCCGATACCCTGAAGATCGACAGCACTACCAATCAACTGGAAGCGCTGGTCGAGATCTACCGCATGATGCGTCCTGGCGAGCCGCCAACCAAGGATGCAGCCGAGACCCTGTTCAACAACCTGTTCTTCAGCGCTGAGCGTTACGACCTGTCGGCCGTAGGCCGCATGAAGTTCAACCGTCGTATCGGTCGTACCGAGATCGAAGGTTCGGGCGTGCTGAGCAAGGAAGATATCGTCGCGGTTCTCAAGACCCTCGTCGACATCCGTAACGGCAAAGGCATCGTCGACGACATCGACCACCTGGGTAACCGTCGTGTTCGCTGCGTAGGCGAAATGGCCGAAAACCAGTTCCGCGTTGGTCTGGTGCGTGTTGAGCGTGCGGTCAAAGAGCGTCTGTCGATGGCTGAAAGCGAAGGCTTGATGCCGCAGGACCTGATCAACGCCAAGCCGGTTGCGGCGGCGGTGAAAGAGTTCTTCGGTTCGAGCCAGCTCTCGCAGTTTATGGACCAGAACAACCCGCTCTCCGAGATCACCCACAAGCGCCGTGTTTCGGCTCTTGGCCCGGGCGGTCTGACCCGTGAGCGTGCCGGCTTCGAAGTCCGTGACGTACACCCGACCCACTACGGCCGTGTGTGCCCGATCGAGACCCCTGAAGGTCCGAACATCGGTCTGATCAACTCCCTGGCAGCCTATGCGCGCACCAATCAGTACGGCTTCCTCGAGAGCCCGTACCGTGTGGTGAAAGACACCCTGGTTACCGACGAAATCGTGTTCCTGTCCGCCATTGAAGAGGCCGATCACGTGATCGCCCAGGCTTCGGCGACCATGAACAACAAAGGTCAGCTGGTTGATGAGTTGGTGGCCGTGCGTCACCTCAACGAATTCACCGTTAAAGCGCCTGAAGACGTCACCCTGATGGACGTATCGCCTAAGCAGGTAGTTTCGGTTGCCGCTTCGCTGATCCCGTTCCTCGAGCACGATGACGCCAACCGTGCGTTGATGGGTTCGAACATGCAGCGTCAGGCTGTACCGACTCTGCGCGCTGACAAGCCGCTGGTAGGTACCGGCATGGAGCGCAACGTAGCGCGCGACTCCGGCGTTTGCGTTGTGGCTCGTCGTGGCGGTGTGATCGATTCCGTCGATGCCAGCCGTGTTGTAGTTCGCGTCAATGACGACGAAGTTGAAACTGGCGAAGCCGGTGTCGACATCTACAACCTGACCAAATACACCCGCTCCAACCAGAACACCTGCATCAACCAGCGTCCGCTGGTGAGCAAAGGTGACAAGGTTGAGCGCAGCGACATCCTGGCTGACGGCCCGTCCACCGATATGGGTGAGCTGGCTCTTGGTCAGAACATGCGCGTCGCGTTCATGCCGTGGAACGGTTACAACTTCGAAGACTCCATCTGCCTCTCCGAGCGCGTGGTGCAAGAAGATCGTTTCACCACTATCCACATTCAGGAACTGACCTGTGTGGCGCGTGACACCAAGCTCGGCTCGGAAGAAATCACTTCTGACATCCCGAACGTCGGTGAATCGGCACTGAACAAGCTGGACGAAGCAGGCATCGTGTATGTCGGCGCTGAAGTCGGTCCTGGCGACATTCTGGTCGGCAAGGTCACGCCCAAAGGCGAGACCCAACTGACTCCAGAGGAGAAGCTGCTGCGTGCGATCTTCGGTGAGAAGGCGTCTGACGTTAAAGACACCTCCCTGCGCGTGCCAACTGGCACCAAAGGTACCGTTATCGACGTGCAGGTCTTCACCCGTGACGGCGTTGAGCGTGATGCGCGTGCTCTGTCGATCGAGAAGAGCCAGCTCGACGAGATCCGTAAGGATCTGAACGAAGAGTTCCGCATCGTTGAAGGTGCGACCTTCGAGCGTCTGCGTTCCGCTTTGGTTGGTAAGAAAGCCGAAGGCGGTGCTGGCCTGAAGAAAGGCGCCGAAGTCACCGACGAGTTCCTCGACGGTCTTGAGCGCGGCCAGTGGTTCAAGCTGCGTATGGCTGACGATGCGCTGAACGAGCAGTTGGAAAAGGCCCAGGCCTACATTTCCGATCGCCGTCAGCTGCTCGACGACAAGTTTGAAGACAAAAAACGCAAGCTGCAGCAGGGCGATGACCTGGCTCCAGGCGTACTGAAGATCGTCAAGGTTTACCTGGCAATCCGTCGTCGCATCCAGCCGGGTGACAAGATGGCTGGTCGTCACGGTAACAAGGGTGTTGTCTCGGTGATCATGCCGGTTGAAGACATGCCGCACGACATCCACGGTACTCCGGTCGACATCGTACTGAACCCGCTGGGCGTACCGTCGCGTATGAACGTTGGGCAGATCCTCGAAACCCACCTGGGCCTCGCGGCTAAAGGTCTGGGCGAGAAGATCAACCGCATGCTCGAAGAGCAGCGCAAGGTCGCCGAACTGCGTAAGTTCATGCAGCAGATCTACAACGAGATTGGCGGTCGTCAGGAAAGCCTGGATGAACTGAGTGATCAGGAAATCCTGCGTTTGGCGCACAACCTCAAAGGCGGTGTGCCAATGGCCACCCCGGTGTTCGACGGTGCCAAGGAAAGCGAAATCAAGGCCATGCTGAAACTGGCAGATCTGCCAGAAAGCGGCCAGATGCGCTTGATCGACGGTCGTACTGGTAACCAGTTCGAGCGCCCGACCACCGTTGGCTACATGTACATGCTGAAACTGAACCACCTGGTGGACGACAAGATGCACGCGCGTTCCACGGGTTCCTACAGCCTGGTTACTCAGCAGCCGCTGGGTGGTAAGGCGCAGTTCGGTGGTCAGCGCTTCGGGGAGATGGAGGTCTGGGCACTGGAAGCTTACGGCGCCGCCTACACCCTGCAGGAAATGCTGACCGTGAAGTCGGACGACGTGAACGGCCGTACCAAGATGTACAAAAACATCGTGGACGGTGATCACCGTATGGAGCCGGGCATGCCCGAGTCCTTCAACGTACTGATCAAAGAGATCCGTTCGTTGGGTATCGACATCGATCTGGAAACCGAATAACACGTGACGCGAATCGGCGGTGGAGCACTTTGCTCCATCGCCAGCTCCGCCAGGAGGAAAGGCCTTGAAAGACCTACTGAATTTGCTGAAAAACCAGGGTCAAGTCGAAGAGTTCGACGCCATCCGTATTGGGTTGGCATCGCCTGAGATGATCCGTTCGTGGTCGTTCGGTGAAGTTAAAAAGCCGGAAACCATCAACTACCGTACGTTCAAGCCTGAGCGTGACGGCCTGTTCTGCGCCAAGATCTTTGGCCCGGTTAAGGATTACGAGTGCCTGTGCGGTAAGTACAAGCGCTTGAAGCATCGCGGCGTGATCTGCGAGAAGTGCGGCGTTGAAGTGGCCCTGGCCAAGGTTCGTCGTGAGCGCATGGCGCACATCGAACTGGCTTCGCCGGTTGCCCACATCTGGTTCCTCAAGTCCCTGCCGAGCCGTATCGGTTTGCTGATGGACATGACCCTGCGTGATATCGAACGCGTTCTCTACTTCGAGAGCTATGTCGTAATCGACCCAGGCATGACCACTCTTGAAAAAGGCCAGCTGCTGAACGACGAGCAGTACTTCGAAGCCCTCGAAGAGTTCGGTGATGACTTCGATGCCCGCATGGGTGCTGAAGCCGTTCGCGAACTGCTGCACGCGATCGACCTGGAGCACGAGATTGGCCGTCTGCGCGAAGAAATTCCGCAAACCAACTCGGAAACCAAGATCAAGAAGCTGTCCAAGCGTCTGAAGCTGATGGAAGCTTTCCTCGGTTCGGGCAACCTGCCTGAGTGGATGGTGTTGACCGTTCTGCCGGTTCTGCCGCCAGATCTGCGTCCGCTGGTTCCGCTCGACGGTGGCCGTTTCGCGACGTCGGATCTCAACGATCTGTATCGCCGCGTGATCAACCGTAACAACCGCCTCAAGCGCCTGCTCGATCTGTCCGCACCGGACATCATCGTGCGCAACGAAAAGCGCATGCTGCAAGAAGCGGTCGACGCCCTGCTCGACAACGGCCGTCGCGGTCGCGCCATCACTGGCTCGAACAAGCGTCCGCTGAAATCCTTGGCTGACATGATCAAGGGTAAGCAAGGTCGTTTCCGTCAGAACTTGCTCGGTAAGCGCGTGGACTACTCCGGTCGTTCCGTTATTACCGTGGGCCCGACTCTGCGTCTGCACCAGTGCGGTCTGCCGAAGAAAATGGCCCTCGAGCTGTTCAAACCGTTCATTTTCGGCAAGCTGGAAATGCGTGGTCTTGCGACCACCATCAAAGCGGCCAAGAAAATGGTCGAGCGCGAACTGCCAGAGGTTTGGGACGTTCTCGCCGAAGTGATTCGCGAACACCCAGTGCTGCTCAACCGTGCACCGACTCTTCACCGTTTGGGTATCCAGGCATTTGAACCGGTACTGATCGAAGGTAAGGCTATCCAGCTGCACCCGCTGGTCTGCGCCGCGTACAACGCCGACTTCGACGGCGACCAAATGGCCGTGCACGTACCGCTGACGCTGGAAGCCCAGCTGGAAGCGCGCGCCCTGATGATGTCGACCAACAACATCCTGTCGCCTGCCAACGGTGAGCCAATCATCGTTCCTTCCCAGGACGTGGTACTGGGTCTGTATTACATGACCCGCGAAGCGATCAACGCCAAAGGCGAAGGCCGCGTATTCGCTGACCTGCAGGAAGTTGACCGGGTTTTCCGCGGTGGCGAAGCCTCGCTGCATGCGCGCGTAAAAGTGCGCATCAACGAAGTGATCAAAGACCGCGACGGCACCATCACCAAGAACACCCGTATCGTCGACACCACTGTCGGCCGTGCGCTGCTGTTCCAAATCGTTCCGGATGGCCTGTCGTATGACGTGGTCAACCAGTCGATGAAGAAGAAGGCGATCTCCAAGCTGATCAACCAGTGCTACCGCACCGTTGGCTTGAAAGACACCGTAATCTTCGCTGACCAGCTGATGTACACCGGTTTCGCCTACTCGACCATCTCCGGTGTGTCGATCGGTGTGAACGACTTCGTTATCCCGGATGAGAAGGCGCGCATCATTGACGCCGCCACTGAGGAAGTTAAAGAGATCGAATCGCAGTACGCCTCCGGCCTGGTAACCCAGGGCGAGAAGTACAACAAAGTGATCGACCTCTGGTCCAAGGCCAACGACGAAGTGTCGAAGGCGATGATGGCCAACCTCTCGAAAGAGAAAGTCATCGACCGCGACGGCAAAGAAGTCGAGCAAGAGTCGTTCAACTCGATGTACATGATGGCTGACTCTGGTGCTCGTGGTAGCGCCGCTCAGATCCGTCAGCTCGCTGGTATGCGTGGTCTGATGGCCAAGCCGGACGGCTCGATCATCGAGACGCCGATTACCGCGAACTTCCGCGAAGGTCTGTCGGTTCTGCAGTACTTCATCTCGACGCACGGTGCTCGTAAGGGCCTTGCGGATACCGCGTTGAAAACCGCTAACTCCGGTTACCTGACTCGTCGTCTGGTAGACGTGGCGCAGGATCTGGTGGTTACCGCAATCGACTGCGGCACCGAGCACGGCCTGCTGATGACACCGCACATTGAAGGCGGTGACGTGGTTGAGCCGCTGGGTGAGCGCGTACTGGGTCGAGTAATCGCCCGTGACGTGTTCAAGCCAGGCACCGAAGAAGTCATCGTTCCAGCCGGTACGCTGGTTGACGAGCAGTGGGTTGAATTCATCGAGCTGAACAGCATCGACGAAGTGATCGTGCGTTCGCCGATCAGCTGTGAAACCCGCTACGGCATCTGCGCCAAGTGCTACGGTCGCGACCTGGCTCGTGGTCACCAGATCAACATTGGTGAGGCGGTCGGTGTTATTGCTGCTCAGTCGATCGGTGAGCCGGGTACCCAGCTGACCATGCGTACGTTCCACATCGGTGGTGCGGCCAGCCGGACTTCGGCGGCCGACAGCGTACAAGTGAAGAACGGCGGTGCTGTACGTCTGCACAACCTCAAGCACGTTGAGCGCCTCGACGGCAACCTGATCGCGGTATCGCGTTCCGGTGAGCTGGCGATTGCCGACGAGTTTGGTCGTGAGCGCGAGCGCTACAAGCTGCCGTACGGTGCTGTGATTTCCGTGAAGGAAGGCGACAAGGTCGACGCTGGCTCAATCGTTGCCAAGTGGGACCCGCACACCCACCCAATCGTGACCGAAATGAAAGGTACCGTGACCTACGTGGGCATGGAAGAAGGCATCACCATCAAGCGTCAGACTGACGAATTGACGGGTTTGACCAACATCGAAGTCCTCGATCCGAAAGATCGTCCGGCTGCCGGCAAGGACATTCGTCCTGCGGTGAAGATGGTGGGCGAAGATGGCAAGGATCTGCTGCTGCCAGGTACCGACGTACCGGCTCAGTACTTCCTGCCGGCCAACGCCCTGGTGGGTGTGGCGAACGGTGCCCAGGTAGCGGTCGGTGATGTTATCGCCCGTATTCCTCAGGAAACCTCGAAGACCCGCGACATCACCGGTGGTCTGCCGCGCGTTGCCGACTTGTTCGAAGCGCGTCGTCCGAAAGAAGCCTCGATTCTGGCGGAAATCAGCGGCACCATCGCGTTCGGTAAAGAGACCAAGGGCAAGCGTCGTCTGGTCATTACCCCGAACGACGGTAGCGATCCGTATGAAGAGCTGATTCCGAAGTGGCGTCACCTGAACGTGTTCGAAGGTGAGCAGGTCAACAAGGGTGAAGTGATCTCCGACGGTCCGAGCGATCCGCACGATATCCTGCGTTTGCTGGGTGTCAGCGCGCTGGCCAAGTACATCGTCAACGAGATCCAGGACGTGTACCGCCTGCAGGGCGTGAAGATCAACGACAAGCACATCGAAACCATCCTGCGCCAGATGCTGCGCAAGGTTGAAGTGGCTGAGTCGGGCGATTCCACCTTCATCAAGGGCGACCAGATGGAGTTGACCGCGGTACTGGGCGAAAACGAGCGTCTGGCTGCAGAAGACAAGTTCGTTGCCAAGTACACCCGCGTGCTGCTGGGTATCACCAAGGCGTCGTTGTCCACCGAGTCGTTTATCTCGGCGGCCTCCTTCCAGGAAACCACCCGCGTTCTTACCGAAGCGGCCGTTACTGGCAAGCGCGACTACCTGCGTGGCCTGAAAGAAAACGTGGTTGTGGGTCGTCTGATCCCAGCCGGTACCGGTTTGGCCTATCACAGCGAGCGCAAGCGCAAGCGTGAAGCGGCTCAGCCAGTACGTGTCAGCGCCAGTGAAGTGGAAGCCGCACTGACCGAAGCGCTGAACTCCAGCAGTAATTAAGTACTAAGCCTCGCTAGTTCGCTAGCGGGGCTTTGTCTTGACTGGGGCGGTGAGTCTCTTTAGACTCATGCACCCCTAAATTTGGCAGGGCACGTGCTCTGCCATTTTGTTTGTAGGGCAATAGCGTCGCAAGACAACAGTGGAGCTTAAGATGGCAACTATCAACCAGCTGGTACGTCAGCCGCGTAAGCGTATCGTCGAGAAATCCGACGTGCCTGCGCTGCAGAACTGCCCGCAGCGTCGTGGTGTGTGCACTCGCGTGTATACCACTACGCCGAAAAAACCTAACTCGGCACTGCGTAAAGTATGCCGTGTGCGCCTGACCAACGGTTTCGAGGTTTCCTCGTACATCGGCGGTGAAGGCCACAACCTGCAAGAGCACAGCGTCGTACTGATTCGCGGCGGCCGTGTAAAAGACTTGCCAGGTGTGCGTTATCACACCGTGCGCGGTTCGCTGGATACCTCCGGCGTTAAAGACCGTAAGCAGGGTCGTTCGAAGTACGGTACCAAGCGTCCGAAGTAATAGGCGTCTGAAGTGCCCGGTGCGTGCACCGAATTGCAGTTTTTTATTTATCTGAGTCGATAAGAGTAAGGTCGGGCATCCATCCTCTGTGATGCAGTCCCGGGCTAACCTGAAGACCGTTTGAGGGCTTATCAAATGCCAAGACGTCGTGTAGCAGCCAAGCGCGAAGTGCTTGACGATCCAAAATACGGAAGCCAAATCCTGGCCAAGTTCATGAACCACGTGATGGAAAGCGGCAAGAAAGCCGTTGCCGAACGTATCGTTTATGGCGCCCTGGACAAGGTTAAAGAGCGTAAGAACAGCGATCCCCTGGAAATCTTCGAGAAAGCTCTCGACGCCATCGCTCCGCTGGTCGAAGTGAAGTCGCGCCGTGTAGGCGGTGCTACTTACCAGGTTCCGGTCGAAGTTCGTCCGTCCCGCCGTAACGCTCTTGCCATGCGCTGGCTGGTAGATTTCGCCCGTAAGCGTGGCGAGAAGTCTATGGCTCTGCGTTTGGCTGGCGAATTGCTGGATGCCGCTGAAGGCAAAGGTGCTGCAGTTAAGAAGCGTGAAGACGTGCACCGTATGGCTGAAGCCAACAAGGCTTTCTCGCACTACCGCTTCTAATTATCGCGCTTCTAAATTTGCGAGGGCTTTATGGCTCGTATTACACCGATTAACCGTTACCGTAACATCGGTATCGTGGCTCACGTGGACGCGGGTAAAACCACGACTACCGAGCGTGTGCTTTTCTATACCGGTAAAAGCCACAAAATGGGCGAGGTGCATGATGGCGCCGCGACCACCGACTGGATGGTGCAGGAGCAGGAGCGTGGTATTACCATTACTTCCGCTGCCATCACCGCCTTCTGGAAAGGTTCCGAGAAGCAGTACAAAGATGAGCATCGCTTCAACGTAATCGATACCCCCGGCCACGTTGACTTCACCATTGAAGTTGAGCGTTCGCTGCGTGTACTCGACGGCGCGGTCGTTGTGTTCTGCGGTACCTCGGGCGTTGAGCCTCAGTCGGAAACCGTATGGCGTCAGGCCAACAAGTACGGCGTTCCACGTCTTGTTTACGTCAACAAGATGGACCGTGCCGGTGCTGACTTCCTACGCGTGATCGGTCAGATCAAGCAGCGCCTGGGTCACACTCCGGTGCCGATCCAGCTGGCCATTGGTGCTGAAGACAACTTCCAGGGTCAGATCGATCTGATCAACATGCAAGCTGTCTACTGGAACGATGCCGACAAAGGCATGGTCCCAGTGCGCAAGGACATTCCAGCTGAATTGCTGGAAGAAGCCGAGAAGTGGCGCGGCAACATGGTTGAGGCTGCGGCCGAAGCCAACGAAGAGCTGATGAACAAGTACCTCGAAGGTGAAGAGCTCACCATCGAAGAAATCAAGGGTGCTCTGCGTCAGCGTACTATCGCTGGTGAAATCGTTCTGGCTGTTTGCGGTTCTTCCTTCAAGAACAAGGGTGTTCCCCTGGTTCTCGACGCCGTTATCGACTTCCTGCCTGCGCCGACTGACATTCCTGCTATCAAGGGTACTGACCCGGATGACGAGGAAATTCAGCTGGAGCGTCATGCAGACGACAGCGAGCCGTTCTCGGCTCTGGCGTTCAAGATCGCTACCGACCCATTCGTGGGTACCTTGACCTTCGTCCGCGTTTACTCGGGCGTGTTGGCCTCCGGCGACGGCGTGATCAACTCGGTTAAAGGTAAGAAAGAGCGCGTGGGTCGTATGGTGCAAATGCACGCAAACGCCCGCGAAGAGATCAAGGAGGTGCGCGCTGGTGACATCGCGGCCTTGATCGGCATGAAGGACGTCACCACCGGTGAGACTCTGTGCAACGCTGACAAGCCAATCATCCTGGTTCGTATGGACTTCCCGGAGCCGGTTATTTCGGTTGCCGTAGAGCCTAAGACCAAGGACGACCAGGAAAAAATGGGTATCGCTCTGGGCAAGCTTGCTCAGGAAGATCCATCTTTCCGCGTTAAAACTGACGAAGAGACTGGTCAGACGATCATCTCCGGTATGGGCGAGTTGCACCTGGACATCCTGGTCGACCGCATGCGCCGCGAGTTCAACGTTGAAGCCAACATCGGCAAGCCTCAGGTTTCCTATCGTGAGCGCATCACGAAGAGCTGTGAAATCGAAGGCAAGTTCGTGCGTCAGTCCGGTGGTCGTGGTCAGTTCGGTCACTGCTGGGTTCGCTTTGCACCTGCTGACGAAGGTCAGGAAGGTCTGCAGTTCGTGAACGAAGTCGTGGGTGGTGTAATTCCGAAGGAATACATCCCGGCTATCCAGAAGGGTATCGAAGAGCAGATGAAGAACGGCGTTGTTGCCGGCTATCCGCTGATCGGCCTGAAGGCTACCGTGTTCGATGGTTCCTACCACGACGTCGACTCTAACGAGATGGCGTTCAAGGTGGCTGCTTCCATGGCGACCAAGCAACTGGCCCAGAAGGGCGGTGGTGAGCTGCTTGAGCCGATCATGGCGGTAGAGGTTGTTACCCCAGAAGATTACATGGGTGATGTGATGGGCGACCTTAACCGTCGTCGTGGCATGATCCTGGGTATGGAAGACACAATCTCCGGCAAGGTGATTCGTGCTGAAGTTCCGCTGGGTGAGATGTTCGGTTATGCGACCGACGTCCGTTCCATGTCTCAGGGTCGCGCAAGCTACTCCATGGAATTCAAAAAATACAATACGGCTCCGTCGCACATCGTCGAGTCTGTAACCAAAAAACAAGGCTGATTCAGCCCTTTAGGCAAGGAGTTAATTGTCGTGGCTAAAGAAAAATTTGAACGTAACAAACCGCACGTCAACGTTGGCACTATCGGTCACGTTGACCACGGTAAAACCACTCTGACCGCTGCTCTGACCCGCGTCTGCTCCGAAGTATTCGGTTCGGCCAAGGTTGACTTCGACAAGATCGACAGCGCCCCAGAAGAAAAAGCGCGCGGTATCACCATCAACACCGCTCACGTTGAATACGATTCGGCCGTGCGTCACTACGCGCACGTTGACT